>CAWDIO010000010.1:0-538844 GCA_963802385.1 uncultured Acidimicrobiales bacterium | reverse complement strand
CTACTCCTTCGCATCTGCGTCGGTCTCGCCGAGGGCGAGCAGGTCGACGATGTGGCGGGCGATGGCCCCGGTGGGGTCGTCGTCGAGTGAGTGGAACGGCTCGACGTCCACCGCCACATCGGCAACCTCGTGATAGAGCGCGGACAACTCGTCGTCGAGCCACGGGCGAGCCGCCTCGTGACCGTCGACGATCGCCTGCGCTGGGGGAGTCGGGAGGCGCACCGGGCCCGGAAGGTCGCTCGCTGCCAGCTGCTCGAGTATGTGGCCGACGATGAGCGGCTCGGGGTCGCCATCGAGTGACTGGAACACCTCGACGTCCACCACCCGGTCGGCGAGCTCCTGACCGAGCGCGGACCCCTCGTCGGGGAGGCCGACCCGGTCCCGGATCCAGAACACGACCGCGGAGTCGGCCACCACGGATCGGATCTCGTGGCCGACCTCGGTGGCGCTCCGGGGCCGAGATCACCAGCGGGGTGCAGCGGCCGAGCAGCTCGGCGAGCAGCCGGCCCTCGAGGCGGCGCACCTCGGCCTCGCCCCGTTGGCGGCGCAGCCGGGGCAGCGGGCAGCCGGTGGTCAGTTCGAGCACCTCGTCGGCGTCGGCGAACGGACGCTCCAGCACCTTGGCCAGCAGGCGTGCGATGCTCGTCCTCGCGGCCCGGGGCAGCCCGATCAGGACGACGTGGCGTTCGGCCACGCGGTCACACACCTCGCCGGCGTTCGAGGTCACCGAGGCTGGCTTCCAGGTCGGCCAGCACCGGCGTGTCGAGGCTGTGGCCGGTGAAGATCTCGAAGGCGTCGATCGCCTGGCCCAGGAAGAGGTCGAACCCCGTGAGGCGCTCCAGCCCGGCGGCTGCGGCCCGCACCATCAGCGGGGTCTCGATGGGGGAGTAGATCGCGTCGAAGATCCAGCGTTGCCCGCCGACGGCGGACGGGGCGACCGGGGTGCCCGGGTTCCAGTGCATCCCCACCGGCGTGCCGTTGACCAGGCCGTCCACGCCGTCCACCGCGTCCTCGGCCGACACGGCGACCCCGATGTCGACGCCTCCGTCCCTGTCCTTCAGCAGCCGGGCGAGCGCCTGCGAGCGGTCGGGGACGATGTCGAAGATCCGCAGCGCCGTGGCCCCCAGGTCGCACAGCGCCGCCGCCGTGGCCGTCCCCACCCCGCCCGCGCCGAGCAGCGCCACGGTGCCGGGCGGCTCGCTCCCGAACCGCCGACCGTAGGCCCACTTGAAGCCGGAGAAGTCGGTGTTGAACGCGTGGCTGGGCCCGGTCGGCCCGAGCAGCAGCGTGTTGGCCACACCCGTGGCGACCACCTCGGTGGAGGGCTCGGCCGCGGACTGCCAGGCCGAGCCCTTGAACGGCACCGTGATGTTCACACCCCGATAGCCGCCGGCGGCCAGGTGTCCGAGGAACGACTCGAGCTCGCCCGGCACGCCGGCATCCCGGGGGATGAGCTCGTAGGTGACGTCGAGCCCCAACCGTTCTCCCGCCAGCCGGTGGAACGCCGGTGACAGCGACATGTCGATGCCCGACCCGACGAGGCCCAGCCGGTAGGACGTCATCGCGCTCCTCGTTCGAGATGCCGGATCAGTGCGTCGAGCGCCACGGCGTACCCATCGCGGCCGAAGCCGGCGACGACGCCGAGGCAGACCGCGGCGATGACCGACCGGTGGCGGAACGGCTCGCGGGCATAGGTGTTGGACAGGTGGGTCTCGACCACCGGCAACCCGACGGCGCTGATGGCGTCGCGCAGGGCGATGCTGGTGTGGGTGAACGCACCGGCGTTGAACACGACGCCGCCGGCCCAGTCCCGGGCGTCATGGAGGGCGTCGACGAGGGCGCCCTCGTGGTTCGACTGGACGTCGCGCAGCGTGGCGTCCCGCGTGGCGGCGTAGTCGTGCAGGTCGCCGAGGATGTCGCTCAGCGTGTCGCTGCCGTAGACCTCGGGCTCGCGGGTGCCGAGCAGGTTCAGGTTCGGTCCGTTGAGGACCAGGATCTGGTGGGTCATCGATCGGTTCCTGGGGCGGGCGGGGCGGCAGGGTCAGCTCATCGGGACACGGCCGGCTCGTCGTGGTCCGCGACGACGGCGCGGGCGGCCGCCAGCACCAGCCGGGCGTACTCGGCCGTGCCCATCTCCCGGCGCAGCACGTCGTTGGGAACCTCCAGCGAGTAGGGCACCGCGGGCAGCCGGCCCAGCAGCCCCGCGAGCGGGAGGCCGCCGTAACCGGGCAGGGAGCGCGCCGCCCGCGCGGTGTGGATGACGCCCTCGACCGTGGGCGGGGCCTCGGCCGGGGCGTCGCAGAGCTGGACGAAGCGGAACCAGCCGCGGGGCAGCGCCGACAGGTCGTCGGGCGACGAGCCGGACCGGAAGAAGTGCAGGGCGTCGATCAGGACGCCGGCGTTGGCGCGGCCGACGGCCTCCACGACGGCGGCGGCGGCGCCGAGGTCGCCGGTCTCGCTCCACGACGGGAACTCGAGGTCGACGGTGAGCCCGAAGTCGAGAGCCAGGTCGCAGAGGCGACCGAAGCGGTCGGTCGCCCGCGTCCGGTCGGGATCGGGAAGCTGACCGATCACATGACGAGCGCCGACCGCGGCCGCCGCCTCGAACACCGCCAGGTAGTCGTCGGGCTCGTCGTGGGGGCGGAGCCGGGCGAGCTCGACATCGAGCACCTGCACGCCGGTGTCGGCCACCCGGTGCACGACCCGGCGGACCATCGCGGGATCACCGGCGAGCGGGGTGACGACCTCACCCCGGGCGACCGGGGTCGTGCGGATGCTGGCGAAGTCGTAGCCGGCGCCGGCGGCGATCTCGATCAGCTCGAGCGGCGTCGTGCCGAGCACCGTGAGGTGGGCGAGCGAGAACCGGGCCACGGTCACGATCCCTCGTACCGGTCGGCGCCGGGTGGGTCGGTGCCGTAGAAGTCGCCGAACAGCTCCTGCTCGGACGGTCGGTCCTCGGGGATCGGACGGCTCACCCACGTCACGTTCAGGTAGTGCGGGAGGCTGATGTTGTCGTTGGTGACGTTGCCACCCCAGATCCCGCAGCCCAGGCTCGAGGTCATGGGCATCCCGTTGGTGAACGACCCGGCGTTCGCCTTCGACTGTGGCTGGCGGACCATGATGCGGCTCACCGGCGCCACCCGCGCGAGGGCGTCGATGTGGTCGTCGTCGAAGGAGTAGATGCCGCAGGAGTGCCCCTTGCCGGCGACCTCGTAGATCTGGCGCACCTTCTCCAGGGCGTCGTCGAACCCGTGGTAGCGGTACACGGCCAGGAGGGTGGTGAGCTTCTCGCCGGAGAACCGGTGCTCGGGCCCGATCCGGTCCTGCTCGACGACGATGAAGGTGCGGTCGTCGGCGATCGTGAAGCCGGCGCCGGCGGCGAGCTTGGGTGCGGGTTGGGCGACGGTGGCGACGATCCGGGTGCCGTCGTCGTCCCACATCGCCCTCTGCAGCAGCGCCTTCTCCTCCGCCGTGGCGAGGTGGCCGCCCTCGGCCCGCAGCCGGGCGACCACGGCGTCGTAGATGCGGTGGTCGATGAGGAGGTTGCCGTCGGCGGAGCAGCCCGAGCCGTGGTCCGAGGTCTTCGACAGCCGCGTGTTGCGGGCGGCCTCGGCGATGTCGGCGGTCTCGTCGATCACCATGGTGGAGTTGCCGCCGCCGACGCCGAAGGCCGGCTTGCCGGAGCTGTACGCCGCCCGCACCATCGCGGCGCCGCCCGTGGCCAGGGTCAGGTCGCAGCGGGCCATGAGCTCCTGGGCCAGGGGGATCGTGGGCTCCTCCACGCACTGGAACACGTCGGCCGGCACGTCCTCCCGCTCCAGGACCTCGCGCAGGATGCGGACCACCTCGTTGGTCGTCCGCCTGGTGCGGGGGTGGGGCGAGAAGATGACGGCGTCCCGGGCCTTGATCGCGTAGATGGCGGTGCCGGGCGGGGTGAGCTCCGGGTTGGTCATGGGCACGATCGACGCGATGACACCCGCCGGCTTGGCGTACTTGACGATGCCCTTGACCGGGTCGTCCTCGATGACGCCGACGCTCGGGCTGCGCAGCGCGTCGCGCAGGATGCCGTGGATCTTGAACCGCTTGGTGACGCGGCCCTCGCGATCGCCGATGCCGCTCTCGTCGACGCTCATGCGGGCCAGCCGGCCGAAGGTGGTCTCGTGGCCGAGGGCCCAGCCGATGGCCTGGGCCAGCCTGTCGACGCGGGCCTGGTCGTAGTCGGCGATGGCGGCCATGGCGGCCCGGGCGCGGGCGACCATCGCCTCGGCGAGGGCCTGTTCGTCAGTGCTGGAGTTGCGGGCCATCGTCCTGTCCTCGTGTGGTCGTCAGTCGGTGGCCAGGTGGCCGACCTGCTCACCGGGCGAGTAGATGTCGAGGATGTTCCAGTGGCCGGTGGTGGGCGTCGGGTTGTTCCTCATGGCGACGTCGAGCACGACCGGCGTGCCCATGGCGAGCGCCTTGGCCAGCGCGGGGCGGAACCCGGCGGCGGAGTCGAGCCGGATGCCGGTGGCGCCGTAGGCCCGGGCGATGGCGGCGTAGTCGGGCACGAGATCGGGGTCGGCGCCGTCGCCCGGGAACGTGGTGCCGTAGGTCAGCCCGAAGTGCGCCTGCTGCAGCCCGGCGATGGTGCCGAAGGCGTTGTTGTTCATGACCACCCAGACGATGCCGAGGGCGTGCTCGACGGCGGTGGCGAGGAGCGCCGGGTTCTGGCCGAAGCCGCCGTCGCCGACCAGCGACACCACGGTCCGGTCGGGGGCGGCGAGCTTGGCACCGATGGCGGCGGAGGGCCCGAATCCCATGGTGGCGAAGCCGCCGGGGGTGAGCACGGTCCCGGGCGTGCGGATGGGGAACTGCTGGCCCACGCCGTTCTTGTTCCAGCCCACGTCGGTGGTGAGGTAAGCGTCGTCGGGCAGCTCGGCGCGGACCTCGGCCAGGATCCGCTCGGGCATCATCGGGAAGGCGTCGCTGGTGGCCATCTCCCGGTTGCCGGCGGCGAAGGCGGCCCGGAAGGCGTCGATCCGCCGGGCGGCCTCGGGACGCTCGAAGCCGTCGGGGTACAGGTCGCGGGCGACACGGTTCAGCACCGTGAGCGCGGCGCGGGCGTCGGCGACGGCGCCGATCTCGGTGGGGAACGTGCGCCCGATCTCGCTGGGCTCGATGTCGACGTGGAGCAGCGCGGTGGCCGGGATGTTGAAGGTGACGTCGCGGTACCAGGAGCTGCTGTCGGCCTCCTTGAACCGGGTCCCCACGGCCAGGATCACGTCGGCCGCCAGGCAGGCGTCGTTGACCAGCTGGGTGCCCCAGAAGCCCGTCATCCCCAGGACCAGCGGGTGGTCGTCGCTGAGGGCGCCCTTGCCCATCAGGCTGTGGGCGACGGGGATGGCCATGTGGTCGACGAAGCGCTCGAGCTCGTCGCTGGCCCGGGACAGCAGGACGCCGCCGCCGGCGTAGATGACCGGCCGCTCGGCCTCGGCCAGCCGGATGACGATGGCGCGGGCGGTCTCGTCGTCGATGGACGGCCTGCGCAGCGTCTTGGTGTTGTGGTCGAGCCGGCCGAAGAGCGCCGGGTCCAGCGGCTGCGAGAAGACGTCCATGGGCACGTCGACCAGCACCGGGCCGGGCTGGCCGCTCTCGGCGAGCAGGAACGCCTTCTCCATGATCTCGGGGAGCAGGTCGACGGTGTCGACCCGCCACGCCCGCTTGACGAACGGCCGGTAGATCTCGTGCTGCGACGCATCGGCGTGCAGGTTCACCTCCTGGTGGGGGTGCCGGCCGTAGTAGTGCGAGGGCACGTCGCCGGCGATCACCACCATCGGGACGCAGTCGAGGGCGGCGTTGGCGACGCCGGTGGCGGCATTGGTGAGACCGGGGCTGAGATGGCTCAGCACGACGCCCGCCCGACCCGTCACCCGGGCGTAGCCGTCGGCGGCGTGGGCGGCGACCTGCTCGTGGCGGACGTTGACGAACTCGATGTCGCTGCCGGCCATCGCCGCGAGCACCGCGATGTTGGTGTGCCCGCACAGCCCGAAGACGTGCCGCACCCCTCGGCGTTCGAGGTAGGTGACGAGCTGCTCCGCGGCGGTCGGGCCGGGGGTCATCGCCGTCCTCCCACGACGTCGGTGACCGGTTCGGCCGGAGGCGGCAGCGGCCGGCGCCCGGGACCGCGGTAGACGTGGCCCACGGGGTCCACGCGCCGCATGGGGGGCATCGTCTGCCGTTCCTCGTTGGCGTGGGCGAGGATGCCGGTGACGCGGGAGGCGATGAACAGCGCGTTGCCGAGATCGCTGGGGAAGTCGACCTCGCCGAGGAGGGCGGCCATGGCACCGTCGATGTTGATGGGCACGGGCCGGCCGACCGCCCGGGCCAGCGCGGCCTCGATGGCCGTCGCGGCGGCGAGGTGGTCGCCGGCCACGCCGACCTCGCGGGCGAGGCCGAAGAGCCGGTCGACCCGCGGGTCACGCGCCCGATGCTGGCGGTGGCCGAAGCCCGGCACGCGGCGGCCGTCGGCCCGCCAGGTGGCGACCAGCCGTTCGGCCGCATCGGCCGGGGAGCCGCCGGTCGCGGCGCCGGCGTCCACCACGGCCGCGATGGCCTGCATCGCCGACTCGACGGCTGCGCCATGGTGCTCGCCGAGCGTCAGGAGACCGGCGGCGGCGCCCGCCTGGAGGGTGGCGCCGCCCGAGATCGCCGTGCGGGCGGCGAGGGCCGACGGTGCGCCCGCGCCATGGTCGATGCTGGCCACCATCACGGCGTCGATCAGGCGGGCCGTGGGAGGATCCGGCAGCTCACCCGTGTAGAGGAGGTGGACGACAGCGGGGAAGGGGACCGTGCCGACGAGCTCGGCGAGCTCGTAGCCGCGCAGCGAGACGGTGTCCGCCGCGGTGGCGGACAGCGTCGTTTCCCAGATTGGCGAACTTGCCGAATTGGCTGCACTCACCTTGTTCGACCCCCACGGTTCGCCGGCAAAAAGACTGTATTGAATTAATCGACTATGGTCAACGGCGCGCGCCCCGGACTCGTCCGGATCGGGGGCGCCGCCCGCAGGGAGAGGGGGAGAGCGCATGCCCGACGACGAGTCCATGCCGGACTACGACTCCCGCCCGGAGGCCATCCGGCGTGCCATCGAGACCCGGATCGTCGAGGGGAAGCTGCAGCCCGGTGACCGGCTCGGCCTCAAGGCCGAGCTGCAGAAGGAGTTCGACGTCGCCGGGCCGACGATCGCCCAGGCGCTCACCCTGCTGACCAACGACGGCCTGATCTCCATGCGCCGGGGGCCCGGGGGCGGGATCTTCGTCGAGCGCAGCCGGCCGGTGCTCCGCCGCGGCACCCAGCGGCTGGCCCTGGGGTCGGCGCAGTCGCTGGCCGAGAACATCGAGCTGCGGGAGCACATCAACCCCCTGCTGGCGATGTCCGCGGCCCGGGCTGCCGAGCGGTCCGAGGCCAGGGTCGACGCCCTCCGCGAGATCGCGGCGGGCCTGGCCGGCGCGGACCCGTCGTTCGAGACCCAGCGCCGGATCTGGGCCGGCTTCCACGTGCTGATCGAGCTGGCCGACAACGAGCTGCTCTGCCATGTCTACGTCGATCTGCTCGAGGCGGCCGAGGCGTTGATCGTCGACGTCGACTTCCCGACGGAGGGCGTCGAGGGCGACCAGGAGCGGCAGCGCATCGCCGCCCACGCGTCGATGTTCGTGGCCGTGGCCGACCGCAACATCGAGGCGGCCCGCCGTCACGCCGAGATCGTGCGCCTGGTGGCCCGCCCGCTGCGCGAGCCGGGGTGGCCCACCCCCCAGGGTTGACTCTTGTCACACTCGGCGGTACAAAAGACTGTATTCAATTAGGAGCGGGCTTCGGCGTGCGGGGAGCAGCCATGCGCCGCGCGGGTCCGAGTGGGGGGAGACCTGATGACCAGAGATCTGTGCCGGTCGAGACTGCTGGTCTTGGTCTTGGCGGGCGCGCTCGTCGCCGCGGCCTGCGGTGGTGACGACGACGACGGCGAGGCGAGCGGCGGCGAGGAGTCGGCCGGCGGCGAGACCGCCGAGTGCCCGGACGGCGACTCCGTCCTGATGGCCATGCCGTACGAGGCCAACCAGCCCGCCGGCGAGAACTGGCGGCTCGGCGTCGAGATGGCCGTGGCCGAGATCAACGCGGACGGGGGCATCCTCGGCTGCCAGATCGAGCTCGACCCCCAGGACACGCAGGGCGATCCCGACGTCTCACGCCAGGTCGTCGCCGACCAGGCCGAGGACGATCCCTACGTGTTCCTCGGGACGGTGTTCTCCGCGAGCACGATCGTCAACATGGTCGAGGCCCAGCGCGCCGAGATCCCGATGTTCGTGGGGGCCGAGGCGCCGTCGATCACCAACCGCGAGGAGAACGGCGACAACGACTTCATCTACCGGTCGTCGTTCGGCGTCGACACCGCGGCCGACAAGTTCGTCAGCTACATCGTCGACCAGGGCGTCGAGTCCGTCGACGTGATCTACAAGAACGACGAGTTCGGCGCCGGTGGCCGGGACGCCTACGTGGCGGCCTTCGACGAGGCCGGCATAGACGTCGGCCTCGACATCCAGGTCCAGCCCGACCAGACCGACCAGTCGGCCGAGGTGGCCCAGCTCGCCGGCGGCGACGCCGACGCCATCTTCGTGTTCATGACGGAGATCGAGACGGCGGCGTTCCTCGACGAGTACCAGGCCCAGGGGCTCGACAAGCCGCTCTACGGCGGCGACGTGCTGAGCGCGGCGTCGACGATCGCGCTGGTGCAGCCGGGCGCCGCCGACGGGACCACCACCCATGCGGGCCTCAACGCCTCGGCGCCGGTGTTCGCGGACTGGAAGGAGGCGTACGCCGAGTTCCATCCCGACGCCGATCCGCCCGACCACAACAGCATCAAGGGCTACACCATCGTCCACGTCGTGAAGGAGGCCACCGAGCGGATCGGCGAGTTCGACAACAGCCAGATGTCGGAGACGCTGCACTGCGCCGAGCTCACCGTCGAGGACGAGCCCGGACTCCTGCTCGACGTCAGCTACGACGCCAACGGCGACATCGACCGGGAGAGCTACATCGTCTCGGTCGTCGACGGCGTCGGTGAGATCGTGGAAACGGTGCCACCTCTCGACAACCTCGACGAACGGGGCTGTTGAGCCCCGGTCCCGGCCACTGCGGGGTGGCCCGTTCCCTCCGGGGGGAGCGGGCCACCCGCTGACGTTGGGGAGTGCCCACCGACACGATGTCCACGTTCTTGCAGATCACCTTCTCGGGGCTGGCGACCGGGGCGATCTTCGCCCTCGCAGCGGTGGGGTTCGCGCTCCTGTGGCAGACCGCGGGGGCGATCAACTTCGCCCACGGGGAGTTCATCGCGCTGCCTGCGGTGATCATGCTGGTGCTCGGCGAGCAGCGCCCGACGCTGGGCGTGCCGGACTGGGTGCCGCTGATCGGCGGGACGGCGTTCGGCGGGCCGCTGCCCGAGATGGGCATCATCCTGGCCTTCGTCCTGACCATCCCGCTGGCTGTGCTGGTGCTCGGGTACGTGTTCAAGGTGTCGCTCGTCGACCGCCTGCTGACCCCGGGCGGCGACGACATCCCATTGGTCATCGCCAGCCTCGGCCTGGCCCTGATGATCCGCGAGTACCTGCGGGTGGAGTTCGGCGCCCGGCCCGAGCAGTTCCCCTCGACGTTCGGCACCGCCCGGTGGCGGCCCGGCGGGATCCCCATCTCGGCCGACGACGTGGGCGTCCTGGTCGTCAGCATCGTGGTGATCCTGGCCCTGCAGCTGTTCCTGCGCCGGACCTACACGGGTCGCCAGATGGAGGCCGCCGCGCAGAGCCCGCACACCGCGCGGGTGCTCGGCATCCCCGTCGACCGGATGATCCTCTACACGTTCGCCATCAACGCCGTCCTCGTGACGCTGGCCGCGCTGCTGGTCGCACCGACCACCCACGCCCGCTGGGACGCGGGGCTGAGCCTCGGGCTGCTGGCCTTCACGGCCGCCATCATCGGCGGCTTCAACCAGGTCCGGGGGGCGCTCTTCGGTGGCTTCCTCGTCGGGCTGCTGCAGAACTGGTCGGGCTACTACCTGTCGAGCGCCTACCGGGAGGCCATCCCGCTGGTGCTGTTGATCCTGGTCATCCTGTGGCGTCCGCAGGGCCTGTTCGGCGTCGCCGAAGAGCGCCGGACATGACGGTGACCACGTCGACGGCCGAGGGATTGGCGCACGGCAGGGACGCGATCCCCGAGGTCGACCGCGGCGTGCTGTCGTGGCCCATCGCCGGTGCGGCCGTGGCCGCCACCGCGCTGGTGGTGCTGCTGCCGATCGGGCGATCGCAGTTCGGCGGGATCATGTGGCTCTGGGGCGCGGCGCTCGCGGGCGTGCTCGCCCTCAACCTGTGGCTGCCGGTCGAGTCCTGGACCGGGATCGTCGTCAAGTGGACCTCGCTGGCCGGATGCGTCGCGTTCCTGGTGGTGTTCCCCATCGGCCGGACCAACTCGACGCTCGTCGACCTCGGTCTGTTCGTCGTGTTCGCCATCGTGTGCGTCGGCCTGAACCTCACCCAGGGGTTCGCCGGCAAGGTGTCGCTGGCCCAGGCCGGGTTCCTGGGGATCGGGGCCTACGTCTCCGTGCTGCTCGACACCGGGCGCGCCGTCAGCGTCGCCGGTGTCGACGCGACGCTGCCGAACCTCCCGTTCCTCCTCGCCATCGCGGTGGCCGGGCTGACCTGCATGGTCTTCAGCGTGCTGATCGGCTTCCCCGCGCTGCGGGTGCAGGGGCCGTGGCTCGCCTTCGTGACCCTGGCGTTCAACCTGCTCGTCTTCCTCGTCCTCAACAACGAGGTCGGGCTCACCGGCGGGTCCCGGGGCCTGCGCGTCCTCCGCTCCGACGTGTCCGCTTTCGGCGTCGACCTGTTCGAGACCCGCAACTACTACTACTTCTGCCTGGTGTTCCTGCTCGCCGCCACCGCGCTGGTGTGGTGGATCGTGCGCAGCCCTTGGGGTCGGGCGTTCAAGGCGCTGCGCGACAACCCGGTGCGGGCCGCGAGCGTCGGGGTCGACATCCGCACCTACACCCTCCTCGCCTTCTCCATCGGCGCGGGTCTCGCGGGCGTGGCCGGCGCGCTGTACGCCCGGCTCATCGAGTACGTCGATCCGCGCGGCTTCTACATCGGCCAGTCGTTCGACTTCTTCCTGGCCACCGTGATCGGCGGGCTGGCCACGATGCTCGGCCCCTTCATCGGGGTGTCGTTCATCACCGTGCTCACCGATCGCCTGCGCTTCACCGGCGACTACTACCGGGTCTGGTTCGGGCTCTTCGTCCTCGTGATGATGCTGGTGGCGCCCAAGGGCGTGGCCGGGTCGTTCAACCAGCTGCGGTCGTGGCTGGGGGCCCGGCGCCGCCAGGCCCGGTCCGAGGTGGGGCCATGACCGGCGAGCCCGTGGTCCGCGTCGAGAACCTGAGCAAGTCGTTCGGTGGCGTCAAGGCCGTCGACGGCGTGTCCTTCGAGGTCCGCGAGGGCGAGATCCTCGGCGTCATCGGCCCGAACGGATGCGGCAAGACGACGCTGTTCAACTGCATCCTCGGCCAGTACCGGCCCGACCGGGGCCGCGTGGAGATCGACGGCGAGGACGTGAGCCGGTGGCCGCCCCACCGGCGGGCCCGCGCCGGCCTGGCCCGCACGTTCCAGCTGCTGCAGGTGTTCGAGTCGATGTCGGTGCGGGACAACCTCCGCACGGCGGCCCAGGAGCACATCGGATCGATCGGCGCCCGGCTGTTCCGGAGCCCGGACATGGGTTTGAGCGACAAGGTCGACCGGCTCATCGAGCGGTTCCGGCTGGGCCACCTGGCCGACGAGCGGGCCGGCAACCTGAGCTACGGCCAGCAGAAGCTGCTGGACACCGCGATGGCCTTCGTCTCCGACCCGGCGGTGGTGTTCCTCGACGAGCCGGCGGGGGGCGTGAACCCGACGATGCTCGGCGACGTGCGGGAGCGGATCCGCGACCTCAACGAGAACGACGGCACCACGTTCGCGGTGGTCGAGCACAACATGGAGTTCATCTTCGGGCTGGCCCACCACATCGTGGTCATGGAGCAGGGGCGGGTGCTGATGACCGGCACGCCCGCCGAGGTCCGCGACGACCCGCGGGTGCTGGAGGTCTATCTGGGTGGCTGAGACGATGGTGCCCGTGACCGACGACCGCGCGCGCGACGGGCACGGCGACGACGACGTCATCCTGCGACTGGACTCCGTCGTCGGCGGCTACGGCTCGACGACCGTCCTCCACGGGACCAGCTTCGAGGTCCGCCGCGACGCCATCACCACCGTCATCGGCCCGAACGGCGCCGGGAAGTCGACGGCCCTCAAGGCCGTCTTCGGGCTGCTCAAGGTGCGGTCCGGTCACATCTGGTACGAGGCCGACGACCTCGTGGGGCTCAGCCAGGTCGAGCTGCTGCGGCGGGGCATCAGCTACGTGCCCCAGGGCCGGAACATCTTCCCGAGGATGACGGTCCGGGCCAACCTCGAGCTGGGTGGGGTGAGCCTCGGCGATCTCGCCCTCACCCGCCGCCGGATCGACGACATCGCCTTCGAGCTGTTCCCCGTGCTGCGGCAGAAGGCCGGCAGCCAGGCCGGCAGCCTCAGCGGCGGCGAGCAGAAGATGCTGGAGATCGGGCGGGCCATGCTGCTCGAGCCGCGGCTGCTGCTCATCGACGAGCCGTCGGTGGGCCTCGCGCCCATCCTCGTCCAGCAGGTGTTCGCGCTCCTCCGCGACCTCCGGGATCGGGGGGTCACCGTGCTGATGATCGAGCAGAACGCCAAGCGCGCCCTCGAAACGAGCGACTACGGCCTGGTGCTCCAGCAGGGGCGGCTGGCCCTGGCCGGCACCGCGGCCGAGGTGCTCGACCACCCGGAGATCGGCCACCTCTTCCTCGGCGGCGTGATCCACGCGACCGGCTCGGGGTGAACGGCGGCTGCGTATCATCGGGTCCCTTGTCCGAGCTCGGCCACAGTTCGCGTTCGCCGGCGCCTGACGTTGGGCACAACGTCGTGCTCACCGGGTTCATGGGAACCGGCAAGACCACCGTCGGTCGGCTCCTCGCCGCCGACCTCGGCTTCGAGTTCGTCGACACCGACGCGCTGATCGAGCAGCGGCACGGGCCGATCCCCGAGATCTTCGCCACCCAGGGCGAGGAGGCGTTCCGCAAGATCGAGCGCGCCGTCGCCGCCGAGCTGGCGACCCGGTCCGGCCTCGTCATCTCGACCGGGGGCCGGATGATGCTCGACCCCGACAACGTGCGGAAGCTCAGCGCCAACGGTCGGGTGTTCTGCCTGGTGGCGACCCCCGAGGAGGTGTACGACCGGGTCACCCGCGGGCGGTCGGAGATCGAGCGACCGCTGCTCAAGGTCCCCGACCCCCGGCAGCGCATCGTCGAGCTCATGTCCGAGCGCGATCCCGAGTACCGGCGCTTCCCCCAACTCGTGACCGACGCCCGGACGCCGCGGGCCGTCGCCCGCGACCTGCAGGCCGTGGCGTCCTCGGACCCGCACACCTACGCGATCGAGAACCCGGGCGGGCGCTACGAGTTCGCCGTGGGGGCGGGCCTGCTGCCGTTCGTCCGCCAGCTGGCGGGCATCGACGGGCCGATGGTGGTGATCAGCGACGACGAGGTCGCCGACCTGTACCTGCCGAGCCTCGGCGCCGTCGACCTGGAGATCCGGTTGCCGGCACACCATGGCCGCAAGTCGCTGCGGTCGGTCGAGCACGTCTACGACACGCTGCTCGACGCGGACGTCGACCGGTCGGCCACCATCGTCTCCCTGGGGACGAGCGTCGTGGAGGACGTCGCAGGCTTCGTGGCGGCCACCTATCTCCGGGGCCTCGACCTCGTGCACTGCCCCACCAACCTCATCTCCATGATCGACACCAGCATCGGCGGCAAGGTCGGGCTCGACCGGCCCCAGGGACGGAACCTGGTGGGTCTGTTCAAGCAGCCGACGGCAGTCGTCGCGGACGTCGCCACGTTGCAGACGCTCGCCCCCCGCGAGTTCTCCGCCGGCATGGCCGAGGTCGTCAAGCACGGGCTGATCGCGGGCTCGGACCTGCTCGCCCAGGTCGAGGCCGGCGAGTGGACCACGGCCGACAAGGCGCTGCCCGGCGCGCTCGGCCGCCTGCAGGCCATGGTCGCCCAGGCCATCCAGGTCAAGATCGCGATCGTCCAGGAGGACCCGTTCGAGGCCGGGCGGCGCGAGGTGCTCCACCTGGGCCACACCTTCGCCTACGCGATCGAGCACGTGACCGGCGGCCGGGTCAACCACGGCGAGGCCGTGGGCATGGGGTTGGTGGCGGCGGCCCGCCTGTCCGAGCGCAGCGGCTTCGCCGAGCCGGGCCTCGCGTCGTACGTCGAGTCGTTGCTGACCCACGTCGGCCTGAGCGCCCGCCTGCCCGACCGCACCGAGCCCGGGACGCTGGTCGAGGCGATGCGGCGGGACAAGAAGCGCCGCGGCGGCCGTCTCCGGTTCGTGCTCCTGCGGGACGTCGGGGACGTCATCGTCACCGGCGACGTCTCCGGCGACGATCTGGTCGCCGTGCTCGACTCCCTCAACCCCTGAAGCATCGCTTCGTTCTCGCGTTTGCGGCAGTGACGTGCCGGTGCGCACCAGGGAGCGGACATCGTTCTGCTTCGCCCTCGGTCGGAGGCGGTTCCGACGCGAACTCGTCTGCCGGAATCGGGGAATGATCAGGTGTGACCGATCCCGACGACGTCCAGGCTCATATCACCGGCTTCTGGAGCACGATTGCGGCCGCCTACGAGGCGCACGCCGGCAACGTGGCCGAGCACGGCTCGGTGGACTACCAGAGATGGGTTGATGCGCTTGCCTCGGTGCTTCCCGATCCTCCTGGCGATGTCCTCGATGTAGCGACTGGTACCGGTTACGTTGCTCTGGCCGCGGCATCCCTCGGCCACCGTGTGACGGCTGTCGATCTCGCGCCTGCCATGCTCGACGAGCTTGCCGCCATCGCCACCGCCCGCAGGCTCTCGGTCGACGCTCGGCTCGGTGACGCCGTGGCCCCCGACTTCGCCCCAGCCAGTTTCGATGCGGTCACCAGCCGGCATCTTCTTTGGACGCTCCGCGAACCGGCCAGAGCAATGGCCAACTGGAGGCAGCTTCTGCGGCCGGGCGGCCGGCTTGTGGCGGTGGACGGCTTCTGGTTCACCGAGTGGGATGACGAAGACGTACCGGCTGTCTTCGCCGAGCACTACGCCGCAGATACCAGGAGACAGCTACCACTCATGCACCTCGACCGGCCCGAGCCGATCCTCGAACTGCTCACCGCAGCCGGTTTCACAGACGTGGCGGCGGAACCCCGGCCCGACCTCAGCCTCGGCGGTGGCGTGCCGTACCTCATCACCGCCACCACACCCTGAGTGGCTTCCGCGCTGGGCCTCCAACGGCGGCGTCGCCGGGAATCGGGCTACTTCGTGCGGAAGCTGCCCGTGGCCGACGACAGGCTGCCCACCGCGTCGCGGCTCAGGACCTGGAAGAAATAGTCCGTCCTCCGGGACAGGCCCGTGATCGTGACCGAATGGGTGGTGTCCAGCGTGCGGTCGAGCGCGGTCGCGCTGCCGTAGGTCGTGGTGGGGCCGTACCGGACCTGGCTGTCCGCCGGGACGTCCGTGGTCCAGGTGATCGTCACCCGGCCCGGTCCCGGCCGGGTGGACAGCTGGGTGATGGCCGGCCCACCTACCCGTACCCGGTACGTCGCGGTGTACTGCGTCGGTGCGTTGGCCACGATGCTGTGCGTCTGGGCTCCTCCGTCCGACCAGCTGACGTACTCGTAGGCGGTCCCCCCGATCGCTTGCGGGGAGGGCGCGCTGACCGACAGCGTCGATCCCACGATCGCCGTGCGTGTGAACGGCGCGGGCTGGCTGGTCGATCCGACCGCCAGGGTCAGCCCTGACGGGCTCGATCCGAAGGTGAGATCGACCGTCTGCGGATCGAGCTGGACGCTCGTCGTCGTGCTCAGGCCGCCAGGGTCGGTGGCGGTCAGCCGCAGGTCCAGATGCGACGGGTACTCGTGATCGGGGGCAACGAAGCTGCCCGACGCTGTGCCCGAGAACGTCTGGAGCGGGTGCTCGTGGCAGGTGGACGGGCAATGCTGCAGCACCAGTGACCACGTGAGTGCCGACGCTGCCAGCGTGCCGCTCTGGGCGTCGGTGGCGTGGCCCGAGAAGTTGATCACGTCGCCGACTCTTCCAGGTCGTGCCGGTCGCGGGCGTGTCGATGAACGCGCCCGGCGGCGTGTTCCCCGCCGTGATCGTGACCGACGACGTGCCGGACGCCCCCGACGGGTCGGTGACCCGGAGGGTCGCGGTGTATGTGGCCGCCTGGGCGTAGGTGAAGCTCGCGGTCGCCGCGGTCCCGTCGTCGAATGCGCCGTCACCGTCCAGGTCCCACGCATAGGTCAGCGCGTCGCCGTCGGCGTCGCTCGAGGCGGTCCCGTCGAACGCGACGGTCAGCGGCGCCGCCCCGCTGGTCGGGTTGGCAGAGGCGACGGCGATCGGCGGCTGGTTCTGGCTGAAGTAGCGGATGCGCCGCACGGTCCCGCCGAGGTCCACGTAGAAGAGGTCGCCGCCCGGCCCTATCTGGAGTTGGACGGGCTCGGCGGCGCCGCCCACGAACGTCTTGCGCTTGGAGATGTCGGGCAACCCGTTGGCACCGGTCGGGATCGCCCAGATGCAGCGGCGCGTGTAGTCGGCGAAGAACAGGGCGCCCCGGTACTCGGCCGGGTACGAGCCACCACTCGCGAAGGCGAACGAGGTCCCCGCCACCGACGAGCCCCCCTTCGGGCAGATGTCGTTGGGCAGGACGAGGTCGTTGTGGTGGTAGCGGAAGTACGGCGCCACGACCGCCGCGGTGCCTTCGCTGTAGAGGTTCTCGCAGACGGAGAGGTTCGCCCCGTCGTAACCGCCCTGGCGCCCGTCACCCTCGTAACAGGGCCAGCCGAAGTTGTCGACCGGTGCCGCGGTGGGGCTGACGAGGCGGTTGATCTCCTCCCACTCGCTCCAGCCGACGTCGCCGAGCCAGACCTCGTTGGTGCCGGGCCGGGTCGTTATGCGGAACGGGTTGCGCAGGCCGTAGCCGACGATCCGCCGGGCGTTGGCGTCGCTGCTCGACGCCATCGGGTTGTCGGGGAGCCCGGCGCCGGTGGCGGGGTCGATCCGCAGGATCGCACCGTTCAGGCCGACGGGGTCTCCGGTCGTACGCACGTCCTGGCTCCGAAGCGCCCCGCCCTCCGCCGAGGGCGGCGACATCGCGCCGCCGACACCCCCGGGCGGATCGCCGCACGGGTTGATCGGCGCCCCGTCCTGCCCGTAGTCGACGAAGTTGAAGCTGGCGCCGTCCCCGCCGCTCACGTAGAGGGCGCCGTCCGCCCCGAACGCCAGGCTCCCGATCGAGTGGCTCGGGTACTGCTGGCACCAGTCTTCGACCAGCACCTGCTCGGAGCCCACGGCCACGTTGCCGGAGGCCTGGAGCCGTGACACGCGCCCCGCGACCACGCAGCCGTCTGCGGTCGCGCCCGGCGGCGTCGGACAGCCGTCCGAGGTGCCGTTCACCGCTCCCCACCGCGGCGCCGTCCCACCGATGGCGGCGTCGAAGGTGTAGATCACGTAGACCCACGGGTCCGCCGGGAAGTTCGGCGCCAACGCCACGTCGAGGAGCCCGCGATCCCAGAAGTTGTGGACCTGCGTCCGGAGGTCGGCGAACACGGTCGGCGTGGTGTCCGACAGGTTGTCGAAGACCTTGACGAGGCCGCTCTTCTCGGCCACGAAGACACGACCGTCCGGTGAGAAGCGCAGCGCGGTCGGCTGGGTCAGCCCCGAGAAGACGATCTCCTCCTGGAAGCCCGGTGGCAGGGACGCGGCGGCGACCGGTTCGGCATCGCTCCCCACCACTACCGACGACACCAATGCCATCATTGCAACAAACGCGCCGAAGCTCCCGACGCGCCGTGACCTACGCCGCCCGCCCGTCATGTCCGCCTCCTGGTCCACCCTTTGTGCGAACAATACCACCGGTCGTCGCACATCTGAGGTGCTTCATTGTTCCTTAACGTCCTGTTGCGCAGACGTGAAGCACAAGGTGTTCTGGGTCTCCGGCCGCGAGACGCCGCCGACAACGTCGACGACGTCAGGGCGGGCTGCCGCTCTCGCGTGCCCGGTGCGTGTAGGTCCCTTCTCTGAGGGCGGTGTATGACCTAGCGACGATCGTTTCGAGCACGTCGAGATCGACCGCGGTCAGGTCTTTCACATAGATGCACCCCACGCCCGTGGTGTGCGGCCCCAGGCGCTCGAGCAGCTCGGCGTGGGCCCCCACGCCATCGGAGACGTAGACGGTGGTCGCCGCCTTGCGCGCGGCGAACCCGGCGGCGGGTGCGTCCCCCTCGCGACCACTCGCGTACTTGTAGTGGTACTCGCCGAAAGCGACGATGCTTCCCCACAAGTGCGGCTCCGCACCGGTTGCTCGCCGCATCATGTCGACCATCACCTCGGCGTCGCGCCGGCGCACCGGCGAAGGGATCGCTTGGAGGTACGTACGGATCGCCGCATCCATGAGCTTCACTCTGTCAGGAAACGCGTCGCCTCGAGGCTGGACCGGAGTAGCCGAACTAGGCGCTCTTGGACCCGGGGATGTCCGCGTTCGAGAAGTAGGGTGTGCCGAAGGGGAGCTCGGCCTCCACCCAGGTGGTGAGCGCGGCGTAGAGCTTGGCGTAGTAGCCCCGCTCGTAGGCCTCGGTGGTGACCCACCAGCTCACGTCGACGTCGTGCCGCATCAGGTCCGCGGTCAGAGCGACCCGCCGGCCCATGGGGTACAGGTAGCAGCAGCCGAGATACCGGCCGTCGTCGCGGCGGACGACGTACGCGAAGGAGTAGCCCTCCCGGAACTCGAGCTCGTGCCACACCAGATCGACGTAGTTGTCCGCGGTGGTGACCGCAGCGGTCGGCCATCCGCCGCGGGTGCGTCGAATCAGATCGAGGCTCGCGTTGATGCCCCGCACGTCGTCGTCGAGGTCGTCCCGGGTGAGCGCCGAGGCCCGGATGTCCTCGTAGGCCAGCTCCCGCGGCGGCGTGAACCCGGGCGGCAGATCGAGGCTCTTGATCAATCCGGTGTAGTCCATGCCCTCACTTGCTAGCCGAACCCAGAAGCCGCAGTCACCGGAACGTCGGGTGCTTACCCGGCCCGCTCTGGGAAGGCGCTGGTGGGCCGGCCGGGGCTGTGGGCCTACGTCGGCAGCTCGACAGGCAACGGCGCGCCGAGCTCGCTGTACGTGTCCCCGCGCCACAGCCTGAACGATGCTCGGGTGAGCGGCTGGCTCTTCGACGGGGATCCCCTCAAGGATCGCCTCCGCGCGCTGCCGGGCTGGATCGAACCGGTCGACCTGGACGCGATCATGCGCGTCGCCGAGGGCGACCTCGAAGCGTTCGTGGACGGGACCCAGAGCCAGATCTGGGATCGAGCTCCGCACGTCGTCCTCGTCGAGGAGGCCGGCGGCCGCTATCAGGACCGAGCCGGCGGCAAGGACCTCGAGCTTCCCGGCGCCCTGCTCACCAACGGCCACATCGAGGCAGAGCTCGACGAGCTCCTGGGAAGGGCGAGCCCGGTTCACACCCGGGCCTGGAACTCGATCACATAGGGGTTGACGCTCACCTGGACGTGACCGAAGCCCGCGGCGCTGAGCCGAGCCTCGAGGCCGTCGGGCTCGATCGGGTTGCAGACGTCGTCGACGTGCAGGTCACGGAACTCGGGCGTGTCGAGGCTGTCGACGCCCGCGAACGTGGCGCCGGGTCGAAGGACCCGGGCCACCTCGGCGAGCAGCCGGTCCTGCAGCTCGGTGGTCGGCATGTGGTGGAGCATGATGAACGACACGGCGGCGCTGAAGCGGTCGTCGGGAAACGGCATGTGGGTCGCGTCGGCGTGCACGACCTCGACGTTCGTTCCCGACATGCGGTCGGCCAGCGCCTCGGCGAGGGCGGCGTCGACCTCGACGGCCGTGAGCCGGGATGTCATCTCACGGAGCAGGTCGGTGCTCCGGCCGGGACCGGGCCCTACTTCGAGCACGTCGTCGCCCAGATCGACGCCGGCGAGGGCGCCGGGGATGATCCACTGCCGGAGCCCATCCGCCCACTCGTCGCTGGCGCACAGCCGGAGATGTTCCTCGTTCATCTGCTGATCTTGCCTCCACGCCAAATTGGCAGGCCGTCGACGCCACGACAACATCTGTCCGAGATCCGACACGGGCGAGGCTCAGCGTGATGGACCGGTTCAGGCGTGTCGCCGCCGCCAACAATGCCGCGTGGTGCGACGTCGTCTGCCGCACCCACGGGTTGGCACCCAGGATCGACCCCGACGCCTGGACGAGCGGGGTGCGGACACCGCCGTACTACCCCGACGCGGTGACGCTGGCACCGGACGTGGCCGTCACGGCGCTGCTCGCCCGCGTCGACCCGACCGCCGGATGCTCGATCAAGGACAGCTTCGCCTCCCTCGACCTCGCGGGCGTCGGGTTCCGCGTGGTGTTCGACGCCGAGTGGATCGTCCGGCCGCCGGCCGCGCCGCCGACCGGGGCGGGTCCCGTGTGGGAGGTGGTGCGCTCGCCGGAGCTCTTCGCCGGGTGGGAGCGGGCGTGGCGCGGCGAGGACGGCCCGACCGGCGTGCTCCGGGCCGAGCTGCTGCGCCACGGGTCGGTGACGCTGCTGGCGGCCCGGGCCGGCTCCCGGGTCTCGGGCGGTGCGGTGCTCAACCGCAGCGCCGGAGTGGTCGGGCTCTCGAACGTCTTCGCCGCACCCGCAGGCCCGCCGGCGGACTGGGCGGGCTGCCTGGCGCTCGCAGACGCTCTGTTCCCGGGGTCGACGCTGGTTGGCTACGAGGCAGGGGACGCCCTCGCCGCCGCGCGCGCCCATGGGTTCCGAACCACCGGTCCACTGCGCGTCTGGTCATTCGAGGACTGAGCCGCGCCGCACGTCCGGAGGGAACCTCTTGCCGGGTCGCCGCCAAGTACGACATCCTGTCGTAGTCGCTGGCTCTGGCGGCCACTACGCCGCGGGCATGCGGCTGGCCATCACCGTCGCGGGTCCGTGACCACCCCGAGGGCGTGCGGGCGGGCACGAACCCAGGACTCAGGGGTCCGACGGGGCCGTCGTGGATCGAAGCAGTTGGTCCGCGAGGATGCCGGCGAGCCACTTCTCGTAGCGCTCCGGCGACCAGCCCCGGTCGACGACGAGCAGCCGGTAGAGCTCGGGGGACATGAGCGCGTGGACGAGGTCCGCCGCGTCGCGTTCTCGTAGCCCGGGCCGGAGGGCGCGGGTGCGTGCGAGCGAGCGTGCGATCTGGCCTTGGCCTGCGTCCCGCCTCTCCTGGTACTCGGCGTGCAGGGCGGCGGCCGCCGGGTCCGAGCCCGATGCGGTCGACAGGATGCCGTAGACGTCGTTGGTCCTCGCGTTGATGGCGACGGTCATGCGGGCGAACCCGGCGAGGAGCTTCTCCGGGTCGGGCTCGGCGAACAGAGCGGCCATCCGGGGCCGCTCTTGCAACGACAGCGCCTGGTCGTCGCCGGCGATGGACACGTCGAGCAGGGCCTCGAGGATGCCGCGCTTCGACGAGAACAGCCGGTACACGGTCGCGGCGGGAACGTCGGAGTGGTCGCTGATGACGTCGATGGTGGTCGCCTGGTAGCCGCGCTCGACGAAGAGGGCCCGGGCCGCCTCGACGACCGCCCGGCGGGCGAGACGGGTGCGGGCCTGGCTTCTCCCGCCCTTGCCAGGAACACTCCCCTTGACTTCGGTAGCCACAGGTAGTGATACTAGCACTCTCAAATTGAGAGTTCTACTCTCACATTCCCCGCACGGAGGTGCCTCGCAATGGCTGAGAGCAAGTCTGCGACCAAGACCACACCGCGGTCCGCCAAGCGCACCGCCGCGACCGGCCAGTCCAAAGGCTTCACAGCCGACGAACGAGCTGCGATGCGGGAGCGCGCCCGGGAGCTGAAGGCCGAGGCGCTCAAGGCGGACGGGGAGAGCGCCTTGCTCGCCAAGATCGCCGAGATGCAGGGACCGGATCGCGCCATGGCCGAGCGCATCCACGCGATCATCACCGCGAGCGCGCCGGACCTCTTGCCGAAGACCTGGTACGGGATGCCCGCGTACGCCAAGGACGGCAAGATCATCTGCTTCTTCCAGCCCGCGGAGAAGTTCAAGTCGAGGTATGCGACGTTCGGCTTCAACGACGACGCGAACCTCGACGACGGCGCCATGTGGCCGACCTCCTTCGCGCTGAAGGAGCTGACCGACGCCGAAGAGGCGAGGATCGGCGCACTCGTGAAGCAGGCGGTTAGCTGAGAACGCCCATCGCGTGATGTCGAAGACGCCGGGTTCACCGAGGTTGTGCCGCCAAGGGCCGCCTCAGAGCTTTCGGGTGAGGTGCACGACGCCGGAGTGGTCGTCGGCGAACGGGCACGTGAGCATCGTGGGGGACGGTTCGTGGATCACGAGGTCGTCACCGGGCTGCTCGATGCGGTCGTCGACGTCGATCCACCGCACGGCGTAGGTCCCCGGCGGCACCTCGAGCGAGAAGGGTCTGCCGTCCCCCGCGGGGCGCAGCGCGACGTACTCGTGGTCGGGCCCGCCCAGGGCGAAGCCACTGGAGGCGAGGTGGCCCTGCGGCTCCGTGCGGGCGAGATCGAGCCCCTCGGCGAGCCGGCGGGTGTCACCGAGGGCGAGGCGGGCGGGTTCGAGCGAGGGGTCGACGGGAGCGAAGCCGCCGGCGATGCCGAGGTCGTAGAGGATGGGGTTGTGGCCGCGCAGGAACGACTTCCAGGCCCAGACGGCGTCGGCGTCCATCGGGGAGTAGTGGTCCGTGTCGGAGATGACGACCTTGGTGCCGTCGTTGGCCGGCGGATCGTGGCGCCAGCGGCTGTCGAACGGCGCCTCGGCGTCGTCGAAGCCGGGTGAGATCCAATCGGCGGGGCTGCGCCAGAGTGGGTCGTTGGCGGTGTGCTGGTCGGCCACCGGGAACTGGAACGTCATCCCGATCGGGTGCGATGTGCGGCCGGCGTCGCGCTCGTGGCGCTTGAGCACGTCGATCACCCAGTACTGCCAGGCGGTCGAGTCGCCGCTCGGGGTGTCGATCGTCATCCCGTCCGGCATGGTCACGACGTCGCCGGACACGCCCGACGACTCGTTGGCGACCTCGTACAGCACGTTGGGGAGATCGTGCACGGTGTCGACGACGTGGCGGATGTACGCCTCTTGAAGGGCCTCGATCGTCGGATCGAGGGGCAGCTCCTGATAGTCGACGATGGACCCGATGCCGACGCCGTTGACGTTGTTCCCGGCATGGAACGGGTGACCGGTGATGTTCGTCGGGACCTCGGTGAGGTGCATGCTGAAGCCGTCGAACAGCATCACCGAGGCGTACAGGCCGGCCGCGCCGGCGGCCGCGACCCGTTCGCGCATCCGCTCGAAGTAGGCCGGGTCGAACTGGGTCAGGTCGAACCGCGGCTTGCCGTCGCCGGCCGCGCCGGGACCGGTGCGCGGCCACGGCTGCGGCGTCATGCAGAAGTGCACGTCGGCGCCGGGCAGGTAGCCGTCGAACTGCTCCCAGCGCCAAAGGCGGATGAAGTTGTGGCCGTGGGCGACGAGGAACGCGAGGTAGGCCTCGAAGTCGAACCGCTCCGGCTCGTCGGGGCAGTCCCGGCCCAGGCCCAGTCCGTCCTGGAGGTTGCTGTTGAAGTGGGCACCGGTCAGGTACACGACCCGGCCGTCCCCGGCGACCGAGAAGTAGCGCGGGTTGTCACCCGACACGACCAGGGGGCCCGGCGCCGCGGCGGCCGCGCTGCTCCACATCATCCGGTTTCATGGTCCGAGCGTGCGCCTGAGCGGACTGCGTTGCCAAATCCCAGGATCCTGGCGGATCGACGCCTCTGGTCGCCGGCAGGACGTCCATCGGTCAGGATGAGGGCATGGAACGCGGGGTGCCGGTGGTGTCCGACGATCCGGTCCGGCTCACCGAGCTGACGTCGTGCGGGGGCTGCGCCGCGAAGTGGGGGGCCGCCCTGCTCGGCGAGCTCGTCGCCGCAGCACGAACGACCGGCGGCGACGACCTGCTGGTGGGTCTGGCGCCCTCCGACGACGCGGCGGTGGTGCGGCTCACGGACCAGGTAGCCCTGGTGTCGACCACCGACTTCTTCCCTCCGCTCGTCGACGACCCGGCCGACTTCGGCGCGATCGCCGCCGCCAACGCCTGCAGCGACATCTTCGCCATGGGGGCCGACGTCGTGGTCGCCCTCAATGTCGCGGCGTTCCCCGAGACGCTGCCGACCAGGACGATCCAGGCCATCTTCCGGGCTGCGGCCGAGGTGGTCGCCGAGGCCGGGGGCGTCATCGCCGGCGGCCACACCATCCGGTCCCCGGAGCCGATCTTCGGCCTGGCGGTGCAGGGGGTGGTCGTGCCGGGCGAGCAGTTCGTCAAGGCCGGAGCGCGGCCAGGCGACGCGCTGGTGCTGTCCAAGCCCCTGGGCACCGGGCTCGCGCTCGCCTCCGGCGATCCGCAGCTCATAGGGACCGCCACGGCCGCGATGCGTCAGCTCAACCGGAGCGCGGCCGCGCTCCTGCGCCAGCACCGCCGATCGGTGCACGCCGTCACCGACGTGACCGGCTTCGGTCTGCTCGGGCACGGCTGGGAGATGGCGGAGCGCTCGGGGGCGCACCTGGTGTTCGACGGAGCGTCGCTGCCCCTCATCGAAGGCGTGCGGGATGTCGCCGAGTCCGGAGTGCGCACCGGCGGCGACGCGCGCAACCGCGACTACGTCGCCGGCCATGTCGTGCTCGAGACGGGCTCGTCCGCGCTGGCCGCGGTGGCCTTCGATCCGCAGACCTCCGGAGGATTGCTGGCCGCGGTCGACCCCGCGGTCGTCGAGCGGCTCGCCCCTGCGGGCTTCGCCCCGGTGGGGCAGGTGCACGGCGGTACCGCGGCGGTCACGTTGCGTTGACGCCGCCGGCCGGATGCCGGGGTCCCGGCCCGACCATCGCCGCCGCGGTGGAGGCGATCCGGCGGTGAAGCGGGAGAGGGCGCACACGGGGCGGCCGGACCAGACCGCACGGGCGGTCGGGCAACCGATGCACGTGGTCGCCACCGCCGGCCACGTCGACCACGGCAAGTCGGCGCTGGTCCGGGCCCTGACCGGGACCGATCCGGACCGGTTCGTCGAGGAGCAGCGACGCGGCCTCACCATCGACCTCGGCTTCGCCTGGACGACGCTGCCCGGTGCCGGGCCCGTCGTCTTCGTCGATGTCCCGGGTCATGTCCGGTTCATCTCCAACATGCTCGCCGGCGTCGCAGTGATCGAGGCGGGCCTGCTCTGCGTCGATGCTCGGGAGGGCTGGCGGGCCCAGACCGAGGAGCACCTGCAGATCCTGGACCTCATCGGCCTGCCCGCCGGGTTGGTCGCCGTGACCAAGGCGGGGCTGGTGGATGCGCAGCGCATCGCCGTGGTCCGGGACGAGGTGGCCCGGAGGACCGCGGGCACGGTGCTCGCCGACGCACCCGTGGTTGCCTGCGACGCCATCGACGGGACCGGGCTCGACGAGCTCCGCGACCATCTCGCGGCGGTGCTCACCGCTCACCCGGTCGAGCGGTCCGAGCACGACCGGCCACGCCTGTGGGTCGATCGGTCCTTCACCATCGCCGGTGCCGGCACCGTGGTGACCGGGGGTGTCGGTCACGGCACGTTCGTCATCGGAGACCGGGTGGTAGCCGTCGGCGCGAAGGGCGGCGCCGCCGCCCGGGTGCGGGGCATCGAGGCGCTGGGACAGCGGGTCGACCAGGCCCCGGCGAGGACGCGCGCCGCCCTGAACCTCGCGGGCGTAGAACGACGGGCGGTCCGCCGCGGCGACGCGGTCGTCCGCCCCGACGAATGGCACGTCACGGCCGCGGTCGAGGCCACGTTGACCGTCGTGGAGGCGGTCGACCACGAAGTGACCCACCGTGGGGCGTACCTCGCGTACCTCGGCACGGGCGAGCACGCCATCAGGCTCCTGCTGCAAGGCTCGTCGGACCTGATCCCGGGGGAGACGGGCACCGTGCGGCTGACTCTCGGCCACGCGCTCCCGCTCGTGCCCGGGGATCGCTACGTGCTGCGGGAGACCGGTCGGGGCGAGATCGTCGGCGGCGGCGAGGTGGTCGACCTCGATCCCCGCTGGGGTCGTGGCCGCTCGCGGCGCGCCCGCGGCGTGACGCCCGGAGCGCAGGCCGGCGCCGGCGGGCCGGTGCGGCCGCTCGTCGGGGAGGGCGAATGGGTGCGGGCCGAAGAGCTCGAGCGCCGGCTCGGCGTGGCCGTCGAACCGGTGGTCGAGGGCTGGGTGGTCGCGCCCGCGACCCTGCAGGCGGCCCGGACGGCGTTGCTCGAGCGGCTCGACGGCGCCCGCCCCGTAGGGCTGGACGTCGCCCGCCTCGGGGAGCACGACCGGGCCATCCTCGTCCAACTGGAGCGCGAGCAGCTGGTCAGGATCCTGGCCGGGTACGCCGTCGCTCCCGGCTGGGAGGACGAGCTGGCCCGTCATCCCCTGGTGCAGCAGCTGGAGGAGCACCTGTTCACACCGCCCGCACCCACGCCCGCCCAAGTGCCGCCCGAGGTGCTCCGCGCCCTGGTGCGCCGAGGGCACGTCCTGGTCAAGGACGGCGTCTACTTCGCGGCGCGGGCCCGGAGCGCGGCGGCTACGACCCTGGCCGAGCTGACCCGCGAGCGACCGGAGGGGTTCACCGTCAGCGAGGCCCGCGAGGCTCTGGGCACCACCAGGAAGTGGGCCGTCCCCTTGCTGGAGCTCCTGGACGAATCCGGGGTCACGGTCCGGCACGGGGATCGGCGCCACGTGCGCACGTCCTAAGCTCACGGCCGGAGGTGTCTGAGCGCCTGGTGGGCTCCACCGCCTTCAAAGCGGCTGGTCGTGGCGATCCCACGACGGCGGGTTCGATTCCCGTCCACCTCCGCCACCTCCGAATACCGTTGGCGCGATATCGTTTGAGGTATGACCTCGTCCCGGCGTTCCGTGTTCCCCGGGTTCGACGAGCTCTCCGACCGGCGCCGGCAGGTGGTGGCCGAGCTGACCGACGAGCGGCGGCGCCTGGGCCTGTCCCAGACCGAGGTCGCCGCACGGATGCAGACCTCGCAGTCGGCGGTCGCCCGCCTGGAGGCCGGCGACGGCGACCTGCGCCTGTCGACCTTGCAGCGCTACGCGGCGGCCCTCGGACGAGACCTCCAGTGGCGACTGGCCCGTCGCCCCGAGCCGTGACCGGGTTCGCCGGCGCTCGAGGATCGTGGCCCCCGGGCCCGCCCTGGCCACCCGAGGTCCCGCCGCCGCGGGCCCCGCCGGCACCGGGTGAGCCGGGGCAGCCGCCCGGCGCGCCGACTGCTCCCCCGATCCCCCCGATCCCCCTGGTCTACGAGGATCGGCCCCAGGTCGATCAGCTCGCCGAGCGGTTGCTCGAGCAGCGCCGGGTGCTGGTCAGCGGACGGCTCGACCTCGCCGCCTCCACCGAGGCCGCCGCGCGCCTGATGCTGCTCGACGGCACCGGTGACGACCCGATCGAGCTCGTCCTTTCGTGTCCCGACGGCGATCTCGTCGCCGCCATGGCGCTGGCCGACACCGTCGAGCTGGTCGGCGTCGAGCTGCGGACCCTGGCGGCCGGCTCGGTCGGCGGCCCGGCGGTCCTGCCGTTCGCCGTCGGGACCCGCCGCGTCGCCCAACCGCACGCGACGTTCCGGCTGCTGGAGCCCCGCCTCGAGGTCCAGGGCGCAGCCACCGACGTGGTCGCCGAGATCGCCCGCCACACCGACGTGGTCGCCGACCTCTGCCGCCGCCTCGCCGCCGCCACCGGCCAGTCCGCCGACACCGTTGCGGCCGACCTCCGCGGCCGTAGGTTCCTCACCGCCCCGGAGGCGATGGCCTACGGCCTGGTCGACGAGATCCAGCGGCGCCTGCGATCCGTCTGACCCCGCGGACCTGATCGCTCGACGCGGCCCGGCGCAGGAACCGCGACACTGGAGGTGTGGCCAGCCCAGCCAGCCCAGGCAGCCGAGCAACCCCGGCGGGCACCTCGACCCCGCCGACCGCGGCGACACGCGGCTCGACGGCTCGGCGGGTGGTCGATCGACGCACGGTCCTCGCCGTCCGGGACGGGACCGTCAGCCGCCGACCGGACGCGCTGGCCGGGGAGGAGCCGATGGAGATCAGGGTCAACGGCACCCCGATATCGGTGACCATGCGCACACCGGGCAACGACTTCGAGCTCGCCCTGGGGTTCTGCCTGACCGAGGGCCTCGTCGGTGGCCCGGAGGCCGTGAGGGCCATCCGCTACTGCGTGGGCGACGAGGCGCAGGAGTACAACGTGGTCGACGTCCACCTGACCGACCCGACCCCGGTCCCCGAGTCGCTGCGGCGCAACGTGTACACGACCTCGTCGTGCGGACTGTGCGGGACGGCCAGCATCGACGCCGTCCGCAAGACCGTGCCCGACGTGTCCGAGGACCCGCTACGCCTGGCACCTGAGGTGCTGGCCCGCTTCCCCGAGCGGTTGCGGGCGGCGCAGCGCGTGTTCGAGAGGACCGGCGGGCTCCATGCAGCCGGGGTGTTCGACGCCGGCGGCGAGCTGCTCTGCGTGCGCGAGGACGTCGGCCGGCACAACGCCGTCGACAAGGTGATCGGCTGGGCGGGTACCGCCCGCCGCCTGCCAATGCGGGGACACACGTTGATGGTCTCGGGGCGGGTCGCCTTCGAGATCGTCCAGAAAGCGCTCGTCGCCGGGTTCCCCCTGGTGGCCGCGGTGTCTGCGCCGACGAGCCTGGCGGTGGACCTGGCCGAGTCCGCGGGCATGACCGTGGTGGGCTTTCTTCGCGGCGCGTCGATGAACCTCTACTGCGGCGCCGAGCGGGTCACGATCGACCGGTGAGGATCGGCTCGACGAGCTAGCCCGGGCTCGTGATCCGCAGCTGTGGGCTCCGGATGCGGGCGGGCGCGAGGTCCAGCAGCCGCCCGGCGACGGCGTCGATGGCCCGGGCGGCCTCGCTGTCCGGCTCCCGCACCACGATCGGCTCCCCCCGGTCGGCCCCCTCCCGCAGCGCGGGGACCAGCGCGACCTGGCCGAGGAGCGGCACGTCCAGGTCCCGCGCCAGCAGCTGTCCCCCGCCCGCGCCGAACAGCTCGTGGCGCTCGCCGTCGTTGCTGGTGAACCAGCTCATGTTCTCGACCACTCCGGCCACCCGCATGTTGACCTGGCGGGCCATGTAGGCGGCCCGCTGCGCGACCCGCTGGGCCGCCGGTTGCGGGGTGGTCACCACGACCACCGCGGCGTCGGGCAGGAGCCGGCTCATGCTCAGGGAGATGTCGCCGGTTCCCGGCGGCATGTCGACCAGCAGTACCTCGGGCCGGTCCCAGAACACGTCGCTGACGAACTGCTCCAGCATCTTGTGGAGCATCGGCCCCCGCCAGATGACCGGCGCGCTCTCCTCGGTGAGCAGTCCCACCGACATGACCCGGACCCCGTGGGCCACCAATGGCACCAGGAGCCCGTCGATGATGATGGGGCCGCGGCTGACGCCCATCATGCGGGGGATGGAGAATCCCCACACGTCGGCGTCCATCAGCGCCACCCGCCGGCCCCGCCGGGCCATGGCGACCGCGAGGTTCGCCGCGAGCGACGACTTGCCCACGCCTCCCTTGCCCGAGGCGACGGCGAAGGTGCGGGTGGATGCGAACATCGTGGCCGGATCGGGGCGCTCGCCCTGGAGATGGCGACGCAGCCGGGTGCGGTCCCGATCGTTCATCGCCGTGAGGTCCACCACCACCTCGTCGATCCCCAGCGCGCCCACCGCGGCCGCCACCTCGTCGCGGATGCGCTCCCCCTGGGGATGACCGGCGACGGCCAGGGCCAACGACACATCCACCCGGCCGGGGCGGACGACGACCCCTTGCACCATGCCGCACTCGGCGAGCGGCCGCCCGAGCTCGGGCTCGACGACCGATCCGACGGCGGCCAGCACGACGGCCTCTGACGGCGTGCCTGACGTGGCAGACGTGGCTGGACCCCCTCATGGCGGAGCATGCGCAGCCTCCGCGGCGGGAATGGTACCTGGGCGCGTCGACCGCGTTGTGTACTAGATTGTCGACAACTTCAACCAGCCAGCCGCCGGGCGCATCCGGCCCCAGTCGGGTCGCCTGCCAGAGATGGGGGGCCTCCAATGGTCGAGGTCAGTCGCCGCCAGTTCCTCCTGGGCTCCGCCGGTGGTGCGGGAGCGTTGGGTCTCGGTGCCTTCGGCTTCGACGCGGCCGCGGCCGCCGACGAGGTGCGCGAGCTGAAGATCAGCAACGCCACCGAGACCCGCACCGTGTGCCCCTACTGCGCCGTGGGTTGCTCGATGATCGCCTACACCATCGGCGGCCACAGCCTGAACACCGAGCCGGTGCTCGTCCACATCGAGGGCGACCCCGACAGCCCCATCAACGGCGGCACCCTCTGCCCCAAGGGCGCCTCGACGCTGCAGCTGGCGATGAACAGCCGGCGCGCCGAGCATCCGATGTACCGGGCGCCGGGCGGCACCGAGTGGGAGCAGATCTCCTGGGACGACGCCATGGAGAAGATGGCCCGCTGGGTCAAGGACGCTCGTGACGACAACTTCACCGCGCAGGACGACGCGGGCAACACGGTCAACCGCCAGACCGGGTTCGCCTTCCTCGGCGGGGCCACCATCTCCAACGAGGAGGGGTACCTCACCGCCAAGCTGATGCGGGCCCTGGGCACGGTCTACCTGGAGCAGCAAGCCCGGGTCTGACACGGTCCCACGGTGGCCAGTTTGGCCGCCAGCTTCGGCCGAGGGGCCATGACGAATCACTGGCGTGACTTCAAGAACAGTGACGTCATCCTGGTCATCGGGGCCAATCCCGCCGAGAACCACCCGTGTGGGTGGAAGTGGGCGCACGTCGGGCGCGACGAGCGGGGCACCCGCATCATCCATGTCGACCCCCGCTTCACCCGGACGTCGGCCATCGCCGACGTCTTCGTCCCCATCCGCGCCGGCACCGACACGGCGTTCTTCGGCGGGCTCATCAACTACGTCCTGGAGAACGAGCTGTACCAGGAGGACTACGTCAAGCTGCACACCAACGCGTCGTTCATCGTCGCCGAGGGCTACAGCTTCGAGGACGGCCTCTTCTCCGGCTACGACGAGGCCAACCGGACCTACAACACCACCACCTGGGACTACGAGCGCGAGGCGCCGCGCCCCGCCGCGCCCGCCGCCGCGCCCCCGACGCCCGGGTTGAGCCAGGGCACGGGGCCGGTGGCCGCGCCGGCGTTCGTCCGGGTCGACCCCTCCCTCCAGGATCCCCGCAGCGTGTTCCAGCTGATGCGGGAGCACTACAGCCGGTACACCCCCGAGCTCGTCTCGCAGATCACCGGCATCCCCGAGGACAAGTTCATCGCCGTCGCCGAGGAGTTCGGCGCCACCGGCACCCCGGACAAGGCCGGCAGCGTCGTGTACGCCGTGGGGCTCACCCACCACACGTCCGGGGTGCAGATCATCCGGGGCATCGGGCTGCTGCAGATGCTGCTGGGCAACGTCGGCATCCCCGGAGGCGGGGTCAACGCCGAGCGCGGCCACGCCAACATCCAGGGCAACACGGACAACGCCATCTCCTGGGAGATCCTCCCCGGCTACCTGGGCATCCCGCGGCCCGGCATGGAGACCATGGCCGCCTATCTCGATCAGGTCCCGGCCAAGCAGCTGCGCCCCAACTCGGTCAACTTCTTCGGCAGCAACTACGGGAAGTTCCTGGTCAGCCAGCTCAAGGCGTTCTTCGGCCCGGCGGCGACGGCCGGCAACGACTTCGCCTACTCGTGGATCCCGAAGCCGGAGAAGAACTCGTCCTGGCTCACGATCCACGACGAGGCCCGGGCCGGACGGCTCGACGGCATCATCTACGGCGGGTTCACCGGCGTCACCGTCGGCCCGGACTCCAAGCGGATGGCCGAGTCGCTGGCCAACCTCAAGTGGCTGGTGATCATGGATCCGCTGCCCACCTCCGCGTCGGAGTTCTGGCACGCGCCAGGCGTCGATCCCGAGGACATCCAGACCGAAGCGCTGTTCCTCCCGGCCACCCACTGGATCGAGAAGGCGGGGTCGTTCACCAACTCGGGCCGGTGGGCGCAGTGGAAGCACCAGGCGCTGCCGGCGACCGGCGAGTCCCGGGACGACAACCGGGTCCTCGGCGAGCTGTACCGCCGGCTGCGGGAGCTGTACGACGACGAGGGAGGGCCCTTCCCCGACCCGGTGCTCAACCTCTACTGGCCCTACACCGACCCCACCAACCCCGGGCTCGAGGAGCTGGCCAAGGAGGTGAACGGCGTCGACCTCAGGACCGGCCTGCAGCTGCCGACGTTCGCCAATCTGGCGGCCGACGGCAGCACCTCGTCGGGGAACTGGATCTACTGCGGATCCTGGACCGAGGCGGGCAACCAGATGGACCGGCGCGGGGTCGAGGACCCCACCGGCCTCGGCTACTTCCACAACTGGGCCTGGTCCTGGCCGCTCAACCGGCGGATCCTCTACAACCGGGCGTCAGCCGACGCCGACGGCCAGCCCTGGGATCCCACCCGGCCGGGCATCAGCTGGAACGGATCGAAGTGGGTGGGCGACGTCCCGGACTTCCCGGCGACGTCGGCCCCCGCAGCCGGCCAGGGGGCGTTCATCATGACCGGCGAGGGTGTGGCCCGGCTGTTCGCCCCGCGCAACCTCACCACCGACGGACCGTTCCCCGAGCACTACGAGCAGACCGAGGCGCCCATCGAGAACCTGCTGTCGGGGACCCGGCGCAACCCCGCCGCGTTCCTGTACGAGGACGCTCCGGCCAGCTTCGCCGAGGACGACGCCGACTTCCCCTACGTCGCCACGACCTACCGGGTCACCGAGCACGAGCACTACGTGACCCAGAACGTGCCCTACCTGGTCGAGGCGATGCCCGACTTCTTCGTCGAGATCCCGGTCGAGCTGGCGGAGGAGAAGGGCATCGAGAACGGCGGCCGGGTCCGGGTGATGTCCAAGCGGGGCGAGGTGGAGGGCGTCGCCCTGGTCACCAAGCGCATGCGTCCGCTGCGCATCGGCGACGGCAAGGTCGTCTATCAGGTCGGCATCCCCGTCCACTGGCACTACGCAGGTGGGAAGGGAGAAGGCGCGGCCGCGCCGATGATGGCCAACCTGCTGACGCCCTACATCGGCGACGCCAACGTCCGGACGCCCGAGTACAAGGGCTTCCTGGTCAACATCGAGAAGCCGTAGGAGGGGGTACGCCATGTCCACCGAGCTCGGCCTGGCCGTCCGCCGGAAGTCGGCGTCACCCTCCTCCGGCACCAACATCCGGCGCGAGGGCGCCGAGGTGTCGAAGCTGGTCGACATCGACCTGTGCATCGGCTGCAAGGCCTGCGAGGTCGCGTGCAAGGAGTGGAACGACCTCGCGCCCGACGACACCTTCAACTTCGGCAGCTACCAGAGCCACGAGGACCTGACCGCCACCACCTGGGACCTCATGCGGTTCAAGGAGGTGGACCTCGACAACGGCGATCTCGCCTGGCTGATCCGCAAGGACAGCTGCATGCACTGCGACGAGCCCGGCTGCCTGCTGGCCTGTCCGGCTCCGGGGGCGATCGTCCAGTACGAGAACGGCATCGTCGACTTCGACCAGTCCAAGTGCATCGGTTGCCAGTACTGCGTGTCGGGCTGCCCTTTCGACATCCCCCGCTTCGATCAGACCACCAAGAAGGTCTACAAGTGCACCATGTGCGTCGACCGGGTGGCCGGGGGCCTCGAGCCGGCGTGCGTCAAGGCGTGCCCCACGGGGTCGATCCGCTTCGGCTCGCGCCAGGAGATGCTGGCGTACGGCGAGACCAAGGTCGCCAAGCTGCAGGATCGCGGCTTCGACGACGCCCTGCTGTACGACCCGTCGGGGGTGAACGGGCTCCACATGATGTACGTGGTGCCCCGCGGCAACATGCTCGACGACTACGGGCTGCCGAAGGATCCCGAGGTCCAATCGAGATTCAGCTTCATCGGTGCCCTGAAGACGGTGCGCGGGGTGGGGGCCGTGGCCATCTGGGCGGGGGTGATCGGTGCCGGCATCTACTGGCTGCGGACCGGCCGCAAGGCTCCGCCGTCCCAGGCCGTGGCGGTCGCCGAGGCGGAGCGCTTGGGCCGGGCCGATGGCGCGGCCGAGGCCCCGGTCGCCGCCGGCGAGGAAGCCGTTCCGGCCGGGGTCGGCACCCCTGCGGAGCGTGAGGCCGGGCGTGAGACCGGAGCGGAAGCCGAGACCCAGGCGGAGGGTGACGTCCAGACCGTGACCGACCCCGGTGCGCAGGCCGAGGAGGTCCGCCCCGGCGACGAGCGGGGCGACGAGCGAGGGACGGACGGGCCGTGAGCGTCACCGAGACCAGGCGCGGCGCTCCCGTCGCCGAACCCGAGCCCGTCGGGCCGGGGCTCGGGGAGTCAGAAGCAGGGCTCGCCGAGGCCGAGGAGCCGGGGCTGGTCCGCTACAGCCTGTTCGAGCGGATCCTGCACTGGGTCGTGGCCATCACCTTCGTGGCCCTGTTGCTGTCGGGCCTGGCGTTGGCCTATCCCCGGCTGGCGTGGTTGTCCGGCCTGTTCGGCGGCGGCCAGACCATGCGGGCCGCCCACCCGTGGATCGGCCTGGTGTTCACCGCCGGCCTGGTTGTGATGCTGGTCCTCTGGGCGCGGGACATGTGGCTCGACCGCACCGACTGGGCGTGGTTCCGCAACCTGCGGGACTACACGCGCCGCGGCCACGTCGCCGTCGACAGCGGGCGCTGGAACGGGGGCCAGAAGGGCTACTACTGGGCCTCGCTGGTGTTCGCGATCGTGCTGCTGGTCACCGGGATCTTCCTGTGGTTCCCCTCGATCGCCGGGTCTGGGATCGACCAGGCGTCACGGCTCATCCACCACGTGGCGTTCCTGTTGGTGGTGGCCGGCTTCATCATCCACGTCCTGCTGTCCGCGTTCCTGTTCCCGGGGACCATGGCCGGGATGACGTCCGGACGGGTCACCCGGGCCTGGGCCGCCTGGCACCATCCGCGGTGGTACCGCGAGCAGGTCGCGCGGGAGCGATCGGTGGAGGCCGAGGCCAACGAGGCGGACGGGAACGAGGGCGCGCCCGACGAGACTCGGGCGGACAGCGAACCGTGAGGCGAGGGCCGCGCGGGGGCCCGGGCGAGTTCGGTTCGCGCCTCGCCCGCGCCGAGCACCTCCTCGACCAGGCGAACGGCGCGGCCCGAGGCCCCCTGTCGGTGCTGGTCGCGGTGCTGCGGTACCAGCAGGAGCGCTCGACCGCCGCGCCCGTGGCCCCCAGCCGTCCCGACTCGGAGCGGTTCCCTCTGCTCGACCTGGATGCCGCCGTCCCGGCCATCGTCGGGGAGGTCGGGCGCGCCGTCGCTGCCCTGCACGACGCGGTCCCCGAACCCCTGAGGGAGGCCGGGACCCACCTGCGGACGCTCGAACCCTCCCCGCTGGCCGCGGTCGTCGAGACCTGGGTCGACGACGTCACGCTCGTCGAGCCGCGGCTGGGCTTCTGGCTGCGGGTCGCCGCCGGACCGGTGATCGAGCGCGGCGCCGGGGACATCGTCGTCCCCCACGAGTGGAAGGGCTCGGCCTGTCCGGTGTGCGGGGGTCGGCCCCAGGCTTCGGTCATCGCCGAGGAGAGCGGAGAGTTCATGGCGGGCTCCCCGCGCTCACTGGTCTGCGGCCGCTGCGGGTCGTGGTGGTCGTTCCCCCGGGCCACCTGCATCGGCTGCGGCGAGGAGGACCCTCGGAGCATGGAGTCGTTCCTGGTCGAGGAGCAACGCCGGGCCCGCGTCGACACCTGCAGCACCTGCCGGGGCTACATCAAGACCTTCGATCTCCGCGAGCGGGGTGGAGTCGAGGTGATCCCCCTGGTGGACGACGTCGTCACCCTCACCCTCGACATCTGGGCGCAGCAACGCGGGTTCACGCGGTCCGCCCCCTCGCTGGCCGGGGTCTGAACGCTCACAGACCCCAGTTGAGGAGCCAGCCGTCGGGACGCCGGTGCCCGCCGATCGCCGCGTAGGCCGCCCACTGGCCGTGGTGGATCGACTCGTGCTGGATGAAGACGGCGCCGAAGCCGGACAGGCCGAGCTCGCTGCCGTACCAGTCGACCCGGAAGGCGTCCGGGTCGGGCCGCAGGCCGTCGAGCAGTGCGTCCAGCTCCCGGTCGCGCTGGGCCAGGGCGGCGGCGATGGCGTCGCGGTCGTCGCCGGCCGGCGAGAACTCCGGCTTGCGGTCCCAGTCCACCGGCTCGCCCCGGAGCGCGAGCTGGTAGATCCCCTGGACCTCGGCCAGGTGGCCGGCCTGCTCCCGGATCGTGACGAACCCCGGGCCCAGCCGCTCGTCGAGGCACTCGTCGGTCGCGGTGGCGAGGAACTCCGTGGTCATGCCCCGGACGCTGCGCCACCGCACCAGGAAGTCGTCGATCATGTCCCCGTTCTAGCCCCCGAGAACGGGGTGGACGGGTTAGGTGGTGACGACGATGAGTGCGATCACGCCGATCGCGACGATCGCCACGAGGGTGAGCGCGATGAGCGTCGCCCCTGGGCTCCGGCGGCTGCGTGAGGGATCCGAGGAGAACGGGTGGAGGGCCCGCTCACGGTGCTCCTTCACGTCGTAGTCGATCGCTGGGCGCGTGCCGACCTTCGGAAGGTGTCGTCGACCCTTGCGCTTCATGCCCGACGAGCCCATCGGCCCACCATACACGGCACTCTCCGACCTCGGCCGGGGTGCCGTGCCAGACTCGATCCCTACGGCGCGATGTGTCGCCGGGAGGCCGCATGCAGCTACCGCTCCTTCCCACGATGCTCGTCGGCAGCTACGCCCAGCCGGAGTGGCTGATCGATCGGGCGAAGCTGGCGGGACGCTTCCCACCCCGCGTCCGGGCGCGCGAGCTGTGGCGCGTCGAGGAGCCGTACCTGGGGGAGGCCCAGGACGATGCGACGCTGCTCGCCATCCGGGCGCAGGAGGAGGCCGGCCTGGACGTCATCACCGACGGCGAGATGCGACGCGAGAGCTACTCGAACCGGTTCGCCACGGCGCTCGCAGGGGTCGACATCGACAACCCGGGGACGGCTCTCGACCGCAGCGGCCACCCCAACCCGGTGCCGAGGATCGTCGGCCCGATCCGGAGGCGGCACCCCGTGGAGGTCGACGACGTGCGCTTCCTCCGTGAGCACACGGACCGCCCGATCAAGATGACCGTTCCCGGGCCGTTCACGATGACCCAGCAGGCGCAGAACGAGCACTACCCCGACGAGCCGAGCGCCGCGCTGGCGTACGCGGCGGCCGTGAACGAGGAGATCCGAGACCTGTTCGACGCGGGGGCGGACATGGTGCAGATCGACGAGCCGTACCTCCAGGCCCGCCCGGAGAAGGCGAGGGAGTACGGCGTGACCGCGCTCCAGCGTGCGCTCGACGGGATCGACGGCATGACCGCGGTCCACGTCTGCTTCGGCTATGCCGCCATCATCCACGACCGCCCCAGCGGCTACTCGTTCCTGCCCGAGCTGGCGACGTGCTCCTGTGACGCGGTCTCCATCGAGACGGCCCAGTCGCAGCTCGACTGTTCGGTCCTCGCGGAGCTGCCCGGGAAGAAGATCATCCTCGGCGTCATCGACCTCGGCGATCACACCGTCGAGACGGCAGAGGTCGTCGCGGATCGGATCCGTCGAGCGTTGCCGTACGTGCCGGCCGAGAACCTGATCCCGGCGCCCGACTGCGGCATGAAGTACCTCCCGCGCGAGGTTGCCTTCGCCAAGATGTGTGCCCTGGCGGACGGAGCCCGTGCCGTCCGCGACGAGATCGGCCCGGTGGAGGGCTGACAGCCGGGTCGCTACCCGGAGTTGGCCTCGTACTTGAAGGAGATGGACAGCTTCGTCCGGTAGGTGAGGGTGCCGTCCTCACCGATGTCCAGGTCCTGCTGGACGACCTCGGCCACGCGCAGGTCCCGCAGGGTCTCCCGGGCGGTGGCGACGGCGGTGGCCGCCGCTTCCTCCCAGGAGGTGGCGCTGGTCCCGATGATCTCGATCACCTTGTAGACACTCATTGCGACCACCCTTCGCGCGGCGACGACTACGTGTACTCCCGACCCTACGCCAGTCGCGCTCAGCCCGGTCGCGTTTCCGTCGTCTGGCCCACCTCGATGAGGTGGCCGTCGGGATCGCGCAGGTAGCAGCGGATCTCGCTGCCGAGGTCCTGGGGCGGCGTGATGAACTCGCCGCCCCGTGCGGTCCAGTCCTCGTAGACCGCCGCGATGTCCGCGACGCGGATGTTGAGGAAGCTGCTCGCCCGGGTGGGGTCGGGCGGGGTCTCGAGGATCACCTCGGGCTTGTCGACGGTCGGGCCGCCGCCGACGTTGATGATGACCCAGGAGTTGGCGATCTGGACGATCGACGGCTCGCCCTCCCGGACGGACCGCCCGCCGAGCACGTCGGTGTAGAAGCGGCGTGACCGCTCGACGTCCTCGGCGACGACGAAGTGCGTGAGCAGGATGCCCTCCGCGGGCACGGGGCGTTCGGCCATGACGATCGGTCCTCCCGGGCTGATGCACGGTGTGCCGTACCCGGCAAGTCTGGCGCAGCGCCGCGAGCCGGACGCGCCGGCTCACTCGTCGAGCTCGGGGACCAGCGCGGGTGCGGCGCCGGCTCTGGATCGTCTGGGGCCGTCCCCCGAGCGTCGGCACCGGTAGCTGCTCGGGCGTGCTCTCGGCGAGCGCGGCGACGTACTCGCCGTAGCGCCGCGCGAGCGGCCGCGCCGTGAGGCCGTGCGCGACGACGCTCAGCAGCACCGTCAGCGTGACGGCCGCGATCACCACGTCGGCGGTCGAGCCGTCCAGGGAGTCGAACGCGAGCACGCCGAACACGACCGAGGCCAGGCCCCGCGGCCCGAACCAGCCGATGAACGCGACCGTCACCGGGGTGAACCCGCAACCGATCAGCACCAGCGCCACGGGCACCATGCGCACCACGGTGAGGGCCAGGACCGCGAAGACCACGGTCTGCCATGTCACGTTCTCGAGCGCGGGGAGCATCGCCGCCCCGAACAGGAACCAGACCACCAGCGACAGGAACGCGCCGCTGTGGGCGTCGAACTCGAGCGTGGGGTCGCGGTCGCCGCCGGAGAGGCCGGTGCCGAACGCGATCCCACCGACGAACGCGCCGATGAACCCGTTGCCGCCCAGCTCGATCGCCAGCGCATAGGCCGCCAAGGCCGTCGCCAACGCCGCGATGCCGCGATAGGTGGGCGCCGACCAGCCGTGACTCGTGCTCCACGTCAGGAGGAGACCGGAGGCGAGGCCGACACCTACCCCGACGAGCACGCCGGTCGCGAGATCGCCGAGCGAACCGCCGAGGCTGACCGACGAGCCCGACACCGTGTTGGCCACGGCACCGGCGACGAAGAACGTGACGAACGGTGTGGCGATGCCGTCGTTGAGCCCGCTCTCGACGTTCAGCGTGCGGCGGATGCGCCGGGGCACGTTCCGATCGCTGACGACCTGTGCGCCGAGCGCGGCGTCGGTCGGCGCGACCGCCGCCGCGATCGCCGCGGCCGCCCAAGGATCGAGATCCGGGAACAGCAGCACCGCGAACGCGGTCCCGAGCGCGATCGTGAGCGGGAGCCCGACCGACCAGGAGTCGCAGCGGAACGCCGGCGTCGTGACGCAACACCCGCTGGTTGATGCGCGCCGCATCCGAGAACAGCAGGAGCGCCAGCGTCACCTCGGCGAGGCTCTTGAGCGTCTCGCTGTCGATCTCGACGTTGATCGCCGAGACAGGATCGTTGGCGAGCACCAGGCCGAGCACCACGAAGAACATCGGCGCACTCACGTCGAACGTCGCCAATCGCGCCGAGACGAGCCCCCACGCGACGAGCGACACCGCAAGTGCCGCGATCAGGGCAGTGTCAAGACCCTCCTCCACCTTCTGCTCCCTACATGCATGGGGCGTCGGTCGTCGTGGGGGCGGCCGCTTGCGTCTCAGATCGGTTCGATCTCCGTGGGCCGCCAAGTCTTGTCGAAGAAGCCGGCCTCGGGGGAGTAGAGCCGAAGGATGGTCCACCAACCCTTCCCGGGGACGGTCTGGAGCCAGTTGTCGGCCTTGCCCTCGGGAGCGGTGGGCCCGAAGTAGATGTCGGTCGAGCCGTCGGGGTTGGTCTCGACCGTGCCCGACTGGCTGCCGACGTCCGGTCTCGGCTGGTCGGTCTGGAGCATGGACCGGGTCTGGCGGTCGTAGACCATCACCGACCAGAAGCGCCTCTGGGGAATATCGGGCGGGAGCGTGAGCTGGTAGTTGCGCCCGCCGTCGAAGTACTCGCCGTCGCGGTCGCGCACCGCCATCAGGTACTGCGACCCCACGCCGGTGAGGCGCATGCACATCGCGGGCGTCACACCGGTTGCGGGATAGAGGAACGCGATCTTCGAGTTCAGCTTGCGGGCGCCATCGCTCGGGACCCGGCACGACGCCATCGGCGGTGATCTGGGGAGGCGGATCGAGGAACTCGTAGCCGCCGACCCACAGCATGTTGAACCAGTTCGATCCCGGGTAGTAGGCGAAGCCCTCCTCGGGTCGGAACGCGAAGGTGACTGTGCGGGCGGTCGCGTTGCCGACGACCGCCGCGTCTTCGAGGACCTTGCGCATGCGCTCGTCGGGCTTGAACGGCCTGCCGTGGACGATCCCGAGGCGGGCGAGCATGCCCAGCAGCTCGGGGTCGCTGCCGGACGGTGGTTCCTGTTGGATCAGCTCGTTGATCGTGTCCCAGAAGCCGGAGTCGTTCGGGGGGATGGTGTTGAACGACGTCCCTGACGCTTCGATGAAGCGTCGTCTCACCCAGCCGGAGGTGCCCCACCGAGGGGCGCCTCGCCGGCGAGATAGGTGGCGATCGCGGTGCCCGCAGCTCCGGGCACGTACTTCGAGATCCGGAAGCCCTGGCGGATCGCGTCGGCCGGGACACCGGGGTCGTCGTCGACCATGAACGCCCGGCCCAAGCACGAGCGCGCGAGTGGTGTGGCAGTGGGCCACGTGGTAACCGCTGTCCGGTAGCGGACCGTCGATAGCCGGGCCCCACGAGCAGGTACCGGCCGCCCTCGCCGCGGTCGGGCCCGGGAACGCCGAAGTCCGTGACCCACCGGAACCACATGTCGTCGATCGTCCCCAGGATCCCGGACGGCGCTTCTAGCGCCGGCACGTCGATCACCATCGGCCCGTCCGACAGATCGACGAAGCCGACGAAGTAGAAGGTGTCGCAGTTGGCGGTCAGGAACAGCGACGCCGAGTCCATCAGCTCCGAGAAGGCCACCATCGTGTTGTCCTCGGCCCCGATCGAGTGGAACCCGCGTCGTATCGCCACCACTGACGCTCCGGGGTAGGCGCCGATGAACGCCTGCACCCCGTGGATGAAGTCGAGATGGTCGTACAGGAGCGCCGCTGTCGCCTCCGACGGCGCGCCGTCGTTGAACTCCAGCGTCCCAAGCCGACTCTCGACCGTGTCAGGTGTCGAGATCGACCTCACAGTCTCATCCGAGACCTCGGCCATTGGATCCCTCCTTGTCAAGTGCCGTCAGATCGGTTCGATCTCTGTGGGCTGCCAGGTCTTGTCGAAGAAGCCGGCCTCGGGGGAGTAGAGCCGAAGAATCGTCCACCAACCCTTCCCGGGGACGGTCTGGAGCCAGTTGTCCGCCTTGCCTTCGGGAGCAGCGGGACCGAAATAGATGTCGGTCGAGCCGTCGGGGTTGGTCTCGACGGTGCCGGACTGGCTGCCGAGGCGCGGCAGGTGTTGATCCGTTTGGAGCATGGACCGCGTCTGGCGGTCGTAGACGATCACCGACCAGAAACGGCTCTCGGGAATGTCGGGTGGAAGCGTGAGGCGATAGTTGCGTCCGCCGTCGAAGTACTTGCCCTCGCTGTCGCGCATGGCGTAGATGTACTGCGAGCCGATCCCCGTGAGACGCATGCACATCGCGGGTGTGATGCCAGTGGCCATGTACAAGAAGTTGGTACGGGCATTGAGTTTGCGGCACCGTCGCTCGGGACGGCGACCGGGCCGTCGGCGGTGATCTCCGGAGGCGGGTCGAGGAACTCGTAACCACCGACGAAGAGCGCGCTGGACCACGCCGAGTCCGGGTAGAAGGCGAAACCTTCCTCGGGTCGTTGCGCAAAGGTGACGGTGCACGCCGTCGCGTTGCCGACCACGACCGCATCTTCGAGAATCTTGCGCATCCGCGGGTCCGGTTCGAACGGCCGGCCGTGGACGATCCCGACGGAGGCGAGCAGACCGAGCAGGTCCGGATCGGCCGCGCTCGGGTGGTTCCTGCTGGACCAGCTCGTGCACCAGCTCCCAGAACCCGAAGTCGTTCGGATAGACGGTGTTGAACGACTTGCCCGACGAATCGACGAATCGGGTCCTGGGTGCTTCCGACGCGGCGCCCATCGGGCGCCTTCCCCGCTGAGGAACGTCGCCACCGCGGTGCCTTGGGTGCCTGGCACGTAGCGAGAGACGCGGACTCCGTTGCGGATCGCTTCGGTCGGAAGCTTCGGGTCGTTGTCGATCATGAACGCCCGGCCGATGACCGTGACTCGTGTCGTGCGAGCGTGAAAGACGTGGAAACCGCTGTCCGGGAGCGGCCCCTCATAGTCCGGCCCCACCATGAGATACCGGCCGCCCTGCCCACGGTCCGGGCCGGGCAGACCGAAGTCGGTCACCCACCGGAACCACATGTCGTCGATCGTGCCGAGGATCCCCGAAGGTGGATCGATCGACGGGACGTCGAGCACCATCGGGCCGTCGGTCAGGTCGAGGAAGCCCCAGTAGTAGATCGTGTCGCAGTTCCCGGTAAGGAACACCGACGCCGAGTCCATCAGCTCGGGGAACAACGTGAACGAGTTGTCCTCGACCCCTATGGAGTGAAACCCGCGGCGTGCCGCCGCGAGCGATGCGCCCGGCAACGCGCCCAGGAACGCCCCGACGCCGTGGATGAAATCGAGATGGTCGTACAACAGTGCGGCGGTCGCCTCCGACGGCGCGCCGTCATTGAACTCCAACGTCCCCAGCCGGCTCTCGACCGTGTCAGGCGTCGAGATCGACCTCACCGTCTCAGCCGAGACCTCAGCCATTGGATCCCTCCTTGGTTAGTGCCGCGGGCATTGTCGAGCGATGTGGGACGGATGTCGTCACGCAGATCAAGTGATCTGAGGGCTGCCGTTGTCGTAGGTCGACGGAGGAGACGGCGAGCCCTCGATGCCGGTCTTGGCCGCCGTGGTGAGCAGGCGGACGACGATGCCGATGACGACGAGATCGAGAAGCATCTGGATGCTCGTGGCGATGCGGGCGACATCGGTCTGGGGCGTGATGTCGCCGAAGCCCACGGTCGAGAAGACGGTGACGGCCAGGTAGAGCGCGCCCGTGTGGTTGAGCGGCTCGCTGAACTGGCCGGTCGACCCTTCGGAGAGCGACAGGTACAGCGCGGCGAACGTGAGGAGGAACAGGGGGATGACGCCGCCCAGGGCCTGGACGGCGCGCAGCCCCGGACGGTCGGCGTGCAGCACCCGGCGCAGCTGCCAGGCGAGGACGGCGGCGAAGGCGGCGATGGCGACCACCAGCCGCACCAGGGACTCGGCGGCGGTGCGGTCGGTGAACGGGAGGACGTAGTAGATCCCGATGAGCAATGCCCAGGTGAGCACCACCGCGATCGTCGTCTCGACGACCTCACGGCGCCGTTGGCGGCGAGTCAGCTCCGTCCAGTGGGGCGTGGTCATCCCGGGATCGCTTCGGCGTGGTTGCCTAGTCGCAGTCCAGGGTGCCGGCGATGTCGTCGTAGATGGTCTCGGCCTGCGACGTCACGCTGTCGAGCCCGGTCTGCACCTCGTCGAGGCTCTCCGCGTCCGTCAACGCGGTGATGTCCGACTTGAGGGCGTCGACCTGCGGGGACAACGCGTCACGCTCCTCCTGTGCGAGGTCGTCGACTGCGGCCGTGAGGCCGTCGAAGGCCTCGCGGACCTGCGTGAGGTCGTCGCTCGCGTCGCCGAAGTTGGCGGACGTGACGTCGGTCGCAACCTGGTCGAGCGAGTCGCGCAGCTCGGTCCGAGCGTCGCACACCTGCTCTTCGGCGCTCGGTTCGTCGTCGCCGCAGCCGGCGGCCATGCCAGTCACGGCGACCACGGCGACGAGGGACCACCGGAGCATTCGCGTGCGTGGATCGGGTCTCATGCTCGGGCCTTCCTCTCGGTTGGTGATTGCGATTGTCGGCGAGGTGCCGGCCGCGGCGCATCACATGATCTGCATGAATCACGCAATCTGCGTGACGACTGCCGCGTGGCCGAGCCGGATGATGAGGGCGACTCGCCCCGCAGGCCCAGAACGGTCAGGGAGGCACGATGAGCGGATCGCAGCCCGAGGATTCGACGGTGAAGGCCGGGCGTCCCGGTGAGATCGAATCGATCTGACGGTCGGCACGGGCGTGACCGACGTGGTCGAGCGCATCACCTCGCTGCGGGAACGGGCGGAACGCTCGCTCTGCTGGCAGGTGTGGGAACGGATGCTCGAGGTCGAGTTCGTCGATCGCAGCGTGGCTCTCGCCGGGAAGGCGTTCGTCTCGTTCTTCCCGCTCGTGATCGTGATCGCCGCCTTCATGCCCGCCCGCATCCGCGCCTCGATCCTCACCTCCCTCACGGCGCGGCTCGGGTTCCGGGGGGAAGCGCTGACGATCGCCCGGGAGGCCTTCGCCTCCTCGGACGACGTCCGCAGGGCGACCGGCCTGCTCGGGCTCGTGCTCACGATCTTCTTCGCGACCTCGTTCACCACGGCGCTGCAACGCGCCTACCTCCGAGCCTGGCGGCGACCACCCCACCCCGGCGCCGGCGCCTACTGGCGTGGGCTGGCATGGCTGCTGGTGGTGCTGCTCATCCATGGCCGTGCTCGGTGCGCTCCGAGGACGCCCTCGGCGGTGCGGTCGGCCTCGGGCTCTTCGCTCTCGTGTCCCTGGCGGTGACATCGGGCCTGTGGTGGTTCACCGCCTGGTTCCTGCTCCTGGGCGAAGTGCGCGCCCGGGTCCTTCTCGCTACCGGCGTGATCACCAGCATCGCGTTGACCGTGTTCGCACTCTCGGCCACGGTCTGGATGCCCGGGGTGGTGACGGACAACGAAGCCCAGTTCGGATTCTTCGGTGTCGCCCTCTCGTTGGTGACCTGGTTCTCCGGCGCCGCGATCGGCGTGCTGGTCGGCGCGTGCGCCGGACCGGTGCTGGCGGAGGACAGCGGGCAGATCGGCACGTTCGTCCGGGGTGGCGAGTCGAGCCCGCTGACCGCCGGCGCAGCTCCGCCGCTCCCACCACCCACCCGCGATCTCAGCCTCCGCGACGCGTTCCAGCCGCGCCGACGAGTCATGACGGCTGCCAGACGACCCGAGCGACCCCAGGAGGCGATGCCCGCATGTCCCACCTCTCCAGTGAGCCCGCCGCCGACGGCGAGACGGCGCCCGAGTGCGGTCGCCGGGCTTCTCGGCCGGATCCCCCGACTCGGGGTGTGGTCGTGGAGCTTCGTCGGGTTCGTGGTGGCGTCCGCCATCGTGTTGACCGCGCCTGGCGGCGGTGAGCGAGATCGCGCTCCCCATGACCTTCGCGGCCGTTCTGGCCGTGATGTTCAAGCCGTTCGTCGGCACTCTGCAGCGCTACGGGCTCAAGCCCAGCCTGGGCGCCGGCCTGATCGTCCTCGGCCTGATCGTGCTCATGATCGGCGTCGTGGTCGCGACCGTCCGGGGCGTGGCCGACCAGACCGACCAGATCGGGGACTCGGCCACCGCCGCCCTGGAGGAGGCCGCGGATCAGACCGACGCGCTCGGCATCGACGAGCAGGCGCTGGCCGACGCCCGGAAGGCCGTCGAGGACGCCGCCCCCATGATCACCACCGGCGTCCTCGCCGGCCTGGTCTCCGGGCATCGGCGTCATCGTCGCCATCGCCGGCGGCCTCATCCTGGGCGCGCTCATCATGTACTACCTGCTCAAGGACGGCACCCGCCTGCGGCGCTCCCTGGTCGGCGACGGTCGACTCCAGCTACCGGGACGAGGTGGACGATTTCATCGGGGACGCCTGCCGGATCCTGCGCGACTACGGGCGGGGCCGCACCGTCATGTCGGCCGTCGTGGCCGCGGTCGTCGGCCTGGCGGCGCTGCTGCTCGGCCTGCCGCTGGTGTTCACCATCGTGGTGGTCAACTTCATCGGCGGCTACATCCCCTACATCGGCGCCTTCCTCGGCGGCGGGCTGGCCGTCATCGTCGCCCTCGGCGACGGCGGGCTCCCCCAGGCCGCGGTCATGCTCGTCGTCGTGCTCGCCGCCAACCTGGCGCTGGAGAACTTCGTCGAGCCCAAGGTCATGGGCCGCACCCTCGACATCCACCCCCTCGTCGTGCTCGTCGTCACCGCGCTCGGCGGCCTCCTCGGCGGCATCGTCGGCCTCATCCTGGCCGTGCCCGCCTACGTCATCGCCGGCAACGCCCTCGGCCGCCTCCGGTCCCGGGGCGTCGTCGCCCGCGTCGCCGAACGCGCCCAGCCCACCGTCGAACGGCTGCTCGACTGATGACCACCGACACCGACCCCGAGTCCACGGTGGAGGTGCCACCGGACGACCAGACGGGCGTCCAGCCGGTCGCGACCTCGGTGGTGCGCCGGCGCTGGGGCTCGTCGGTGTTCGGGATCGTCGCCGAGGGCCATGTCCGCCGGCGCCCGAGCGACATCGTCGGGGTCGCGGTCGCCGGGGTCGTCGATCGCGCTCATGGCCGCCGGGGCGACGGACGTCACCCAGATCGAGGCGGCCGCCTTCGACCTGTTCGCCAGCCTGCCCGGCGGCCTCGAACCGGTGTGGGAGGTCCTCTACCTCCTGGCGCCGATCGCCGCGGTGGTGATGCTCGTCGCGGCACTGGTGGCGCGGCGAGGGCGCATGCTGGCGACGGAGGCGGTCGCCGCCGGCGCGGCCGCGCTCGTGGGCGCCGCGCTGTCCGCCGCCGTCGACGTGCCCGACACGCTGGCCGACGCGGGCGAGGCGCTCCACGGCCACACCCCCGACTTCCCGGTGGTGCTGATGGCCGCGGGCGCGGCGGTGATCTGGGCGTCGCGGCCGTACCTGACCCGCCCGGCCCGCCGCCTGCTCGAGGCGGCGTTCTGGCTCAGCGCGCTGGCGGCGGCCGCACTGGCCGAAGGCCTCCCGGGCGCCGTGATCGCCAGCATCTTCCTCGCCTGGGGCGCGGCCGCCTTCGCCCACCTGTGCTTCGGCTCCCCGGCGGCCACGCCGTCCGAGGAGCAGGTGGCCGCGTCGCTGCGCGATCTCGGCGTCGACCCGGCGCGGTCTGCGCCTCGCGCCGGAGCAGACCTGGGGCAGCACCGACTACACGGCGGGCTCGGAGGCCGAGCTGTCGATCGAGGTCGTGGGGCGGGACGCGACCGATGCCCGCCTGTTCGCCAAGGTCTGGCGGTTCATCTGGTACAAGGACTCCGAACCGACGCTGTCGCTCACCCGCGAGCACCAGGTCGAGCACGAGGCGTACGTGGTGCTGCTCGCCGGGCGCACGGGCGCCCGGGTGCCCGACCTGGTCGCCGCCGGCCTGGCGGGGTGGCGCGACGACGCCCTCCTGGTCGTGCGGAACCCGGCGGGGGTGAGGCTCGCTCGACGTGGAGCCGGAGCGCCTCACGGATGCCGTCGCTCGACGACGCCTGGGCGAACCTGGGGCGCCTGCACGGCGGGCGCATCGCCCACGGCAACCCGTGGGTGGGCAACGTCGTGCTCGACGACTCCGGGACGACCGGGCTCGTCGGCCTCGGCGACGCCGTCACCGTCCGCCACCGACGGCCGCCTCCGGCTCGACCGGGTGCAGCTCCTCGCCACCAGCGCCGAGCTCGTGGGCGAGGACCGGGCGCTGGCGGCCGCCCATCGCGGCGCTCAGCGCCGACGATCTCGTCGAGCTGCTCGCCTTCCTGGAGCCTACGGCGCTGACCGGTGCCGCCAAGCGCCACGTGGCGAAACCCAAGGCACTCCTGGCCAGCCTCCGCGACGCCGGCGCGGCGCTGACGGGCGTCGAGCCGCCCAAGCCCGCCGAGCTGCACCGCTTCTCCCTCAGCATGGTCCTGCTGGCCGCGGCGTTCGCCTTCGGTGTCTACCTCCTGGTCGCCCAGCTCGCCGGCGTCGCCGCCATGGGCGACATCTTCTCCGGGGCGATCTGGGGATGGGTCCTGCTCACGTTCGTGGTCGCCCAGCTGCCCCAGCTCTCCCAGGCCGTGGCGATGCTCGGCGCGGTGCTCGGCCCGCCTGCCGTTCGGTCCCGTCATCGGCGTCCAGTTCGCCAACGCGTTCACCGGGCTCGTCGGGGGCACCGCCGGCAACGCCACGCTCGTCATCCGGTTCTTCCAGAAGCAGGGCCTGCCGCCGGCGGTGGCGGCCAGCTCGGGGGTCCTGACCTCGGCCAGCGGGTTCATCGTGCAGGCCTTCCTCATCCTGATCGCCGTGGTGGTCACCGGTCCCGAGTTCGACCTGTCGATCGGGAGCGACGGCGAGGGCATCCCCGGCTGGCTGGTGGCGGTGATCGCAGTCCTGGCGATGGCCGGCGTGGTCCTGCTGCTCGTTCCCGGCACTGCGCCAGCGGGTCCACAACCTCGTCGAGACCCAGATCCGGCCGGCGTGGCAGAACCTCCGCAGCGTGGTCTCCAACCCGCGCAAGGCCGTGCAGCTGTTCGGTGGCAACCTGGCGTCACAGCTGCTGTACGCCCTGGTCCTCGGCGCCGCGCTGCACGCCTACGGCGCGTCGCTGCCCCTGCTCCAGCTCGTCCTCATCAACTGCATCGCCTCGTTCATCGGCGGGGCGGCGCCGGTGCCGGGCGGCATGGGTGTCATCGAGACCGGGCTGATCGCCGGGTTCACCGCGTCGGGCATCCCCGAGGGACAAGCGGTGGCCGCCACCTTCACGGCGCGGATGTGCACGTCCTACCTGCCCCCGATCTGGGGCTGGTTCGCCCTCGCCCGGCTCCGGAAGAAGGATTACGTGTGACCGGTGAGGCGGAGGCGTGAATCACCTGAAGTACGTGATGACCGCGTAGGCGTGGAGTCGCACGATGACCAAGGCGACCACAGGATGAAAGGGAACATCGATGGCATCACAGATGAACCAACAGCCCGCCTACGCGACGCCTGACGACTACGACTCGGGACGCACCGGCTGGACCGGTTGGATCGCGTTCGCGGGCGTCATGATGGTCATCGCCGGCAGCCTCAACGCCCTGTACGGGCTCGTCGCCGTCGTCAACGACGAGTGGGTGGTGTGGACCAACCGGGCCTCCCTCTACCTCGACATCTCCCAGTGGGGCTGGGTCCACCTCGTGATCGGGCTGGTCGTGCTGCTCTCCGGCATCGGGGTGTTCAGCGGCAACGTCCTGGCCCGGACCGTCGGTGTCATCGCCGTCACCATCAGCCTGATCGCCAACTTCTTCTTCATCCCCGCCTACCCGCTGTGGGCCATCGCGGTGGTCGTGATCGACGTGCTCGTGATCTGGGCGCTCACCGCCCACGGCAGCGAGATGCGGCACGCCTGAGCCGGATGGCGGGCGGGAAGGACTGAAACCGCGTCCCGAGGGCGCGCCAACGAGCAGGAGGAACATGGCCATGAGCATTGGACCGATCCAGGGGTTCGTGATCGGCTTCCCGGACGACGATCTCTTCGAGGGCCGGGTCGCAGAGGAGCTGGGACGTCTGAGCGACGTCGGACAGATCAGGATCATCGACGCCGTGTTCGTGACCCGTGAGGGCGACGACGTGGTGGCGCTCGCCGTGTCCGACCTCGACGACGATCAGCGGGCCGAGCTGCGGGCGACGGTCGGCGCGCTGGTCGGGCTGGGTCTCGCCGGCGAGGAGGGCGCGGTGGCCGGTGCCGAGCTCGGGGCCTCGGCCGATGCGGATGCCCCGGGCGCGGCGGAGGTGGTCGCGGCGGGCCTGCTCGAAGATCTCCCCGACGGCAGCTCGGCGCTCGTGCTCGCCATCGAGCACCTGTGGGCGATCCCGCTCCGCGATGCCGTCCGGGATGCCGGTGGCCTGGTGCTCGGACACCTCATGCTCACTCCGGAGGACCTGGTCGCACTCGGGATCGTCGTCGGTGAAGTGGCCGAGCTGGAGGCTGCCGCCGAGGCGGGCGACGAGGACTGAGCCCACCCACGCTCGGGTACAACCGCACGCCAACAGATCGGAGCCAGCGTCCCTTGATCTGATCGGTCATTGCTCATGGAGAAGGTTGTGGACTACACGGAACGGCTACGCCATCTGGCGCTCAACGACGCCCGCACCGTCGAAGATCCTTTCGACGGCGCCGGGCTCGGCGCGCCGGAGCTCGACCCCAAGACGCTGGCGCTGGTCCGTCTCGCCGCCCTGGTGGCGGTCGGCGCCGCGGTGCCGTCCTACGGCGAGCAGGCCGACGCCGCCGTCAGTGCCGGTGCGACGGTCGCCGAGATCGTCGACGTGCTCGTCGGCGTCGTTCCGGTGGTCGGGCTCCCCTGCGTCGTCGCGGCCGCGCCCAAGCTCGCGCTGGCCCTCGGGTACGACACCGACGAGGCTCTGGAGGCGTAGGCGTGGCGGGTGATCCCGGCTAACCGCCGAGCAGTCCGATCGCGGTCGCCTGCTCCACCGCCTCGCTGCGTGACGAGACGCCCAGCTTGCGATAGATCGCGCCGACCTGGGTGCTCACCGTGTTGCGGGACACGAACAGCCGGTCGGCCACCTCGCGCGATCGTGAGGTGGGTCTGCAGGTAGGGCAGCAGGCGTAGCTCCGCGGGGGTGAGCGGCGACGCGCCGGTCGCGGCCGCCGAGGCGCCGGCGCTGAGCAGCCGGCGGAGCTCCTCGACCTGGTCCACGAGGACACCGAGAGCCGGGCGGTGAAGCAGCACGTCGTCGATCTCGCGCAGCAGGTGGTGGGCGGTCGTGTGGTCGGCCAGGGACCAGTACGCCTTGGCCAGCTGCAGCCGAGCGCGCACGGCGAGGAATGGCAGGGCGAACGTGCACGACGGGCGGGCCCGCATCGCCCGGGTCAGCTGGCGGTTCGCCTCGTCCAGGTCACCCCGGTGCACGGCGAGCCGGGCGGCGCCGACAAAGCCGAACAGGCCGGCTACGTAGTCGAACATCCTGTGCTCATCGGTGGTGGCCAGTGCGCACCTCGACACGCTCGGCCGCCTCCGGCCAGCGGTCCTGGTCCATGGCCAGCAGAGCGAGCTCGAACTCGCTCAGGATGCGCATGTCGGCGTTGCCGTTGACGGCGGCCACGGCCGACGCCTCCGCGAACAGCGCCCCGGCGCTGTCGACGTCGCCGGCGAGCAGATGCGCCTCGGCGACCGCGCATAGCGCCTGGTCGCGCCAGACGCTCCAGGGCGGCTCCGCCTCGACGGCAAAGCTCGCGTCGGCCATCGCCTGCTCCGGGCCCGCGGCACACATGAACGCGCGCAGCATGGCCCGGGCCGAATCGAACGACGCCGTGCCGTCCGCCGGCACCAGATCGAACGACGCCGCATCGAGGATCGCCGCCCACCGCTGCGCCTCGGCCGTCTGCCCGGTCAGCGCCGCGATCCAGCCGGTGAGCACGGCGAGCGGGGGATACCCCTCGATGGCGGTGTCGCCGAGCGCGGAGACCCAGCGCTGCGCGGTGGACATCTGGCCGGCCTGGTAGGTCGGCAGGACCAAGGCCGTCAGCAGCTGGACGCTCCGATCCCGTTCGGTCGTCTCGAGCACGTGCTCGAGGGCCATCGCCGGGGAGCCGTTGGCCTCGTACCAGTCGGCGGCCCGCAGGTGCAGCTTCATGACGATGTCGGGCTCGACCCGGCGCAGCTCGCCCAGGAGGAACTCCCGGAACAGACCGTGGTAGCGGTACCACTCGCGCCGGCGGTCGAGCGGGACCAGGAAGAAGTTCGAGGCTTCCAGGTCGCGCAGTTGCTGCTGCGCGCCCGACTCGCCGAGGAGCGCGTCACAGAGGGGAGCACAGAGCTGGTCGAGCACCGCGGTGTACCGCAGGAACCGCTGCGTCTTCTCGGGGACCTTGGCCAACGCCTCGCGGTACAGGTAGTCGGCCACATACCGATCCTCACCCGAGATCGTGAGCGCCTCCCCGTCGCTCTCGCTCGCGATCACCGCTGCCAGGTGAAGGCCGACCGGCCAGCCCTCGGTCCGGCTCGTCACAGCCGCCGCCACGTCGCCGGGGAGGCTGACCTTGGCCCACGAGAAGATCTGCTTGGCCCCGGCGGCGTCGAGGGCCAGGTCGCTGGCCACGAGCTCCAGCGCGTCGCCCGAGCTCCGCAACCGCGGCAGGTGGGGCTGCTCGGCCCGGCTCGCCGCCACCAGCTGGGCGCCTGGGGGGATCCCCGAGATCACGATGCCCAAGGCGTCGTGACAGGCGGGCGACTGCAGCTCGTGCAGGTCGTCCAGCATGAGCACGAACGGGACCGGGCTCGTCCGGAACGCCGAGGCGAGGCGAGGCGCCGCGCGTCCCAGCACCGAGACGCCGAGACCACCCATCTCGCCGACGAGGGCGTCCTCGCCCGGCGCCACCCGGGCGTACGCCGACGCCAACACGGTGAGCAACGCCGCGGGATCGTCATCGAAGCGGTCGAGGGTCACCCAGGCGACGGGCCGATCCTCCCCACGGGCCCACTCGGCCAGCAGGGTCGATTTGCCGTAGCCCGCGGGCGCGGTGACGCCCACCACGCGGCAGTCGTCCCTGCGAGCCGTCTCGATCAACGTGGCGCGGCTCACGGTGCCCGGGCGAGGGGGCGGGACCGAGAGCTTCGCATCGAGCAGCAACTCATCGAGCGCAGGAAACCTGAGGGCCGACCCACCCGCATGCTCGGTCACGGGTAAATGGTACGGGATTGGACCATGGAACGCTCGCGCTGCGTGGGCGTCAGGCGACAAATCGCAACCCCGCCGGAGGGTGGACCAGGGACGCCGAGAGGAGGCTTCGACCGTAAGCTCCGGTAGTGGACAGTTCAGTTCCGCCGCCGGCTCGGGCGTTCTTCGCCCGGTAGTGCGATGACGGCGGGACCGACCACCGAGCTCACCTCGGATGGCGGCGGTCTCGCGCTCGGGACGGGGCCCGGGCGCCTGGCGCTGACGGCGACGGTGGCGGCGAGCGGCATGGCCGCGCTGGACGCCACGGTCGTCAACGTGGCGTTGCCGCACATCGGCGCCGACCTCGACGCCAGCATCAGCTCGCTGCAGTGGGTGCTGACCGGCTACCTGCTCACCCTGGCGTCGCTGATCCTGCTCGGGGGCGCGCTCGGCGACCGCTACGGGCGGCGCCGGGTGTTCCTGATCGGCACCGTCTGGTTCGCGGCGGCTTCCGTGCTGTGCGGTGCGGCGCCGAACGTCGAGGTCCTGATCGCGGCGCGGGTGCTGGAGGGCGCCGGTGCCGCACTGCTGACGCCGGGCAGCCTCGCCATCCTCCAGGCCACCTTCCGCCAGAGCGACAGGGCCAAGGCGGTGGGCGCGTGGTCCGGGCTCGGTGGCGTCGCCGGGGCCATCGGCCCGTTCGTCGGCGGCTGGCTGGTGGACGGGCCGGGGTGGCGGTGGGCGTTCCTGATCAACCTGCCCGTGGCCGTCGTCGTGGTGGTCTGCGCCCGGGCGGCGATCCCCGAGACCCGGGACCCGCACGCGGCGCGGGACCTCGACTACCTCGGCTCCGCCCTCGGTGTCGTCGAGCCTGGGCGCCGCCACCTGGGCGCTCACCGAGGCCGGGCCCAAGGGCTGGACCAACGGCACGGTGGTGGCTGCCGGCGTGGTCGCGATCGTCGCAGGCGGTGCCTTCGTCCACCGGATGCGCCACGCCCACGATCCGCTGGTGCCACCGACGTTGTTCGAGAGCCGGGCGTTCACCGTGACCAACCTGGCCACGGTCCTGCTCTACGGCGCGATCGGCGTGACGTTCTTCCTCGTGGCCTACGAGCTCCAGGTCGCCGCCGGGTGGACGGCGCTGCAGGCCGGGACGGCCCTGCTGCCGACCACGCTGCTGATGCTGGTGTTCTCGGCCCGGTCGGGGGCGCTGGCGCAGCGGATCGGCCCGCGGCTGCAGCTGACCGTGGGGCCGCTCCTCGTCGCCGCCGGCCTCCTGCTCCTCACCCGCATCGGACCGGACACCTCCTGGGCGCAGGACGTGCTGCCGGGGTCGGTGGTGTTCGGCCTGGGCCTCGTGACCTTCGTCGCCCCGCTCACGGCCACGGTGATGGGATCGGTCAGCCCCGACCACGTGAGCGTCGCCTCGGGGGTCAACAACGCCGTCGCCCGCACCGCCAGCCTGGCCGCGCTGTCGGTGATCCCCGTGGTCTCGGGCCTGACCAGCGGGACCGGGCCGACCGAGGTGACCGACGGCTTCCGGGCGGCGCTCATGATCGCCGCGGTCCTGGCCGCCCTGGCCGCGCCGGTCAGCTTCGTCGGGCTGGGGGCCCGGATCAGCGTCCGGCGCTCGGCGCGCCGCCTGCACTGCGCGGTCGACGGCCCGCCGCTGCAGCCCGATCCGGAGCTCTGCCCCGTCTGACCCACGCCCGGCGCGGCGGCAACGCTCCCGCTGCAATCGGACCCCTCCACGAAACACCGGTAGATCGGCGGCACGGGGGGAGCGCAAGATCACGCGAGGCCGACCCCTGAAGGGAATGATCACGATGAACCCTGCGCCTCCGAGACCGAAGTCCGAGACGTGAGCTGAACGCATGCCCAGCCTCGATCCCAACGTCCTGCATCACCCCACCGTCGTCGCGCAGTTCGAGAAGCGTGCGTCGGACGTCCAACTCCGGATCGCCGACCGGATCACCGCCTTCGCAGGCTCGATGCACTTCGTCTTCCTGCACGCGCTGCTCTTCGCGCTGTGGATGGTCGTCTTCGAGAAGAGCCCCTGGCCCACCTTGACCCTCATCGTCTCCCTGGAGGCCATCTTCCTGTCCACCTTCGTGATGATCGCCCAGAACCGCCAGGCCGCCTTCCAGCAGGCGAAGGCCGACCACGACTACGGAGACATCAACACGCTCCTGGTCGAGAACACCAACCTCACCCGCACCATCCACCAGCTGACCGAGGAGCTCCACAAGCACGGCCCTCGGCGACACGTCATCGAACAACTGAGCTCGGGGCTCGGCCGGACCGTGGGGGAGTCAGCTGACCGCGACCAGTGCCGGCTCGTGCTCGGTTCGTCGGACGACCGGAGTCGGGCGGTCGGGGATCGCCAGGTACAGCAATGCCGAAGCGCCGAGCACGCTGCCCACCAGCGCCCACGCCCACGGGATGCCGGCCACCCCGACGAGGGCGGGCAGGGTCAGGCTGGTGACGAGCCCGCCGGCCATCAGGCTCAGGGAAGCGGCCGAGAGCATCGTGCTGCGCTGCTCCGCCGGGACGTGCTCGTGGAGCAGCTCGTTGTGGAAGGGGCCGCGGGCCCCGCCCATGAGGTACACCATGACGAACGTGGGAGCGGCCACGGCGATGGTCCCTGCGGCCGCCAGCGCCAGGTAGATCGTCGCCTGTGTCAGGGTGCAGACCATCGCGGTGCGACTGGTGCCGCCGCCGACGAGGCGCGCCATGCGGGGGGCCAGGGCCGAGCCGGCCGCGGCGGCGAGGAACGCACCCGCCATGAGGAACCCCAGCGGCCCCGTGTCGTACCGGCCGCCAGCAGATCGGTGAAGCGAGGCTGCCAGACCAGCTCGATGCCGAGCAACGCCACGCCCCAGACCGCCGAGCCGCACAGCAGCCAGGTGACCGGTCCTCGGCCCATCCCGAGCGCGAGTCCGGTTCGGATGACAGCCGGCACCCGATGGGTGGCACCTCCGGGCGCATGCCGGTCGCCATGTCGCGATGGTCGGTCATGAGCGTGAACAGAGCGACGACATACACGCCCTGGGCCAGGAGGGCCGCCACGACCGCGGCGTCGAGGTTGCCGCCGAGGGCGACCGGCAGCAAGCCACCGGCCACCGCCGAGAGCGCGAGCCCGCCGCCCTCGGCCGCGTGAGCTCGCGACAGTCCCTTGCGGATGTCCGCACGTGGATCGCGGCGGCGGACCTCGTCGACATACCAGGCCTCCAGCGGGCCCGAATCGAGAGCCCGCGCCGCGCCGGCGAGCACCTTGATGGCGATCCAGGCTCCGAAGCCCTCGGCCACGAGCATGGACGCGAAGACGGCGAGACCGAGGACGGACGACGCCCCCAGCACCGGCCGCCGTCCCACGGCATCGGCCAGGCCGCCGGTCGGCAGCTCGAGCAGCGCCGCGGTCGCCGCGCCACAGGCGATCGTGATCCCGACCTGTCCGAGGGTCAGGCCGCGCGACAGCGGCAGCAGGACGAGCAACGGTGTCGTGAAGCCGACGGGGAGCCAGCGCAGGGCGGTGAGCAGCACGAAGGCGCGGCGCAACCCGGTGGCGTCCGCCCTCATCAGAGCGACAGCTCCCGGACGGGGATGAGATGTTGGAACCAGACGACGCGCTCGGCGTCGGGGTCGTCCTCCGACGCTTCGGCGTCGTTGTAGCGGCGAACGACCTCGAGGATCTCGTCGTGGAGCGCCCGGGTCTGGGCGGGGGTGAGGCGCAGCAGCCAGTCGCTGGACCCCGCCACATCGACCCAGGCCTTGTCCCAGTCGGCCTCCTCGGCCAGCCACTGGTCGACGACCCGCTGCTGCCAGCGATTGATCTCCCGGCGCACGCTGACGCTGGCGCGGTGCGCGGCCGGGTCACCGAGGAAGTCGGCGGGGGAGACCTTCGTGGCCTCGTGCGACGAGCGCCACCAGCGGTCGCGCTTGGTGCCCCGGCCCGGGTCCTCTTCGATGAAGCCGCCCTCGGCGAGCTTGCGCAGGTGATAGCTGGTCACACCGCTCGACTCCCCGACGCGCTCGCCGAGCCTGGTGGAGGTCGACGGTCCGTCATGACGCAGGAGAGCGAGCAGCCGCAACCTCAAGGGATGGGCGAGCAGCCGGACACTTGCATCATCCAGCTCGTAGAACTTCGGCGGACGACCCATGCCGCCACCCTAGTACCGCAAACACTCTTTGCAAACAGGCTTTGCAGAGAGTGTTTGGGATTGGAGATACCATGACCGTGTCCCTGCATCACATCGTCATCGACGCCCACGACCTGCCCGGGTTGGCACGATTCTGGAGTCAGGTCCTCGGTTGGAAGATCCTCTCCGAACGTGAGCGGGAGGTCGTCATCGGCCCCGACGTGGACGCCCCGGTCGGGATCTGCCTGATGCCCGCAGGTGACGCAGAAGTCGGTCAAGAACCGTGTCCACCTCGACCTCAACCCGGGTGGCGACGCCGGGCCCGACGATCGGGAAGCGGAGATCCGAGCGCATCCTGGCCCTCGGTGCCCGGCGGGTGGACATCGGGCAGACGGGCGACGAGTCGTGGACCGTTCTGGCCGATCCGGAAGGCAACGAGTTCTGCATCCTCCGACCCAAGCAGACGCTGATCGGCTGATCATCGCAGACTTTTGCCGGACCGTGTCAACGGATCCGTTCAGCTACGCGTCATTGTGGCGTTCGTCCCCACCCGGGGACCGGCGGAGAAGAAGGCGGACTTCATGGACACGACCAGTAGGTCATTCGGCGCGTCGCGCCTGGCCCGGTACGGCGCGGCACTCGTCGGCGATCGTCGCCTTGGCGGCGATCGGGGCCGTCGTGTGGCCCTCCGGGGAGAGCGACCCGACCCCGGACCACGAGAGCGGGTCGGCGGCGCCGCCCACCTCGGTGGCCTCGCCCGCGCCGCCCACCTCGGCGGCATCGCCCGCGCCGGCACCGGCGGACGGCGGTTCATCGGCGGCACCCGCACCTCGGGTGGTCCCGGCCGCCGTTCTCCAGGATGGGCGCCACGCGGTCTACCTGACCGACGTCGACGTCCCCGGCTCGACGGTCGAGTTCGACCTGTTGCAGTACCTGGCCACCGACGAGGAACGTGAGGCGTACGAGCACTCGCACCCGGAGGACGGGGAGAACTATCCCGAGAGCCCCTTCCGCAACGACAACGCCCGGTTGCGCCGGCTCCCGGTGATGCCCGATCTCGTCGGTCGTCGTGCAGCAGACGGGGCCGGAGGGGTGCGACGGCGAGCACATGCTGGACTTCGCCGCCTTCTCCGAGAACCTCCGTGGCCGGAGCTACGGGACCGGCCGTCTGGGCGCGAACCCCTTCTGGCTCACCGTGCACGACGGCACCGTCGTCGGGTTGGAGGAGCTGGGCTGCATGGGCTGACCGGCGCGGGCGCGACGGAAGCGCGAGCCGTGGGCGGATGAGCGACCGTGCCTTCCCGATCATCAGCGTCCCGGACCTGCGGGCGGCTCGGGACTTCTACGAGAGTCTCGGGTTCTCGCAGACCTACCAGTTCCCGTCCGAAGGCGAACCGGGCTATGTGACGATGGATCGAGGGGGCTCGAGCATCGGGATCGCGGCGGTGGGCGCCAACGGTGACGAGCGGTTCGGGTTCTGGGTCTACGTCGATGACGTGGACGCGACGCTCGAACGTCTGCAGGTCGCCGGGGCGCCCGTCGTCGCCGAGCCCGAGGATCAGCCGTGGGGCGAGCGCGTGGCGCGAACCCGGGACCCCGGGGGCAACCTCGTCTACCTGGGCGCCTCGCCCTGACGGTGGGCTACTCGCGCGGCTCCTCCCGCCGGGGCAGGACGTCGGCCGGGATGTCGCCCTCGGCACAAGGGTGCTCCTCGACCGTGAACCAGCCGCGGTAGCCGAACAGCGGCCCGAGGATCCGGTTGGCCACCCGCACCTCGATGCCGAACCGCTGGGCCTCCTCGTCCCACCACTCGCGGATGTCCGCGTCGCCCGAGAGCAGCAAGGGGATGCGGAAGCCGAGACGCCCCTCGTAGAAGCGCTGCTCACCGCTCCGGAGGCACATGGCGCCGGCGTCGTCGACCGCGCAGTCGATGTCGACCGCCAGGTGCTGGTGCGTGCCCAGGTAGTCGACGATGACGCCGCGCTCCTTGCTGTGGATCATGGTGGCGTCGAACGCATGGACGCGGCGGGGGAACCGGAAGCGGCGGGCCCACGTGACCGTCTCGCGGCCGAACCGGTCGACGTACGCGTAGTTGGCGATGGTGAACGGCACCGCCCGGCCCCGGGCCGGGAACAGCACGCGCCGGGTGGAGCCGAGCAGCAGGAAGGGCAGCGTCCACCACGGCCCCCGCCACACGTCGTCCATGACGCCCCTGCCGATCTGGCACGTCCCGTCGACCGACGAGAACCCGAAGCGCCACTGCACCCGGGGATGGAGGCGGTCGAAGTCGGCGCCCAGGGCCTCGGCGGTAGATCGAGGTCACGGGAGGTCCCCCACCGTCGGGCTGGCGGTCGGGGCCGCACGCCGCGACCGCGGGCGGCCGCCCGCTCGGGCGATCCCCCGGGCCGATGGCGACCGAGCGACCGGGTTGAACGGCCGGGTGAGGTCGGCCGGACGGCGTGGCGAGGGCGGCATCGCGGCAGGCGACGACGAACGGCCACCGCTGGTCGGGGCCCGCCGATGGCGACGGCGGCCTCGACGACGCCGACGCTCGACGAGCGCCGGGCCCGCGGGACGCCGAGGCCCTGCCAGATGCGACCTCGCGCATCGGCCTTCCAGCCTGGGACAGCCCTGGTAGGCGACACGCCGCAGCCGGCCACCGCGATGGCGTGGGCGACGCCGGTCGCGGGCCCGCTCGGGAGGGATGCCCTCGTCGAGCCACAGCCGCAGGCGATCGAAGCTCCAGGCGGTGGCCCAGCCGAACACCGGGCGGAACACCCACCGGTCGACGACCTCGCCGACCCGCCCCCACCGGGGCCGGTAGTCGTAGCGGGTGAGGAAGCGGACGCCGTCGCCGGTGGGGATGTAGCGCCAGTAGCCGGCGCCGGCCTCGATGATCGAGCGCCGGTCGGCGGCCCAGAACCGGAGGCCCGACCAGCGCGTCCCGTCGGGCCGGTCGCGGTCGCCCAGCGTCTCGCCGGTGCCGGCCACGGTGACGCCCGGCGCCACGGTGGTGGCATAGGTGAACCGCTGGGGCTCGCCGTCGACGGCGGGGAGGTAGGTGATGGACCCGAAGCGGACGTCCCAGCGCTGGTGGTGCGCGGGCTCCTGGGTGGCGTCCCACACCCGGTCCATCGGCGCCCGGATGCGGGTCTCGACGTAGATGGGCCGGCGCGGGCGGGCCCGCGGCGGGCTCGGCGTCATGGCCCGATCAGCTCCCCCAGGCGCTCCCGCCCGAGGCGGGCGAGGCTGGCGTCGAGGGCGGCGGTGAGGACTGAGCGGGCCGTGGCCTGGAGCCGGGCCAGGGTGGCGGCGAGGTCGCGGGCCTGGTCGGTGTCGAGGCCGCGCTGCCAGTCCGCGGGCGCGAGCCGCTGCTCGAACAGGGTGACGAACCGCTCGGCGATCTCGTCGGTGTGGGCGGCCAGCGCCTCCCACTCGTCGAGCGATCACCTCCGGGGGGACGCCGAGCTGCGCCGAGGGCGGCCCCGGCCTCGAGGAAGCGACGGTCGCCGATGCGGATCCGGCCGTCGTCGGTGAGCTCGACGAGGCCGAGCGCCGCTGGCCCGCTCCATCGAGCTCGGGCGTCAGCGCGTCCGTGGGCAAGCGGGCCGACCAGCTCCTGCGGCTCGACCACGATGGCGTGCACGTCGCCGAGCAGGGCGTCGAGCTCGGCCTCCACCCCGATGACCGCGTCGAGGCTGCGGCCCCGCTCCCACTGGTCGAGCAGGTCGGCGATGCCGGCGAGCGAGTAGCCCTCCCCCTGGAGGCGGGCGATGAGCCGCAGCCGGCTGAGGTGGGCGTCGTCGTACCAGCCGGTGCGGCCCTCGAGCCGCGGCGGCGCCAGCAGGCCCTTCGCCTGGTAGAGCCGCACCGTGGTCGAGGCGACGCCCGCCCGCCGGGCCAGCTCGTCGAGTCGGTACTCCGTTCCCATCGGGCCTCGATCCCATCCGTCTGAATTGAGATGCGCTTGCGTTCAATACGCTAGTGAATGGTAGCGTATCAAACATGAGCACTGACAGGACCATCATTCCGCGATCCGTCGCTCGCCACCACCAGCCCCCTGACGCGGGCGGTCCGGGGGACCATCCGGCGCCGCCTGCTCGTCAACGCGGTCGTCGACCCGGACGAAGCAGCCCGGCACCTGCCGGAGGGCGTCCGGCCCCACGTGACCGAGGTCGGCACCGTCGTCGGCTGCTGCCTCGTGGACTTCGTGGGCATCCGGCCCGCGCGCGGGCCCGCCGGCCTGGGGATCGGCTTCCGGGCGGCGGCCGACCGCATCTCGGTCGAGTGGGATGCCGGCGACGGCCCGCCGACCGTGGGCGTCTACGTGCCCGTCCGCTACTCCGACTCCCGGCTCGCGGTCGCGCTGAGCGGGCGGTGGTACCCGGGCGCGCAGCGGCGGGCACGGATCGCCATGACCGAGGCGGGCGACGCGCTGCGGCGTGGTCGGTCGACGACGCCGCCGGCACCGGCGCCTATCGCATCCGTCTGGCGGCGACCCTCGCCGGGACCGACGGGGCCTCGCCGCTCGCCGATCCGGTGGGTGCCACGTGCGTGGCCGCCACCCTCGGCCTGTCGCCCGACCGCCATGGCGGCATCGAGGGCACCCGCATGGAGCCCGACCACCGGTATGCCCGGGAGCTGCAGGTCACGGAGATCGACTCGACGTTCCTGTCGGGGTTCACGACGGCCCGCCCCGCGCCCTCCTACCTGCTGCGGGACGTGCAGGTGACCTGGTCACCAGCCCCGCACCCGGCGGGACTTACACTCCGGGCGTCGACAACTGTGGGCGACTGACCGGGGCTGAACGGGGCGGGGAGCGGGCAGACAGGGCGTCGTGCGCGGGACCATGACGACGACCGGGACCGGCTCCCGCGACCTCCGCAGGGTGCGGTGGGGAGCGGCGGCGCGGCGGCTCCTCGACCGGGCCGCAGGGCGACGCGACGGCCGCCGCGACCGTGCTGGGCACCGTGGATGGGCGACGGCAGGAGGCCCGCGCGGCGTACGAGGCGGCGAAGACGGCGGCCGTGCGGGACGAGCTGGCCCGGCTGCCGGTGTCCCGGCTCCGGGAGATGACGAAGGACCAGGTGCGGCTGGGCCCGTTGGAGGCGGTGGGCTTCACCACGGTGGCGTCCCTGGTCAACGAGCGGGTCGGCCGTCTCCAGGCCATCCCCGGGGTCGGGCCCGACACCGCCGCCCAGGTCGTCGGCGCCACGTAGCGACTCCACCGGGCGCTCGAGCGCAGCGTCCGGGTCCGGTTCGACGTCGACCGTCGCCCCGACCCCCAGACCCGGCTGCTCGCCTGCCTGCGCCACTTCGAGGAGGCCGTGCAGGCGACCGATCCGGTGCGGGACGAGTTGGCCGACCTCGCCGGACGCGTCGAGCCGCTGCTACCGGCGGCGTCGCTGGCCGGGCCGTCGCCTGCGGATGCTCCTCGCCGGGCGCACACGACGCCGGCAGGCCAGGGCGGCGCTCGACGAGCTCCACCGTCTCGTGGCCGTCTCCGGGATCGACCGGGCCGACCCCCGCTGGCGGCGGGCGCTCGCTCTGCGGCCCGACGCCCCGGAGATCGACGGGTCGATCTGGGACGACTACCGGGACCGGGCGGTCGCCTACAACGGTCTGCTCGTCGCCATCGCCAGCCTCGATGGCGAGCCCGAGGCCGTGCACGGGCACATCCCGTCGGAGATCGCCGAGCGCATCGACACCCTCGGGCTCGACACCTCGTTGCTGGACGTTTCGCTCCGGGGCTACCAGGCCTTCGGCGCCCGGTTCGCCCTCGCGCAGGGCCGGGCGATCCTCGGCGACGAGATGGGCCTGGGCAAGACGGTCGAGGCGCTGGCCGCCATCGCTCACCTCCACGCCGGCGGCGCCACCCACTCCCTGGTCGTCTGCCCGGCCAGCGTGCTGGCCAACTGGGCCCACGAGGTCTCCCAGCACAGCCGGCTGCGGGCGTTCCGCCTCCACGGCGCCGACCGGCGGAGCAACCTGGAGGCTTGGGCGCGCCGCGGCGGCGTCGGCGTCGTGACGTACGACTCGCTGAAGTCCCTGACCCTCCCCGACGGGCTGGCGGTGGCGCTCCTCGTGGCCGACGAGGCCCACTACGTGAAGAACCCGGCCGCCAAGCGCACGCAGGCGACGCTGCATCACATCTCGGCCGTCGACCGCGTGCTGCTCCTCACCGGCACCCCGATGGAGAACCGGCTCGACGAGTTCCGCAACCTCGTCGGTCACATCCGGCCGGACCTGGCGGAGCGGATGGAGCCGGGATCGGGGCTGGTGGGGACCGACGCCTTCCGCGCGGCCGTCGCCGACGTCTACCTGCGCCGCAACCAGTCCGACGTGCTGGAGGAGCTGCCGCCGCGGATCGACAACGACGAGTGGGTCGAGCCGACGGCGGCCGACCGTCGCGCCTACGCCCGCGCGGTCGCCTCGGGGAACTTCATGGCCATGCGCCGCGCCGCGTTCGAGGCCGCCGCCGTCAAGCAGAGCGCCAAGCTGCAACGGCTGGTGGAGATCGTCGAGGAAGCGGCGGACAACGGCTGGAAGACCGTCGTGTTCTCGTCGTTCCTGGACGTGCTCCGGGCGGTCGAGCAGGCGCTCGACGGGCGGTCCGCGGGCCTGCTCACCGGCCGCCTCGACCCGTCGTCGCGCCAGGCGCTGGTCGACGAGTTCTCGGCGTCACCGGAGCCGCTCGTCCTGGTGAGCCAGATCCAGGCCGGCGGGGTGGGCTTGAACATCCAGGCGGCGTCGGTGGTGGTGCTCACCGAGCCCCAGTGGAAGCCGTCGATCGAGGACCAGGCCGTCGCCCGGCTCCATCGCCTGGGCCAGCTGCGGCCGGTCCACGTCCACCGGCTCCTCGCCGAGGGCGGCGTCGACCAGCGGATGCTGGAGATCCTGACCACCAAGCGCCACCTGTTCGACGAGTACGTGCGGATGAGCGACCTCAAGGACGCCAGCCCCCACGCGATCGACGTGTCGGCCCTCGCCGCCGCGCCGCGGGCCCAGGCCGAGCGCAGCATCATCGAGCTCGAGCGCCGCCGGCTCGGCCTCACCGTCGACGACGCTCACGACGACGGCCGCGCCGGAGGGCCGCCGGTCAGCGAGAGCCTGTAGCGCTTGCCCAGCAGGGCGCGGTTGTACCGCTGAAGCATCACCGGGTACCCGTTGAGGAGGACGTCGAACAGCAGGGTCCAGCCGGCGGCGCCCCACCAGCCGTGTGCGACCGCATGGGCGACGACCCCCAGCGTGGCGACGAGCAGCAGGAAATGGCTCGCCTCCGCATCCCGCATGCGACGGTCGAGGCGGGCCAGGCTCTCGGGGGTCCGCTCGACGGGCAGGTGGAGGTCCGGGTTGAAGACCGCGAGCGGGCCACGGCGCAGCAGCCGCTTGGCCCACACGACCCCGAGGCGCTCGTACAGCCGTCCGTCCCGCTCGAACGCCCGCAGGTCGTGGTAGGCGCCCGGGCAGCTCGCGGACGTACGAAGCGGCTCACCGTGCCGAGCCAGGCCATCGGTACCCACACGACGAGGAACGCGAACCCGACACCGTCTGTGCCGAGCGCCCGCGCCGCCCCCATCAGGAGCACAGCCGCGACCGCGGTCGCGCCGGCCACCAGGATGGTCCTGCGCATGCCGCCAGCATGCGGCCGCGGCGTGGTCGGCGGCTAGGGACCGAAGACCTCATAGGCTCGGGCGATGCCGGTACCGGAGCCCAAGGCGGTCGTGCGACGCTTCCTCGAAGGCGGGTGGACGGACGAGGGGTGGAACATGGATGTGATCACGGAGTGCTTCAGCGAGCACTACTGGTCGCATACCTGGCAGGGTGACCTCGCGCACACGGGCGCTCGCCAGGGCCGCTTCTTCGGGGCGTTCGAGCTCGTGGAGATGCTGTCCGACGACCTCATCGCCGAGAACGATCTGGTGGTCCACCGGTCGACTCAGCGGCTCCGCCATGTCGGCGAGGCCCTGGGCGTCGCGCCGACGGTCGCGTGGTGACCGTCGAGCACGTGGAGGCCTGGCGGGTCACCGACGGGAAGATCGTCGAGCACTGGGGCGGCCTGGGCGCCGGCGCCCAACTGCACCGGGCACTCACCGTGGACGCAAAGCCCGAGCAAGCCTGACACCACGGATCACCCGGCGGCACGGGGGCTCAGCCCAGGGCGCGGCGGCCGGATGCTGCCTCCGAGGCGATCTTCGCTATGCGCTTCGCGCGCGTCTCGGGCCTGCCTGCGCTGACGATCCACCAGAGCATCTGCTTGCGAGCCGAGGGCGGGAACCCGTCCCACGCGGTGCGGGCCGCGGGGGAGGCGTCGAGGGCCTCGCCCAGGTCGTCGGGCTCGACCAGGTCCTCGACCGCGTCGTAGATCGTCCACCATCCGTTCGCCTGGGCCACCGAGACGGCCCGGCGCCCGGCGTCGGTCATGCGCCCCTGTGCCTCCAGCGCGGCGACGCGCCGGCGGTTCAGCCGGGTCCAGCCGCTCCGGGGCTTGCGGGGCGTCATGAGCTGCAGTGCCCGGTCGTCGTCGAGGATGTTCACCGTCGAGTCGATCCATCCGAAGCAGATGGCCTCCTCGACGAGGTCCGCATAGGCCACCGGGTCTCGCCCGCTCGCCTTCCTCCACGACGCGACCCACACGCCGCGGACCGAGTCGCAGTGGGACGCGAGCCAGGCCCGCCAGGCCGCCAGGTCGGCCGGATGGTAGATGGGGAAGTCGAACTTCCAGCTCGCTGGGTGATCAGACGCGGAGGGCGGGATCGACGGCGTCAGCTCGACCATGGCCCGACGCCGCCGATGCTCTCGGGCGTGACGCGCAGCACATAGCCGGGCGGTGGGTCGTCGACGGGCGGGAACCTCGTGTCGGGGCCCAGGTAGACGTGGGCGAGCCGCTGCAACAGCTCGGGCGCACCGCCCTCGGTCACGCGGGCGGTGCCGCGGACGATGAGGTACTCGTCGAGGCCGATGGCGTTCCGGTCCCCGGTCTCGAGCGAGAGCACCACGCGGGGGTCGCGCTCGACGTTGCGCAGCTTCTGGCGGATGCCGAGGTGGCCGCTCACGATCTCGTCGCCGTCGAGGCCCACCCAGACGATGCTGACCTGCGGGCTGCCGTCGGCGTTGACCGTCACGAGGTGGGCGAGCCGCCCGGCGGTGAGAACGTCCCGGGCCTCCGGTGTGAGCACGGTCATGGCGGCACGCTACCGGGGCCGCGTCATTCCAGGCCGTCGAAGGCGGGCGGGTAGACGACCTTGCCCCGGAGTGACATGTCACCGGGAGCGAACGAGGACAGCCTCATCACCTGGGCGGCCTCGGGTGGCGCCCACGCCGGCAGCGGGAGCTCGATCCCGAGAGCGGCGGCAGGCTCGAATCCCAGCCTGCCGTAGTACCTCGGATCACCTTCGAGGACGACGACGGGCTCCCCGCGCCCGTCGGCGACTGCGGTGGCCTCGGCTACGAGCCGCCGGCCGATGCCGCGGCGCTGGTGGTCGGGCGCAACGGCCAGCGGGGACAGCATGGCCACGGCTCTCTCACCCTGGCCGCTGTGGATCGTCGCCCCGCTGATCATCACGTGACCGACGATCACGCCGTCGACCTCGGCGACCAGCGCCATGGACGGCACGTACCCGGGCGACGCCCTGATGCGCTCGACCAGGCACGCCTCCACCTCGCGCGCGAACGCGAGAGCCACGACCGACGTGGATGGCGTCGAGGTCCTCGACCGACTCGGGCCGGACGAGGACAAAGTCCGTTGCTGACCGCTCGTCGGGGTCGGTCACGCCCTAGGCCTGGAGCACCTTGGTCGCCATCTCGCCGAGCAGCTCGACGTTCTCGGGATCGTGGCCGTTGGCCGGCAGGTTGCAGGTGAACCCGTCGACGCCGAGCGCGAGGACGGCGGACAGCTGCTCGCCGACCTCGTCGGGATCGCCGATGACGACCATCGACTCGACCAGCTGGCGGACGGCCGGATCGGCGAAGTCCATGCCCCGCTCGCCGGCGAAGCGGGTCATCGCCGCCTCGGCCTGCTCGTGGGTCGGCGCGATGCACGTGGTCCGCTGGGCGCTCACGGTGATCTCGCTGCGGTCGCGGCCCAGCCGCTCGCAGTGGGCGGCCAGGGCGTCCAGCTTGCGGGGTATCTCGGCCGGTGGGCAGGTGAGGTTGGACTCGTCGGCGTACTGGGCCACGAGCCGCAGGGTCTTGCGCTCACCCGATCCGCCGATCATCACCGGGATGCGGCCGACCGGCGGTGGCTGGTTGACGGCGTCCTTGACCGTGTAGCGCTTCCCGGCGAGCGTCGGACGCTCGTCGCGCAGCATCGGCAGGATGATCTGCAGGGCCTCCTCGAGCTTCTCGAAGCGGTCGCTGAAGGTGCCGAACTCGAACCCGAGGGCGTCGTGCTCGACGCCGAACCAGCCGGCCCCGATGCCGAGCTGCGCCCGGCCGGACGACACGATGTCGAGCGCCGTGACGGTCTTGGCCAGCAACGCCGGGTTGCGGTAGGTGTTGCCGGTCACGAGCGCGCCGAGGCGCACCGTGGAGGTTCGCTGGGACAGCGCGGCGAGCATCGTGTAGCACTCGACCATGTAGTTCTCGGGCGGGCCGAGCATGGGTAGCTGGTAGAAGTGGTCCATCACCAGGACGGTGTCGAACCCGCCGCGTTCCGCGGCCTCGGCCTGGCGCGCGACCGCCTCGAACAGACCGTCCGGGCCCACGCCCGGGTAGTTGAAGTTGGGGATCTGATAGCCGAGCCTCGTCACCGACGTACGCCTCCTCGATCGCAGGCCATCCGCCTGCCCCCGGCACGCTACGGGTTTGAGCGCGCTCGAAGTCAACCCCCGGGGACCGGCGCCGTGATGTCAGAGTGGCGGTGACGGACGCGAGGACACATGATCGACAGCTGGGAGAGCTTCTACGTCGCCGCGGGCGGGGCCGCGGCGGCGCTGACCGGGCTGTTGTTCATCGCGGTGTCGCTGCGGCCGCGGGAGATCCGCCAGTCGCGCCTGATGGTCGGCCGGGCCCGGTCGTCGTTCTATGCGTTCGCCACGATCACGCTCGTGGCCCTGCTGGCGCTGGCCGGCACCGCGTCGAGGCTGGTCGGCGTGGCCCAGCTGGCGGTGGCGCTCGGCGCACTGGCCGTCTCGGCCCGCTTCACGCTCGAGGCCTGGCGGGCCAGGCACCTCAACCTCCGGCGGGCGTTCGTCTACCACGCCGGCCTGCTCGTGACCGCGGCGGCCGGCCTGCTCAGGGCGGTCGGCGGCGACTATCGGGACTACTCGGCGACGCTCGCCGCCGGCGTCCTGCTCCTCCTCACCATCGCCCTGAGCAACTCGTGGCAGCTGGTCATCTCCCACGAGCCCGACCCCGGCTGACGGCGTACTCCCGGGGGCGCAGCGCGGATGTCGCCCTCCGGATGACGACGCCGGTCGCGGTGGTTGCCAGAGTCGGGGCATGACAGTCGGAGAGCATCAGGGGTCCGGCCGCCCGCTGGACGGGGTCCCGACCTACCCGGACCTGGCCGGCAAGGTCGCCCTCGTGACCGGGGGCTCGGGCGGCCTGGGCCGCGCCGCCTGCCGGGCGTTGGCGCGCAACGGCGTCAGGGTCGCGGTCAACGGCCGGCACGAGGGGACCGTCGGCTCCGTGGTCGACGAGCTGCTCGCGGCCGGCGCCGGCGCGGTGCCCGCCGTGGCCGACTGCACCGACGCCGCCGCGGTGGACCGGATGCGGGAGGGCGTCGAGCAGCGGCTCGGCCCGGTCGACGTGCTCGTGGCCTTCGCCGGTGGGGGCCGCGCTCCGCAGCCGGCCGCCGAGATCTCCGAAGCGGACTGGCGGGAGGACCTCGATGGCAACCTGACCGCGACGTTCCTCACGCTCAGGGCCTTTCTGCCGGGCATGACCGCCCGCGGTCGCGGGTCGATCGTCACCATGGCGTCGTCCGCCGCCCGGCGGCCCGGCGGCGTCCCCGTCGCCTACGCCGCGGCCAAGGCCGGAGTGATCGCGCTCACCCAGCAGGTGGCGTACGAGGTCGCCGGCGCGGGGGTGCGGGTGAACTGCCTCGCACCGGCGACGATCCTGACCGGGCGACTCGAGCAGGTCATTCCCCCCGACCGGCAGCGCGAGCTGGCGGCGACCTACCCGCTCGGCCGGTTGGGGCGGCCCGACGACGTCGCCCTGGCGGCCCTGTTCCTGGCCTCGGACGCGTCGTCGTGGATCACCGGCATCACGCTCGACGTGGCCGGCGGTCAGGTCATCCGCTGACGTCCGGCCGGCCCGCACGTACCGCGGGCGTCGTAGCCGACGTGTCGACGTGCGGACGACGACAGGCGCACCGCGTGCGATCACGCTGGGGTACATGACCAGCACGACAGGCTCATCAACGTCCCTCCGTGCCCTACCCGCGGCCGTCAAGGTGAACGCGCTGGCGATGGTCGTCGCCGTCGCCGCCATCATCTGGCAGATCGCGGCGGGCGTGAACTACCCGACCGTGCCGCCGGGCCCCATCCTCCTCGGCGTCGCCGCCGCGATCGTCGTCCTCGTGCGGGCGACATGGGCGCGCGTCGTGGGGATCGTGGTCCCGCTCTTCCTGCTCGTCGGCGGCACGATCGCGTCCATCGCCGACGACGGGAACGCGCTGCGACATCCAGGCGACGCGTCGCCGTTCATCGCCACGATCGTCCAGCTCGCCGCAGTCGCAGTAGCGCTCGTCGCCGGGATCGTGGCGTTCCGGGCCCGCCGCTCGCAGTACGCATGAGTCGTTGGCGTCGTTGAAGCCATCCGCCCGCCTGACCGTCAGCACCTCGACCTGCCGGCGGGAGATCTCCTGCCCGGTGTATACGGTTACGAACACAGGCCTTCCGTAGAGCAGGTGGGAAAGCGTTGTTCACGTTGCGTTTCGACATGCGCGCGCCGGAGACGGGGGCGCCCCGGGCGGACCTGTACGCGGCCGCGCTCGACATGGCGAGCTACGTCGACGGTCGCGGCGCGCTGGCCGCGGTGGTGTGCGAGCACCACACGTGGGACGACGGCTACCTTCCCTCGCCCCTGATCATGGCGACGGCCATGGCCGCCCGCACCACCACGCTGCCGATCACGGTCGCCGTCGTGCTCCTGCCCCTGTGCCACCCGGTCCGCCTGGCCGAGGAGATGGTCGTCCTCGACATCCTCAGCGGCGGGCGGGTCAGCTACGTGGCCGCCATCGGCTACCGCCCCCAGGAGTACGAGCTCTACGGGCTCGACTTCCACCAGCGGGGCAAGCTGGCCGAGGAGAAGCTCGGCATCCTGCTCCAGGCCAAGACGGGGGAGCCGTTCCCGCTCGACGGCCGCACGGTGCAGGTCACCCCGGCCCCGGTCACCCCGGGCGGGCCCTTCGTGGCCTGGGGCGGGGGCAGCATCCCGGCCGCCCGGCGGGCCGGCCGTCACGGGCTGGCCTTCATCGCGCAGGGCGGCGATCCCGGGCTGGAGGCGGTCTACGCGGACGAGGCCCGCGCCCACGGCCACGAGCCCGGCTTCTGCATGATCCCGGCCCGGGACACGGCGACGACCGTGTTCGTGGCCGACGACGTCGACCGAGCGTGGGCGGAGCTGGGCCCGTACCTGATGCACGACGTCCTCGCCTACGCGGCCAGCAACGTGGGGGACACGACGACGGCGAGCCTGTCGTTCGCGACGACGGCCGACGAGCTGCGGGCCGAGAACCGGACGCACCGCATCCTCGGCGTCGAGGAGGCGGTGGCCCTGGTCCGTTCGGGCCAGCCGCTCCAGCTGCACCCGCTGATCGGCGGCCTGCCGCCGGAGATCGCGTGGACGTACCTACGCAGGGTCGTCGAGGACGTGATGCCCCAGGTCGAAGGCACCGGCCCATGACGGACGAGGCCGAGGGCCGGCCGGCGCAGGCGACGGCCTTCCCGCCCGGGTTCCGGTGGGGCGCGGCGACCGCGGCGCACCAGATCGAGGGCGGGAACTGGAACAACGACTGGTGGGCGTGGGAGCACACGCCCTCCTCCGCCGCCACCGTGCCCAGCGGGGATGCCTGCGGAAGCTGGGAGCACTGGCGCCGGGACGTCGAGCTGTGCCGGGAGCTGGGGCTGGACCACTACCGGTTCTCGCTGGAGTGGAGCCGGATCGAGCCCGAGGACGGCCTGTGGTCATCGGCGGCCGTCGGCCACTACCGGGAGCAGTGCCAGGCCCTGCTGGACGCCGGGATCGAGCCGGTCGTGACCCTCCACCACTTCACCACGCCGCGGTGGGTGGCGGCGCAGGGCGGCTGGGAGCGCCCCGAGACGGCGCCGCGGTTCGCGGCCTACTGCGAGCGGGTGGCCGGCGAGCTGGCGCCGGTGCTCGGGCGGGTTTGCACGATCAACGAGCCCAACATCGTGGCGGTGGCCGGCTACCTGGCGGGAACGTTCCCGCCCGGCCGCCGGGACGTCGAGGCCCGCCGGCGGGCCAACGCCACGCTCGCCCGGGCGCACCGGCTGGCGGTCGACGCGGTGCGGGCGGCGGCCCCGGGCGTGCCGGTCGGGCTGACGCTGGCGATGAGCGCCTACGAGCCCGTGGCCGGCGGCGAGGAGAAGCTGGCCCAGATCCGCCGCCGGATGGAGGACGAGTTCCTCGACGCCACCGGGGGCGACGACTTCCTCGGCGTCCAGGCCTACAGCCGCACCCGCATCGGCCCGACGGGCGCGGTGGAGCCCGAGCCGGGGGCCCGGCTGGTGGAGACGATGGGCTACGAGTTCTGGCCCGCGGCCCTGGACGCCACCGTCCGGCGGGCGTGGGAGGTCACGTCGGGCGGCGTGCCGATCCTCGTCACCGAGAACGGCATCGCGGCCGAGGACGATGCCACCCGCATCGAGTACGTCGGCGAGGCGCTGGCCGGCCTGGCCCGCTGCATCGAGGACGGGATCGACGTGCGGGGCTACACGTACTGGACGCTGATCGACAACTTCGAGTGGGCGCTCGGCTACCGGCCCCGCTTCGGCCTGGCCACCGTGGACCGCACGACCTTCGAGCGGGCGCTCAAGCCCAGCGGCCGCTGGTTCGCCGAGGTCGTGCGGGCCAACGGCGTTGCGCCGGCCGGCGCCGGCTGACGGGCGGCAGGCGGCCCCTCCGTGACGTAGCGTTTGTGCATGGCGTTCGGACGAGCGTCGGCTGCGGCCGTCGCACTGCTCGTCGGAGCGACGCTCGGGGGAGGCGGGGTCGCAGCCGCGGGGACGGCTGCCGGGCCACCGACCAAGACCGTCGTGTTCGACGAACCCGGTGTCTTCCAGTGGACCGTTCCCCCCGGCGTGTTCTCGGCCACGTTCGACGTGACCGGTGCGGCCGGGGGCGGCGCGACCGGCGGGGGCGGTGCCCGCGTGGTCGCCACCATCCCGGTCCAGCCCGGCACGGTCCTCACGGTCGTCGTCGGCGGCCGAGGCGGCGACCCGAGCGGCCCGGCCGCGGGGGCCGGCGGCTTCGGCGGCGGCGGTCCCGGCGGGATCGGGGCGCAGGCCCTGGTGTTCGGCATGTTCACGTGGACCGGTGGACCGGGGGGCGGCGGCGGGGGCGGCGCCTCCGACGTCCGCACCGGCGACGCGAGCGACCTCGCCTCCCGCCTGATCGTGGCCGGCGGGGGCGGCGGCGCCAGCGACGCGCCCGGGGGCGCCGCGGGCCTGGAAGGCCGGCCCGGCACCGACGGCGCACTCGTCTCCAACTTCCCGGACGTCTTCCCGACCCAGGTCGTGCACGCCGGAGGCGGCGGGACCACGACCGCGGGTGGCGCCGGCGGCGTACCCGCGGCGACCGGCTCCGAGGGCCTGGGCGGCACCGGGCAGGCGGCCCCGCCCACCAGCCTCGACTTCGTGGTCGGCCGCCCCATCATCGTCTCCGGCGGCACCGGTGGCGGCGGAGGCGGCGGAGGCCTGTTCGGGGGCGGCGGGGCCCAGTCGGCGGCCGACAGCACGGCCGGCGCGCTGCTCAGCTTCGCGGGCACCGCCGCCGGCGGGGGCGGGGGCTCCAGCCTGCTGCCCGGCAACGCGCTCTGCCCGACCAGCGCCGAGACCGGCACCGGCCACGGCGACGGCATGGTCGTCATCACCTTCCACGCCGGCAACGCGTGGCCGCACACCTGTCCCTGACTTAGGGCGGGCGCGGCGATGCCGGACCCCCCGTGAGGAGGTCCGGCATCCCGGCACCGGCTGGGTCAGACCTTGCGGAACTTCGCCACCGCCAGCGGGGCGAACACCACCACCAGGCCGGCCGCCCACAGGAGCGACACGATCACGTAGTGGGCCGTGGTCCCCGACAGCCCGGCCAGGGACGGGTCGCCCAGGGCCAGCGACCGCACCGCGTTGGTCATCACGGTGATCGGCTGGTGCTCGGCCACCGGCTGGAGCCAGCCGGGCATCGAGTCCACCGGGACCATGGCGCTCGACACGAACGACAGCGGGAAGATCAGCAGCGACATGCCCTGGGCCGCCTGCACGTTCCCCGCCAGCAGGCCGACGGACACGAACAGCCACATGAAGGCGAACCCGAAGGTGACGACCAGGCCGAAGGCGGCCACCGCCTCGACTGGGCTGCCGAGCGGGCGGAAGCCCACCGCGAACCCGATGGCGGTGGTGGCGGCCAGGCCCAGGGCCAGCAGGGCGGTCTCGGCCACGACCCGGCCGGCCAGCACGGCCGTGCGGGACACCGGCAGCGAGCGCAGCCGGTCGGTGAAGCCCTCCTCCAGGTCCTGCGCCACGCTGGAGGAGGCGTTGGACCCGGTGAACAGGACGCTGGTGACGATGTAGCCCGGCACCATGAAGCTGACGTAGGCGACGGGCCCCGTCTCGATCGCCCCGCCGAACACGTAGCGGAAGATCAGGAGGAACATCGCCCCGGTCACCGTGCTGATGACCAGCAGCTGGGGAGTGCGGACGAACTTGCGGATGGAACGGGTGGCCACGGTGGTGGCGGCGGTGATGGCCCCGGCGGGGCGGGTGGCGGGCGTGATGCGCCCGGCGTCGAAGGTGACTGCGGTCATCGGTCTCTGCTCCTCAGGCTGCCTGGGCAGCGAACTGCCCGTCGTCGGTCGTGTCGGTCAAGTCGTGGGACTGTTCGGACCGGTCGTCGATGGGCGAGCCGGTCAGGGTCAGGAAGACCTCGTCGAGGGTCGGGCGGCGTAGCCCGATGTCGTCGACCTCGATGGCCAGGGCGTCGAGCGCCCGGATCGCCTCGGCCATGACGGCCCGGCCGCCGGACACCGGGATGGTGACCCGGTGGGTGCCGGCGTCGACCCGGGGGGCCTCGACGCCGATGCGGCCGAGCGACTCGGCCACCACGGACACGTCCTCGGGCCGGTGGACCCGGATCTCGACGACGTCGCGGCCGGCCCGGCTCTTGAGCTCGCCGGGCGTGCCGTCGGCGATGACCCGGCCCTTGTCGACGATCACGACCCGCTGGGCCAGCTGGTCGGCCTCGTCGAGGTACTGCGTGGTGAGCAGGACGTCGGTGCCGGCCCGCACCATCGAGCGGATGGCCTCCCACAGCTCGTTGCGGCTGCGGGGGTCGAGCCCGGTGGTCGGCTCGTCCAGCAGCAGGACCCGGGGGGCGCCGACCAGGCTGGCGCCCAGGTCGAGCCGGCGCCGCATGCCGCCGGAGTAGGTGCGCCACGGGCCGGTCGGCCGCCTCGCTGAGGCCGAGCTGGTCGAGGACGACGGTGGCGTTGGCCCGGGCCTGGCGCCGGGTCTGGCCGTAGAGCCGGGCGACCATGACGACGTTCTCCCGGCCGGTCATGGCGGGCTCGACCGCGGCGTACTGGCCGGCGAGGCCGATGACCCGGCGGACCTGCTCGGGCCGGCGGAAGGCGTCGATGCCCGCCACCCGCAGCTCGCCCCCGTCGGGGCGCACGAGCGTGGCCACCGACCGGACGAACGTGGTCTTGCCGGCGCCGTTGGGCCCCAGCACGGCCACGACCTGGCCGCTCTCGGCCACCAGGTCGAGCCCGGCGAGAGCCTGGACCTTGCCGAAGCTCTTGGTGAGGCCCCGGGCCTCGACGATCGGTGTGCTCATGTCCCCGTCTCCCTTGAAGCGGAATGGATTGCTCTGTTCCAGACACTAACGGAACGGATCACTCCGTTCAAGTAATTTCTGGATCGGAACGCTCCGTTCAGGTAAGGTGAAGGCATGGCAGCGGTCACCCCAGCGGTCACTCCAGCGATCACCTCGGCGGGCCTCAGCGGCCGGAAGGCCCAGGCCGCCCGCAACGACGAGGTGATCCTGACGGCCGCCCGAGAGGTGTTCCTGGCCGACCCCGGAGCGCCGATCTCCGCGGTGGCCCAGGCCGCCGGCGTCGGCATGAGCGCGCTCTACCGCCGCTACCCGAGCAAGGAAGACCTGATCCGGCGGCTGTGCACGATCGGGCTCCAGACCTACATCGACCTGGCGGAGGCGTGCGTCAACGACGAGGGCGACCCGTGGGAAGCCTTCGCCACGTTCATGCGGCGGGCCGTCGAGGCCCACACCAACGCGCTCACCCTGCGCCTGGCGGGCACGTTCACGCCGGACCAGACGCTGTGGGAGATGGCCGAGCACGCGGGCCAGCTCAACGTGGCCCTGTTCGACCGCACCATGGCCGCGGGCGTGATCCGCCCCGACGTCACGGTCGCCGACCTCGGGCTGATCTTCGAGCAGCTGGCCGCCACCGCCTACGGCGCCAACCCCGAGCGCACCGCCACGCTCCGCCAGCGCACCCTCGCGCTCATCCTGGAGGGCCTGCGGGCCGACCCCCCGACCCTGGACCTGCCGGGCCCCGGCGTCAGCGACGACGAGTTCGACGCCCGCTGGGTTCCCCGCACCTGAGCAGGGATCGGCCGCCTAGCGTCGCCCCCATGGGCTACGAGGACTTCACGGTGCTGCGGGTGGAGGTCGGCGGCCGGGTGTGCCGGGCCACGATCGACAACCCGCCGATCAACCTGCTCGACGTTCCGCTGATGGTGGAGCTCGATCGGCTGGGCCGGGAGGTGGAGTCGGACCCGGACGTCGGGCGTGCTGGTGGTCCGGTCGGCCAACCCCGAGTTCTTCGTGGCCCACGCGGACATCGGGACCATCCTCCAGCTGCCCCGGGAGCCGCTGAGCGAGCCGGCGGGGGAGCTGGGCTTCTTCCACGCCCTGGTCGACCGGTTCCGGACCATGCCGGTGGCCACGATCGCCGTCGTGGAGGGGATCGCCCGGGGCGGCGGCTGCGAGCTGCTCTCGTCGTTCGACATGCGGGTCGCGGCGCGGGGGCGGGCGGTGTTCAGCCAGCCGGAGGCGCTGGTCGGCATCATCCCGGGCGGCAGCGGGACGCAGCGGCTGCCCCGCCTGGTGGGACGGGCCCGCGCCCTGGAGATGGTCCTCGGGGGCGCCGATGTCGATGCCGAGGAGGCCGACCGGTGGGGGTTGGTCAACCGGGCGCTGCCCCCGGACGAGGTGTGGCCCTTCGTCGACGCCCTGGCGGCCCGCATCGCCTCGCTGCCGGCCGTGGTGGTGGCGGAGGCCAAGGCCTCGGTGGCGGCGGCCGAGCCCGACCCGGTGCCCGGGCTGCTGGCCGAGTGGCAGCGGTTCACCCGCTGCCTCGCCGACCCCGAGGCCGCCGCCCGCATGGAGCGGTTCCTCGCCTCGGGCGGGCAGACCGCGGAGGTCGAGCGCCAGCCGATCACGCTCGCCGGCGGCGCCTGGACCTGAGCGGTCCGCCGCCCGCCCCTCAGCCGGCCGCGCCCGAGGGGACGAGCACGGCGTGGACCGGCGGGACGCCGCGCTCGCCGGCCATCGTCTCCAGGAGCGCCGCCGCGCCGTCCAGCCCCACGGTCACGCGGGGCAGGTCGGCGAACGGGTAGGGGCCGCGGGCGAGCAGGTCCAGGGCGGCCTGGTAGTCCTCGGTGCCGACCCCGAGCGCGCCCTGGAGGCGCAGCTCCTTGTACACGACGTGGTCGGGGTCGAACCCGGGGGTGCCTCCGCCGCCCCTGGTGCCGGCGACGACCATGGTGCCGCCCGCCCGGGCCAGCGCGACGCCCTGCGCGAACGCGGCCGGGGCCCGGGCCGTGACGTCCACGACCACGTCGGCGCCGGCGACGCCGGCCTCGGCCCGCAGGCGGGCCACGGGGTCCTCCACCAGCACGTCGACCGCCAGGTCGGCGCCGAAGCGCGCCGCCTGCGCCAGCCGGGGATGGTCGCGCTCGCCCGCGCCGGTGACCATCACGAAGGCGGCGCCCGCCGCCTTGGCCGCCGCCGAGGCCGACAGGCCGCGGATGCCGCAGCCCAGCACCGCCACGACGTCCCCGGCCTTGGTGCCGGCCATGGCCACGCCCCACCGGATGCCGGCACCGAGGGGGTTGAACGCCACCGCCACCTCGGGCGCCAGCGAGTCGGGCACGGGCAGCAGCATCGAGTCGGGCGCCAGGTACTGGTGGGTGGCGTAGCCGCCCCACAGGCCCGGCGCCTTGGCGGTGCTGATCATGCCGTACATGTCGGCCAGGCCGTGGCTTCGGCAGCGCCGGTATTCGCCGCGGCGGCACGGCTCGCACGAGCGGCACGACAGGAAGACCTCCACGGCGACCCGGTCGCCCTCGGCGACCCCCCAGCGCTCGGCCGCCCGGTCGCCCACCGCCTCGATCACCCCGACGGCCTCGTGGCCCGGCACGAACGGGAAGCCGGGGGCGATGACCCCCGTGTACAGCTCGTGGTCCGTGCCGCAGAGCCCGCAGGCCTCGACGCGCAGGATGCCGTCGTCGTCCCCGACGGCCGGCATCGGCAGCTCGTGCCGTCGCAGCGTCCGCGGCGCCTCGAGCACCAGGGCGTCGACCATCGACCGGCTCCCGGCGCTCACCTCGGGTCGACGATCGTCAGCGTGCCCTGGGCGGCGCACGCCAGCCGGCCCTGGAAGTAGATCTCCCCCCGGACGACGGCGCTCCGGTTGGTGATGGCGAGCACCGTCGACTCGGTCTCGACCACGCCGGCCTGGACCGGCGCGATGTAGTTGACCTTGATCTCGGTCGTCGCCGCCCACTGGCCGGGCTTCATGAGCGGGTAGACGACGATGCCCGTGATGTGGTCGGCGATGGCAGCGAGCACGCCCCCGTGCGCGTTGCCGAACGGGGTGAGCAGCTCGTCGCCGATCGTGGCGCGGCACCACAGCCGGCCGGGCTCGAAGCGGACGTGCTCGATGCCGAGGTAGCCCGGCAGGCCACCGGCCCCGAGCCCCGACGCCAGGAAGCGGTCGGCGATCTTCTGGTCGTAGCGCTCCTCGAGGCTGGGTCGGGACATGTCTCCTCCCGGTGTGTCCTCTCGTCTCAGCCCTGCGCCACCCGCTCGGCGTGGAGCGTGGGCAGCACCTCGCGGGCGAAGGTCCGCATGCTGCGCTCGGCGTCCTCGAGCGGGAGCCCGGCATACCGGAAGCAGGCGGTGAGCTCGAAGTCGCCGATGATCTCCTGGCGGGCCCGCAGCCGTTCGAGCACCTGGTCCGGCGTGCCCCAGGCCTGGACGCCGAGGTACATCTCGCACAACCGCTCCAGGCCGATGGCCTTGAGCAGGTCGACCGCGCTGCCGTAGGCCTCGTAGCCCTTGACCTGCTTGAAGTGGTCCGATTCCAGCTCGTAGTGCTGCATCACGCTCGTGAGGTAGCCGGCGATGTGCTCGTGCGCCTTGTCCTCGGCCCGCTTCGGGTCGCTGTCGCAGTAGACGAAGTCGCACGTCACCGGGGGCGCCGGCGCCCGCCCGTGGACCGCCTCGAACCGCTCGCGGTAGGTCGCCATGGCGACGGCCTGGTCCTCCCACGGCCGCTGGCTGAACGTGACCATCCGGGCCCCGAGCTCGGCGGCCGCCAGCACCGAGTCCGGCGACATGGCGACGCAGAAGAACCGGTCGCGGAAGCTCGCCGGCCGGCGCCGGGCGGATCGGCGCGCGGGGCTGGCGGTAGTAGTGGCCGTCCCCCTCGATCCAGCCGGTCTCCAGCGCGTCCACCACCATGCGGGCGGCCTCGTCGAAGCGGTCGCGCGACTCGTCCATGGCGATGCCGAACCCGTCGTACTCCCGGCGGGCCAGCCCCCGCCCGATGCCGAACAGCACCCGCCCCGGCGCGAGGTTGTCGAGCAGCGCGATCTTCTCGGCCACCCGCAGGGGGTCGTTCCACGGCAGGATGACCGCCCCGGTGCCGAGTGAGATGCGCCGGGTCCTGGCCGCCATGTGGGCGAGGAACACCGTGTTGTCGGGGCAGAACGCGTAGTCCTCGAAGTGGTGCTCGACCGGCCACAGGGCATCGAAGCCGAGCTCGTCGGCCAGCACCCCCAGGCGCACCTCCTCGGCGACGACCTGCCCGTCGCTGACCTCGGGACCGTAGCCCCAGGACTGGAAGATCATCTGGACCCCGACGTTCATGCTCGAAGGCTGCCACACTGCGGTTTCCATGGCAGGAGAACCCGGGGCCACGGTGACCGACCACGGCGGTGAGCTGGCGCTCGCCGCCCTGCGCCCGTTCGGCGTCGACACCCTCTTCACGCTGTCGGGCGGCCACGTCTTCCCGCTCTACGACGCGGCCGTCAAGCGTGACCCACCCACCCGCATCGTCGACGTCCGCCACGAGCAGACGGCCACCTTCGCGGCCGAGGGCTACGCCCGGCTCACCCGCCGGCCCGGCCTGGCGGTGCTCACGGCCGGGCCCGGGGTCACCAACGGCATGTCTGCCATCGTGCAGGCCCGCTTCAACGGCTCGCCGGTGGTGGTGCTCGGCGGGCGGGCGCCCCAGGGTCGCTGGGGCGCGGGGTCGTTGCAGGAGCTCGACCACGTCCCCCTGCTGGCGAGCGTGACCAAGCTCGCCCGCACCGTCACGTCGGTCGAGGACATCCCGGCCGCGGTCCACGAGGCCGCGGTGACCGCCCTCACCCCGCACCGCGGCCCCGTGTTCGTCGACTTCCCGCTGGACGTGGTGTTCGCGCACGGCAGTGCCGAGGTCCCGGAGGCGGTGGTGCCGGCCGCCGCCGATCCCGACCCCGACGTCGTCGCCGAGGTGGCGCAGTTGGTGGCCACGGCCGAGCGCCCGATGCTGATCGCCGGCAGCGACGTGTGGTGGGCCGGCGCGGAGGAGGCCCTGGTGGCGGCCCTGGAGCGCCTGCGGGTGCCCACGTTCGCCAACGGCCAGGGGCGGGGCTGCCTGCCGGCCGACCATCCGCTGGCGCTCAGCCGCACCCGGGCCCTGCTCAAGAGCGAGGCCGACCTCGTCGTGGTGGTGGGCACGCCGCTCGACTTCCGGCTCTCGTTCGGGTCGTTCGGCGACGCCACCGTCGTCCACCTCGTCGACAGCGCCGACGGCGCCGCCCGGCACGTCGCGGCCTTGACCCTGGCGGGCGACCTGCGCACCAGCCTCGCCGGCCTGGCCGGCTACGCGGGTCCGTGCGCCGACCACGAGCCCTGGATCGCCCGGCTGCGAGCCCAGGAGTCGGCGGCGGCCGAGGCCGACCGCGAGCGGCTGGAGGCCGCCGCCACGCCGATCCTGCCCACCCGGATCTACGGCGAGCTGGCGCCGCGGCTGGACCGCGACGCGGTGGTGGTGTGCGACGGCGGCGACTTCGTCTCCTACGCCGGGCGCTACGTCTCGGTGCACCAGCCGGGCTGCTGGCTCGACAGCGGGCCCTACGGCTGCCTCGGCACCGGCATGGGCTACGCCATCGCCGCCCGCGTGGCCCACCCCGACCGCCAGGTGGTGGCCCTGCTCGGCGACGGCGCCGCCGGGTTCTCGCTCATGGACGTCGACACGCTGGTGCGCCACCGGCTGCCGGTGGTCATGGTGGTCGGCAACAACGGGATCTGGGGCCTCGAGAAGCACCCGATGCAGGCGCTGTACGGCTACGACGTGGCCGCCGACCTCCAGCCCGGCTGCCGCTACGACCAGGTGGTGGCCGCGTTGGGCGGCGCGGGGGAGACCGTCACCGAGCCGCAGGACGTCGGCCCCGCGCTCGACCGGGCGTTCGCTGCGGACGTCCCTTACCTGGTCAACGTGCTCACCGATCCCGCCGACGCCTACCCGCGGTCGTCCAACCTGGGCTGACGGGCCGGCGGCAGCCTCCCGGGTTTCTACTCAGTCCCTCCAAGCTCGCGCCGCTCGGCGGGCAGACGATCACGGCATGCGTACCGCCGTTGATCCCCGCTCCGACACCATCCCCGCCGGTCAGGCGACGAGCGGCGCCGCCGTCGACGTGCGCCAGGTCACCCAGCGCACCCAGGGCCGCACCACGCTGCACGATGTCTCGTTCTCGGTGGCCGCCGGCGAGGTCGTCGCCATCGTCGGCGGCAGCGGCGCCGGGAAGACGACGCTGCTGGAGACGATGATCGGCATCCGTCCGCCCGCCGGGGGCGAGGTGCGCATCGCCGGCGTCCACGACCGGTCGGACGTCAGCTACGTGCCCCAGGACGACATCATCCATCGGGACCTGCCGCTGGCCCGCACGCTGCGCTACGCCGCCCAGCTCCGGCTCCCGGCCGGCACGTCGCCCGCGGCGGTGAACCGGACGGTCGACGAGACGCTCGTCGCGCTGGACCTGGCGGAGCGGGCCGACGTGCGCGTGGGATCGCTGTCGGGCGGGCAGCGCAAGCGGGCGAGCATCGCGGTGGAGATGCTCACCCGGCCCGCGGTGTTCTTCCTCGACGAGCCGACGTCCGGCCTCGACCCCGCGACCGCCCGCGAGGTGCTGCGGCTCCTCCGCCGGCTCGCCGATGCCGGCACCACGATCGTCCTCACCACCCACAGCCCGACCGACATCGACCTCTGCGACCGGATCGTGTTCCTCGCCCGCGACGGGCACCTGGCGTTCGTGGGAACGCCCGACGAGGCGCGGCGGTACTTCGAGACCACCGACCTCACCGTCGCCTACGAGCGCCTCGCGCTCGAGGACACCCCCGAGATCTGGGCCCAGCGGTTCGCGGCGGTCCGCGGGCGGGGCGACGCCCCCGCGGCGCGGCACGTGTCCGCCGCCGCCGCCGCGGCCGGCGCCCGCCGACCGGCGAGCGGGACCGCTGCGCCAGTGGGCCGTGCTCACCCGGCGCAGCGCCGACCTCCTGGTCCGCAACCGGCTGACGCTGGCGGTGCTCGCGGGGTCGCCGGCGCTGGTCATCGCCATGATGGCCGTGCTGTTCCGCCCCGGGGCGTTCGACGGCGCGGCCGCGTCGGCGGGCGAGGCGACCCAGACGGTGTTCTGGCTGGCGTTCGCCGGGTTCTTCTTCGGGCTGACGTACGGGCTGCTCCAGATCGTGGGCGAGATGGCGATCCTCCGGCGGGAGCGGCTGGCCGGCCTCAGTGCGACGGCCTACGTCGGCGCCAAGGTGGCCGTGCTCACGCCCGTGCTCGTGCTGGTGGCGGGCGGGATGCTCGCCGTGCTCCGTGGCCTCGACCGGCTGCCACCGGCGAGCGGTGGCGTCTACGCGGGACTGCTCGTGACCCTGACGCTGGAGGCGATGGCCGCGCTGGCGCTGGGCCTGCTGGCCTCGGCCTCGGTGACCAACGCGGCGCAGGCCACCCTGGCGCTGCCGATGCTGTGCTTCCCGCAGGTCCTCTTCGCCGGGGCGATCGTCCCGGTCCCCGAGATGGCCGGTCCCGGCCGGGCCATGAGCTTCGGACTGGCCAACCGCTGGGCCTTCGAGTCGCTGGGCCGGGCCATCGGGCTCGACCGGCTGGTCCCCGTCGGGGGCCAGCACGCGGCCTTCGCCGGGAGCCCGGTCCAGGGGTGGATCATGCTGGCCGGCTTCTCGGCGCTGCTGCTGGCGGCGACGGTCGCCGTGCTGGCCCGCCGGGCACCGGCCTGAGGCGACGGAGGCGGCCCGTGCGATCATGCGGTCGTGCGGGTCGCCTTCACGGACTGTGAGCTGGACTTCGACCGGCGCGAGCTCCGGCGGGCGGGACGTGAGGTGGCGGTCGAGCCGCAGGTGTTCGACGTGCTCGCCTACCTGGCGCAGCGGAGCGACCGGGCGGTGACCAAGAACGAGCTGCTCGACGAGGTCTGGGGTCACCGCTTCGTCTCGGAGTCGACGCTGACCAGCCGGATCAAGTCCGCCCGGCGGGCCGTCGGCGACACGGGCCGCGACCAGCGCGTCATCCGCACGATCCACGGGCGCGGCTACCGCTTCGTGGCGCCGGTCGGGGAGGCGGCGCCCGGCCCCGCGGACACCGCCGAGGGCGCGGGTGACGGCGAGGGCGCGGACCCTGCACCGGCGTGGCGACGATCCTGCCGCCGGCGTGGTCGACGCGCTCGCCGCCGGTCACGGCCGGCTGCTCGACATCGAGGGCCCGCACGCCTCGCGCAAGTCGGCGCTGCTCGAACGGGCGGTCGACCTCGCCACGGCCCGGGGGCATCTGGTGGGGACGGGGAGCGCGGCGGGGGCCGGGGGACGGACGTTCGGGTGCGTCCTGGACGCGGTCGACGAGCTCGTCCAGCGCGAGCCGGCGCTGCTCGACCGCCTGCCGGTGGGCGCCCGGGCCGAGCTCGAGCGCTGCCTGGCGGGCGAGGGCCCGACTACCCGCCAGCGCCTGTTCGTCGCCGTGCGCGAGCTGGCGGTGCAGGCGGCGACGGAGCGTCCCACGCTGGTGGCGCTCGACGACCTGGAGCTGGCCGACGACGAGACCCTGGCGCTCGTCCGCCACGTCGCCCGCGTCGGGCACCGGCACCCGCTCGCCCTGCTGGGGGCGCACCGTCCGGGCGTGACGCTCGGCCCGGGCTTCCAACGCCTGACGCTGGAGGCAGCCGGGCCCAGCAGAGGCGACGGACGGGCTGGTCACGCTGCACCGGTCGAGGTCCGGGAGGCGCTGGCGCGGGTGGCGGCGGGCGGCCCGAGCTTCGACGTCATCGAGTTCCGGGCCGCCTCCGGGGTCGACGCCGCCCGGGTGGACCGGGTGCTCGACCTCGGCGCTCGCGAGCGGGGTCATCGTGGCGGTCGCCCACGGTGGCTTCCGCTTCGCCGATCCGGACGAGGCGGCGCGGTTGGCGGCGTCGCTGGCGCCGCACCGGCGGTCCGAGGTCCATCGGGAGGCCGCCCGCGAGCTGCAGGAGCTGGGGGCGGCGCCCGAGCGGGTGGCGACGCACCTGCTGGCGGCCGGGGACACGGCGGCGGCGGTCGAGCCCGGGCTGGCGGCGGCGAAGCAGGCGGCCGCCGCGCAGCGCCACCCCGACGTGCTCCGGTGGACCGCGGCGCTCGGGGACCATGCGCCCCGCGCCGAGCGCGTCGAGCTCCTCCGGCTGCGCGGCGACGCCCTGGTGGCGTCGGGCGATCCCGGTGCCGTGCCCGTCTACCGCACCGCGCTGTCGCTGGCGGCGCCCGATCAGGTCGCCGGCCTGCGGGCTCGCCTGGCCCGCGCCGCGATGGTGGCGGGCGACCTGGCCACGGCGCGGGAGGCGCTGGACGGGCTGAGCCCGGCCGGGGGCGCGGACGACGGCGAGGTGCTCGTCGCGCTCGGCATGCACGCCTACCTGACCGGCGACATGGCCACGGCCGAGGAGACCGTCGAGAGCGCCCGCGAGCGCGCCCTGGCCCCGGACGCACCCAACGTGATGCTCGACATCATCACGCTCGAAGGCATGATCGCCCACCACCGGGGCCAGTGGTTCGACCGGCTGCTACGCGAGCTGCGGGCGACGAGGGAGAGCCCGGACCTGGCCTCGAAGATCTTCGACAGCCACATCTGCGTCGCCGAGTACCTGCTCTACGGCCCGACGCCCTACGCCGAGGTGGTCACGCTGGCGCACGAGCTGCGAGCCAACGCCGAGCGGTCGGGCGCCCGGCGGGCCGTCGCCTTCGCCGCCACCGTCGCCGGCGAGGCCGAGCTCCTCCGGGGCGAGATCGACGCCGCCCGGCGGGAGCTGGCCGACGCGGTGGCGCTGCACCGGGAGCTGGGCGCGGAGACGGGCACCGCCCACTCGCTCCAGTGGCTGGCCGAAGCGGAGCTGGCCGCCGGGAACCGGGCGGACGCCGAGCGGACGGCGCGGGCCGCGCTCGTGCTGGCGCGCTGGTCGCCGCTGGCGCGCCACATCCTCCAGCGCACCTACGGGACGCTGATCGCGGCGGCGCCCGACACGGAGGCGGCCCTGGCGGTGGTCGACGAGGCGGCCGAGACGCTCGACGCCCCGGGGGCCTGCCCGTTCTGCGAGGTCATGGTGGCCGTCCCCGCCGCGGTGGCCTGCGCCGAGGGCGGTCGCCTCGACGAGGCCCGGCGCCACCTCGCGGTGGCCGTGATGTCGGCCTCACGCTGGGAGGGCACGGCCTGGCAGGGGAGCGTCACCGAGGCGAAGGCGTGCCTGGCCCGGATGGAGGGCGACCCGGCCGGGGCCGACCGCCTCCTGGCCCAGGCGGCGCGCCTGTTCGACGAGGCGGGCCAGGTGCTCGACGCGGCCCGCTGCCGCGAGGCCGTGGACCGCTGACCCGACAGACCCGTAAGGCAGGCCGGCCGGCACCGACCAGGACGGCGAGGCAATAGGGGCCGGCGACCGGCACTCGAGGCATTAGGGGCCGGGGGCCGACCACCATTGCCTCGAGAGCACCGCCGTGACCCCTATTGCCTCGGCCCCATTGCCTCGACCCCTATCGCCTCGGAGTCGCGATCAGGCGACGGTGAACTCGCCGAACATGCCGGCGGTGAAGTGCGGGGCGCCCGTCCCCTCCTGGTCGCCGATGCTGCCGGTGGGGATGAAGCAGGCGTAGACGTAGCGCCCGGGCGCGAGGTCCATGCTGATGCCGCCGGTCCCGCCCGCGGGAGCGAACGCGCCGCCGGCGTACTCGATCTTGGTGGCGGCCTCCTCCTCGGGGAGGGCCAGCAGCTGCTCGGCCGTCTCGGTGACGCCGTCGACGAGCCGGACGACGCCGATCTCGTGGGCCTCGCCCGCCGTGCTCTGGTTGTCGATGACGAAGACGGTCGGCCCGGCCTCGAGCGTCGCCGGGACGCCCTGGTATCCGTAATCGACGGCCGTGGCCGTCACCTCCTGGTACCCGCAGGTCTCACCCAGGGCCGGGTAGACCTCGGCCTGGGCGTCGACGAACGCGGGATCGTCGAAGGCGGAGAAGTCGCCCGTCTCGGCCAGCGTGTCGAGGGCGTCGACCATGACCCCGACCGGCTCGGCCAGCTCCTCGGGGGCGTTGTCCCGGGTCTCGTCGGCCAGCGGCAGCACCTCGTCGGCCAGGTAGGCCTCGAGCTCGGCCGGGTCCTCCGGTGCGTTCGCCGTCGCCGCGTCTATGGCGATGAAGCTCTCGCAGAACGTGTCGACGTCGCCGTGCCCGTCGCCTCCTCGGCCGGGGCCGAGGACGACCCGCTGCCGCTCCCGCTCTCGTCCGCCGTGTCGTCGTCGTCCCCGCCGCAAGCCCCCAGGCCCGCCACGAGAAGCCCCACGAGCGCCATGCTCGCGGCGCGCCTGCCCGCCTTACCCATGATGTCCGTCCTTCCGCGGGACCGGTCCCCGCCCTGCCCTGCCGCCACCGTTGTGACGGGAACCGGTGACCATAGCAAACAGTGTTCGGACGGCCACAGTTCGTCCCCCACTGCGTCACGCTCACAGCTCGCGATCAAGGTCAATGCGGCGTGAGGTGTACAGAGCATCTACGGCGGCCAAGGCCGCGGTGACCAGCTGAAGGAGCCCGAGGAACCAGTAGCCACGTGAGAGAGAGAACGAGCGCGTTGGCGAAGAATATGAGACCGCTTACAACCCAGAAGAGGGGGGAGAGGGCTGACACGACTGGTCCTCACAATCCTTCGACGTGGGATAGGGGCCTTCAGGCGAAGTTGAATGTGTCGAGCGCACGGAGCAACGCGTCCACATCGCTGTCCGTCACGAGCAGCGCCTGCACGATCGCGATCCGTTCCGGTTCAGGCTTGTAGCTGGCGGCGAGCACCACGTAGACGGCGTCGGTGCCCTCACAGTCGGTGTAGAAGTCGATCTGTCCTTCGAACGCCGGGTCGTCATAGGGGTCGCTCTGGGCGAGCGTGCACTCGGGTCTCGCCAGCCAGTCCATCGCGGTCGGGACGTCGACGATGCTGACGTCGGTAGCCGACACCTCGACGCCCGGGGCGCTGTTGTCGACGAAGGCGTCGAGGTCGGAAGACGCTGCGACGTCGGCGATGGTGGTGCCGTCGTCGAACACGTAGGGCTCGCCGTTGACGTCGGTCCACTCGGCCGGCACCTCGACGACGATCGTGCCGCTGTCATCGGTCACCTGGACGTAGTCGACGTACTCGGGGCTCGGCTCGGCACCCGGCTCGGTCTCGTCGACACCGGCCTCGGTGTCGTCGACACCGAGGTCCTCCGCCACCACGATCACGTCGTTGGCGTCCAGGGGTGCGGCGTCATCGCCTCCGCTGGTGGCGAAGAAGATGCCGCCGGCCGCGGTGATCACGGCCGCGATCGCCGTGAGCATGCCGGTCAGGCTCGTCCAGAAGCCGCCCGAGCCACCCCGGGAGCGCGATCTCCCGCCCGCCTCGTGCGCCTCGTCGTGGTGGCGCCGCGGGTGCGCGCCGGTTGCGTCCGGGCGCCCGTCCCAGACGTCATCGGAACGGGCTCCTGCATCGGAGACCGCGTAGGTCCAAGCGGCGCCATCCCAATAGCGGAACTCGTGACGGCCCGATGGGTCGGGATGCCAGCCGGGAGGCGATGCCTGCCGGCCGGGTGAGTGAGGCGGACTGATGTTCGACATCGTCGGCTCCGTGACCTTGCTGCGTCGTACCGGGGATTGCTCTGAGGAGCGATCAGGGGGATCCGGTGATACGTCAGGTGGGTCCCTGGCGGAGACGGGGCCTTTCGGCGGTGGCCGAAATGGTTGCACCCGCCGCGGCAACCGCCGGATTGTGCGCTCTCAGAGATGGGAACCGATCCGGAGGGAGCTCCAGCGATGCGTCGTGTCCTGCGTCTGCTCATCGTGGTGCTGGCGGTGGTGTCGATCCCGACGGCCGGGGCCGGGGCGGCGCCGGGCGGATCCGGGGACGGGGCCGCCCTTCCGACGACCGTCCCGCTCCCGGACGGGTTCGCCCCCGAGGGCATCGCCATCGGCCGGGAGCCCTTCGCCTACTTCGGCTCGCTGCTCGACGGGTCGATCTACCGGGCCGACCTGGTCACCGGCGGGGGCCGGATCATCAGCCAGGGGCCGGGCACGGCGTCCGCCGGCATGAAGCTCGACGGTCGCGGGCGCCTGTTCGTGGCCGGCGGCGACGCCGGCGACGCCCGGGTCGTCAGCGCCTCGACCGGTGAGGTCCTCGCCCGCTACCCGCTCACGTCGCTGCCCAGCTTCGTCAACGACGTGATCCTCACCCCGGACGCGGCCTGGTTCACCGACTCGTTCAACCCGGTGCTCTACAAGCTCCCGCTGGGCCGTGCGGGGCGCCTGCCCGGCCCGGACGAGGTCGTCACCGTGCCGCTGAGCGGCGACATCGCCTTCGGGGAGGGCTTCAACGTCAACGGCATCAGCCGCACGCCGGACGGTGCCGGGCTGCTGGTGGTCCAGTCCAACACCGGCCTGCTGTTCCGGGTCGATCCGGCGACCGGCGTCGCGACGACGGTCGACCTGGCCGGCGAGCTGGTGGTGGGCGGCGACGGCATCCTGCTGACGGGCCGCACCCTCTACGTCGTGGAGAACACGCCCAACGAGGTGGCGGTCGTCCGGCTGGACCGCGCCGCCGGCCGCGGGACCGTCGTGGACCGCGTGACCGACCCACGCTTCGACGTGCCCACGACCGCCGCCCGCTTCGACGGCCGGATCTACCTGGTCAACTCGCGGTTCCTCCTCGACCCCACGCCCACCACGACCTACACCGCGGTCGCCATCCCCGCCGTCCGGCCCTGACCCGCCCCGGGACCCGACGAAGGCGCACAGGCCGCGGTTCCCGGCTCGGCATGTGACGGTTGACTCATCGCGATTTGTAAGTTAGATAAACAAACATGGGCGACGACGCCATCGACCATGAGCCGTTCGGCCGCCGGGGCCGGTCTCGCCGGAAGGTGGGGCCGGGGGATGCCCGGCGGCACAACCGGGCGCTCGTCCTGCGCACGATCTTCCGGGAGGGGCCGCTGAGCCGGGCCGACCTGGCTCGGGTCACGCACCTCACCCGGGTCACCACCAGTGACCTGGCCGCCGAGCTGCTGGCCGAGGGCCTGGTGGAGGAGCTGGGCACCCGAACCGAGCAGCGGGTGGGCAAGCCTGCCACCTTGCTCGGGGTCGTGGCCGACGCCCGGCTGACCGTCGCCCTCGACCTCAGCGACGACGAACGGTTCCGGGCCGCGCTGGTCGACCTCGGGGGCAAGGTGCGTGACCGGCGCTCGGTCGAGCGGGACGGCCGCACGGGCGCGGCGGCCGCCGACCTGGTGGTCGAGCTGGCGATCGAGCTGGCGGAGGTCGCCGACCGGCCGCTGCTCGGCGTGGGCATCGGCAGCCCCGGCGTGGTCGACTCCGCCGGGCGTGTGCTGGAGGCCCCCAACCGGGGCTGGCACGACCTCGACCTCGCGGCGCTCGTCCGGGGGTCGCTGGACGCCCCCGTCCATGTGGCCAACGACGCCAACGCCGTCGCCCTGGCCGTGCACGCGGCGGCCGCGCCGCCCGACCACAGCCTGCTGGCGGTCAAGATCGGCCACGGCGTCGGTGCCGGGGTGGTGCTCGACGGCCACCTGGTGCTCGGCGACCGCTTCGCCGCCGGCGAGATCGGCCACGTCGTGGTCGACCCGGGCGGCGAGCCCTGCGCGTGCGGGCGCCGAGGCTGCCTGGAGACGGTGGTGGCCGCCCCCCGCCTCCGCCACCGCGACGACGCGGCCCTGGCTGCTGCCGGCCGGCGGCTGGGCGAGGCGCTGGCCCCCGTGATCAGCACGCTCAACCTGCGCGAGGTCGTCCTGTCGGGCCCGCTCGACGTGCTCGACGAGACGTTCCGGTCCGCGGCGCTCGACGCCGTGCGTCAGCGGACCATGCCGGCAGTCGGCGACCACGCCGACATCCGGTTCAGCTCGCTCGGGGAGGACGACGTCCTCCTCGGCGTCGCGATGCTCGTTCTCGACCGAGAGCTGGGCGTCGCATGACAACCGCGACGATCCCGAGGGGGGCTCGCCGCCCGACGTATGGGAGGACGACGTGAAGACGAAGAAAGTCGCGGCGATAGCGCTTGCGGCTGTGCTTGCACTGGCCGCCTGCGGGTCCGATGACGACGACGGGGCCGGTTCCGAGGAGGGGACGGGCAGCGAGGCCGCCTCACTCGAGGCGCCCCCCGCTGACACCGAGGCCACCCTGCGGGTCTGGCTCAACGGGCCGGACACGCCCGACGAGATGATCGAGCTGGCCAAGGAACGGTTCGCCGAGGAGTACCCGAACGTGACCGTCGAGGTCGAGCGGCAGGAGTGGGACGGGCTGGTCAGCCGGCTCACCAACGTGCTGCCCACCGACGACAGCCCCGACATCGTGGAGATGGGCAACACGCAGGCCCAGGCGTTCGAGGCGGCCGGCGCGCTGGTCGACCTCAGCGACGCCCGCGACGACCTCGGCGGCGACGACCTGGTCGACAGCCTGGTCGAGGCCGGCACCTACAGTGACCACTTCTACGGCGTGCCGTACTACGGCGGCGCCCGGATCGTGGTGTACCGCAAGGACCTGTTCGCCGCCTCCGGTCTCAGCGTCCCGACCACCATGGAGGAGTTCGTGGCGGCCGGCAAGAAGCTCCAGGCCGACAACGCGAGCATCCCCAACTTCTCCGGGATCTACTTCCCCGGCCGCAACTGGCAGGCCACCCTGTCGTTCATCTGGGACGCCGGTGGCGACATCGCCATCGACGAGGACGGCGAGTGGGTCGGTGAGCTCGACTCGCCCGAGTCGATCGCGGGCCTGGAGACCGTGCAGGACATCATGCAGAACGCCAATGCCGCCCCCGCCGACACCGACGACGCCGAGGACTACCTCGACTTCTGCAACGGCGAGGTCGGCATGCTGATGGGCCCGGGCTGGAAGATGGGCCAGATCACGGGCGAGGACGGGTGCCCCGGGAAGTACGACGCCGTGCTGGGCGCCTTCCCGCTCCCCGGCAGCGACGGCGGCGTCGCCCCGTCGTTCCTCGGCGGGTCCAACCTGGGCATCTCGGCCCAGAGCGAGAACCCGGGCCTGGCGCTGGCGTTCCTCGAGGTGCTCACCGGCGAGGAGTACCAGACCAAGTTCGCCGAGAACGGCCTGATCCCGGTGCTCAAGTCGCTGCTGGGCGAGGTGCAGGGCGACGAGGCCGCCCAGGCGCAGGCCCAGGCGGCGGAGATCACCCGGTTCGTGCCCTCCAGCGAGTACTGGGCCGAGGTCGAGTCGGGCACGGTCCTGCACGACATGGGTGCCGCCATCGCCGGCGGGGCCGACGTGCAGGAGGAGGCGACCCGGGCCAACGAGGCCATCGTCGCCATCCTCAACAACGAGTGACGGACGGAGCGAGCGACCCGTGACCGCCGTGCTGCCCGTCGAGGGGACCGGCCCTCCACCGGTCCCCTCGGACGGGCCGGCGGCGGGTCGCTCGCGCCGACCCCGCCCGCCCCGGGCCCGGACCGGCCTGCTGCCCTACGCCCTGCTGGTCCCGGCCCTGATCGCCCTGGGTGTGGGCCTCGGCTACCCGCTGGTGCGGCTGGCCGTGATGTCCACCCAGGAGTTCGGCCTCCGCCAGCAGTTCGGCGCCCCCGCCCCCTACGTGGGCACCGACAACTTCGCCGAGATCTTCGGCGACCCCTACTTCTGGGACGTGCTGCGGCGCTCGCTGATCTTCTGCGCGGTGAACGCCGTGCTGACGCTGGTGCTGGGGACGCTGCTGGCGCTGCTGCTGGCCCGGCTGGGGACCGTCATGCGGACCGGCCTGAGCGTGGCACTGCTGTTCGCCTGGGCCACACCCGCCCTGACCGCCACCATCGTGTGGCAGTGGATCTTCGACCCCCGCTACGGGGTCGTGAACTGGGGGCTCGCCCGCCTGGGCGGCGACTTCGAGGGCCACTCGTGGCTGAGCCGGCCGCTGTCGTTCTTCTTCGTGGGCACGCTGATCGTGGTGTGGATGGGCGTGCCGTTCGTGGCCTTCACGCTGTACGCGGGCATGACGCAGATCCCGGGCGAGGTGATGGAGGCCGCCGCCATCGACGGTGCCGGCGGGTGGCAGCGCTTCCGGGACGTGACCTGGCCCGCGCTCAAGCCGATCTTCGTGGTGCTGGCCGCGCTGTCCACCCTGTGGGACCTGCGGGTCTTCACCCAGATCTACGTGCTCCAGCAGGCGGGCGGCATCACCCGCGAGACCAATACGCTCGGCGTCTACGCCTACCGGACCTCGGCGGGCGACGACTTCGGGCTGGGCGCGGCCGTGGCCCTGGTGATGGTGGGCATCACGCTGCTGGCCACGCTGTTCTATCTGCGCCAGATGTTCCGCCAGGAGGAGGTGTGATGGGACGCCGGCGCTGGCCGTGGAACCTGCTGGCCGGGGTGGTGATCGTGGTCATCGCCTTCCCCGTCTACTGGATGGTGGTCACCTCGTTCCGGCCCAACTCCGAGATCCGCTCGGCGCCCCGCTTCCTGCCGATCGGCACCCTGGAGAACTACCGGTCGGTGTTCGAGCGCGACCACTTCTGGTCCTCGTTCGCCAACAGCCTCCAGGTGACGCTGCTGACCGTGGTGCTCGCGCTGTTCACCGCCTTCCTGGCGGCCGTGGCGGTGGCGCGCTTCCGCTTCCGGGGCCGGGTGGCGTTCCTGGTGGTGGTGCTGCTGGTGCAGATGGTGCCGGCCGAGGCGCTGATGATCTCGGTGGTCAAGGTGCTGGAGGGCTGGAACCTGCGCAACTCGATCGCCGGCCTGACCATCACCTACCTGGCCTTCGTGCTGCCGTTCACGGTGTGGACGCTGCGGGGCTTCGTGGGCGGCGTGCCCCGCGAGCTGGAGGAGGCCGCCATGATGGACGGCTCCAGCCGGCTGCGGGCCTTCTTCACCGTGACGCTGCCGCTGGTGGCGCCGGGCCTGGTGGCCACCGGGATCTTCGCCTTCATCCAGGCGTGGAACGAGTTCACGTTCGCCCTGGTCATCATGGACCGCCCCGAGCGCGAGACACTGCCGGTGTGGCTGCAGGCCTTCAACTTCGGCGCCCGGGGCACCGACTGGGGCGGCGTGATGGCCGGGTCGACGCTGATCACCCTGCCGGTCATCGTGTTCTTCCTGCTGGTGCACCGGCGGGTGGCGTCGGGGCTGACCGCGGGGGCGGTGAAGGGATGACCGCTGCCGCAGTGCGCCGGCCGGCCCTGGGCACGCTGCTGGCCTCGTTCCCCGGACCCGAGGTGCCCGCCTGGCTGGCGCGCCGGGTGGAGGGCGGCCTGGGCGGCGTGTGCCTGTACGGCTCCAACCGGGACGCCGACCTGCCGGCCGTGACCGCCGCGCTGCACGGCGCCCGGCCGCCGGTGGTCATAGCCCTGGACGAGGAGGGCGGCGACGTCACCCGCATCGAGGCCGCCACCGGCTCGTCCCTGCCGGGCAACGCCGCCCTGGGCGCGGTGGACGACGTGGAGCTGACGTCCGCCCTCGCTCGCGCCCTGGGTGCGCGGCTGCGGTCGCTGGGCGTGGACCTGGACCTGGCCCCGTGCGCCGACGTGAACCGCGACCCGGCCAACCCGGTGATCGGCGTGCGCTCATTCGGCGCCGACGGCGACCTGGTGGCGCGGCACACCGCCGCGTTCGTGTCCGGCCTCCAGGCCGCGGGCGTGGCCGCCTGCGCCAAGCACTTCCCCGGGCACGGGGCCGCGACGGTCGACTCGCACCTGGCGCTGCCGACCGTCGAGCTGGACGACCGGGACCTGGCCCCGTTCCGGGCCGCCATCGCCGCCGGGGTGGCGGCGGTGATGCCCGGCCACCTGCGGGTCCCCACCCTGGACGCGGCCCCGGCATCGGTGAGCGCTCGCATCCTGGGCGACCTGCTGCGGGGCGAGCTCGGCTTCGGGGGCGTGATCGTCACCGATGCGCTGGACATGGGCGGGATCGGCGGTCCCGCCGGGATCCCCGCCGCGGTGGTGCGGGCCCTGGCCGCCGGCGCCGACCTGTGCTGTCTCGGTCCCGACAACGACGAGGACCTCCTCGACGCCTGCCTCGACGCGGTGGAGGCGGCGGTGGCGAGCGGCTCGCTGGGACAGGCGCGGGTCCACGAGGCGGCCGGTCGGGTGGCGACGCTCGACCGTCGGAGCGAAGGGGATGGTGACCCCCGGGACCTGGCGGCTCTGGGGGCGGAGGCTGCGCGCCGCGCGCTGCGGGTAGACGGAGTGCTGCCCACAGACATCGCGGGAGCGCATGTGGTCGAGCTCGACCGGCCCGCCAACATCGCCGCTGGGTCAGTGCCGTGGGGCGCCGCCGCCTCCGTCACACGGCACGACCCGGCGGCCACATCGGCCCGCATCGGCGAGGGCGACGACCACGCCGTGGCGTCCGCCCTGCTGGCCGCCCGCGGCCGGCCGCTGGTGATGGTCGCCCGCGACGCGCAGCGCCGGCCGGCGCAGGCCGCGGCACTGCGCACGCTGCTGGCGGCCCGCCCCGACGCAGTGCTCGTCGACATGGGCTGGCCCGGGGGCGACGCGCTGCCCCCGGCCGCGGCCCGCATCACCACCTACGGGGCGTCCCCCGCCTGCGGGGAGGCGGTCGCCGCCGTGCTGCTCGGAAGGATCGCCTGTGGCTGACATCGCCGTGCGCGGCGTGACCAAGTCGTACGACGGCAGCACCATCGCGGTCGACGCCGTCGACCTCGACGTGGCCGACGGCGAGCTGCTCGTCCTCGTGGGGCCTTCGGGCTGCGGGAAGTCCACGCTGCTGCGCATGATCGCCGGCCTGGAGGAGGTCACCGAGGGCACCATCGCCGTCGGGGGCCGGGACGTCACCCGCGCCCAGCCCAAGGACCGGGACATCGCCATGGTGTTCCAGAGCTACGCCCTCTATCCCCACATGACGGTGGCCAGGAACATCGGCTACCCGCTCAAGCTGGCCCGCACCCCCAAGGACGAGATCGAGCGGCGGGTGGCCGAGGTGGCCGAGGTGCTCCAGCTCGGCGAGGTCCTGGGGCGGCGGCCGTCGCAGCTCTCCGGCGGCCAGCGCCAGCGGGTGGCGATGGGGCGGGCCATCATCCGCCACCCGCAGGCGTTCCTGATGGACGAGCCGCTGTCCAACCTCGACGCCAAGCTGCGGGTCGAGATGCGGGCCGAGATCGCCCGCCTCCAGCGCGAGCTGGCCGTCACCACGGTCTACGTGACCCACGACCAGACCGAGGCCATGACCATGGGCACCCGGGTTGCGGTGCTGCGGGACGGCACGCTCCAGCAGGTGGACACGCCCCAGCGCCTCTACGACGAGCCGGTCAACCAGTTCGTGGCCACCTTCATCGGCTCGCCCGCGATGAACCTGCTGGCCGGGACCGTCGAAGCGCCGTCCGCCGGCGGCGGCTGGGCGCTGCGGGTCGGCGCCCACCGCCTGGCCATCGACGAGGCCGTGGTGGCGGCGCACCCGGCGGTCCGCTCGCTCGCGGGGTCGCCGGTGGCGGTCGGCATCCGGCCCGAGTCCTTCAGCGACGAGCCCGGCGCCCCGGCCGACCGGGTGATCGAGGCCACCGTCGACCTGGTGGAGTCGCTGGGTGCCGAGACCGTCGTCCACGTGGTGCTGGCCGACCCGCCGCCGGCCGATCCCGACGCCTCGGACTCGTGGCGGCAGGTGGTGGCCCGCCGGGGCCGCGGCGTAGTGCGGCTCGGCCCGCACAGCGGGCTGGCGACCGGTGACGTCGTCAAGCTGGCCGTCGACACCAGCCGCGTGTACCTGTTCGACGCCGGCACCGGGCTGTCGCTGCGGCGGGAGCCCGGCGGTGGCTGAGGACATCGTCGCCGGCCTCGACGTGGGCGGCACCAAGACGCTGGCCGTGGCGGTGGCGGCCGGGACCGGCACGGTGCTCGCCACCGTGCGGCGGCCGACCGGGGCCGGGGGCGGGGACCGGCTGCTGCGCTCGACCGGCGATGTGCTGGCCGAGCTGGCGGCGGCCGCCGGGCTGCCGGGCGACGGCTTCGCGGCGGTGGGCGTGGGCGTGCCGGGGCTGGTCGACCTGGCCGCCGGCACGGTGCGCCACGCGGTGAACCTCGGCCTGGGCGACGATCCGGTCGGCCTGGCTGCGCACCTGGGCGCGGTAGCCGGGGCACCGGTCGTGGTCGACAACGACGTGAACCTGGCGGCGGTGGGCGCGGCGGTGGCGCTGGGCTGCCGGGGCGACCTGGCCTACCTCAGCGTGGGGACCGGCCTGGCCGCCGGGCTCCTGCTCGACGGGCGGATCCGCCGGGGCGCCCACGGGGCGGCGGGCGAGATCGGCCATCTCCCGGTCGACCCCGACGGGCCCGTGTGCGAGTGCGGACAGCGCGGCTGCCTGGAGGTGCTGGCCTCGGGCGCGGCCATCGCCGCTCGCTGGCCGGGGGGCGACGGTGAGACGGCCGCCACCACCGCCCTGCTGGCCGCGGCGGCGGCCGGGGACGCCGCGGCGGTGGCGGTGCTGGACGACGTGGCCGGGCACCTGGCCGGCGCGGTGGCGCTGCTGGCGCAGACGGTCGACCCGGAGCTGGTGGTGCTGGGCGGGGGAGTGGCCGACGCCGGCGCCGCCCTGCTCGACGCGGTGCGGTCGGCGCTCCGCCACCGGGCGGTCCGCTCGCCCGTGCTCGCGGCGATCGGCCTGGCCGACCGGGTGGCGCTGGTCCCCGCCGGCGTTCCCGCCGGCGCGCTGGGCGCGGCGGTGGTGGCCCGTCACCACCTGGCCCGCGACGGCGACCTGATCCCGGTCGTGTGGCCGCCGTGAGCGACCTCACGGTCACGGGTGGCCCCCGACCGGTCTTCGTGGCCGCGGGCCGCATCGCGGCGACGCCGGTGGCGGGCGCCCCGACGGTGGATGCCACCGGGCTCCTGGTGGCGCCCGGTCTGATCGACCTCCAGTGCAATGGGGCGGCCGGCATCGACGTGACCGCCGAGCCAGAGCGCCTGTGGGACGTGTCCGCGGCGTTGCCCCGCTGGGGCGTGACCGCCTGGCTGCCCACGGTGGTGACCAGCCCGCCCGACATCCGCCGCCGGGCACTGGCCGCGTGGCGGGCCGGCCCGCCGCCGTCCCTGGTCGACCGCCCGCTGGCCGCGCCGCTGGGCCTGCACTTCGAAGGACCGTTCCTGGCCCCGGAGCGCCGCGGCGCCCACCCGCCGGAGCACCTGGCGCCCCCGGACCCCGCGGTGGTGGAAGCCGAGGGCTGGGCCGGCGCTGTCGCCATGGTCACCCTGGCTCCCGAGCTGCCGGGGGCGCTGGCCTTGATCCGGGCACTCGTGGACCAGGGCATCGTGGTCTCCGCGGGCCACTCCGCGGCCACCGGCGCCCAGGCCCGGGCCGCCGTCGACTCCGGGGTCACCTACGTCACACACCTGTTCAACGCCATGGACGGCCTCCACCACCGCGCCCCCGGCCTGGCCGCTGTCGCCCTGACGGACGACCGGCTACGGGTGGGCGTCATCGCCGACGGCACCCACGTCGATCCGACGATGGTGGCGCTGGCGTCGCGCGCCCTGGGCGACCGTCTCTCCCTCGTCACCGACGCGGTCGCCGCCCTGGGCGTGTCCGATGGGCCGTTCCGCCTCCCTGACGGCACCCTGGCGGGCAGCACCCTTGGCCTGGACCAGGCGATCCGCAACCTGGTCAGCTTCGCCGGCGTTCCCCTGGCGGCCGCGGTGGCGGCGGCCACCACGGTCCCGGCGGATCTGCTGCACCGGTCCGATCGCGCCACCCTGGCGCCGGGCGCACCTGGCGACCTGGTCCTCCTCGACCCCGACGGCCACCTGGTCGCCACGGTCATCGCCGGCCGGGTCGCCTACGACCGCCGCCGCCCCGAGGACGCCCCTTGGAGGTCGTGATCCTGCGGGGCCCCGAGGATGCGGGCGCCCTCGTGGGCGGGGCGGTCGCCGACCTGTTGGCCCGCCGGCCGACGGCGGTGCTCGGAGTGGCCACCGGGCAGCTCTCCGCTGGTGGTGTATCGCGATCTGGCGCGCCGCCACGACGCGGGGGAGGTGAGCTTCGCCGACGCGCAGGCCTTCCTGCTGGACGAGTACGTCGGCCTGGCACCTGACGACCCGTGGTCGTACCGCCGGTCCATCGCCCAGCAGCTGGAGCGCCACGTCGACTTCCCGCCCGGGGCGGTCCGGGGTCCGGACGCCGCCAGCGCCGACCTCGCCGCCGCGTGCGCCGCCTACGAGGACGCCATCGCCGCCGCCGGGGGCGTCGACCTCCAGCTGCTCGGCGTCGGGACCGACGGCCACATCGGGTTCAACGAGCCGGGCTCGTCGCTGGCCTCCCGGACCCGCATCAAGACCCTGACCGACCGCACCCGCGCCGACAACGCCCGCTTCTTCCCGTCGCTCGACGCGGTCCCTCGCCACGTCGTGACCCAGGGCGTAGGCACGATCCTGGACGCCCGCCACCTCGTGCTGCTCGCCTTCGGCGACGCCAAGGCCGAGGCCGTGGTGCGGGCGGTCGAGGGCCCGGTGACCGCCATGGTCCCGGCCTCGGCCCTTCAGCTCCACCCCCATGCCACCGTGGTGGTCGACGAACCGGCCGGGGCCCGCCTGTCCCGGGCCGGCTACTACCGCGAGACGTGGGCGCACAAGCCTGCCTGGCAGGGCCTGTGATCAGCCGGAGCGGCGGTCGCGCCAGTCGGTGACGTGGGCGGAAGCGGCGTAGGCGTGCACGCCGAGCCAGCGCCAGGGCTCGGGCTCCCACCGCCGGGACCGGTGGCCGACCCACGGGAGCCGGGTGAGGTCGCTGTCGACGCCCCGGATGAGGTCGGCGAGCCCCCGGCCGGCGGCGTTGGAGGCGGCCACGCCCTGGCCGAAGTAGCCGCCCGCCCACGCGAGCCCGGAGGTGCGGTCGAGGCCGATGCCGGGGAGCAGGTCCCGGGGCACGCCGAGCACGCCGCCCCAGTCGTGGGTGATGGCGACGCCGTCGAGCGCGGGGAACAGCCGCACGAGCGTCGCCCGCAGCCGGTCGCCCACGCGCCGGTCCCGCATGGGGGACGGGGGCACCCGCCCGCCCCACCACGTCGGACCGCTGAGCCCGCCCCACGCGATGCGGCCGTCGGCCGTCCGCTGCCCGTAGCCGAGCATCATCGCTGCCGAGCTCGAACAGCTGCCGGTCGGCGAGCCCGATCGACTCCCACGTCGCGTCGTCGAGGGGCTCGGTGGCCACCATGTAGTTCGCGAGGGGCAGCACGTCCCGCTCGTGACCCTCGAGGCTCCCGGTGTACGCCTCGGTCGCCCGCACGACCACGTCGGCGCGCACGGTGCCGTGATCGGTGCGCGCCCGGTGAGCCTCGACGGCCCGCACCGGCGTCCGCTCGTGGATGACCCCGCCGAGGCGCTCGACCTCGACGGCCAGCCCCCGGGCCAGGCGGGCCGGGTGGACCGTGGCGGCGTGGGGCATGAACACCCCGCCGCGCACGCCGGTGGCGTGCACGATCGACGCCGCCTCGTGCTGGTCGAGCAGCGTCCACGCATCGCCGAGCCCGTAGCGGGCCAGCTCGGCGTGGTGCTTCTGCACGCGGCGCAGCTCGCCCCCGTTGGTGGCGAAGACGATGGCGCCGCCCTTGTGCCACCCGCAGTCGATGCCGGCGTCGGCCACGACCGCGCCCACCTCGTCGACGCTGCGGTGCATCTCCCGGGCCATCGTCTCGGCCGAGCCCGGCCCGCCGGCCCGCTCGACCGCCGGCATCGGTCCGCTGTAGTCGCCCACGCACCACCCGCCGTTGCGCCCCGACGCGCCGAACCCGGCGACCTCCGCCTCCAGCACCACCACCCGGATGCCGGGGTCGGCCCGCAGCAGCGAGTGCGCCGTCCACAACCCGGTGAAGCCGGCGCCGACGATGGCGACATCGGCGTCGAGGGAGCCGGGCAGCGCCGGTCGGGGGCCGAGGTCGTCACCCGGGGCGAGCGTGTCGTGCCAGTAGGAGAGCGGCGAGGCCATGGAGCTAAAGTAAACACCATGTCTCGTTTGGCGTCGTCTCGTTCGGCGTCATCGGTTCGTTCCCGACCCGCACCAGAGGGGGAGCGGGTCCGGGTCCGCGCCGGCGGCCGCAGCGAGGACGTGCGCCGGCGGGTCGCCCGGGCGTGCCTCGACCTCCTCGCCGAGGGCCACGCCGACTTCGGCCCCGTCGAGGTCGCACGCCTCGCGGGCGTGAGCCGGGCCACGCTCCACCGCTGGTGGCCCGCCAAGGACGACCTGCTCCGGGAGGCCCTGTCGCTCCACACCCGCGAGCTCACGGTGCCGGACACCGGCGACTGGGCGCGCGACGTCGAGACGTTCGCCCGCCGCCTGGCGGCGTTCTTCGACGACCCGGTCGAGGTGGCCCAGAACGCGCTCATGGCGTCGGGCACCTACCCCGACTACACGGCCGCGGTGCTCACCCACTACGAGACGCTGTTCGCCGGCTGGCGGGCACGGGTCGACCGCGCCCGCCGGCAGGACCAGCTCGCCGGGGACGTGGACGCCGACACGATCTTCCTCACGCTGGCGTCGCCGCTCCTCCTCGTACCGCTCCTGTTCCGCCGCCGGATCTCGCCGGGCGAGGTCGACCGCGTGGTCGCGCTCGTCCTCCGCGCCACCGTCCCGTAGCGCCGGTCGTCATAGCCTGCGGGCCATGGCCCATCCCCGGATGTACGAGGAAGACGACCCCTACCTGGCGGACCTGCGCAAGGTCTTCCTCGCCTTCCCCGAGGCGGTCGAGGTCGAGGCCTGGGGGCGGCCGACCTTCCGGGCCGGCAAGAAGATCTTCGGCGTCTTCTCCGGGACCGACGAGCGGCCCTGGGGGCTGATCTTCAAGCCGGACGGCGACGAGCGGGCCTCGCTGGTCGAGGACGAGCGGTTCTACTCGCCGCCCTACTTCGGTCCCAGCGGCTGGCTGGCCCTCGACCTGGAGGCCGCCCCGGTCGACTGGGACGAGGTCCGCGAGCTGGCCGACGCCTCGTACCGCCAGGTCGCCCTCAAGCGCATGCTCCGAGCCCTGGACGGGTGAGCGAGAGGTTTCCGTCGGGCTCGGCGCCGCCACCCGGCCCGGGTGATCCCCGCGGGCCGCACCGGGGGCCATGATCGGCCCGTCGAACGGCTCAGGCTCGGGGAGGCCCACATGGAGACGACGACAGAACCAGATCATGCCGGCAGCGCCCGGGTGACCGTGGCCAAGATCGCCAGGGTGTTGCTGTGGGTGGTGTACGTATGGCTGATCGTGAACCTGGTGCTGCTGGTGCTCGCGTTCATCCTGCTGCTGCTGGGCGCCAACCCGACGGCGTCGTTCGTGGAGTGGGTGTACCGCTCGGCGGGACGCACCATGGCCCCGTTCCGCGGCATGTTCGAGCCGATCCAGCTCAACGGCGAGTCGGTGCTGGACACGTCCCTGTTGTTCGCGATGATCGTCTACTCGCTGGCGACGCTGTTCCTGCGCTTCGCCATCGACTGGGTCTCGGCCCGGATCACGCCCCCGCTGCCCGCCTACCGCCAGCCGGCCCTACCAAGCCACCTCGACGCCGGCCTATCAGCCGACCTCCACGCCTTCCTACCCGCCCGCCTCCACGCAGGCGCCACCCCCGCGCCCCGGCTGACCCCCGGCATGGTGTCCCGGGAGTCGGTGCAGGCGTTCCAGCAGGATGGGTTCGTGGTCCTGCCCGGCTACCTGTCCGCCGAGGACATCGGGGCGGCAGCCGGCGAGTTGCCGGTCGTGTTCCCTCGCGGGACGAGTTCCATGACGACGTCGATCCCGCTCGCAACGAGCGGTTCCGTGACGAGTTCGGGGGCATCGTCGACTTCCCGTTCGGGGTGGCGGAGCTCAGCCTGCTGGCGGTGCACCCCCGGCTGATCGACCTCGCCGAGGACCTCTTGGGTGCGGGCGACCTGCGGGTGTACTCGATCGAGGCGTGGGCGAAGTACAGCGGCGCGGCCGACTACGACCAACCCCATCACCGTGACTACCTCAACCACTCCCTCGTGGTGCCGGCACCGGACCAGCCGCCGGCGCAGGTCGAGATGTTCGTCTACCTCAGTGACGTCCCCGCCGGCATGGGGCCTCCGAGCTACGTGCCGATCCGTCACACTGCGGGCCTGCCGGCGTTGCCCAACTGGTATCCCCGCGAGGCCGGCGTGATCGACGCCGAGCATCCGGGCTGGGTGTCGGGCGAGGCCTCGCCGGCCCTGTACGACGTCGAGGTCGCGGCCGCCGGCCCGGCGGGGACGGTGGTGGCCTACCGCCTCGAGACCTTCCACCGCGGCACGGCCCTGTCGGCGGACCGGGGTGCCCGGTTCACCATCCATGTCAACTTCCGCCGGGCCGACGCCGACTGGATCACGCGGCGGGGGTGGACCGACACCGCCGACACCGACAGCTGGCATGCGTTCGTCGTCCGGGCCTCGCCGCGCCAGCTCCGGCTGTTCGGCTTCCCACCACCGGGAGACCCGTACTGGAGTCCCCAGACGCTCGACGGCCTGGGCCGCCGCTATCCCGGCATCGACACGACGCCGTGGGCGGATCAGGGGTCGAGGCGGTAGACGCGGGTGGCGGTGCCGTGGAACACGGCGTCGCGCTCGTCCGGCGAGAGGTCCTGGAGGATCTTCTTCACCGCGTTGCCCAGGGTGCGGTAGGAGAGCGAGAGGCGGTCGACGGGGAAGTTCGACTCGAACAGGCAGCGGTCCGGGCCGAAGCAGTCGAGCGCGTGGAGGTAGTAGCGGCCCTGGGCGGCGACGAACTCGTCGGAGGTCGGCGGGCGGGCGGCCGTGTGCCAGCCGAAGCCGTTGTCGGGCATGGCCAGGCCGCCCAGCTTGGCCACGACGTTGTCGCAGCGGGCGATGTCGGCGATGTCCTCCCGCCACTGGTCGAACAGGTCGTCACGCCGGTTGGCGAAGCGGCCCACGCCGAGCGGAGTGCAGAAGTGGTCGAGGACCATGAGCGTGTCGGGCACCGCCCGGGCGAGGCCGAGGAGCTCCCGGGCCTGGTAGTGGTACTGCCAGGTGTCGTAGGTGAGCCCGCGGGCGCCGAGGCGGGCGACGCCGGCGCGGAAGGCGGGGTCCTCGGACAGGCCCTCGGGGGCCCGGCCCGGGATGCTCAGGCCGTCGGCGCGATCGCCGCGGGACAGGGAGTGGCGGATGCCCCGCAGCAGCCCCCGCCCGGCCTCGACATGGGCGTCGAGGACGTCGTCGAGCTGGGGGAGGCGCAGATCGGCGTGGGCAACGATCCCGCCGATCAGCCCACCGCTCTCGGCGGCCGCAGCCGCCACGAACTCGGTCTCGCCCACAGGGGCCAGCTCCGGCGGCCCGCTGGTCCGGTACGACGACCGGCACTCGACGAAGACCGTCCGCACCACGTCGTGCCCGCTGCCGGCGTCGGCCGCCAGCTCCGCCAGCCCGTAGCCCATCCCCTCGCCCGCAGGCCACAGGTGATGGTGGGCGTCCACCATGCGCTGGCCCGGGTCGACGATCGGCTCGTCGACCAGCGCCCGCCACTCGTCGGTCCCCGGCTCCGGTGTGTCGGTCACGGCGTCACGATGGCACACCGGCCGCAAAGCGCGGAGCGCGGCCGCGGCGACGGTGAACGCTCGTCACCCGCCGCCACGGCTACGCCACCCGGCGGCGGGTCGAGCGGACCGCGAGGGCGACGGCGACCACGGCCACGGCGACCGGCCACCACAGGGCGTGGGGGTCGGAGGTCGGCGCCGAGCCAGGCATGGCGCAGGCCGCCGACGACGTGGCTCAGCGGCATGGCGTCGGCGATGGCCTGCATCGGGGCGGTCATGACGGCGCGGGGCGGGCCGCCGCCGCCCAGGAGGAACATGGGGATGAAGACCAGGCTCCCGATGGCGTTGGCCGCCCGGCTGCTCGGCATCAGCAGGCCGAGGCCCAGGCCGATGGCGACGAAGCAGGCCAGGCCGGCCAGCAGCCAGCCGGCCGCGAGCGCAGGGTCGTCCGGGGACGGGACGCCGTAGACCGCGCCGCCCACGGCCAGGACGATGGCGGCCCCGGCCAGGCCGAGGACCGTGCCGACGGCCGCGTGGCTCGCGGCCAGCGCGGCGCCGCTGACGCCCGAGGCGCGGTAGCGGCGCAGGACGCCCAGCTCCCGGTGGGTGGCGATGTGGGCGGGGAGGGTCACCAGCCCGAGCTGGGCCATGACCACGCCCAGATAGCCGATGACGTAGTGCTCGCTCGGCCGCACCCCCGAGAACTCGGGGTCGGGGACCGAGCCGAACACGCCCGGCGAGGATCAGGACCGTCACCGCGGGGAAGGCGACGAGGCCGACGATGCACGCCCGGCTCCCGGGCCAGCAGGCGCAGGTCCATGGCGGCGAGGCGCGCCACCGTGCGCAGGCCGGCCGGTCGAGGCGCGACGCCGAGGCCGGCGCGGTGGCCGGGGCGGCGGGCAGGGGGCAACAGGGCTGGCGGTCATGACGGGTCCTCCGTGAGGGTGACGAAGCGGTCTTCGAGCGTGGGGCGGTCGAGCCTGAGGTCGAGCGGCGGGGCGCCCGGCGGCGACCAGGTGGGCGCCGACGTGGGCCAGGACCGGGCCCGAGCCGGTGACGGCGACCTCGGGCCCGTGGCGCTGGACGGAGGACACGCCGGGGAGCGAGCGCAGCGGCCGGACGTCCAGGTCGGCGTCGGTGAACCGGACCGTGGGCACGCCGCCGAGCGCCTCCACGATGGTGGGGGGCGGGCCGTCGGCCACCAGCCGGCCCCGGTGCAGGACGACGACCCGGTCGCACACGCGCTCCGCCTCCTCCACGTCGTGGGTGACGAGGACGACCGTGGTGCCCCGGTCCCGGATCCGCCGCACCACGTCCCACGTCTGGCGCCGGGCGCTGGGGTCGAGGTTCTGCGTCAGCTCGTCCAGGAACACGACCTCGGGCCGGCCCACCAGCGCCAGCGCGACGAACAGGCGCTGGCGCTCGCCGCCCGACAGCCCCGCGAACGGCCGCCGCAGCAGGCCCGCCAGGTTCCACTCCTCGACCAGCTCGTCCAGCGGCCGGGGATCGGGGTGCAGCGAGGCGAACAGGCGCAGGGCCTCGCCGACCCGCATGCGGCCCGGCAGGGCGGCGTCCTGGAGCTGCGAGCCGATCCGCCGCCGCAGCCGGTCGCCGGCCGACGCGCGGGATCGAGGCCCAGCACCTCGACGGAGCCGCCGCTGGCCCGCCGCAGGCCCTGGAGGATCTCGACGATCGTCGTCTTGCCCGCGCCGTTGGTGCCCAGCAGGCCGAACAGCTCGCCCCGGCGCACCTCGAACGAGACGCCGCGGACGACTTCGGTGAGCGCCGTAGCGCTTGACCAGGCCGTCGACCCGCAGCACGGCCGCGTCCGGCGGCGACCGGCGGGTCCGGTGCAGTGGTGAGGAGGTTGGGTGCTCATGCCCGCAGCGTGCGCCGCGCGCCGGGCGGGCGGACATCGGAGCATGGTCGGGTTTCCCTCGCCCCGTGGGTGGATCAGGGGCCGGTGCCCACCACCCCGTGGTCGTAGGCGTAGACGATGGCGGCGGCCCGGTCGCGCACCGCCAGCTTGGAGAAGATCGACCCGACGTGGGTCTTCACCGTGGCCTCGCTGACGAACAGCGCCCGGGCGATCTCGACGTTGGTGGCGCCCGTGGCCATCAGCCGCAGCACGTCGTGCTCGCGGTCGGTCAGCGCCGGGATCCGGGCCGGCGCCGCGGGCGCCGCCGGGGCCGCGGCCGCCGCGCCCCGGGCCCGCCGCAGCACCCGCTCGGTGACCGCGGGGTCGAGCCAGGCGGCGCCGCCCGCCACGGCCCGGGTGGCGGCGATGATCTCCTCGGCCGAGGCGTCCTTGAGCACGAACCCCGCGGCCCCGGCCTCCAGCGCCCCCCACAGCACGTCGTCGTCGTCGAAGGTGGTGAGGACCAGCACCGGCGGCCCCGACCCGCTCGCCGCCAGCGCCCGGGTGGCGGCGACGCCGTCGACCCGCCGCATGCGCACGTCCATCAGCACCACGTCGGGCCGGTGCTGCTCCACCGCCGCCGGGACCTGGTCGCCGTCGTCGCACTCGGCCACGACCTCGAACCCGTCGTCGGGGCCGAGGATCCGGGCCACGCCCGCCCGCACGACCGCCTGGTCGTCGACGATCAGCACCCGGATCACGGCAGGGCCGCCTCGGGGTGGCGCCGGACCGGCAGCCGGGCCTCGACCCGCCAGCCGTCCGCCGACGGGCCCGCCTCCAGCTCGCCGCCCACGGCCCGGGCCCGCTCCGCCATGCCCACCAGGCCGAAGTGGGGCCCGGTGACCGCGGCGGCGCCGCCCGGGGTGCCCGAGTCGACCACCCGCAGCAGGACCGCGTCGTCCTCCGCCTGCCAGGCTCACGGTGACGTGGTTGCCGGGGGCGTGGCGGGCCACGTTGGTCAGGGCTTCGCGGGCGATGCGATGGATGGCGGTGCCGACCGGGCCGTCCAGGTAGTCGAGCGTGCCGGCCGCGTCGTAGCGGATGTCCAGCCCGGCCCGGCGGTAGTCCTCGACCAGCAGCGCCAGGTCGGCCACGCCGGGCAGCGCGGGATCGGTGCCGCGCTCGTCGGCCCGCAGGGCGGCGACCGTGGCCCGGATCTGGTCGAGGCTGGCCCGCCCGACCGCCTCGGCGTCCCGCAGCGCCCGCTCGGCCTCGTCCGACGTCCCGCCGCAGGACGTGGCGGGCGCCGGTGACGTGCAGCAGCACCGCGGCCAGCGTTTGGCCGGCGAGGTCGTGCAGGTCGCGGGCGATGCGGCGCCGCTCCTCGGCGACGGCCGCGTCCGCCAGCTCGCGCCGGGTCTGCTCCAGCTGCTCGATGAGCAGGCGCTGGCTGCGCAGCGTGCGGCCCAGGGTGAAGGTGAACACGTTGGCGATCGCCCACGGCTGCCACGAGATCCCGGCCTCGGGGGCCAGCTTGGCCGACACCGTCCACTCGACCAGCGTGGCCACCGCCGCGATGACCACGGCCTTGGTGCACGAGCCCAGGTACCACGCCGTGTAGAGGACCGCGGTGGCGCACAGGAAGAACGACCCCTCCAGGTTGCCGCCCGCGCTCACCGCAGCCGCCACCGACACGAACACGACGCCGGCGAGGACCTCGGACCGCACCCGCTTCCCCAGCGCCCGCAGCCAGAAGACCGCCACCGCGGGCAGCAGCAGCAGGACCTCGCCCAGCGATCCCGGGCTGGTCAGCTGGGCCAGGACGACGATGACCACCGGGACGAGCAGGTTGAACCAGCGGTCCTCCGGGGCGCAGGGCGCCTCGGGACGCCGGAGATCGGCTCGCCATCGGGCCAGGAGGTCCACCTGCCGAGGGTACGTGCCCGGCCCCGTGCCTGTCCTCCATCGCCGGGCGGATCCCCGTCCGCTCCACGGGAGGAACCATGCCCGAGAGGCGGAACCAAACGTTCCGCAATTGTCTCTACCGTGTCGCCATGGACACCGAAGCCATCCGAGAGTTCCGTATCGAGGTGCCGCAGGCGGACCTGGACGACCTGCAGCGAGCGGCTGGGCCGGGTGCGCTGGCCCGCAGCACTGCCGGGGACAGGGTCGGGGGCCGGCTGGGCCGGGGCGTGCCCGTCGAGTATCTCGCGGCGCTGGCCGAGTATTGGCGCGCCGGGTACGACTGGCGCCGGGAGGAGGCCCGGCTCAACGAGTTCCCCCAGTTCACGACCGAGATCGACGGCCAGACCATCCACTTCCTGCACGTGCGGTCGCCCGAGCCGGACGCGCTGCCGCTGATCGTCACCCACGGCTACCCGAGCTCGGTGGCCGAGTTCACCGGGATGCTCGGGCCGCTGACCGATCCCCGGGCGTACGGCGGCGACCCCGCCGACGCCTTCCACGTCGTCGCCCCGTCGCTGCCCGGCTACGGGTTCTCGATCCCGTTGCGCGAGCCGGGCTGGGAGCTGGCGCGCACCGCGAAGGCGTGGGTCGAGCTGATGGCCCGCCTCGGCTACGAGCGCTATGGCGCGCACGGCGGCGACATCGGGGCGGGCGTGTCGGGGGACCTCGGCGTCCACGATCCGGACCGGGTGGTGGGCGCGCACGTCGCCACCGACCCGACGGCGCTGGCGCTGATCGGGGGGATGCTGCCCGACGAGGCCGACGACATGAGCGACGCCCAGAAGGCCCGGCTCGCCGAGCTGCGCCAGTGGGAGGCCGACGGCCGCGGCTACCTGCAGATCCAGACGACCCGGCCCCAGACGCTGGCCTACGGCCTGGCCGACTCGCCGGTCGCCCAGCTCGCCTGGATCGTGGAGAAGTTCCAGGAGTGGACCGACCCGGCCGCCGCCCTGCCCGAGGACGCGGTCGACCGGGACCAGCTGCTCACCAACGTCAGCATCTACTGGTTCACCGGCACGGGCGCCGACCGCGGCCAACTTCATCTACGAGGCCGCCCACGCCGAGCGGGACTGGGGCGCCATGTCGCCCGCCCCCACCGGGATGGCGGTGTTCGCCGCCGACAACCTGCTGCGCTACGTCCTCAACCGCGACGGCCACATCGAGCACTGGACGGAGTTCGAGCAGGGCGGCCATTTCCCGGCCATGGAGGTGCCCGACCTGCTCACCGCCGACATCCGGGCCTTCTTCCGCCCCTACCGGTGACCGGGCCCGCCGCGGGGGGTCGTGGATCGCCCCGCATGACGTCGAGGTCGACGTCGGTGGGGATGCCGTCCACCGACGCGTTGCCGTGGACCTGCCAGATCCACCAGCCCTCGACGTCGGGCCGGGCCAGCACCCGGCGATGCCACAGCGGCCGGTCCAGCTCGTCCCGGACGCGGTAGCGGCCCTCGAAGTCGTCGCCGATGTAGAGGACCACGGACCGGCCGGTGGCGCGCTCGACCTGAGCGAGGAACTCCCCGAGCTCGCGGTCGAGCCAGGCCCGATCCGGCCGCAGCGAGCAGTTGCCCGCCAGCTCCAGGTCCACCGCCGGAGGCAGCGCGCCGGGATCGGGCGGCAGCGCCCGCAGGAAGTTCCCGGCCTGCTCGGCGCCCGAGCGGCACAAGGTGAAGAAGTGGTAGGCGCCGTGGTCGAGCCCTGCCGTCGCCCGCACCGTCCCAGTTCTCCCGGAACCGCCGGTCGACCAGGTCCCCGCCCTCGCTCGCCTTCATGTAGGCGAACTCGATGTCGTCGCCGGCCACCCGGTGCCAGTCGATCTCGCCCTGGTGGTTCGACACGTCGACGCCGTAGCGCTCGCCGGGCCGCAGGGCGGGCCGGTACCCCGGCAGCCGCACGAACCAACCCCAGGCGCCGACGGCGACGAGCGCCACCAGCGCCGCCGCCACCGGGAGGGGCCAGCGGCGTCGCCGGCGCGCCACCTGGTCCGTGTCGATGGCATCCGGGTCCTGGCCCACGGCCTTCAGGATGCCCGCGGTCGGGGACGAGCGGTTGGCACGGCTCGGCGACGATGACCGGGTGGTGACGTGTGGTACGACGGCGCCGGGGTCAGATCGCGGCCCGCACACCCGAAGGGAGCCCTGCATGTGTGATGACCACGGTCCCGTCGACGTCCCGCCGGTGGAGGCCGTTCCCGCCGGCGAGGGCTGGAGCGGCGAGGTGATCGGCCTCGATCCGGTGGACGACGTGTCCGTGCTGCTCGTGTGCGACAACGCCGTCGACATGCTGCTGCCCGACCAGGGCCCCGCCCGCCGGATGGGGCTGTTCCGGGCGCTCGGGGAGGGCGGGGTGCCGAGGGTGGCGGCGCCGACCCTGCGCGAGGGCGAGGGCCTCGACGCGCCACGGGCCGAGCACGGGTTCTCGGCGCTCGTGGAGGTCCGCAAGGCCGGCGCCGTGCACCGGCTGCTCTTCGACACCGGGCTCACCCCCGACGGATGCGTCGAGAACCTGCGGCGGCTGGGCCGGGACTGTGGCGACATCGAGGCGATCGTGTGCAGCCACGGCCACTTCGACCACACGACCGGGCTGTCGGGGCTGATCGAGCGGCTGGGGCGCACCAGCCTGCCGGTGGTCATCCACCCCGAGTTCTGGGCCCGGCGGCGCATCAACGTCCCCGGCATCGAGCCGTTCGAGCTGCTCACGACCAGCCGCCGGGCGCTCGAGGACGCCGGCTTCGACATCATCGAGAACCGGCAGCCGTCGTTCCTGTTCGACCGGTCCGTGCTCGTCACCGGCGAGGTCGACCGCACCACCGCCTTCGAGCGGGGGTGGGCGGCCCACGAGGCGCTGCGGGCCGGCGGCTGGGAGCCCGACCCGCTGATCCTCGACGACCAGGCGCTGATCGCGAACGTCGCCGGCAAGGGGCTGGTGGTGATCACCGGATGCGGCCACGCCGGGATCGTGAACATCTGCCGCTACGCCCAGCGGATCACCGGGGAGGACCGGCTCCACGCGGTCATCGGCGGCTTCCACCTCAGCGGGGCCGCGTTCGAGCCCATCATCGGCGACACGGTCGACGCCCTGGCGGGGCTCGCGCCCGACGTGGTGGTCCCCGCTCACTGCACCGGCTGGAAGGCCACGCACGCCCTGGCCCGCCGCTTGCCGGACGCGTTCATCCCGGGCAGCGTGGGCACGACGTTCCAGCTCACGGCGGCGCCTTCGGCATGACGTGGGCCGGGCTCTGCCCTGGCCGGCCCAGGCCGTCGATGAGCTCGTCGGTGAGGTCGTCGAGCGATCGACGGCGGGCGACGGACGCCGAGAGGGACCGGGGATCAGGTCGCGGCGCGGGCGTGGGCGGCGGTGATCAGGTCGCGGACCTCGGGTGCGGTGGTGTCGGGGTTGAGGACGCTCACCCAGCCGTGGGACGCGTAGACCGGGTGCGGGAACAGACTGTCGAGGGCGGCGGGCATCGTCGAGGCCGCCGATGAGGCCGGCGACCTCGTCCTCGGTCATCCCCCGAGCGTCGGGGTGACCGTCCCCGCGCCGCGGGCGGCGTGGACCGGGTCGATGCTCAGGTCCATCAGGAACAGGAGGTCGTCGGTCGGGAGCAGGGCCTGCATGGCGGCCACGACCGGGGCGTGGTCGCCGGCGGCGACCGCGTCGGCGTGCGGTGTCGAGCGTGGCCACGAAGGTCTCGATGTAGCGGCGCTGCCGGGCGAGCAGCGCCTTGGTGCCCGGGGCGCCGTGGCCGACGTAGAGGGTCGTGGCGGGGTCGAGGCGGGCCTCGACGGCCGCCAGGGATGTGAGCCAGTCCTGCCACTTACCGTCGGCGAGGTAGGCGTGCATCCCGCTGTAGGCGAGGTCGCCGGCGAACACGGTGGCCGGGTCGAGCCACCACAGCGTGTCCACGTCGGACTCGCCGGGGCCGAGCTCCTCGACCGTGAAGGTCAGGCCGGCCGAGCGTGATCTGCTCGCCCGGCTCGACGAGCTGGTCGGGGAAGATGCGCTCGGTGGGCCAGTCCGGGCCCATCATCGGGCCCACGATCGTGTCCTTCACGGCGTCGTCGCGGCGGATCACCGCGTCGACCGCGGGCGTGGCCACGATCGGCACCTCGTCCGGCCCGACGATGTGGGCGAGGCCGGCGTAGTGGTCGGGGTGGGGGTGGGTGACGAGTACGCCCGTGAGAGCGGGCGGCCGACCGCTCGACCGCGGCCCGGACCCGCTCGGCGTCGGACACCGTGAGCATGCCGTCGATCACCACGACCCCCTCGGGGCCGTGGACGAGGAACGAGTTGACCGGCATCACCAGCCCGGCGATGCGCTCGATGCGGTGCCCGGGGGAGGGGCTCGGCTCTCGGGGAAGGCTCATGGTCCAACGATGCGCGGGGGAGCGCCCGCGGGTCCAACACCTGTTCCCCGCCGATTGACCGGTCTCCGATGTTGTTACGTTCGGAGGCATGCCCGAGGACCTCGACCTGCGGCTGGTGCGCCACTTCGTGGCCGTCGCCGAGGAGCTGCACTTCGGCCGCGCCGCGTCCCGCCTCTACATCGCGCAGCAGGCGATCAGCCGGGACGTCGCCCGGCTGGAGCGCCGGCTCGGGGTGCGGCTGCTGGTCCGCACCACCCGCCAGGTGTCGCTCACGGCCGAGGGGGAGCGGTTCCTGCCCCGGGCCCGGCAGCTCCTGGCGCTCCAGGACCAGGCCCAGCGGGAGCTGCGCGCGTCCGGCGTGCCCCTGGTGGTCGACGTTCTGCGGCACGGGTCCACCGCCGCGCAGGTGCTCGCCCGGGCGGCGGCGGACGGGGACGGGTGGTCGCTGTCGGCCCGCTTCCACGGCGGGTTCGGGGCCGCGCTGTCGGCGCTGGCGGACCAGCGGGTCGACGTCGCCTTCGGCCGGGTCGGCGGGATGCACCAGCGGGCCGTCGCCACCCTGGCCCGGCGGCTGGTCCGGTGGGAGCCGCTGGGGCTGCTGGTGCCCGACGACGACCCGCTCGCCGGCCTCGCGGCGATCCCGCTCGCCACCTTCGCCGGTCTCACCATCGACACCAGTGCGGGCAACAGCGCCGCCCCGGAGTGGGTGGAGCTGGCCACCGGCCTGGTCGAGCAGCACGGCGGCATCCCTTCGCCTCCGCACCATCCGGGCATGGCGGCGGTGGCCGCGGCCGGTCCGGACGAGACCGCGCACCACCTCCGGCACACGGGCTGGCCCCTGCTGACCATGCTGGACGTGCCGAGCCCGGCGGGCGCGGTCGTGCGGCCCCTCGTCGACCCGGTGCCGGTGTACCCGTGGACGGTCGTCCACCGGCGGGACCTCCGTCACCCCGCGCTCGACGCGCTGGCCCGGGCGGTCGAGGACCTCGCCGGCGCCGGGCGGTGGCGCGAACCGCCATCCCGCGCCTGGTTCGCCCCCGGCGACGAGGACCTGCTCGCCGCGGCCCCGACGGAGCCGCCGGCCTAGGCGAAAACCGCTGGGTGCGGCGGTGGCGCCCGCGCCAGGCTGGGCCCGTGGGTGTGGTCGTATGGGGCCAGCGAGCTGGCCGAGGTGTTCGACGCGACCTACGCGGCGCAGGCCGAGCCGGCGGTCCTCGACCCCATGGTCGGCCTGCTGGCCGAGCTGGCGGGCGACGGTCCTGTGGTGGAGTTCGCGGTCGGCACGGGCCGGGTGGCGCTCCCACTGAGCGCCCGGGGGATCGCGGTGCGCGGGATCGAGCTGTCGCCTGCCATGGCGGAGCAGCTCGCAGCCAAGCCGGGCGCCGAGCGGGTCGCCGTCACGATCGGCGACATGACGAGCACCCGGGTCCCGGGCGAGCACACGCTCGTGTACCTCGTGGCCAACACGATCATGAACGTCACCACCCAGGCGGAGCAGCTGGCGGTGTTCGCCAACGCCGCCGCCCACCTGCGGCCGGGCGGGTGCTTCGTGGTGGAGGTGATCGTGCCCCAGCTGCGGGCCGTCCCGGCGGGCGAGATCGGCCGGGTCTTCACCCTCGAACCCCGACCACTGGGGGATCGAGACCTTCGACGACCTGGTCTCCCAGATCGCCTACTCCCACCACTGGATGCTGGTCGACGGGCGCCTGGTCCGGCACTCCGCCCCCTACCGCTACGTGTGGCCGTCCGAGCTGGTCCTGATGGCGAGGCTCGCCGGCCTGCACCTGCGGGACCGCTGGGCGGGATGGGACCGCGCCCCGTTCACCTCGGCCAGCGTGAGCCAGGTCGCGGTGTTCGAGAGGGCGTCCTAGGGCCGGAACCTTCCGGGCTCACTGGGCCGAGAACAGCGGTCCCAGGTCGCGGCGGCCGGAGACGCCGAGCTTGGCGTAGACCCGGTAGAGGTGGGTCTCCACCGTGCGCCGGGAGACCGACAGCCGGGCCGCGATCTCGACGTCGGTCAGGCCGCGGGCCGCGAAGCCGGCGACCTCACGCTCGCGGGTCGTCAGGCCGTCGCCCACGGGGTTGCGCAGGAGCTCGGTGGTGGCGCCGTCGCAGTGCTCGACCAGCTGCTGGGCCCGGGTGCGCAGGCGGGCAGCAGCGGTGGGGAGGCCCTGGTCGGCGGCGACGGTGGCGGCCGCCGCCATCAGCTCGGCCGCGTGCAGCAGGCAGCCGAGCTCCTCCAGCCGGCCGCCGGCCTCCTCCAGGCGGTCGTGGTCGCGCTCGGCCAGCGCCTCCACCGCGGCCACGAGCGCGGGCAGCAGCCGTCCCTCGACCGGCGGCAGCTCGCCCGCCAGCTCGGCGGCGGCCGGGGCGGCGCCGTGGCGGGCCGCCTCGTAGAGGGCGAAGACCGCGTTGGCGACATGGCCGGTGGCGAGCGCCCGGCGGGCGGCCCCGAGGGCCAGGGCCCGGGCGTAGGAGATGTCGCCCGTCGCCGCCTCCACCGCGGCCGACAGGAAGCCGTGCTCCACCGCGTACAGGGCGCCCGGCGGCAGCGCGCCGGGCATGTCCGGGCGCAGGGTCAGGGCCCGGACGTAGCGGACGTGGTCGACCGCGCAGGCGCGGGTCAGGGCGTCGCCCTCCAGCGCGACGACCGCCTCCAGGAAGTACTGCTCGGCACGGGCCAGCGCACCCCGCCACAGCGCGATCTGGCCGAGGCGGAGGGCGTAGACGCCGCGCAGCATCCCGGCGCCCTGGAGGGTCACCCGGTCGTACACCTCCCGCGCCGTCTCCTCGGCGTGGTCGAGGTCGCCCACGAAGCGGTGCCCGGTCGGCACCGCCGTCTCCAGCTGCCCGACCATGTACTCGTTGAACGCGGGGTGGTCGGCCACCTGGGGCACGACACTGGCGGCCCGGTCGAGGGCGCTGACCGGCAGGCCCACGAGGTTGAGCGCGGGGATCAGCACCAGCTCGGCGCTCAACCGGTCCGACTCCGACGCCCGCTCGTCGGCCAGCAGGAGCCTCGGCCGCCTGGCGGGCCCGGTCGATCTCGCCCGCCAGCAGCCACAGGAGCGGGATCTGCCCGGCGACGAAGGCCCAGTCCCGGTCGTCGAGGTCGTCGAGCAGGTCCTCCAGCCGCTCGGCCGCGTCCTTCGACCGGTTGAGGCCGAAGGCCAGCACGAGCGCCAGGTCCACCTCCTGCCGGCACCGCTGGCGGGACGACTCGGACGGCACCCGGCCCAGCAGCGACGCCGCCTCGTCCGGGCGCCCGGACACGGCCATGATCTCCGCCAGCGTCATCATGGCGGCCGCCGAGTCGCCGCCCTCGCTGGCCAGGGCCCGGCGGGCGAGCGACTCCGCCAGCGCCGCGTCGACCAGGGCGTAGCGGCGCGCCGTGGCCAGCAGCTCGCCGGGCGCGACGTCCAGGCCCGGCGTCGATGCGCCAGCCGACGACCCGGTCGCTCCCCTCGACCGGGAGGGGCCGGGCCGACACCGCCTCCACCAGGTCCCGCAGCAGGCGGCGCCGCCGGATCGGGCCCAGCGAGTCGAGCAGGACGTCGGCCAGCAGCGGGTGGCTCAGCCGGGCGTCCCCCCGGGCCGAGTCGTCCACCACCAGCAGTCCCCGCTCCTCGAGGTGCTCGAGGCTCGGCCCGCCGACGATCTCGCCCAGCAGGTCCACGGGCAGCGGCTCGGCCAGGGCCAGGAGGTCGAGGGCGGTCCGCTCCTCGGGCCGCACGCCCCGGAGCCGCCCGGCGATCAGCTCGCGCAGCCGCGGGGGAGCGGTGAACGGCCCGGTCAGCGTCCAGATGCCGCCGGCCTCGCGTGAGCGCGCCGGTCTCGACCGCGGCCCCCAGGAGCTCGCGGGCGTAGAGCACGTTGCCCAGCGAGCGGGTCCACATCAGGTGGCCGAAGCGGGCGTCGACCGGTCCACCCAGGGCCGAGACCACCAGCCGGTCCAGGGCGTCGCGGGTCAGGGGGTCGAGGTCGAGCCGCTCGCACAGCCCGTCCTTCCACAGCCCGACGATGGCGTCGGGGACGTCCTCGCCCAGGCGCACTGTCGCCAGCACCTGCACGCCGTCCTGGGTCACGAGCTGGTGGGCGAGGGCCGCCGACGCCTCGTCGAGCGCGTGGGCGTCGTCGATGGCGAGGACCGCGGGCGCCCGGGCCAGGATCGCCTCGCGGGCCCGGGCCAGGGAGGCGGCCGCGTCGTCGACCGGCAGCAGCGGGGCGAAGGCGCCGAGGGGCACGACGCCGGACGACCGGGTGGCCCGCACGTGGAGGACCCGGAGGCCCGACGCGGCGGCGCGCTCCACCGCCTCGCCCAGCACGCGGGACTTCCCCACCCCCGCGTCGCCCACCAGCACGACGCCCCGGCGGGTCGCGAGCGCCTGCGCCACGTGCTCGAGCTCGGCCTCGCGTCCCACGAACGGCCACCGAAGGTGCGCCATGCGACCTCCTTCCCCGGCGTGCCCCGCGCTCATGCTACGTAGTGGACGGGCCCCCGCGTACGTAGTCGGGCTACGGATGACCGGGGCGCGGGCGCGTGCGACATTGACCGTGCCAGTCAGAAAGCCTCTCCCTCTGGATGTTCAACGGTGGCGGGCCGGGCGGCCGGCACGGGCGGACACGGTGGTCGAACGACACGCCCCACCGTGTCCGCCCGGTGCCGCCCGGTAGCGGCCGCGTCTGGAGAGCCCGCGACACTTAAGGGCATCCTTGACCATCGGGCCGTCGGCGGCTTACGGTCAAGCGGATGCTTAAGCATGACGAGGAGCTCGACCGGGTGTTCCATGCGCTGTCGGATTGCAGCCGGCGGCGGATGATCGAGCGGTTGGGCTCGGGCCCGGCGTCGGTGTCCGACCTGGCCCGGCCGCTGCCGATGACCCTGGCGGCCGTCGTCCAGCACGTGCAGGTGCTCGAAGCCGCCGGCCTGGTCCGCACCGAGAAGGTGGGGCGGGTGCGGCGCTGCGAGCTCCGGGTCGAGGCGCTGCGGCCCGTCGACCGCTGGATCTCCGAGCGCCAGGCCCACTGGGGCGCCGCCTTCGACCGCCTGGGCGACCTGCTCGACGAGGAGAGGAACCCATGACCACCCGCTCCGTGACCCACACCACGTTCGTCATCGATCGGACCTACCCCGTGCCGCCGGCGCGCGTGTTCGCTGCGTTCGCCGACCCCGAGCTCAAGCGGCGCTGGTTCGCCATGCCGCCCGACTGGGTCGACACCCACCACAGCCTCGACTTCCGGATCGGCGGGCACGAGACCAACCGGGGCGGCCCGCCCGGCGGCGTCGTCCACCGGTTCGAGGCCCGCTACCAGGACATCGTCGAGGACGAGCGCATCGTCTATGCCTACGACCTCTACCTCGACGACCGCCGCATGTCGGTGTCGCTGGCCACCATCGAGCTCCGCCCCGATCCCGACGGCACCCGCATGACCTTCACCGAGCAGGGCGCCTTCCTCGACGGCATCGACGATCCCGCCCAGCGCGAGCACGGCACCAAGCTGCTGCTCGACGCGCTCGGCGCGGCGCTGGCGGAGATGCCGTGACCGTGACCGCGCCGTTCCCGGCCGTGAGCGTCGGGCTCCCGATCGTCGGCCCCCACGCGGGGCCGGCGGCGATCGAGCAGGTGGCGGTGGCCGCCGACCGCCTGGGCTTCCGCAGCGCCAGCCTGGCCGAGCGGATCCTGCTCCCGGTCCACGGCGAGGCGCAGACTGGCCTACGGGCTGCCGGACTGGCCGTCCTACGACTCCCTCGACACCCTCGCCTGGGTGGCGGCCCGGACCGAGCGGCTCCGGCTGCGCACCGACGTCCTCATCCCGCTGTTCCAGCAGCCGGTGGTCCTGGCCCGGCGCCTCGCCACCCTCGACCACCTCTCCGGGGGCCGGGTCGACGTGGGCGTGGCGCTCGGCTGGCTGCCCGAGGAGTTCGAGGCCACCGGCATCCCGGCCCGGGGGCGGGCCGCCCGCTTCGAGGAGTGCCTCGCCGCGCTGCGGGCCTGCTGGGGACCCGACCCCGTGTCCTTCGAGGGGAAGCACTACCGGATCCCGCCGTCCAAGATCGGCCCCAAGCCGTCGCGGGGCACCATCCCGCTGGCCATCGGCGCGGTGAGCCGCGCCGGGGTGGAGCGGGCGGCCCGACTGGGCGACGGGCTCACGCTGGCCTTCCGGAGCTGGGACGACACCCGCGCCGCAGATCGGCTGGTACCGCGACGCGGGGGGACAGGGCCCGGTCATCCTGCGCGGGGGACCGATGCTGGCGGACGCCGAGCACCCCACGCCCCCGGACACGTGGACCGAGGCCCGGATCGTCGAGAGCCTGGGCGCCCTGGGCGAGGACGGGGTCGACGAGTTCGCCTGGGACCTCAACATCGCGGGCTACGAGCCCGCCCGGCAGGTCGAGCTGATGGAGGCGCTGGCCGCCGAGCTGGGCCTCGTCGCCGGCGCGTCAGCCGGGGGCGTCGGGGGTCCAGGGGCGCAGCCGGGGTAGCCAGCCGGGCACCGCCCGGCGGTAGGCGCGGTACTGGTCGCCGTAGCGGGCCGTGAGCAGGGGCTCCTCGTAGCCCCGCACGAACAGCGCCATCACCGCGCCCGCCAGCGCCGCGTACACCAGCAGCACCGGCCGGCCCAGCAGGAGCGCCTGCCCGACGATGGCACCCACCACGGCCACGTACATCGGGTTGCGCACGTGGCGGTAGAGGCCGCCCACCACCAGCCGCTCGGTCGGTCCCACCGGCGCCGGGGTGCCGCGGCCCTCCCGCACGAAGCGGACGAAGGCCTGGACCAGCACGACGGCGCTCGGCGACCAGCACGACCGCGCCCGCCACCCGGACCGCGAGCGGCCACGGCGGGTCGGCCGCCTCCCATCCCGTGAGCAGCCAGGGAACGACGCCGGCCACCACGCCGGGGGCGACCGCGAAGAACAGCGAGCTACCGGCGGCCGCGGCGGCGATGCGCATGCCGCACGCTACCGGCCGGTCGCCGAAGGCCTCGACGAACGCCGCGCTGCGCGTCCGTCTCGACCGCCCGCTCGCAGTAGCTGGCCCGCACCCAGGCGACGGCGTCGGCGGCGGGCGTGCCGGTGAGCACGGCCAGGCAGGCCAGCGCCGTGCCCGTCCGGCCGTGGCCGCCCAGGCACCCGATCTCGACCGCCTCGCCGGCGCGGGCCCGGTCGAGCAGGGACAGCAGGGCCACCCGCAGCCCGTCCGCGTCCGGCGGGATGCCGAAGTCGGGCCAGGCGACGTGCTCGTGGGGCCAGGGCGGGTCCCAGCGCTCGTCCAGGTAGAGGCCGAAGGCGGGCGCGGCGTCCCGGGCATAGGGATCGTCGCCCAGGAACGACACCGCGGTCACGGCGGTCCCGTCGGCCAGCTCGACCCGGGTGCGGTGGACGTGGGGCATCCCCGGCACGGTACCGGCGGCGGCCCGGGCCGCAGGACGCGGGGTCAGGCGATCGGCAGCGGGAGCTGGAGCCACGCCGGGCGGTCGTCGGGCTCGACGCTCGGTCACCCACTTGACCCACCAGTAGCCCCGCCGGCCGGGGGCGACGAGCCGGACCGGCGCGCCGTGGCGGGCCTCCAGCGGCTCGGCCCTCGTAGCCCACGGCCAGGTAGAGGTCGTCGAGCTCGTGGCGGGCGAAGAAGCGGTCGTAGCCGGTCGACGACCGCACCCGGACGCTGCGCCCGGGCGGGTCGCCCAGCAGGTCGCGCAGCGGCACCGCGTCCCAGGACTGCTCGCTCCACCAGCCACCGGTGCAGTCCAGCCGGGCCACCACCGGCCGGGCGCTGCGCCGCGCAGCGACGCCACGGTCGTGGGGCGGCCCGCGATCACCAGCGGACCAGTCCCGCGGGGTCGGTGCGAGGCCGGGGCCCGGTCGTCGATCCACACCGTGCTCGGCATGCGGGCCGGGTCGTGCGAGGCCACCTCGTGCGAGCCGGTGGGCCGGCGGTGCTGCCCCGCCAGCCCGCCCAGCGTCACCGCGCCCTGCTGCACCGGGTAGGCCACCGCCGCGGCGCCCAGCGCCAGGCCGCCGCCCAGCAGGGCCCGCCGGTCGAGGTCGGCGCGCCGCGGCCCGCACCGGTCGGGACGCCAGGTGCCACACGAACAGCGGGACCAGGGCGAAGGCGAACAGCTCGTGCGTCCACAGCGCGGTCCAGTAGCCCACGCCGTACCACAGGCCCGTGGCGTGGAGGATCCCGAGGCCGATGGTGGCCAGCACCAGCCCGCCGAAGGCGGCCGACAGCCACCGGCTGGGGCGCCCTCGCCGGAAGCCCGCGGCCACCGAGCCGCGCAGCTTGGCCGGCGCCAGCACCAGCAGGCCCAGCCCCGCCAGGCGGTGGCCGAGCACGAACCAGCCGCTCCAGCGGTCGCCCGCCACCCACGACGCCAGCCCGGTGGCGAGGGCCGCGACGACCAGCGCCTCCAGCAGCAGGTTGACCTGGCGGGCGGACGGCCGGGTCCGGGGAGCCATACCGGCGCCACTATACCGCTGAACTGACTAGTGCGCCTCAGAGGACCCAGCGCGCCTCGTGCAGCCGCCGGTAGAGCGGCAGGCACTCCTCCGCCACCGCCGCCGCCGGCCCGGTCAGCCGCGGCCGGCGGGGCCGGTGCTCGGCGAAGCCGGTGGAGCGCCAGACGGCCTCGTACCAGTGGCGGCCCCACACCCCGTCGCTGTCCCGGGGGCCGGGCGGCCACGCCAGCATGCGGGGGGTGAAGTCCACGCCGGCGTGGCCGCACAGCGCCCGCAGGTGGGCCTCGGGGCGGCGGAGGACGTCGGCCGCGTCCAGCACCGGCGGTGCCTGACCGGCGGCCGCCAGCTCGCCGTGCAGCCGGACCTGCTGGGGCAGGCCGGTGTCCTCCACCGTGACGGTGGCCCGGGACCGCACGTAGGAGGCCACCACCTCCCGGGGGTCGCGGATGAGCAGGACGTTGGTCAGCCGGGCCACCCAGCCCCGGTCCATGCCGGGCAGCAGGTGGTGGGCCATGTGCTTCTGGTAGAAGACCCGGGCCCCGCCGGGGACCGGGCCCACCAGCGCGTCCACCACCCGGCGCCAGTCGGTGTCGCCCGCGGCGATCACCTCGTCCCGGCCCGGATGGTCCAGCCCGGTCGCCAGCAGGTAGTGGGCGTAGAGGGGCTCGTCCACCACGGTCGTGTCGCCGCGGTTCTCCCACGACCGCATGAGCGCGGTCGAGATGTTGCGGGGGCCGGACCACACGGCCAGCCGGACCGCCTCAGCCCGCGGCGGCCCGGGCGGCGTCACGCTCGACGGCCTCCTGGTAGAGCGCCCGCAGGCGCCGGGTCACCGGCCGGTCGGCCGGGTCGCCGATGGTGCGGCCGTCGACCTCGCGCACGTCCACCAGGCCGGCGAAGGTGCCGGTGACGAAGGCCTCGGCCGCGCCGTACACGTCGGTCAGGCTGAAGTCCCGCTCGAAGGCGGGGATGCCGGCCTCCCGGGCCAGGCCCAGGACGGTCTCCCGGGTGATGCCCCCGAGGCAGAAGTTGCCCGACGAGGTCCACAGCTCGCCCCGCCGCACGATGAAGAAGTGGGTGGAGTTGCAGGTGGCGACGAAGCCGTGGGGATCGAGCATCAGGGCCTCGTCGGCGCCCGCCGTGTACGCCTGGATGCACGCGGTGATGTCGTTGAGCTTGCTGTGCGAGTTCAGCTTGGCGTCGACCACGTCGGGGTAGGGGCGCCGCACGTGCACGGTGAACAGCCGGATCCCGGCGTCGAGCACGGCCCGGCTCGGTTCCTTGTGCTCGGGGATGATGACGATGGTGGCCGGGCCGGCCGTCACCCGCGGGTCCTGGTACGGCGTGCGCTTCACCCCCCGGGTCACCATCAGCCGCACGTGCACGCCGTCGGTCATCCCGTTGGCCTCCAGGGTGGCGTACAGGGCGCGGCGCAGCTCGTCCCGGGTCAGCCCGATGTCGAGCGCGAGGGCGGCCGCGCCCTCGTACAGCCGGTCGAGGTGGCGGTCGAGGAACACCGGGTGGCCGCCATGGACCCGCAGCCCCTCCCACACCCCGTCGCCCAGCACGAAGCCCGAGTCGAACACCGACACGACCGCCTCGGCCCGGGGCGTGAGCCGCCCGTTCACCGACACGAGGATGCGCTCGTTGCGCGGATCGTCCTCGTACTCGTGCACCCCGTGGACCACCTGCTCAGCCATGGCGCCATATTCGCCGCGCCCGGCGTCGGGGAGTGGAGAAGACTGGTTCGGTGGACGCGGGGGCCGTGCGGGCCACCTTCGCCGACTGCGGCGTCGTCCGCCTCGACCGCGCCTTCGCTCCGAGGCGGCCGCCCGCATGTGCGAGGTCGTGTGGCGCTACGCGGAGCGCCGCGCCGCGATCGGGTCGCCGTGAGCTGGAAGGGCCTCAAGCGCAGCCGCGCCTTCGACGTGGCCTTCCGCAACCCCGCGGTCCGGGGCGCTCGACGCCATCTTCGGCGACGACGGCTGGCGGCCACCCCGCTCGGGGGCCCAGATCCTGGTCACCCCGCCCGGCCCCGGGCCCTGGGTGCTGCCCGACGGCTGGCACATGGACTGCGGCTTCGAGCAGCCGACCTGGCCCGTGTTCGCGGTCAAGCTGTTCGCCTTCATCGGCGAGGTCGGGCCCGGCGGCGGGGGCACGATGCTGCTCCCGGGGTCGCACCGGCTGGTGGACCGCTACCGGTCGACGTTCGAGACACCGCCCGCGGGCGGCAAGGCCAACTGGCACCCGTTCCTGCGCCGCCACCCACCGCTCGGCGACCTGCTGCGGGGCGCGGCCCAGCCCGAGGGCGGGCGGTCGATGGTGGGCCGGCGCTACGACATCGAGGGCGTGCCGGTGGAGGTGGTCGAGCTCACGGGCTCGCCCGGCGACGTGGTCGATCACCCACCTGCACGTGTTCCACTCGATCTCGCCCAACACCGCGGCCGTGCCGCGCCAGATGCTGGCCAAGGCCGTCTTCGCCGCCTGAGCTGCGGTCAGGGGAGGCCGGCGCCCGGCACCGTCACCGGGACCGTCTCGATGGCGCCGGTCCGCCGCCGGATCGCCTCGCCGGTGAAGCCGTCGCCGGTGAGCAGGAACAGGGTGGTGCGCCCGGGGCCGCCGAGGGCGCAGGCGAAGCAGCCGCGCCCGGTCTCGATCACGTCGGTGACCTCGCCGCCCTCGCGCACCCGCACGCAGGCGTCGCCGACGGCGTCGGCGAACCACACCGCGCCCTCGGCGTCGAGGGCGATGCCGTCGGGGGCGCGCCCGGGCAGCTCCGCGTAGGTCCGGCGGTTCGCCAGCCGCCCGTCCTCGCCGATGTCGAAGGCGGTGAGGCGGCGGCCCATGGTCTCGGCCACGATCAGCGTGCGCCCGTCGGGCGTGACCGCCGGCCCGTTGGGGAACAGCACGGCGCGGTCCACCACCTCCGCCTCGCCGTCGGGCCGCACGAGCACCAGCTCGGCGGGGGGCAGGGGCGACGGCGGGTTGCGCATGTCGTAGCCGGGATTGCCGACGTAGGCGTTGCCCCGCCCGTCGACCACCATGTCGTTGCAGGGCGCGGAGGCCAGGCCGGAGATGTCCGCGTGCTCGCTCAGCGTCCCGTCCGGCTCGAGCCGGAGGACCCGCCGGTCGTTCACCGACACGACCAGCATGCGGCCGTCGGGCAGCCAGCCGATGCCGGACGGCCGGCCGTCCACCGTGCAGACCTCCCGGACGTCGCCGTCGAGGTCGACGCTCAGGACCCGCTTCGCCCCCATGTCGGAGAACCAGAGGCGGCCGTCGTGCCAGCGCGGCCCCTCCACGAACCCGAACCCCTGCGCCAAGGTCGTGCGTTCCACGCCCGCATCATGCCCCCCGCCGGCGCACGCTTCACGGCCGGCGGTGGCCGTTCCCGTTGCCGTTCCCATTTCGCGGCCCCCGGCGTGGCCGCCGCCCTCGCGGGCGGGGCGGGGTGGTGGCCGTGACCGGCGCGGCGGTGGTGACGGGGGTGGTGACCGCGGTGGTCTCCGGCGGCGCGGGTGACGAGCCCGGCGAGCCCTGGTCGCGGCCCGACGCCCAGGCCCCCAGCGCCAGCAGCAGCACGGCCACCAGGGCCGCGGCCGCCAGCGCACCGGGCCGCCGGCCGGTCGGGGCCGGTGGCCCGGCGGTCGGGTACACGGCCGTGTCGCCGGCCGGAGCGGCGAGCGCCTGGGTGGCGGCGAGGATGGGCGCGACGTCCCGGCGGCGCAGCGCCTCGGCCACGGCCGCGGCCGAGGGGCGGCGCGCCGGGCCCGGCTCCGTCATGGCCGTGAGCAGCGCGCCCAGCCACCGCGGCACGCCGTCCGGCACCGCGGGTGGGCGGTGGAGCCGGGCCACCGCGGCCTCGATCTGGCCGCCGGGGTAGCAGGGGCGCCCGGTCAGGCACTCGATGAGCACCAGCCCGAGGGCGTAGACGTCGGTCGGGGGACCGACGGGCCCGCCCTCGACCTGCTCGGGGGACAGGTAGGGGATGCTGCCGACGAGCTGCCCGGTCCCGGTCAGGCTGGGCGTGCCGGCCATGCGGGCGATGCCGAAGTCGGCCAGCCGGGCGCGCCCCTCGTCGTCGAAGAGGATGTTGGACGGCTTGACGTCGCGGTGCACCACGCCGCACTCGTGGGCGTGGGCCAGCGCCTCGGCCACCTGCTGGCCGACGGCCAGGGCCCGCTCCGCGGCTCAGCGGCCCGTCGGCCAGCTCCCCGGCCAGCGTGGGCCCCTCCGCCAGGTCGAGCACGAGGTAGGGGACGCCGCCGTGGGTCCCCGAGCCGCGCAGCTTGACCAGCCCGGGGTGGTCGAGCCGGGTCAGCACGTCGACCTCGGAGCGGAAGCGCCGGGCGTCCGGCGGGCTCCACGCCGCGCAGCACCTTGAGGGCGATGGGCCGCTCGGTCTCGGTGTCCCGGGCCCGGTACACCTCGGCCATCCCGCCGCGTCCCAGCAGCTCGTCGACGACGTAGCGCCCGTCGATCACGTCACCAGGCCGCGGCACCCCCCATCTGTACCCCGGGCGGCCTCGAAGATCCATAGACATCGAAGGGTTTGATGGCACACTGTGGGCGTGACGCCGCCGAGGATCGAACCGATCGGGCAGCACCTGACCCGGGCGTCCAAGGCCGTGTCGCGGGCGTTCGACGAGGCGCTGGGCGCCCACGGGTGCTCGCATCCGGTGTGGCTGATCCTGCTGGCGCTCCAGGGCCGGCGCCACCGGGCGCAGCGGGAGCTGGCCGAGACGGTGGGGATCGAGGGGCCCACGCTCACCCACCACCTGAACCGGCTGGAGGCGGCCGGGCTGGTGGTCCGCATGCGCGACCCGCAGAACCGGCGCGCACACCTGGTCGACCTCACGCCGGCGGGGCAGGCGTGGTTCCACGAGATGCTGGACACGGTGATCGCCTTCGACGCCCGCCTGCGGGCCGGCCTGTCCGACGCGGACGTCACCGCCGCCCACGACCTGCTCGACCGCCTGGTGGCCAACGTCGCCATAAATCCATAGACATCGAACGATTCGTGATCTAACGTTCTCTGCATGGCAGAGCTGAACCACACGATCGTCCACTCGCACGACCGCCGGGCGTCGGCCGCCTTCCTGGCCGGCGTGCTGGGCCTCGAGGTGGCGCCCGACTGGGGGCCGTTCACGCCCGTGCACCTCGGCAACGGCGTGTCGCTCGACTTCGAGCAGACCGACCGCGCGATCGTCCCCCAGCACTACGCCTTCCTGGTGTCCGACGCCGAGTTCGACCGGGGCCTGGCGGTGGTCCGCGACGGCGGCCACGAGATCTGGCCCGATCCCTGGCTGAGCCGCCCGGGCGAGATCAACCACCACTACGGGGGCCGCGGCTTCTACTTCCGGGACCCCGACGGGCACCTGCTCGAGCTCATCACCGCGCCCTACGGCGCCGACCCCGAGTCGGAGTAGGACGCCGTGCGCATCGTCGTCCACCTGTCCGACTTCGGCTGGCCCGTCGCCGCCGGTGACCTGCCCGCCCTGCTGGCGGACGTGGGCGGGCTGGTCGAGGACGCGGGCGTCGACGGGCTGGCCGTGGCCGACCACCTGTGGCAGCACCCGATCATGGGCGGCCCGGAGCGGGCCTGCCTCGAGGCGTACACCACCCTGGCCTGGCTGGCCGCCCACACCCGCCGCGTGCGCCTGTTCACGCTGGCCACCGGCGCCCACTTCCGCCACCCCGGGGTGCTGGCCAAGACGGTCACGACCCTGGACGTGCTGTCCGGGGGGCGGGCCTGGCTCGGCATCGGCGCCGGCCACTACCAGGAGGAATGCGACGGCCTGGGCGTGCCCTGGCCGTCCACCGCCACCCGCTTCGACCTGCTGGAGGACGCCCTCGAGGTGTGCACCCGGATGTGGGCCGGCCCCCAGGGCGAGGACGGGCCCTACACCGGGCACCACGTGCGGGCCACCCGGCTGCTCAACCTGCCCCAGGCCGTCTCACGGCCCCGGCCGGGGATCCTGGTGGCGGGCACCGGCGAGCGCCGCACCCTGCCGCTGGTGGCCCGCTACGCCGACGCCTGCAGCCTGCGGCCCGGGCCCGAGATCGCCCACAAGCTCGACGTGCTGCGGCGGGCCTGCGACGAGGCAGGCACCGACTTCGCCCGCATCGAGCGGACCTGCGCCTACGCCTTCGCCCCCGACGACGGCGGGCCGGCCTGCGCCGCGCTGGTCGACCAGCTGCGGGGGTTGGCCGCCGCCGGCATCCAGACCGTCATCGGCCGGGTCGAGGGCGACGACCCCCGCCCCGGCATCGAGAACCTCGGCCGCCACGTCGTCCCGGCGGTCGCCGACCTGGAGGTGACCCCATGAGCCCCACCGCTACCGCCGACACTCCCGTCGGCCGCTTCCTGTCCCGCTGGGCCGAGGCCGAGCAGGCGGGCGACCCCGCCGCCATCGGGCCTCTGCTGACCGACGACTTCGTGGGCATCGGCCCGCTCGGCTTCGCCCTGCCCAAGCCGGCCTGGGTGGGCCGCCACGCCTCGGGCGACCTGCACTACGAGCGCTTCTCGATCGAAGACGTGGCCGTGCGCGACCACGGCGACACCGTGCTGGTCACGGCCACCCACACCGCCCGGGGCGACTTCTCCGGCACGCCCCTGCCCGAGGCCCTCCGGGCCAGCCTCGCCCTGGTCCGCGAGCCCGACGGCGGCGACGCCGTAGGACGGCTGGCGGCTCGCGGGCCTGCACCTCAGCTTCATCGCCGGCACCCCGGGGGCGCCGCCCATCCCCGGCACCTGAAGGCGAGGCAATAGGGGCCACGGCGGCGGTCTCGAGGCAATAGCGGTCGGCCCCCGACCGCTATTGCCTCGGGCGCCGGTCCGTGGCCCCTATTGCCTCGGGGTCCGGGTCGGTCAGCCTACAGGGGTGTCACGTAGGCGCCGGAGATGCCGCCGTCCACCAGGAACGTCGAGGCGGTGACGAAGGAGGCGTCGTCGCTGGCCAGGAAGGCCACTGCGCCGGCGATCTCGTCCGGCTCGGCGAAGCGGCCCATGGGGACGTGGACCAGGCGGCGGGCGGCCCGCTCGGGGTCCTTGGCGAACAGCTCGCTGAGGAGGGTGGTGTTGACCGGGCCGGGGCACAGGGCGTTCACCCGGATGTTCTCCCGGGCGAACTGGACGCCCAGCTCGCGGGTCATGGCCAGCACCCCGCCCTTCGACGCGGTGTAGGACACCTGCGAGGTGGCCGCGCCCATCACCGCCACGAACGACGCGGTGTTGATGATCGAGCCCCTGCCGGCCCGCTGCATGTGGGGGATGGCGTGCTTGCAGCACAGGAACACCGAGGTGAGGTTGACCTCCTGGACCCGGCGCCACACGTCCAGGCCCGTGTCCAGGATGGAGTCGTCCTCGGGCGGCGAGATGCCCGCGTTGTTGAAGGCCACGTCGACCCCGCCGTAGGCGTCCGCCGCGGCGGCGAACAGGGCCACCACCTGGTCCTCGACGGTGACGTCGACCGGGACGAACAGGCCGCCCACCTCCTTGGCCGCGGCCGCGCCCGTGGCCTCGTCCACGTCGCCGACCACGACCCGGGCGCCCTCGGCGGCCAGCCGCCGGGCCGAGGCCAGGCCGATCCCGCTGCCGCCGCCGGTCACGACCACGACCCGATCCTGCAACCGGTTCACATCTGGCTCCTGTCGGTGGCGATGAACACGTTCTTGACCTCGGTGAAGGCGTCCAGCGCGTCGGGGCCCAGCTCGCGGCCCAGGCCCGAGCGCTTGAAGCCGCCGAACGGCGTCCAGTAGCGCACCGAGGAGTGCGAGTTGACCGACAGGTTGCCGCTCTCCACGCCCCGCGCCACCCGCAGCGCCCGCCCCAGGTTCTCGGTCCAGATCGACCCCGACAGCCCGTAGGGCGTGTCGTTGGCCAGGCGGACGGCGTCGTCCTCGTCGTCGAACGGCACCACCGCCACCACCGGGCCGAACACCTCCTCGCGGAACACCGGGTCGCCCGGGCTCACCGGGGCCAGCACCGTGGGCGGGAACCAGAAGCCGGGCCCGTCCGGCGCCCGGCCCCGGAACGCCACCGGGGCGCCCTCGGGCACGAACGACGCCACCCGCTCCCGGTGCTCGGCCGAGATGAGCGGGCCCATCTCGGTGGCGGCCTCGGCCGGGTCGCCCACCCGCACCCGCGCCACCGCCTCCTCCAGCAGGCCCAGGAAGCGGTCGTAGACCGGGCGCTCGACCAGGATCCGGGAGCGGGCGCAGCAGTCCTGGCCGGCGTTGTCGAACACCGAGGCGGGCGCGCTGGCGGCCGCCCGCTCCAGGTCGGCGTCGGCGAACACGATGTTGGCGCTCTTGCCCCCCAGCTCCAGGGTCAGCCGCTTCACGTGGGCGGCGCAGCCCGCCATGATCCCCTGGCCCACCTCGGTCGAGCCGGTGAAGACGATCTTGCCCACGTCGGGGTGGTCGACCAGACGCCGGCCCACCACGCCGCCCTCGCCCGGCACCACCTGGAGCACGCCCTCGGGCAGCCCTGCGGCCAGGGCCAGCTCGCCCAGGCGCAGGGCGGTGAGCGGCGTCAGCGACGCGGGCTTGAGGACCACGGTGTTGCCGGCCGCCAGGGCCGGCGCCAGGCCCCAGCCCGCGATGGGCAGCGGGAAGTTCCAGGGGACGATGACCCCCACCACGCCGATGGGCTCCCGGAAGGTGACGTCCACACCCCCGGGGACCGGGATCTGGCGGCCGAACAGCCGCTCCGGCGCCGCCGAGTAGTAGAGCAGCACGTCCCGGACGTTGCCCGCCTCCCAGCGGGCGTTGCCGATGGTGTGGCCCGAGTTGGCCACCTCCAGCGCGGCGAGGTGCTCGACTGTCGCCGTCCACCGCCTCGGCGAAGCGCCGCAGCAGGCGGGCCCGGTCGGCCGGCGCCACCGCCCGCCACGCCGGGGATGCGGCCCGGGCGCGGGCGATGGCCTCGTCGGCGGCCTCGGCGGAGGTGTGGGGGACCACGTCGACGACCTGCTCGGTCGCCGGGTTGATCAGGGTGGCCGCTCCCGCCGTCACGGCGCCTCTCCGGCCGCGCCCCGGGCCGCGGCCACCAGCGCCCGGAACAGGCGGGGATCGTCGCCGTCCTCCGGATGCCACTGGACCGCCACCGCGAAGCGCCGCCCGGTGACCACCGCGGCCTCGACCGTCCCGTCGTCGGCCCAGCCCACGGCCTCCACGCCGCGCCCCAGGCGCCGGATCGCCTGGTGGTGGTAGCACGGCACCTTGACCTCGGCCCCGAGGATGGCCGCCACCGGCGTGCCCGGGGCCAGCCGCACCGTGACCGCGCCCAGCACCGCGGGCTCGGGGAGGTGGCCGGTGTGGCCCACGACGGCGGGCAGGTGCTGGTCGAGGGTGCCGCCCAGGGCCACGTTCAGCACCTGGGCGCCCCGGCAGATGGCCAGGAGGGGCAGGTCGCGGTCGAGGGCGGCCAGCACCAGCGCCGCCTCCCACCCGTCCCGGTCGGGCCGCGGCGGTTGGGTGGCCGGGTCGCGGCCCGCGCCGTAGCGGGCGGGGTCGACGTCGGCGCCGCCCGTCAGCACCAGGGCGTCGAGCCCGTCGAGCGCGCGGCCCGCGGCCGCGGAGGCGGCCGGGGGCAGCAGCACGGCCAGCCCGCCGGCGCCGCTCACCGCGGCCACGTAGGAGTGGGGCAGCAGCGCGGCGGGCCGGTCCCAGACGCCCCAGCGGGCCGGCTCCACATAGGTGGGCAGGCCCACCCGGGGCGGCGCCTCAGAGGCGCTCGAACCCACGGCGCAGCTCCCAGTCGGTGACGGCGGCATCGTAGGCAGCCTGCTCCACGCGGGCCGCGTTGAGGTAATGCGCCACCACCTCGTCGCCGAAGGCGGCCCGGGCCACCTTGGACTCGCCGAAGGCCGCCGCGGCCTCCCGCAGCGTGGTCGGGATCCGGGGCCGGTCGTGGTCCTGGTAGGCGTTGCCCACGAACGCCGGCTCCAGCGGCAGCTCGTTCTCGATGCCGTGCAGGCCCGCGGCCACCATGGCCGCCACCGCCAGGAAGGGGTTGACGTCCCCGCCGGGCACCCGGCTCTCCGCCCGCAGGCTCTCGCCGTGGCCCACGACCCGCAGCGCGCAGGTGCGGTTGTCCAGGCCCCAGGCGATGGCGGTCGGGGCGAAGCTGCCGTCCGCGTAGCGCTTGTAGGAGTTGATGTTGGGCGCGGCGAACAGGGTCAGCTCCCGCACGCAGGCGAGCTGGCCGGCCAGGAAGTGCTCCATGAGCGGGGAGAACCCATGGTCACCCTCCCCGGCCAGCACAGGCTCGCCCTCGGGGGAGCGCAGGCTCAGATGGATGTGGCAGGAGTTGCCCTCCCGCTCGTCGAACTTGGCCATGAACGTGAGGCTCATGCCCTCCTGCGCCGCGATCTCCTTGGCCCCCGTCTTGTAGAGGACGTGGTTGTCGCAGGTGGTGAGCGCCTCGGCGTAGCGGAAGGCGACCTCGTGCTGGCCCAGGTTGCACTCGCCCTTGGCGGACTCGACGAACATGCCCGCGCCGGCCATCCCGTTGCGGACGCGGCGGAGCAGGTGCTCGACCCGGGCGGTGCCGGCCAGCGAGTAGTCGACGTTGTACTGGTTGGCCGGCTGCATGTCCCGGTAGCCGCGGGCCCACGCGTCCTCGTAGGTGTCGCGGAACACGATCAGCTCGAGCTCGGTGCCGACGTGCGCCACCAGGCCCCGCTCGGCCAGCCGGTCGAGCTGGCGGCGCAGGATCTGGCGGGGCGAGGCCGCCACCGGCGTGCCGTCCTCCCACTCGACGTCGCAGTGCACCAGGGCGGTGGCCTCGTGCCACGGCACCGGGCGCAGCGTGTCCAGGTCGGGCCGCAGCACGAAGTCGCCGTAGCCCCGCTCCCAGGACGACATGGCGTAGCCGTCGACGGTGTTCATGTCGACGTCCACGGCCAGCAGGTAGTTGCAGGCCTCGGCCGCGTGCGCCAGCACCTCGTCGAGGAAGTAGCGCACGTGGCAGCGCTTGCCCTGGAGGCGGCCCTGCATGTCGGCCATGGCCAGCAGCACCGTGTCGATGCTGCCGGCCTCGGCCAGCTCCTTCAGCCGCTCGACCGTGAGCGCCGGGCCGGCCACCTCAGACCGACTCCAGGTCCGCTTCGATGGCGGCCAGCTCCTCCGGCGTGCCCTGCACCTTGGGGCCGGTGAACCAGTGGCGGGCCGACACCAGCCACCAGATCCCGGCGAAGCCGAGCACCACCAGCACCGCCACCGGCGTGTAGTTGAACGTGTTGCGGGTGATGGGGTTCACCTGCGGCAGCATGAACAGCACGGTGATGAACGCCACCCACGCCACCGCGATGGTGCCGATGATCCGGCTCCAGCGGCCCAGGTTCCAGGGGCCGGGCTGGAAGTTGTCGCCCTGCTTGAGCCGCAGCAGGGTGGGCATGACGTAGGCGATGTAGAGCCCGATGACCGCGATCGAGGTCACCGCGGCGTACGCGGTCACGTTCCACAGGTAGGGCAGGCCCAGGATGAACGCCCCCGCCGCCGCCAGCCAGATGGCGTTGGTGGGCGTGCGGGTGCGCTTGTTGAGCCGGTGCCAGAAGCTGGACGCGGGCAGGGCGCCGTCCCGGGCGAAGGCGTAGATCATGCGGGAGTTGGCCGTGACCGACGACATCCCGCAGAAGAACTGGGCGCCGATCACGATCACCAGCAGCAGCTTGCCGCCGGTCTCGCCGATGGCGTCGATGAAGATCTGTGCCGGGGGCACGCCGGTCGCGCTGTTCAGCGCGCCGTCGTAGGACTGGATGGCGAAGGTCACGCCGATCAGCAGCACCCAGCCCGCGGCCAACGACACCAGGATCGACATGACGATGCCCCGGGGCCCGGACACATGGGCGTCGTGGGTCTCCTCGGTCATGTGGGCCGAGGCGTCGTAGCCGGTGAAGGTGTACTGGGCCAGCAGCAGGCCGAGCATGACCACGTAGAAGGTCGAGCCCCATCCGGTGTTGTTGACGAACTCGGTGAACACGAAGTCCGCCGACTGGTGCTGGTCGGGCAGGATCACGAGGGCGCCCACGATGATGAGCACGCCCAGGATGTGCCACCACACGCTGATGTCGTTGAGGCGCGCCACCAGCCGCACGCCGAAGGTGTTGAGCAGGCCGTGGGCCACCAGGATCAACCCGAACAGGAAGATCGTGTGCCCGGGCGTGGCCGCGAAGTCGAACTGGAGCTCGAGCAGCGCGTTGAGGAAGAACGCGGTGCCGAAGTCGATGCCCGCGGTCACTGCCACCTGGCCCAGGAAGTTGAACCAGCCCGTGAACCACGACCACGCCGGACCGTTGCGGGGCGCCAGCTTGGCCGACCAGTAGTAGAGGCCACCCGCCGTCGGGTAGCTGGAGCACACCTCGGCCATGGCCAGGCCCACGAACAGCGTCATCATCCCCACGAAGGGCCAGCCCCACACGATGACGGCCGGCCCGCCGGTGTTCATGCCGAACCCGTACAGGGTGAGGCAGCCCGACAGGATCGAGATGATGGTGAACGACACCGCGAAGTTGGAGAAGCCCGACATCGAGCGGTCGAGCTCCTGGGCGTAGCCCATCTCGTGCAGCCGGTGGCGGTCCGCCGCCGCCCTGGTGGCCCCGCTGTCGGCGACGGTGGCGCCGGCGACCTCACCGTCTGTGCCGGCCGCGCCGGCTGGGCGGCCCTCGTCGATCGTCATCCGCTTCCCCCTTGCGTCCTGCCCGCTCCGACCGGGCGATAGGGCGCATTGGATCACGATTAGCCCATTTTCGCTACAACCAGTTCGGTGACGTCACCCCTTCTGGTAGACGCGCACGAAGTCGATGGACATCGAGGTGGGGAACCGGGCGGTGTCGATGCCGTAGCGACCGGCCCAGTTTCCGCCGATCGCCAGGTTGAGCAGGACGTGCGCCGGCGCCGCCTGCTGGCCGCCGTTCTCGACCCAGCGGTAGTTCTCGCACGCGGTCTTGTAGCCGGCGATGAAGTAGCAGATGTTGTCGGCGGTCCACTCGATCGAGACCTCGACCCAGCGGGCCCGCAGCGAGATGTCGTGCGGGGTGTGGAAGTTGTTCCAGGTCCGGTCGAACTCCGGTGCGGTGAAGGTGTACTCCCGGTTCCCGCTGGCCGTCTGGGCGCCGCGGATGATGCTCGGCCTGGTGCAGCATGTCGGCGCGGTCGTCCCGGCCGTTGAGGGCGCCCTCGAAGATGTCGATCTCGGGCGGCCAGGTGGTGGTGCCGTCGGCGCGGCGGTCCGAGTTGAGCCAGAACGCCGGCCAGGTGCCGACCACGTCGGGCAGCAGCACCTGGGCGGTGATGTAGTACGACCGCGTGGCCGTCGGCCGGAAGGTCTGCTTGGAGCGGATCATGGCCGACTCGTAGGTGGCGTAGCCGTCGTCGGTGCGGGTGCGGGTGGCCCGCAGCGACAGCACGCCGTCGGACACGGCGTGCATGGGCTGGCCCAGCCGGTTGGTGTCGACGTAGCGCTGCTGCTCGTCGTTGAGGAAGTCGAGGGTGCCGTCGCCGTTGCGCGAGCAGGCGGGATCGGGCACCTGGGGCGCGGGCCCGCCTCCGTAGATGTAGCGCGTGCACCAGAGGCTGCGGTCGAGCTGGGTGCCGTTGAAGTCGTCGGAGAACACCAGCGTGTAACCGCGGGTGGGTGTCCTCGCAGCCGGCGGCGATCACCGGCAGCACGAGGGCGAGCAGGACGGCGACGCGTGACAGGCGCGCCGAAAGGCGGTTGCGCACGATCTTCGTTCCCCAAGAAGTGCGGCCCGCGCTCGCAGGAAGGTACCGCCTACGTCAAGAAGCCCCGCAGGAGTGCGGCCGTCCCGTCCAGGTGCTCCTCCACCGCGGCACGGGCCGCCGCGGGGTCGCCCGCGAGGATGGCGTCGACGATCGTGCGGTGCTGGACGCTGGAGTGCTCGATGTTGGGCCGCAGCCAGGGGATCTGGTCGAGCAGGTCGTTGATGCGCATGCGCACGTCGGCCGCGGCGGCGGCCAGCGAGGTCGAGCCCGTGACCTCGGCGATGGCCAGGTGGAGGCGCGAGTCCATCTGCCGGTACCCGGCCTCGTCGGCCGCGTCGCAGTCGGCCAGCCGGTCGAGCAGGTGGCGACGTTCGTCGGCGCTCAGGTCCCGGCGGGCCGCCATCTCGGCCGCTCCCAGGTCGAGCACCGCACGCAGTGTGAGCGCGTCCTCCAGGTCGGCGGCGGGCTGGCGCCGCCCGACCACCACGTCGGAGGCGCCGGGCGTGGGCCGGTAGGTCACGAAGGTGCCGCCCCGGCGTCCCCGGTGCGACTCGACATAGCCGGCCTGCTCCAGGACCCGGATCGCCTCCCGCAGCGTCATCCGGCTCACGCCCAGGCGCAGCGCCAGGTCCCGCTCGGCCGGCAGGCGCTCGCCCGCGGTGACGACCCCCAGCTTGATGGCGTGCAGCAGGCGCTCGACCGTCTCCTCGAAGGCATTGCCGGTCCGGATGGGACGGAAGACGACCTCGACGGCGAGCGACATCGCCGTCACCCTAGGGGGCCGGGCGGCCGGGCTCACAGCACGAGCACGCCCGCCGCGGTGCGTCGCCACCAGCGCCAGGCCCAGCGCCAGCTGCTGGAGCCCGACGACCTTGGCGGGTGAGGGTGGGCGGCGGACCCACCACGCGTGCAGGCCGACGGCGGCCACGACCACGGCGGCGCCGAGGGCGAGCCGCAGGTCCAGCGCCACGGCCGCCAGCGCCACGACGACGCCGATGATCCCGGCGGCCCGCGCCGACCCGCCGCCGTTGGCCCCGGCGGAGCCGCCGCGCCACCGGGCGATCTGGACGCGCACGAACGGGATGGCGGCGATCGACCGCCCGGCCAGCACCAGCCACAGCCCGGCCGCCAGCGCGGCGGGGGCGCCGCCCGCCAGGGCCACGGCGGCGGCGAAGGCACCGGCGGCCACGCTGCCGGCCAGCTCGGGCGCCAGGCGCCGGCTGCGGCTCCGCGCGTCGAACCAGAGCTGCACGGCCACCAGCGGGGCCGCCACAGCGACCGCCACGAGCCAGCCGGAGCCGGCGCGGGTCCACGCCACGGTGGCCAGGAGCGCCGCCAGCGCCAGCTCGACCAGCGCGACGTTCCACGCCAGGGACGTACGGGGCAGCCACCGGTGCCGGCTGCGGTCGACCAGGAACAGCCGCAGCGGCGTGCGGGCCAGGAACGCCAGCACGCCGGCGAAGGCCAGCGCCAGGCCCGCCCACGACGGCGCCACCAGCAGGCCCAGCAGCGCAGGCTCCGCGATCAGGCTCCAGCCCCCGTGCTCGCGGGGCAGCACGACCGTTCGCCAGGTCATGGCGCCAGGCTGAGCGACCGACGCCCTTCCGGCCAGGGCCGAAGGTCCCTGATCCGGGGCGGTCAGCGGACGACGACGTTCGGGCGGTCCAGGCCCTGGGCTTCGGCCAGCGCGTAGTAGGCGGCGAGCGTGCCCGGGCCGTCGGCGGTGCCGATGATGTTGCCGTCGGCGTCGAGGTCGAGGTTGGTGCCGATCATGTGGAACCACACCTGGGTGCCGTCCTCCAGGCAGGTGAGCGTGTGCACCGACCCGGCCGGCTCGTACAGCACGGAGCCCGCCCGGTTCACGTAGTCGTACTCCTTGTACTTCCAGGCGCCCGAGCGGGTGAACCCGAACACCGGGCCCGTGTGCTTGTGGGTCGGCACCTCGAACCCGGCCTGGAAGATGTTCTCGACCACCCACAGGCCCTGGGCCACGTCCACCAGGATCACCTTGAACTGGTTGCCGCCTCCGAAGTCGACGAAGGGCAGGTCGGACTCGCCGAAGTGGATGGCCTCGGGCAGGGCGTCGATGGCGGTCATGGAACCCCCTCAGAAGTGGAACACGTTCTAGTATCGCCGCATGGGGGAGCCGGACGACATCTACGACCCGGACTGGTACCTGGGCGGCGAGGTGCACTCCACGTTCGCGCGGCTGCGCCGCGACGATCCCGTCCACTGGCAGGACATCGACGGCCAGGCCGGGTACTGGGCGGTGCTGCGCCACGCCGACCTGGTGCACGTGGCCCGCCACCCCGAGCTGTTCTCCGCCTGGCAGGGCAGCGTGGTGCTCGAGGACCTCGAGCCCGACCGGCTGGAGCTGATGCGCCACATGCTCCTGGTCATGGACCCGCCCGGCCACACCGCCTACCGCAAGCCGCTGGCCCCCCACTTCGGCGCCCGGGTGATCGAGCGGATGGAGGCGCAGGTCCGGGAGCGGTGCCGGGAGATCCTGGCCGCCGCGGCCGAGCGGGACGACGTCGACCTGGTGCGGGACGTGGCCGGCCCGCTGCCCGCCCGCATCATCGCCGGGATCATGGGCCTGCCCCCCGAGGACGCCCCCCGGATCCAGCGCTGGGCCGAGGCCATGGTCGCCGGCCAGGACGAGGAGGTGGCCGGGGACGACCCCGGCGCGGCCTCCATCGAGATGGCCATGTACGGCATCGAGCTGGCCGCGGCCCGCCGGGCGGACGCCGTCGCCGACGAGGAGGTGGCGGACATCACCGACCTGCTCCTGCGCACCACCTTCGAGAACGGCGAGCCCATGAGCGACGTGGACTTCGGCTCGTTCTTCGTCCAGCTGGTCACCGCGGGCAACGACACCACCAAGGCGATGATGAGCGCGGGGGTGCTCGAGCTGATGCGCCACCCCGACCAGCTGGCGGCGCTGCGGGACGACCCCGCCCTGATCCCCGACGCGGTGGAGGAGATGCTGCGCTACTGCAACCCCCTGCACTACTTCCGGCGCACGGCGACCAGCGACACCGAGCTCGGCGGCCGGCACATCCGGGCCGGCGACAAGGTGGCGATGGTCTACACCTCGGCCAACCGGGACGAGGCCGTGTTCGACCACCCGCAGACCTTCGACATCCGGCGCTCGCCCAACCCGCACGTCAGCTTCGGCATCGGCACCCACTTCTGCCTGGGCGCCCACCTCGCCCGGCTGGAGGCCCGGGTCTTCGTGGAGGAGCTCCTGGCCACCTTCGCCACCATCGAGCCCGCGGGCGAGCCCGCCCGGGTCCGCTCCAACCTGGCCAACGGCTACAAGCGGCTCCCGGTCCGCCTGGCGTCATGAGCCCCAAGGAGGTCGTCGCCGCGTTCTGGGAGGCGCTCTACGCGCGCGACTGGGAGCGCATCCGATCCTTCTTCGACGCCGACTCGATCTACCTCGACGTGCCCACCGGCCCGGGAGCCGCGGCCCGGGGCCCGGTCGACATCGAGAAGCGCCTGCGCCTGGGGCTGGAGGGCCTGGCCGGCTACGACCACGGCCCGGCCACGATCATCGGCGAGGGCGGCCTGGTGGTCACCGAGCACACCGAGATGTGGGAGTGGCCCACCGGCGAGCGGGCCACGCTGCCGTTCGTGTCGGTGCAGCACGTCGACGATGGGATCATCACGCTGTGGAAGGACTACTGGGACCTGGGCACGCTCATGGGCGCCGCCCCGCCCGACTGGATGCGCCAGCTCATGGCCGGCGACATGTCCTGGATGACCGACGTCACCGGGCTGATCTGACCGTGCTGGTCTGACTGTCCTCAGGCCCCGCCCAGGTAACTGTCGTCCAGCAGCGAGACCATGCACTCGTAGGGGGCGCGCTCCCAGTCCCACGGGTCGTCGTCGCCGAGGTCGGCCGGGTCGAGGGCCCGTACCGCCCGGTCCCAGGTGAGGGTGCGGGCCACCTTGCCCACCCGGCACGCCAGCTCCAGCGACTCGACCAGCTCGGCGTGCGGGGCCAGGTCGTCGAACGCGCCCAGGTAGGCGTCCCGCAGCCGGACGACCAGCGGCGCGGTGTCGTCGCCCAGGCCGGGGATGTGGTCGCGCACGAACCCCAGGCACACCAGCATGCTGGCGAACGCGGGCGCCACCACGCTGTCACCCCAGTCGAAGAACCGGGGCCGGTCGAGGCGGCCGTCCGCCCCGGCCAGGACGTTCCAGGGATGCAGGTCGTTGTGGTCGATGCTGACCGGCCCGGGACGCTCCGCCAGCTCGGCGCACCACGCCACGAAGCCGGGGTCGCAGGGCCGCCACCCGGGCGTAGGCGTCGCGGTCGGCGTGCTCGCCCTGGCTGTCGACGTAGCGCTGCCCCGCGGCCAGGGCCTCGTCGAACCGCTCGGCCAGGGTCGGGGCGCGCATGTCGTCCACGCCGAGCGCCAGCAGTGTCCCGGCCTCGGGGGCCAGGGTGCGCTGGAGCCGCCCGTAGTGGGGGAGCGCCGCCTCCATGGCGTCGACCAGTGCGGGCCCGGCCAGCCGCTCGCCCAGCGGCGGCCCGCCGTCGGGCAGGACCAGCCAGCCCCGGTCCGTGTCGGTGGCCAGCGGGGGCAGCACGTAGTCGGGCGCCACCCGGTGGAGCAGCTCGTACAGCCCGACCTCGAAGGCCGTGCCCGGTCCCGCGGCCTTGAACCACATCCGCCCCGCGGAGGTCGGCGCGGAGAGGACCGTGGCCCAGGGCCGCAGGTGGGGCTGGTCGACCTCGCCCGTCCGCTCGATCCCGGCGCCGGCCAGCCGGGCGTCCAGCCAGGCCACGGCCTCGGCCTTCCACTCGGCTGACGACCACACTCCGACCCCGAACGGTTCCACGGGGCCGACCGTAGAGGCCGGCTACGCGGGGGCGGGCGCGGGAGCCGGGGGACGGCCGCCGGGGCCGGGGCCTCCACCACGGCGTCCCATCCGCGGTGGCCATGGCAGCGGCTCCTCGCGGTGAGCCAGGGTGCCAGCGCCTCGACGACGATGAACGGCACGGCAAGGTGAACCTGGGATCGGCATTCCTCAGCCTTCCGGAGGCGACAATGCCGTGAAGAGCACTGCCCGGGCCGGCCGAATACAGATGGCCCGAAATAACTCCGTCATGGCTGCGAAACCCGTTCGTCAACCCGCTGTACGTGGGGTTATCGGCCAGGTGAACGGGGTACAACGGGCGGGTGCCCGGCGACCGCGATCAGGAGGACCCGGGCGAGCGCGCCAACCGCGAGCTGATCGAGCTGCTCAACGAGCTCCGGGTGGCGCTGCCCGGGGTCCAGGTGCTGTTCGCGTTCCTGCTGGGCATCCCGTTCACCCAGCGCTTCACCGAGCTGGACGCCGGCGACCGGCGGATCTACTTCGCAGCCCTGCTGGCCACCGCGGCCGCCACCCTGTGCCTCATCGCCCCCAGCGCCCACCACCGGCTGCGCTTCCGCGCCGGGGTCAAGGAGCAACTGCTCAACGTGGCCAACGCCCTGGCCATCGCCGGCCTGGCCCTGCTCGCCTTCGCCATCACCGCGGCCACCTACGTCATCGCCGACTTCATCTACCCCGGCACCCTGCCCCGCCTGGTGGCCGGCATGCTGGCCGGCGCCTTCGTCCTCGTCTGGTTCGTGGTGCCCTTCTTCTACCGCCGGGAGCGCACGCCGCCGGGCTAGATCTGCTCAGATGCCACCATGCTTCCCCGTCTCGTCGCCGGAGTGGTGCTGTGCCTCATCGGCGCCCTGTGGATCGCCCAGGGCGTGGGCGTCGCCGAGGGCTCGCCCATGACCGGCCACGGCATCTGGGCCTTCCTCGGCGCCGCCCTCATCGCGGGCGGCCTCGGCCTGGTCGCCGCCGGCGCCCGCCGGTGAGTGGAGCCGGCCGGGTCACTGGAGCAGGTGCTCCAGGGCCCGGCCGAGGATGGTGGCGCGCTCCTCCGGGGTGGCGAGCGACTCGAGGCCGAAGCCGAACAGGACCGTGTCCTCGGTCTGGACCGACGCGGCCAGGTCGATCAGCGCGGTGGTGATGGCGAAGTCGCCCTGGTTGGCCGGCGGGCCGCCCGGGGGCGGGCCCTCGACGGTCCAGGCGCTGGTGGAGCCCTCGAAGCCGTCGGCGTCGACCACGGAGCCGCCCACCGTCAGGCGGGTGTCGTCCACGAAGACCCCGACGCCTCCGGCGACGCCGGCCACGAGGAAGTCGGTGACGTAGCTGACCTTCACGTCGACCGGGCGGCCCGCGTACGGGGACAGGTCGAAGCGGGCGTCGACCCAGCCGGGCGAGTCGCCGGTGAACCCGTTCCACGTCCCGGTCGTGCCCGTGGGGCGGCAGGGCCCGCCGGGGGTGTCCTGGCTCAGGTAGTGGCGCAGGAACGGGTGCAGGCCCAGCAGGTCCAGGCCCGCGCACGCCGAGGGCGTGCCCGGTGACGTGCGGCCGTTGAGGTCGCGCAGCGTCGTCCACTGGTCGGTGCCCGAGGGCGCCGCCTCCACGATCACGTGGTGGAAGGTGACCAGCGTGCTGAACGACAGCTTCATGCTCAGCGTGGGGGCGTCGGCGGCCGAGACGCCGGTCAGGTCGAGCGTGCGGCCGATCCGCTGGTACGAGGCCGGGGTGGACAGGGCGCCCGCGTAGCGGCTGCCTTCCACCGGGCCGAACGGGTTGACGTTGGCCGCGCCCCGGTAGTGGCTCGACGCCTCCCCGGCGAACAGCGGGAAGTCCTCGGGCGGCAGGACGTCGCTGGTGAGGGAGAAGCCGCCGGCCTCGTTGAGCGGGTTCTCGGCCACCGCCGGCCCGCCGAACGAGCCGCTGACCCCGCCGGGCACCGGTGCCGTCGACGCCGGCCGGGGCGACGAACGGGGCCCGGTCGGTGACGCCCAGGTAGTACTGGGCGAAGTCGTCGGTGAGCAGCAGGCAGTCGGCCAGGAAGTCGTCGGTGACGGCGCAGTCGCGGTCCGGGGCGCCGTTCAGGCCGTAGAAGACGGCGCCCAGGGAGCGCCCGAGCAGGCCGTAGTACTGGGCGTTCTCGCCCGCCTGGACCAGCTTGCCGCCCTCGTTGAGGTAGTCGCGCACGGCCAGCGTGAGGAACTGCTGGCGCTCGGCCACCGCCAGGTCGGGCAGCGGCCCGAGCAGGAACGTGTCGGTCAGGAAGTCCTCGGGGTCCTGCACCAGGCGGTCGGCACCCGTCTCCCACACCACGGCGTCGAAGTGGCTCAGCACGCCCAGCGGGTGGGGCACGCCCTGGGCGTCGACGTCCCAGGTGGCGTGGCTGACGCCGTTGGCGTCGAGGGCGGCGGCGTACTCGTCCGCGTAGCGCGGCGCGGTCGTCCCGGCCGGGTAGGTGGGGTTGACGCCGGTGTAGTCCTCGCTGGCCAGGACGAGCGCCTCGGCGCCGGAGTCCGAGGCCACCGCGTAGGTGAAGTGGTCGCTCTGGATCTCGTTGCGGCCGGTCCCGGCCGTGAACCACACCTCGACGGAGTCGCCGGCCTTCGTCCCCGTGACCTGGCCACGGAACTCGGCGTAGTACCGGTCCCGCTCGCCGCCGTAGCGCTCGCCGCCCTCCCACTCGCCGACGCGGGCCCGGTGGACGGGGCCGCCGTTGACCCGGTAGTTGAGGCGGCGCATGCGCTGGTCGCGCCGGGCGGTGACGGCCACGGTCTGGGGATCGCCGTAGGAGACGTCGAAGCCGTCGACCACGAACTCGGGCGTCGCCCGCCCGGCCAGGGACACGGGGTGGTCGGGATCGGACGCCGAGCGGGCGGTGGCCAGCGCGAACGGCACGTTCTTGGCGAACTCGGCCGCGATCAGCGCCTCGTCGTCGGGGAAGTCGAACGCGCTCGGGACAGGCGGCCGGCTCCCAGCGGTCCGCCGGGTTCGCGGCGCTCGCCGTCTGGCACGTGGACATCTCGGGCGTGAACCCCAGTGCCCCGTAGGCGACGTGGCCGTGCTCGGTCGCCTCGCCGTTGGCCGTGTACAGCTCGGTCCAGAGATCGGGGTCGTAGCCCGGGATCGCGGGTGCGGTGTCGTCGCCGGCCAGCGCCTGGTACACGACGTCGTCGGGCGTGGGCGTGGCCACCTGGAAGGCGGAGCCGTAGAGCAGCCGCTCGGCGGCCGAGTGGTAGTTGACGACGAACTCGAAGCCCACCTGGGCCAGCAGGCCGTCGACGGCCCGGACCTCCGGCTCCGAGGCGGGGCCCGTGCCCCGGTAGGCCTCGCTGGCCGGCTGCGGTGACGAGCCCTCGTCGTCGTAGCGCCAGTGGGTCGGGTAGTTGCGGTTGAGGTCGACGCCGTCGTTGACGGTGATGCGGCCGTCGCCGTCGTTGTCCCGCAGGTTCTTGCGCCACAGCCGGTGGCCGGGCGTGAACGTGTAGTCGTAGCCGTCGGGGTTGGCGACCGGCACGAACCACAGCTCGGTGCCGTCGACCAGGTCGGTGAGCGCGGCGTCGGTCCCGTAGCCCTCGACCACGTGGTGGGCCAGCCGGCGCACCATCTCCGGCGCGATCCACTCGCGGGCGTGCTGCGTCCCCAGGTAGAGGACCGCGGGCCGCTGCCCGTCGCGGGTGCTGCGGGCCCGGCGCGTGACCTTCAGGGCCACGATGTCCTGGCCCTGCACGGTCTTCCCGATGGTGACCAGCTTGGTGATGTCGCGGTGGGCGGCGGCCAGCCCGGCGAGCTCGTCGCGGATGCCGCCCGGCCCGCTGTAGGGCCGGAACACGTCGTAGCCGTCGGCCGCGGCCTGCGTCGCAGCCTGCGAGGCGGTGAGGCCGTCGACGACGCGCGGCTCCAGCGCCACGCCCTGCGCGGCCAGGTCGCCGGCCTGCCGGCCGGACAGCACGACCTCGACGGCCGGCGACCCATCCCACGCGCTGGTGGCCGCCAGGTGGTCCATGTCGACGCCCTCGTTGCGAAGCGCTGCGAGCGCCGGGGCATCGGCCTTGGTGGTGTACACCTCCAGCGAGTCGTCCGGGGCTTCCGGGCGGGGCGGGGCGACCCGCTCCCGGGGCGATGTCCCGTCGAGCGTGCAGCCCACCGCGGCCGCCAACAGACCCAGAACCGCGCAGGCTGCGATCCGCCGCTCTCATCCCGTTTCCCCTGTCTGCTCGTCGGCCCGAGTGCTTGCGGGCCTACGTTCGGAGCAGACGGGGTGTGTGGATCACCCGGGGTCGGGGGCGGGGCGGCGCCGGAAGCGCAGGCTCGGTCCCCGCGCCCGGCGGGCGCGGCGGGAGGCCCGCACCCGGCTGGCGTCGGCCAGCAGGTCGTGGCGGTGGGCCTCGGCGAGGGTGATGGTCTCGTGGTGAAGCATGCGTCGATCGTGCGCCCGCGGCGGCGCCCTTGCCATCCGTGCCGACCACGGATCCACCACGGACCGCCACGGATCCTCGGGAAACCCGCGGCCGGTTCGGGGCCGGCATCCGGCAGACTCGCAGGGTGACGATCCGAGGCGGGCCGAGTGACGCCGGCGTGTCCGAGCGTGAAGCCGAGGTGCTGGAGCTCATCGCGGAGCACGCCACCAACGCGGAGATCGCCTCCCGGCTGTTCGTGTCCGTGCGCACGGTCGAGAGCCACGTGAGCTCCCTGCTCCGCAAGCTGGGGGCGTCCGACCGGCGGGAGCTGGCCCGGCTGGCGGGCAACGGGCGCCGGGCCGCCCCCGGACGGGGCCTGCCGGTCCCGCTCACCTCCTTCGTGGGCCGGGCCGCCGAGGTGGCCGAGCTGCGGGCGGCCCTCGGCCGCGAGCGGCTGGTCACCGCCCTCGGCCCCGGCGGGGTGGGCAAGAGCCGCCTGGCGGTGGCGGTGGCCGCGGAGCTGGCCGGGGACCGGCGCGACGGCGCGTGGTTCGTCGACCTGGTGCCGGTGACCGACCCGGCCCAGATCGCGGGCGCGGTCAGCGCGGCCATCGGCCTGGACGAGCCCCGGGGCCGCACGGTCGAGGATGCGCTGGCCGTCGAGTGGGCCGATGCCGAGACCCTGCTGGTGCTGGACAACTGCGAGCACCTGCTCGACGGCGTCGCCCCCTTCGTCGAACGCCTGCTCGGGCGCTGCCCCGGCGTCGGCGTCCTGGCCACCAGCCAGGCCCGGCTGATGCTGCCCTTCGAGCACGTCTTCCCGGTGCCGGGCCTGTCCCTGCCGGGCGAGGCGATCGGGGACGCGGTGGCCCTGTTCGTCGAGCGGGCCCGCCAGGCCGGCGCGGATCTCGACCCCGAGGCCGATCCCGGGTCTGCGGCCCGCATCGGGGAGATCTGCCGCCGCCTCGACGGCATGGCGCTCGCCATCGAGCTGGCCGCGGCCCGGGTGCCGTCGCTCGGGCTCGACGGCATCGAGCAGGGCCTGTCCGAGCGGCTCCGGCTGCTGGCCGGCGGCTCCCGGGTGGACGAGCGCCACCGGTCGCTGCGCTCGACCATCGACTGGAGCTACGACCTGCTGGCCCCGCAGGACCAGGCGCTGCTGCGGGCCGTGGCCGTGTTCTCCGCCACGTTCACCGCGCCGGCGGCGGCCGCGGTGGCCGGGCCCGACCCGGTCGAGCCCGGCGGCGGTGGCCGACGGGCTCGCCCGCCTGGTCGAGCACAGCCTGCTGGTGGCGGCGCCGGGCGCCGAGACCCGCTACCGCATGCTGGAGACCATCCGCCAGTACGGGGCCGACGAGAAGGAGCGCCACGGCGAGCTCGACGACGTGCGCCGGCGCCACCTGGCCTGGAGCCTGGCCACCATCCGGGCGCTCGACGCCCGCACCGACGTCGAGCTGGGCGCGGGCCTGGCCCGCGCCGACCTCTATCCCGCCTGGCAGGCCGAGGTCGACCTGGTGATCGACGACGCCCGCTCGGCCGTGCAGTGGGCCGCGGCCCGCCCCGAGGAGCGGTCCGGCGCCATCGAGGGCGCCTCGCGGCTGGCGTCGCTGTGCTTCACCCGGGGGCTGCTCGCCGAGTGCCAGCGCCGCTACGAGCAGGTCGCCGACCTGGCGGGGCCGGGCGCCGTGCGGATCGAGGCCCTGGTCGACGCGGCGGGGGCCGCGCTCAGCCGCCACTTCGGCAACGAGGCCCTGCGCCTGCTGGCCGAGGTGCGCGACGCCGCCCTGGCCAGTCGGGGCCCGGGACCGGGCCGCGTTCGCGCTGGCCCGGTCCGCCGAGCTGATCAACCGGGGGCCGGGCCTGATGGTCGACGTGCCGCCGCCCGAGGTCGTCACTGCGCTCATCGCCGAGGCCGAGCCGCTGGCCGAGGGCTCGCCCGCGGCCGCGACGGCCGTGCTCGTGGCCCGGGCTTTCGCCGGCTCCGAGGCCGACCCGGACACCGCGGCGACGGCCGCGCGGGCGGTGGCGTCGGCCCGTGAGGTGGGTGACCCGATGCTGGTCAGCATGGCGCTCGACGCCCTCACCGCCTCCCACCTGGCGCTGGGCGACCTGCCCGGGGCGCTGGCCGACCTGGACGAGCGCCTCGATGTGCTGTCCCACGTGCGTCCGACCGCCCGGCTCGGCCTGGAGATCGACGACGCCTACGCCATGGGCGCGGAGGTGCTGCTGACCGCGGGCGACTTCGCCGGAGCCCGCGAGCGGGCCGACATCCACGTCCGGCTCCCGTTCCACGTCGAGGACGGCCACCTGGCCACGTCCCGCCGCCTGAAGGTGGACGCCATGGCCGGTGAGATCGAGCGGGTCCTGATCGACGCCGAGGTGTTCCGCCGGGGCTGGATGCGGGCGGGGCACCCCGTCACCCCCAACCTGGCGGGTGGCGCCTACGCGGTGGCCATGGTCCACGGCCTGCGAGGTGACGCCGAGGCCCGGGCCGAGTGGCTGGCGATCACGGTCGACGTGGGCGTGGACCAGACCCGGATGGACGGCTGCGTGCTGGCGTGGGCCCCCACCTTCGACGCCATCCTGGCCCTGCACCAGGGCGATCCGGCGGAGGCGCTCGCCCGCATGACGTTGCACCCGTCCGACCTCCGCACCTGGGACGGTGGCGAGTGGCGGCCCTGGTACGCGGCCCTGTGGGCCGAGGCGGCGGTGCTGGCCGGCGACCCCGCCGCCGCGGAGCGGATCGCGGATGCCCGCCCCATGGTGGCCCCCAACCCCACGGCGGCCGCCATGGTCGAGCGGGCCGCGGCGCTGGCCGCCGGCGACCGGGACCGGCTGGTCGAGGTGGCCGCCTCGCTGGCCGGCACCGGCTGCCGCTACCAGGCGGCCCGCGCGCTGGTCCTGGCCGGGGGCACCCACGCGGCCGAGGGGCGGGCCGCCATGGCCGCGCTCGGCGCAGCGCCCATGGCCGAGCCCGCCGGCTGACGGGCCGCGCCCTCCTACCCGCCGTCCTGGCCGAGCCACCAGCGCAGGCCGGCGTCCGACACCGGGGGCGGCACGGTGTGGCCCCCGTCGAACTCGTGGTACTCCACGTCGTAGCCGGCCTGGCGCAGCACGGGGACGAACGACCGGCTGCAGGCGTCGATGGGGAGGATGGCGTCGGCCGTGCCGTGCGACACGAACACCCGGGGCCGGCCGATGGCGCCCGGCACCACCAGGAACCCGGGGGAGAAGGCCAGCACGGTGGAGAAGACGTCCCCGTTGCTGAGGCCGAGGGCGAGGGCGTACGACGCGCCGTCGGACACGCCGCCGATGGCCAGCCGGGAGGTGTCGACGTCGACGTCCAGCTTGCCGACCAGGGCGTCGAGGACCTGGTCGAGGAAGGCCACGTCGGGGCCGAAGCGGCGCTCGGCGATCAGGTCCCAGGTGCCGGAGTGGCGCGAGTCGGGCGCCACCAGCACCACGCCGTAGCGGTCGGCCGCGGCCAGCACGGCCCGGAGATGGCGCCGGCCGGTGCCGGTGGCGCCGTGCAGGAAGACCAGCACGGGGGCGCCGGGCTCGGCGCCGTCGGGGACGTAGAGCAGGCCGTCGCGCTCGACGCCCAGCCCGAGGGGCTCCTCCCGCCCGCCGTCGAACCCGCGGCTGCGACGGGCGAGGCGGCCCGCCGCCGGAAGCGGAGGCGGGCCGCCTCCCGGTCGCCCTCGGTCACGACTCGCGCGGAGGCGAGGAGCCCGGCGTGCTCATGTAGGTGGCCAGCTCGTCCAGGGACACCAGCCCGTCGCCGTCGGTGTCCATCATCTCGATGGCCCGGGCCGCGGTCTCGTCGGTGAAGTTGACGCCCAGCGTCCCCATCAGCTCCTTGAACTCCGCGGCCGACACCCGGCCGTCGCCGTCCTTGTCGAGCATGGCGAAGCTGGCTGCGTACCGCTCGGTATCCACCATGGCCGGGATCGTACCCAGCCACGGCGGGGCGCCAGTCAGGCGGTGCGGCTGCTGCGCCTCAGGACCCAGCCTGCGCCCAGCAGGACCAGGACCGAGCCGATGACGGCCCCGACGATGCCGCCGATGTCGAAGGCGTCGGTGTCGCCGATGCCGAGCAGGCCGGCGAAGATCAGCCAGCCGACGAACGCGCCGACCAGGCCGAGCACGATGGTGGCCAGCCAGGACTTGGCGCCTTCGAGGTGCTCGAAGGCGTCGCCGGGGATCAGGAGTCGGGCGATGGCGCCGGCCAGGACCCCGAGGATGAGTGCACCGATCATGGGCTTCCTCCCTTTCGGACTGCTTTCATTCTAGATCCGTAGGCGAAACGTGAGTAGAGTTGTATGTCACGTCTACTAAACCATTCTCATGGTCACCACGCACTCTGTCGATAGTCACCGATCCTGTCCGGTCCCCCGGGGCACGCTGGCCCTTGGAGCCGCTGCTCGCCGCGGCGGGGCTGTCCCGCGCCGCCCTCGGCCGCCAGCTGCGGCTGGCCGGGCACACGATGCGGGCCGCGTCCCGGCGCGGGTTGAGCGACGTGCAGGCCGACCGCTGGGCGGTGCGGCTGGGGTTGCACCCCGTCGAGGTGTGGGGCTCGGCCTGGTTCGAGGGGGCCGGCGACGGGGGTGGCCCGTCGCACGTCCGGGTGGCATGCCACCTGCGTGGCCGGATCGAGCGGGGCGACCTCCGGCCCGGCGACGTCCTGCCCACGGTGCACGCCCTGGCCGCCGACCTGGGCGTGGGGGTGGGCACGGTCACCAAGGCCCTGGCCGGCCTGCGGGCCGAGGGCCTGGTGATCGGGGGCGGCCGGGGCTGCCGGCACCTGGTCTCCCCGGCGGTCAGCGCGGTGTCGTAGCCACCGGTGTCGTAGCGGTCGTGCCCGACCGGCGCTGGTCGATGCGCAGGGCGAGGCCGTCGAGGATGCAGGCCAGGCCCAGGCCGTCCTCCACGTGGCGCACCGGCCGCGGCGAGGCGTGGCCGAGGGCGTCGAGGATGGCCGGGAACCGCTCGGCGTTCTCCTGGAGCAGCGAGGTCATGTCGGGGCTGAGCCGGCGCTCCGCGGTCCACGGGAACGTGCCGGACGTCGCCAGCGAGTGGGTCGTGCGCACATGGCTGGAGACGAGGAGCACCGCGTCGATGCGCTCGTCGCCGCTCAGCCCGGTGCCGTCGAAGGCGCGGAGGGCCTGCTCGACCCAGCCGACCTCGTTGGGCCCCATGGCCCGCCCGCCCACCGTGGCCGCCGGCAGCCAGGGGTGGACCTGCCAGGTGTCCCACAGCGCCCGCGCGTAGGCCTCGACCCGGCGGCGCCAGCCGCCCCGGACCCGGCGGATGTCGGGCGGGGGGCCGACGCCGGCGTCGATCATCACCGCCAGCAGGCCGTCCTTGGTGGCGACGTGGCGGTAGAGCGCCATCTTCGAGTACCCGAGCGCGTCGGCCACCGCTTGCATGGACACCGCGTCGAGGCCGTCGGCGTCGGCGATGGCCATGGCCGCGGCCCCGATCTGGGAGACCGTGAGGGTCGCCTTCGGTCCCCGCGTGGCGGGCGCCCGTTGCCCCCACAGCGCTGACAGCTCCATCGTCATCTCCGTCACGAGAACGATTGACAGGTACTGCGTCCCTTGGTAACAGTATCCATCAGACGCAGTTTAGTCCAGCACACGGAGGAGGCACATCATGGGCAAGCTCATCGAATCGACGTTCGTGACCCTCGACGGGGTCATCAGCCACCCGGAGCGCTGGGGCTCGCCGTACTGGGACGACGAGCACACCAGCTACGCCACCAAGATGCTCTTCGAGGCCGACGCCCTGCTGCTGGGCCGGGCCACCTACGACAACTTCGCCTCGGCCTGGCCGTCCCGCAGCAACGACGACCCTTACACCGCCCGCATCAACGCCATGCCCAAGTACGTGGCCTCGACCACGCTCACCGAGACCACCTGGAACGCCTCGGTGCTGGAGGGTGACGTGGCGGCCGGGGTGGCGCGGGTCAAGGACGAGGGCACCACGCTGCTCAAGTTCGGGACCGGCGTGCTCGACCGCACGCTGCTGGCGCACGGGCTGGTCGACGAGCTCCACCTGTGGACGTTCCCGGTGATCGCCGGGGCGGGGGACCGGCTGCTCGACGGGCTCGACGTCACCCACTTCGACCTGGTCGACACCGTGCGCTTCGGCTCGGGCATCGTCGTCCACGTCTGCACGCCCAAGCCATGACCACCAGCGGCCACGTCCCGGTCGGCGGGCTCGACCTGTACTACGAGGTCCACGGCACCGGGCGCCCGCTCGTCCTGCTGCACGGCGCCCTGGGCACCATCGAGAGCTGCTTCGCCGACCTGCTGCCCCGCCTGGCCGCCCACCGGACCGTGATCGCGGTCGAGCTCCAGGGCCACGGCCACACGCCCGACATCGACCGGCCCCTGTCGTATGACCAGATGGCCGACGACGCCGCGGCGGTGGCCGAGGCCCTCGCCGTCACGCCGGCGGACTTCGTCGGCTACAGCATGGGCGGCGCCGTCGCCCTCGGGGTGGCCATCCGCCACCCCCACCTGGTGCGGCGGGTGGTGGACGCGGGCGGCGCCTCGTACTCGCCCGAGGGCCTCTACCCCGAGGCCATGGAGGGCGAGGCCTCGCCCGAGGACCTGGAGGGGACGCCGTGGCACGAGGCCTACTCCGGGTGGCGCCCGACCCGGGCGCGTGGCCGGCGTTGCTGGCCAAGATCACCGCGCTGGACCAGGGGTTCACCGGCTGGTCCGCGGACCAGGTCCGGGCCGTGGCCGCGCCGGTGCAGCTCATCATCGGCGACTCCGACCTGGTGCGCCCGGAGCACACGGCGGAGATGTTCCGCCTGCTGGGCGGGGGCGTGTTCGGCGACGTCGCGGGCCTGCCCGACTCGCAGCTGGCGGTGCTCCCCGGCACCTCGCACGTGGGCATGCTGGAGCGGACGGACTGGCTGGAGTCGATGATCCTCGGCTTCCTCGACCCGATGCCGGTGGAGTCAGTCCCGTAACGCTACTGGCTACTGTGGCGGCGTGAGCCGCACCGACACCTCGGACTGGCCCTGCACCATCGCCCGGAGCGTGGACGTGCTCGGCGACGACTGGATCCTGCTGGTGATGCGCCAGGCGTGCCTGGGGACCCGCCGGTTCGAGGACTTCCAGCGGGTGCTGGGCATCGGGCGCAGCATCCTGACCGTCAAGCTCAACCGGCTGGTGGCCGTGGGGATGCTGCGCCGGGTCGAGTACCAGCAGCGCCCGGTCCGCCACGAGTACCGCCTCACCGACAAGGGCCGCGACGTCTACCCGATCCTGGCGGCCCTGGCCGCCTGGGGCGAGCGCTGGCTCTCCGGGCCCGAGGGGACGCCCCTCGTCCTCCACCACGACGCCTGCGACCACGACATGCACGCCGTGGTCGTGTGCAGCGAGTGCCGGCGGCCGCTCGACGTGCGCGAGGTGAGCGCCCGGCCGGGACCGGGAGCCGGGGCCGTGAGGTCGGCATGAGGTACGCGGACGGTCCCACCGCCGAGGTCGAGGTGCTGGTGGAGGCGCCCGCCCGAGCGGGTGTGGGCCCTGGTCACCGACATCGACCTGCCCGCCCGGTTCTCGTCCGAGCTCCAGGGCGCCCGCTGGCTGGACGACGGCCCCGGGCTCGGGCGCCCGCTTCGTCGGCCGCAACCAGCACCCGGTCGCCGGCACCTGGGAGACGACCTGCGTGGTGACCGAGTGCGCGCCGCCGCGGGCGTTCGAGTGGGCGGTCGGCGACCCGGACTTCCCCTCGGCCCGCTGGCGCTTCGACCTCGACCCGCAGCCCGGCGGGGGCACCCGCCTGCGGCAGTGGGTGCGGATCGGGCCGGCGCCCTCGGGCCTCACCCCCGCCATCGAGGCCATGCCCGACAAGGAGGAGCGCATCGTGGCCCGCCGGCTGGAGGAGCACCGGGCCAACATGGCCGCCACCCTCGCGGGCATCAAGGACCTGGCGGAGTCGGCGCCGTGACCCTCCGGGTGGGCGTGAGCGCCATGCCGTTCGGCCCCGGGGGCGCCGACCTGGTGCGGGAGGCCGAGCGCCTGGGGGCCGAGTCGGTGTGGGTGCCCGAGTTCTGGGCCTACGACGCGCTCACCCCGCTCGGGTACCTGGCCGCCTGCACCTCGACCATCCGGCTGGGCACCGGCATCGTCCAGCTCGGGGCCCGGACCCCGGCCATGCTGGCCATGTCGGCCATGGCGCTCCAGGCCCTGTCCGGGGGCCGGTTCGTGCTGGGGATCGGCACCAGCGGCCCCCAGGTCATGGAGGGCTGGCACGGCGTGCGCTTCGACCGGCCGGTGCGCCGCACCCGGGAGACGATCGAGATCGTCCGCACCATCACGGCGGGCGACCGGCTGGACCACCGCGGCGAGCTCTACACGCTGCCGCTCCCCGGCGGCGAGGGCCGCAGCCTGCGCACCCAGGCCCCGCCCGTGGCCGTCCCGGTGTACGTGGCCGCGCTCGGCCCCGCCAACCTGCGGCTCACCGGCGAGCTGGCGGACGGGTGGATCGGCAACTCGTTCTTCCCCGAGACCGCCGCCGTCTTCCTCGACCCCATCCGGGAGGGGGCGGCCGCCGCCGGCCGCGACCCGGCGGCGCTCGACCTGACCGTGTCCGTGGGCGTCGAGCTCACCGACGACGTGGAGGAGGCGGCGCGGCGCCACGCCGAGGGCTACGCCTTCACCTTCGGGGCCATGGGCTCGCCGACCCGCAACTTCTACAACGACGCCTTCGCCCGCCAGGGCTATGGCGAGGACGTGCGGGAGGTGCAGCGCCTGTGGCTGGCGGGGGACCGGGACGCCGCCCGGCGGCGGGTGCCGCGGGCCATCGGGCTCGGCACCAACCTGGTCGGCACCGACGACATGGTGCGCGACCGCCTGCGCCTCTACCGGGACGCGGGCATCACCACGCTGCGGGCCGGGCTCAGCGGGGACGGCCTGGACGCGCGGCTCGACCAGCTCGGCCGGCTGCTCGACCTCGTTTCGGCCGTCAACGCCGAAACCTGACCACTACGTTTGCCGCCATGGCCGGACCGTTTGATTTCGTGGTCGTAGGGGGTGGGTCGGCCGGTGCGGTCGTCGCCGCCCGGCTCTCGGAGGACCCCGACTGCCGGGTAGCCCTCGTGGAGGCGGGAGGGCCACCGCCCCCCGTGGAGTCGATGCCGGCCGGGTGCCCGGCGCTCCAGCAGAACCCCGCGACCGACTGGATGTACACCGCCGACGCCGGGGGCTGCGGCCTGGGGCTGGAGGGCGGCCGCATGATGGTGCCCCGGGGCAAGATGCTGGGCGGGTCGTCCGGCATCAACTACATGGCCTACGTGCGGGGCCATCCCGGCGACTTCGACTCGTGGGCCGCAGGCGGCGCGCCGGGCTGGAGCTACGACGACGTCCTGCCCTACTTCCGCAAGAGCGAGGGCCTCGCCCCCAGCGGCGACATCGTGGTCGACGCCGACGCCCACAACACCGAGGGGCCCCTCGGCGTGTCGGTGCGGGCGCCGGTCCTGGCCGGGGCTCAGGCCTTCGTGGACGCGGCGGCGGCGGCCGGCATCCCGGTGGGCGACTACAACGGCCGCGACCGGGGCGGCCCTTCGGGGCTGGTGTCCCTGCTGCAGACCACCACCCGCGACGGCAAGCGGTCGAGCACCTACCACGCCTTCCTGGAGGGCGACGCCGAGCAGCGGCCCAACCTCGAGGTGATCTGCAACGCCCAGGTCACCCGGGTGCTGCTGGAGGGCGAGCCGGGCGCGCTGCGGGCCACCGGGGTCGAGTACCGCAGCGAGGACGGCCAGACGGCGGTGGTCACGGCCTCCAAGGAGATCATCCTCAGCGTGGGCGCGGTGGGCTCGCCCCAGATCCTCATGCTGTCCGGCGTCGGCCCGCGGGCCGAGCTGGAGGCGGCGGGCGTGGACTGCGTGCTGGACGCGCCCGACGTGGGCAAGCACCTGAAGGACCACCTCCAGGTCGGCCTGCTCTACGCCGCGCCCGGCACCGGCATCTCCATGACCCAGATGGGCCTGTCCATGGGCCCCGACGCCCTGCGGGCGCCCGCGGGGCCGCTGCCGGCCGACCCGGCCGACGACGCCGATCTGCCCGAGGAGCTCGCCGGCATCAAGGCCGAGGCCGAGCGCCGGATCACCGAGTGGGCCACCACCGGCCACGGCCTGGTCTCGTCGTCGCTGTACGAGGCCAGCGCCTGGTATTCGACCGGGCTGGGCGACGAGCACACCCACGACGCCCAGATCGCCTTCTTCATCTGCGGCTACAACGACGACATCTGGCGGCGGTGCCTGCGGGTCGACCCGGACACCTACTTCGACGACCCCGCGGTGCGGCTGGCGCCGGACGCCGAGTCGGTGATCGTGCTGGCCAACCCGGTCCAGCCCCACAGCGAGGGCGAGATCGTCCTCACCAGCGCGGATGCGGCCGACCCGCCCGACATCCGCATGAACTACTACGGCGACCCCTACGACATGGAGGTCATGGTGGCCGTGCTGCGGCGGACGCTCGACATCGTGGCCAGCTGGCCGGCCGAGCGCCCGCTGGGGGAGTGGCTGCTGCCCCCGGGCCTGGCCGCCAAGCACGGTTACCAGCAAGGCGACACGCCCAGCGACGCCCTGCTGGAGGACCTGGCCCGCCACTACTCCTTCACCGTCTACCACCTGACCTCCACGTGCCGGATGGGCGACGTGGTGGACGAGCGCCTGCGGGTGAACGGCGTCGCCGGCCTGCGGGTGGCCGACGCCAGCATCATGCCCAACGTGACCAGCGGCAACACCAACGCGCCGTCGATCATGATCGGCGAGAAGGCGGCCGAGATGCTGGCCGCCGACCACGGGGTGGCGCTGCGGGAGGTCGTGGGCCAGACGGCATGATCCGCACGGTGTGCGTGGGCGGCCAGAACGCGGTCACGCCCGACGGCGAGATGGTGGGCGTGGGCGACCTCGGCGCCGGGTTCGCCGCCTTCCAGCGGGCGTGGGGCGACCGGCCCGACCCGCCGCTCGTGACCGCGGCCATGGTGGCCGGCCTGGCGGTCCCCGACGCGCTGGTCGAGATCGAGGCCACCGCGGTGGTGCCGCTGTCCGCGGAATCGTGACCGACGTCGCTGAGCTGGGACCAGGTGCTCGGCTGGCGGGTCGGGCGCCACCGGCTGGCCTCGCCCGCGGGCACGCCGGTGGAGGTCGCCTCGGCGCTGGTCGGGGTGCAGACCCAGGTGGCGTCCTCGGCCCACCAGGTGCTGGCGGTGCGCGGCGACTCGCCGGACGGGATCGACGTCGAGCAGCTGCTGTGGAAGGACCGGGCGTTGGTCAAGACCTGGGCCCTGCGGGGCACGCTCCACCTGCTGCCCGCGGCCGAGTGGGCGGAGTGGGTGGCCCTGCTCGGCACCCGGGAGTGGCGGATCACCCCGGCGTGGGTCAAGTACCACGGCGTGACCGCCGAGGAGCTGGACGCGGTGACGGCCGCGGTCCCCGAGGCGCTGGCCGGCGGCCCGCTGACCCGCGACGAGCTGGCCGACCGGGTGGCCGCCCTCACCAGGCACGACCACCTTTCCGAGCAGCTCCGCTCGGGGTGGACCGCGGTGTTCAAGCCGGCGGCGGCGCAGGGCCTGCTGTGCCAGGGACCGCCCCGCGACGGCAACATCACCTTCGTCGACCCCGCCCGGTGGCTCGGCAAGCGGGCGACCCGGCCCGGCGCCCGACCCCGACGAGGCCATCGCCGCGGTGCTGGCCCGCTTCCTCGACGCCTACGGCCCCGCCACCCGAGAGGACCTGGCCCGCTGGCTGGGCGTGCAGCCCAAGATCGCCCGGCAGCTCCTGGCCCGCCACGGCCCGGCGCTGGTCGAGGTGGACGTCGCCGGGCACAAGGGGTGGATGACCCCCGCGGGCGCCGAGGCCGCGGCCGCATCCGAGCCGGCGTCCGGTGTGCACCTGCTGCCCGGGTTCGATCCCTACGTGCTGGCCCCCATCAGCCACCGGGCCGAGACCATCCCGGCCGGGAAGGTCGACGCCGTGTCCCGGGCCGCGGGCTGGATCTCGCCGGTGCTGCTGGTGGACGGGCGCATCGCGGGGACCTGGGAGCCGTCGACCGAGGCCGGCGTCACCACCGTGACCGTCACGCCGTTCGCCAAGCTGCCCAAACGGGTCGTCACCGCCGCCCGCCACCACCTGGAGGCCCGCTACGCCGCCGTGTTCGGGGGCGAGGTGCGGCTGGCCGTCGCTCCCTAGGGCGGTAGTGACCCGCCGAGCGCCAGCGCTGGGCGGTTGGCCCGAGGCAATAGCGGTCACCGACCGGCGCCGGAGGCATTAGAGGTCGGCCCCCGACCGCTATTGCCTCCGGTCCGGCGCCGTGACCGCTATTGCCTCGCCTCGGGGTCGGAGCCGCCTGCGCTAGGGCGGCGTCTCGTCGTCGGGCACGCCGGCGTCGACCGCCCCGGCCTGCTCGTCCCGGGCGGCCCAGTCGAGCAGCTCGTCGATCCGGAACACGGCGTCGTCGATGCCCTCGTGCAGGTCGCCCAGGGCGGCGAAGCGGGCGGGCACGGTGGCCATGGTGAAGTCGCGGGGCTCGACCGCGTCGATCTCGTCCCACGTGATGGGGGTCGACACGGTGGCCTGGGGCACGCCCCGCACCGAGTAGGCCGCGGCCATGGTGTGGTCCCGGGCGTTCTGGTTGTAGTCGACGAACAGGGCCGCGGGGTCCCGGTCCTTGCGCCACCACGTGGTGGTCACCAGGTCGGGGGCCCGCCGCTCGACCTCGCGGGCGAAGGCCAGCGCCGCCCGCCGCACGTCGCCGAAGCCGTGGGCCGGCTCGATGCGCACGTAGATGTGCAGGCCCTTGCCCCCGGAGGTCTTGGGCCAGCCCACCGCCCCCAGCTCGTCCAGCACCTCGTGCACGATCCCCGCCACCGTGCGCACGGTGGCCGGCGGGCACTCCGGCATGGGGTCGAGGTCGATGCGCCACTCGTCGGGCTGCTCGGTGTCGGCCCGCCGCGAGTTCCAGGGGTGGAACTCGACGGTCGACATCTGCACGGCCCAGATCACCTGGGCCAGCTCGGTGACGCACAGCTCGTCGGCGTGCTGGCCGTAGCGGGGGAAGTGGAGGCGCACGGTCTCCAGCCACGGCGGGGCCCCGCCCGGCACCCGCTTCTGGTGGACCTTCTCGCCCGCCGAGCCCGGTGGGGAAGCGGTGCATCATGCAGGGCCGCTCCCGCAGGGCGTTGACGATGCCCGGCCCCACGGCGAGGTAGTACTCGACCAGGTCGAGCTTGGTCGCCCCGGTGGCGGGGAAGTACACCCGGTCGGGGTTGGACACGCGGACGGTGCGCTCGCCCACCTGGACCTCTGTCGCCGGTGCCTTCGCCACCCCCGCGACGGTACCGGGGGACGATGCCCCCAGCGGGCCGGGGCGGGATAGCGTCCGCGCCGATGGGGGACGCCCCTGCCCTCGATCGCCCGGCGGGCACGACCCGGCCGCGGCGCCAGCGGGTGCTGCTCGTGCTCACGCTGGTGGCGGCATTCATCGGTGCCCTGCTCTCCTGGCTCGGCGCACCGCGGTGGTCACGGTCGTCGCCGCCTTCGGCATCGTCGCCGCCCTGGCCACGGCCGCCGCGTCAGCGGCCGCTGACGCCCGGCCGGCTCAGGCGGTCTCGATGGCGGCGGCCGCCTGGAGGCCGAGGTCCTCGATGGCCTGCTCGCGCAGCTTGTACTTCTGCACCTTGCCGGTGACCGTCATGGGGAACTCGTCCACGAAGCGCACATAGTGCGGGATCTTGTAGTGGGCGATGCGGTCGCGGCAGAACGCGCGGATCTCGTCCTCGGTGACCGCGGCGCCCGGCTGGAGCCGGATGGCGGCCAGCAGCTGCTCGCCGTAGCGCTCGTCGGGCACGCCGAGCACCTGGACGTCGAGGACCGCGGGGTGCGTGTAGAGGAACTCCTCGACCTCGCGGGGGTAGATGTTCTCCCCGCCCCGGATGACCATGTCCTTGGACCGGCCCACGATGTTGACGTAGCCGTCCTCGTCCATGACGGCCAGGTCGCCGGTGTGCATCCAGCCGTCCTGGTCGATGGCGTCGGCGGTGCGCTCGGGGTCGTTCCAGTAGCCCCGCATGACCGAGTAGCCACGCGTGCACAGCTCGCCCGTCTCGCCGCGGGCGACGGTGGTGGCCGGGTCCTCGACCGCCACCACCCGCACCTCGACGTGGGGGTGGACCCGCCCGACCGTGGCGGTGCGGTGGTGGAGCGAGTCGTCCGGGAGGGTCTGGGTCGACACCGGGGACGTCTCGGTCATGCCGTAGCAGATGGTCACCTCGCTCATGTGCATGCGGTCGATGCACGCCTTCATCACCTCGACCGGGCACGGCGAGCCGGCCATGACCCCGGTGCGCAGCGAGGACAGGTCGTAGGAGTCGAAGTCGGGGTGCCCCAGCTCGGCCACGAACATGGTGGGCACGCCGTAGAGCGCGGTGCAGCGCTCGGCCTCGATCGCGGCCAGCACCGCCCCCGGCTCGAACGCCTCGGCCGGGATCACCATGGTGGCCCCGTGGCTGGTGCAGCCGAGGTTGCCCATCACCATGCCGAAGCAGTGGTAGAAGGGCACGGGGATGCACAGCCGGTCCTCGGGCGTGAAGCCCTGGAGCTCGGTCGTGAAGTAGCCGTTGTTGAGGATGTTGCGGTGGGTGAGCGTGGCGCCCTTGGGGAAGCCCGTGGTGCCCGACGTGTACTGGATGTTGATGGGGTCGTCGGCCCGCAGCCCGGCCCGGCGCTCGTCGAGCGCGGCCGCGGGCACGCCCGGCGGCGTTGCCGGCCAGGTCGTCCCACTCCGGTGACCACAGGAAGATCGCCCGCTCCAGCGCCTCGCGCTCGTCCTGCACCTCGGCGACCATGGCGCGGTAGTCGCTGGTCTTGAACTCCGGCGCCGCCACCAGCACCCGGCAGCCGGACTGGTCGAGCACGTAGGCCAGCTCGAACGGCCGGTAGGCGGGGTTGACGTTGACCAGGATGACGCCGATCTCGGCGGTGGCGTACTGGAGCAGCGTCCACTCGGCGTGGTTCGGGCTCCACATGCCCAGGCGGTCCCCGGTCTCCAGGCCGAGCCCCAGCAGCCCCCGGGCCAGCGTCTCCACCCGCTCGGCCAGCTCGCGGTAGGTCCAGCGGAGGGACTGGTGCACCGAGACCAGCGCCTCGCGGTCCCCGTGGGCGGCCACCGTGCGGGCCAGGTTGGCGCCGATCGTGTCGTCGAGTATCGGGCACGTCGACCGGCCCGGTGTCGATGGCGAGCATGGGCACCACCTCCTGGGGGAGGCCGCGATCATGCCATGGTCGACCGCTCATCCGCCGTGGGTGATGCCGCTGTCCGGGGGCGGGCAGGAACTGGGCGCGTGAGCCTGCGCTTCGGGACCATCGCCCACCCGCTCGTGTACGAGGTGAACGCCTGGACGTGGCTGGCCGCCCTGAGCGCGGCCGCCGGCCGGCCCGTGGACCTGGGCTCGGTGCCCGCGGGGGCGTGGGACGACCTGGCCGCGCGGGGCACGGACGCGGTGTGGCTCATGGGCGTCTGGCAGCGCAGCCCGGCGGGTGTCGCGATCGCCCTGGCCGACCCCGGGCTGGTCGCCTCGTTCCGGGCCGCCCTGCCCGACTACCGGGACGAGGACGTGGTGGGCTCGCCCTACTGCATCCGCGGCTACGCGGTGGACGACCGCCTCGGCGGGCGCGGGGGCCTGGCCGCCGCCCGGGAGGCGCTGGCCGCGCGGGGCGTCGCGCTGATGCTCGACTTCGTGCCCAACCACGTGGCCCCGGACCATCCCTGGGCCCGGGGGCGGCCGGAGCTGTTCGTGGGCGGCAGCGAGGACGACCTGCGCACCGACCCGGCCTCGTTCGTGGAGGTGGGCGGGCGGGTGCTGGCCCGCGGGCCGCGACCCGTACTTCCCGGCGTGGCCCGACGTGGTGCAGCTCAACGCCTTCGCCCCCGCCCTGCGGCGGGCGGCGGTGGCCACCCTCACCGACATCGCGGGGCAGTGCGACGGGGTGCGCTGCGACATGGCCATGCTGATGATGAACGACGTGTTCGCCAAGACCTGGGGCGACCGGGCCGGCCCCCCGCCCGCGGTCGACTACTGGGACGAGGTGATCGCCGCGGTGCGCCGGTCCCGTCCCGGCTTCCGCTTCGTGGCCGAGGCCTACTGGGACCTGGAGTGGGACCTGATGCAGCAGGGGTTCGACCACTGCTACGACAAGCGGCTCTACGACCGGCTGGTGGCGGGCGAGGCCGAGGCCGTCCGCCTCCACCTCACCGCCGAGCCCGGCTACCAGCGCCGGCTGCTGCGGTTCCTGGAGAACCACGACGAGCCCCGGGCCGCGGCCACGTTCCCGCCCGACCGGCTGCGGGCGGCCACCGTGGCCACGCTGACCCAGACGGGCGCCCGCCTGGTCCATGACGGCCAGCTCACCGGGGCGCGGGTGCACCTGCCGGTGTTCCTGGGTCGGGCCCCGGCCGAGGCGCCCGACGGCGACCTGGCCGCCTTCGGGCGCCGGCTGCTCGCGGTGGTGAGCGACCCCACCCTCCGGGACGGCGACTGGCGGCTGGGCGAGGTGTCGGGCTGGCCCGGCAACGAGGGCTGGCGGGACCTGGTGGCCTGGACGTGGGACGGGGAGGCGGGGCGCCGGCTGGTGGTGGTCAACCTGGGCAGGGACCGGGCCGCGGGCCACGTCCGCACCGGCTGGGACGACCTGCGGGGCCGGGACTGCCGCCTGGTCGACCCCACCCAGGACGCCACGTTCGACCGGCGCGGCGACGACCTGGTCGACGGCCTCTACGTGGAGCTGCCCCCCGGCGGCTGGCACCTGCTGGAGGTGGAGGCGCGGTGACCGCCGAGCACGACCGCCTGGCGGAGGCGACCGGCCGGGCAGAGGACGACCTGTTCACCGCCAACCCCTGGTACGAGTGGGGGCCGTACCTGTCCGAGCGGGCCTGGGGCACGGTGCGGGAGGACTACAGCGCCGACGGCAACGCCTGGGACTACTTCCCCCACGACCACGCCCGCTCCCGCGCCTACCGCTGGAACGAGGACGGCATGGCGGGCATCTCCGACATCCGCCACCAGCTGTGCCTGGCCCTGGCCCTGTGGAACGGCGCCGACCCCATCCTCAAGGAGCGCATGTTCGGCCTGACCGGCCCCCAGGGCAACCACGCCGAGGACGTCAAGGAGTACTGGTGGTACCTGGACGGCCTGCCCAGCCACGCCCTGCTGCGCTGGCGCTACCACTACCCCCAGGCCGCCTACCCCTACCAGGCGCTGCTGGACGAGAACCGCCGCCGCGGCCGCCACGATCCCGAGTACGAGCTGCTCGACACCGGGGTGTTCGACGACGACCGCTACTGGGTGGTGGAGGTGACCTACGCCAAGGCCTCGCCCACCGACGTGCTGGTCAGCATCACGGCCGAGAACATGGGCCCCGACCCGGCCGTGCTGCACGTGCTGCCCACGCTCTGGTTCCGCAACACCTGGGCCTGGGACGGCGACGAGCCCGTCGCGTCGCTCGCCCGCGACGGCGACGCGGTGGCGGTCCACCATCCCGGCCTGGACGGCTACCGGCTGGAGGCCGCTCCCGGCCCCGGCGGCGCCGCGCCCACCGCCCTGTTCTGCGACAACGAGACCAACACCGTGCGGCTCTACGGCGGTGAGCCCGTCAACGAGTGGCCCAAGGACGGCATCAACGACCATGTCGTGCACGGCGCCGCCACGGTCAACCCGGCCGCCACCGGCACCAAGGCTGCGTGGTGGTACCGCCTGGACGTGCCCGGCCGGGGCCGGGCCGAGGTGCGCCTCCGCCTGCACCGGCCCGAGCCGGGCGCGGCGCCGCCCGCCGCCGGCCTGGGCCGGGACGGCCTTCGACGACGGTCATGGCCCAGCGGACGGCGGAGGCCGACGAGTTCTACGCCTCGCTGCCCCCGGCTCCGCTCGACCCCGAGGACGCCCGGGTGCTGCGCCAGGCCTCGGCCGGCCTGGTGTGGAGCAAGCAGATGTACCCCTACCGGGTCAAGCGCTGGCTGGAGGGCGACCCCGCCTACCCGCCGCCCCCGCCCGGGCACACCGCCGGCCGCAACGCGACCTGGTGGCACCTCGACGCCTTCGACGTGCTGGCCATGCCCGACCCCTGGGAGTACCCGTGGTTCGCGGCCTGGGACCTCGCCTTCCACGCGGTGGCCTGGGCCCACCTCGACCCCGCCTTCGCCAAGTACCAGGTGCTGGTGCTGCTGCGGGAGTGGTTCCTGCACCCCAACGGCGCCCTGCCGTCCTACGAGTGGAGCTTCGACGACGTCAACCCGCCGGTGCACCCGCTGGCCGCCGTCCGGGTGTTCATGGTCGACGGCGCCCGCGACACCGCTGTTCCTCGAGCGGGTGTTCCAGAAGCTGCTGCTCAACTTCACCTGGTGGCTCAACCGCCAGGACGCCGACGGCAACAACCTGTTCGGCGGGGGCTTCCTGGGGCTCGACAACATCAGCCCCGTCGACCGCTCCCACCTGCCGCCGGGCGTGCACATCGACCAGGCCGACGGGACCGCCTGGATGGCCTACTACTCGCTCGCCATGCTCGTCCTCGCCGTCCGCCTGGCCCAGGACGACGAGGCGTACGAGGACATGGTGGTGAAGTTCCTGGAGCAGTTCGTGATGATCGCCGACGCGCTGGCGGCGTCCGGCCTCTACGACCCCGCCGACGGCTTCTTCTACGACCGCCTGGTCAGCGCGGCCGGGGCCACGCCGCTGCGGGTGCAGACCCTGGTGGGCGCCATCCCCATCCTGCCGGTGGCCCAGCTCCCGCTGCGCCAGACCGCGCGCGTGCAGCGCCTCTCCAAGCGCTTCAACCGCCACCGGCAGGAGGCCGAGCTCGCGGGCGACCAGCTCACCGCCCGCCTGCGCACGGTGGGCGAGGAGCAGCGGCTGCTGGTGTCGCTGGTGTCGCCCGACCAGCTCGCCACCACGCTGGCGAGCTTCTTCGCCGAGGACGCCTTCCTCTCCCCGCACGGGTTGCGCTCGGTGTCCAAGCGGCACTCGCAGCCGTACGAGGTGCCCGGCGTGCCCGGCGCGGTCATCGAGTACGAGCCGGCCGAGTCGCACACCGACATGTACGGCGGCAACTCCAACTGGCGGGGACCGGTGTGGTTCCCGGTCAACTACCTGGTGGTCCGGTCGCTCCAGCAGTACCACGCGTTCCTGGGCGACGACTACACCGTCGAGTACCCCACCGGCTCGGGTGCCCGCCGCAGCCTGGGCGAGGTGGCGGACGACCTGCAGGAGCGGCTGCTGTCGATCTGGCGGCCGGGGCCCGGCGGGCGCCGGCCCGTCTACGGCGAGGTGGAGCGCCTCCAGACCGACCCGGCCTGGAAGGACAACCTGATGTTCTTCGAGTACTTCCACGGGGACACGGGCTGTGGGCTGGGCGCCATGCACCAGACGGGCTGGACCGCGCTGGTGGTGGACCTGCTGCTGGACCGGCCCGAGTACCTGGTGGCGAGGGCGCTACGGGACTCCGGGACGCAGCGCTCTTTGCATGGTGCGCTCCGGCTGGTGAAGCTGAGGCCATGAGCCTTGTCGTGGTGCACGCCGGTGAGTCCGCCTCCTCCCGCACGCGGGCGGTGGCCGTGGCCGCGCTCGACGCCGGTGGCGGGGGCGAGCTGGTGGAGCTGTCGCAGCTCTCGGCCGACGGCCTGCTGGGCCGCACCGCCGACCCCGACGTGGAGGCGGCGGTGGCGGCCGCCTCGGGCGCGTCGGTCCTGGTGCTGGCCAGCCCGGTGTACCGGGCCACGGTGAGCGGGGCGCTCAAGGCGTTCCTCGACCGCTTCCCCACCGGCGGGCTGACGGGCGTGGCCGTGGTCCTGGTCGCCACCGCCGCGGTCGCCGAGCACTACCTGTCGCTCGACACCAGCGGCCGGGCCCTCGTGGCCAGCCTCGAGGGCTGGACCGTGCCCACCGTCGTCTACGCCACCTCGGGCGACGTGGTCGACGGCCAGGTGAGCGACGCGGTCCGCGAGCGCCTGGCGCGGGCGCTGGACGAGGCGGCGCTGGTGGCCGCGGCCCGGGGCTGAGGGGTCGCGGTCAGCCCCACTCCCGGGCCAGCAGCTCGTAGGAGCGCACCCGGTCGGCGTGGTCGTGGGTGATGGTGGTGACCACCAGCTCGTCGGCGCCCGTGGCCCGGGCCAGCACGTCGAGCCGTTCCGCCACCGTGGCCGGTGAGCCGGTGAACTGCGTGTCCACCCGGTCCCGGACCATGGCCCGGTCCTCGTCGGTCCAGGCGTGGCGCCGGGCCTCCTCGGGGGTGGGGAAGGGGATGGCGCCCGCGGCGCTGCGGATGCTGCGCACCCACAGGCCGTACCCGGTGGCCAGCTCGCGGGCCTCGTCGTCGGTCGGCGCCACCACCACGTCGGCCGACACGGCCACGTGGGGCCGGTCCAGCCGGTGCGAGGGCCGGAAGGCGGCGCGGTAGGCGTCCACCGCCTCCAGCACCTCGCTGGGGGCGATGTGGTAGTTGGAGGCGAAGGGCAGGCCCCGGTCGCCCGCCACCTCGGCGCTCGCCCCGCCGCTCGAGCCCATGATCCACACCTCGACGTCTGCGCCCTCGCCCGGGACCACGTGGGCCTCGGTGCCGTCGGGGCCGCGGTAGGTGCCGGCCAGCAGGGCGAGCACGTCGTCCACCTGGTCGGCGTACTCGGGCGTCTCCGCCCCGGGCTGTTGCAGCAGGCGGGCCTGGAGCCGGAAGAACGGCGACCGGAACAGCGGGCCCATGTTGAACAGGGGCGGGATGAGCAGGCCCTCGGGCGACACCCGGTCCTCGGTCGGGGCGGGGCCCTCGCCGTTGCGGCGGGAGCCGGGCGGGCGGCGGCGGGACCCGGAGCGGCCGAGGCCCAGGTCGATGCGGCCGGGGTGGAGGGCGTCGAGCAGGCCGAACTGCTCGACCACGGACAGGGGCGTGTGGTGGCCCATGAGCACGGCCCCGGACCCGACCCGGATCGTCCCGGTGGCCGCCGCCACCACGCCGATGACGAGCGCGGGCGTGGTCCCCGCCACCCCGGGGTTGAGGTGGTGCTCGGCCAGCCAGTAGCGGCGGTAGCCCGCGGCCTCGGTGCGGCGGGCCAGGTCCACCGTGTTGTCCAGCGCCTGGCGCGGGGTCGAGCCGCTGGACAGGGGCACCAGGTCGAGCACCGAGAGGTGACGGCCGGCTCATGCGGTGGCGCTCCCGGCCCGGGTGCGGGACGCCGGGTTGGTGGGCGGCAGGCCGAGGTGCTCCCGCAGGGTGCGGGTCGTGTAGTCGGCTGCGCACCGCGCCCCGCTCCTGGAGCAGGGGCACGACCCGGTCCACGAAGTCGTCGATGCCGGTGGGCGTGAGGTGGGGGATGAGGATCACACCGTCGGCCGCGTCGGACTGCACGAAGTCGTCGACCGCGTCGGCCACCTGGCGTGGGCGTGCCGATGAAGGTCTGGCGGCCGGTGACCTCGATGACCAGGTCGCGGATGGACAGGTTGCGGGCCTCGGCCCGGCGGCGCCACTCGGCGGCGGTGGCGATCGGGTCGGCGTACATGCGGGCCCGGCCCTGGATGATCGGGGGCGAGTCGACGTCGGGCTCGACCTCGGGCAGGGGGCCGTCGGGGTCGTAGCCGGACAGGTCCCGGTTCCACACCTGCTCCAGCAGCAGGATGGCGGTCTGGGGGCTGACCTGCTGGCGGCGGATGTGGCGGGCGCGCTCGGCCGCCTCCTCGGCCGTGTCCCCCAGGGCGAAGGTGGTGGCGGGGATGATCTTGAGCTCCTCGGGCCGGCGCCCGTAGCGGGCGAGGCGGCCCTTGATGTCGGCGTAGAACGCCCGGGCGGCGTCGGGCCGGGAGTGGCGCGAGAAGATGGCGTCGGCGGTGGCCGCGGCCAGCTCGCGCCCGGGGTCGCTGTCGCCCGCCTGGAGGATGACCGGGTGGCGCTGCGGGCTGCGGGGCGGCGCGAACCGGCCCCGGATGTCGACGTGGCGGCCGGTGTGCTCGAACTCGCCGCCGTCCGAGTCCCACATGCGCACCGCGGCCCGGATCACCTCGCCCGCCCGCTCGTAGCGGTCGGCGTGGTCGAGGTAGCCGCCGCGGCGGAAGTTCTCGCCGGTGAAGGCGTCGGACGACGTGACCACGTTCCACCCCGCCCGCCCGCCGGAGAGGTGGTCGAGCGTGGCCAGCTGGCGGGCCAGCTCGTAGGGCTCGTGGAAGGTGGCGTTGAGCGTGCCCGCCAGCCCCAGGTGGGTGGTCACCGCGGCCAGGGCCGACAGCACGGTCATGGTGTCGGGCCGGCCCACCACGTCGAGGTCGTAGATCCGGCCGCCCTGCTCCCGCAGGCGCAGGCCCTCGGCCAGGAAGAAGAAGTCGAAGCAGCCCCGCTCGGCCACCCGGGCCAGGTGCTCGAACGAGGCGAAGTCGATCTGGCTGCCCGCCCCGGGGTCGGCCCACACGGTGGTGTTGTTCACCCCGGGGAAGTGCGCGGCCAGGATCACCGGCTTGCGCGGCCGCCCGTCGCCCCCGCTCACGCCTGCGCTCCCGGCGTAGCGGGTGGCGGGCCGCCGTAGCCCCAGGCGCTCCCGCAGGGTGACGGCCTCGCCCTCGCCCCCGGTCCGGGCGCCGGCCCGCCGGAGGGCGGGGACCACGCCGTCGACGATCGCCGGGAGGTCCTCGCCCAGCTCGCCGGGGCGCAGGCGCCAGCCGTCCAGCCCCGCTTCCCGCCCGGCCAGCAACCGCTCGGCCAGCTGGGCGGCGGTCCCCGTGAAGATGTCCGCGTCGCTCCGCCACTCGCGCCCGAACGCCTCGTCGAGCCGGTCCCGCCGGGCCATCGCCTCGGTCTCCGAGCCCGCCAGGAACACGACCAGGTCGCCCACCACCCGCAGCGGCTCGCCCTGGCGCCCGGCGGCGCGCTCCGCGGCCCGGATCCCGGCCACCCGGTCCGCCTCGCCGCCCGGCGGGGGCGTGACGAACACGACGTCTGCGGTCCGCGCCGCCAGGTCGTCGGCCAGGGGCACGTGGGCCAGCACCGCCACCACCGGCTGGCCCTGCGGGGGCCGGGGCACGATCGAGGGGCCCTTCACGCTGAACCAGCGGCCCACGAAGTCGGCGTAGTGCAGCCGGTCCCGGTCGACGTAGCGGCCGGTGGCCACGTCCTTGACGATGGCGTCGTCCTCCCACGAGTCCCACAGCAGCCGCACCACCTCGACGGCGTCGGCGGCCTCGGCGAACGCGTCCTCCACCGAGGGCGCCTCCCGCACGCCCACCAGCGCCGCCTCCTCCGGCCGCACCGACACCCGCACCTGCCAGCCCGCCCGGCCCCGGCTCACGTGGTCGAGCGTCGAGGTGATGGAGGCCACGTGGAACGGCTCGGTGTGGGTGGTGGTGATGACGGGCATCAGGCCGGTGTGCCGGGTGAGCGGGGCCACCCGCGCCGCCACCAGCGCCGCGTCCGGCCGAGCCGTCACCGGGTCGCGGCGCCGGGGCGGCGCCGAAGGTGTCCTCGATCGTCACCAGGTCGAGCCCGCCCCGCTCGGCCTCGCCCACCAGGCGGGCCCAGTACCCGGCGTCGAACGGGTCCGTGGCCTCGGCCGCCGGGTGGTGCCCACCACCGTCGAGCGCCACCGCCAGGAGCAGGGGCGGTCCGGTCACGAGCGGGAAGCGTAGGCCGAGCCGGCTCAGCGCCGCCCGCTCAGCGGCCTACCGGGGAGAGGTCACCAGCGGCCATCGCCGGTCAGGGGCAGGTCGAGGACGCGGTGGGGCACCGCGTTGACGACCGTCGTCGCCCCCAGGTGCCGGTCGGGCTGGGCCAGCCCGTACGGGTGGACGTGGCCGTGGACCAGGTAGCGGGGCTTCAGGGCCAGCACGAGCCGGTGGAAGCAGGCGAACCCCCGGTGTGCGGCATCGTCGCCGTCGCCGCAGCCCGCAGGCGGGGCGTGGGTCACCACCAGGTCGGGCCGGGGCCGGGACGGGCGCAGCCGCACCCGGGCCTCCAGGGCCAGGGCCCTCCGCCGCATCTCGGACTCCGTGTACTGGTGGGGACCCGGCCGGTAGCGCAGGGACCCGCCCAGCCCGGCCACGGTCAGCCCGCTGAGCTCGGCCACCCGCCCGTCCACCGACGTGCACCAGCCGGGCAGCCCGGCCTGCCCGGCGGCCGGCCGGGCCACCGGCGGCAGGGGCACCGGGGCCCGCGCACGGCGGGGGCCCAGCTCGGGGTCGTGATTGCCCGGCACCAGGGCCAGCGGCGCGTCGGTGGCCGAGGCCAGGTAGTCGAGGTAGTCGAGGGGGAGGTCCCCGCACGACACCACCACGGCCGGCCTCAGCTCCGCCAGCCGGGCCGGGGTCAGCCTCGGGTCCTCCTCGTCCGCCACGGCCAGCACCCTCACCGCACCAGCTCCCGGGCATCGGAGTCGCAGATGGCGGCCATGCTCTGTACGTACCCCTCCTGCGCCGCGGTCAGTTCCCACTCTGGGCGGCGGATGAAGACGACGTCGGGTCCGTCGATACCCCCCAATCTTGATGATTCCTTAAGAATCATGGCGTAGAACCTCTCCTGGCGGTGGCCTACTCACGCACGGTACGGACCGTGACCGTGCGGGGGCAGACCGAACAGGCGAAGCCACTGAGGCATGGCCTCACCGGGGAGGGAGGGCCGCTCCCGGCTCTCCCTCCCACGGTGACCGCTGTCAGCCAAGTGGAAGGGAGGGCGATCCAGACCTACGAGCCGCGCGGCGGCGTCGCCCGCCGCGGGCAACCCGCGCGCCTCGACCCGTGCAACACCTGGTCACAGGAGTCTCCAGACATGCGGACAGCTAGAGACAATTCCCGCCGCCGCGGGGGGCGCATCGCCGTCGTGGCGATCTCACTCATCGGCGGCAGCTTGATCCTGGCGCAGCCGTCGCTCGCCAGCCATCCGGAGGCGTCCCTACCGGGGTCGAACTTCGAGATCGACGTCGACGCCAACCTCAAGCAGGACGATCCGTCACCCAGCATCGACTGGGCCAGCATCGTCGCGCCGGAGGAGATCCGAGGCGTCGACGTGGCCACCGGCCAGAACGACGACTCCTACAAGGGCGGTGTCAAGGAGGACACCGCGTGTCCGGGCGAGGTGACCGGCTCGATCCCCAACAACAAGTCGGACCTGCTGACCTTCCACGGCTTCAGCGAGTCGGGCAATCCCGGCTTCTTCAACTTCGCCTGGAGCCGGGTCTCCGACCCGTCGGGCACCACGCTGATGGACTTCGAGTTCAACCAGTCGGGCACGGCGTGCTCGACGGGACCGAACGTGGTCCGGACGGCGGGCGACCTGCTGGTCGAGTACGCCATCACTCAGGGCGGCGCTACGGCGGCGATCACGGTCCGGACGTGGACCGGTTCGGCTTGGGGCCCGGCTGAGGATCTCACCGTGAGCACCGAGTGCGGCGGGGGGCCATGCGCCACCGGCACGATCAACTCGTCGGTTATCCCGGCCGCCGAGAGCGACGGGCTGGGCGAGAAGCAGCCCCGCACCTTCGGTGAGGCGCAGTTGGACCTGCGCTTCCTCCAGGACGAGGGCACCTGCATCAGCTTCGGCTCGATGATGGTCAAGTCCCGGTCGTCGGACGCCTTCACCAGCCAGTTGAAGGACTTCATCCGGCCGATCCCGGTCAACCTCACCAACTGCGGTTCGGTGATCATCCGCAAGGAGACCATCCCGGACGAGGATCCCGAACACCACGCTGTTCGACTACACGTCGAACATCGTCACCGACCCGACCCGCCGCAGCCGACCAGCTTCGACCTGACCGACGACGAGTCGAACACCTTCAGCAACGTCGTCCAGGGCACCTACACCGTGACCGAGGAGGCCCCGCCGGCCGGCTGGGTGTTCGATCACGTGGACTGCTCGGCCTCGTCGGGCGTGACCGTGGACACCAGCGCTGCGCCGGTGATCACGCTTCGTGATCGATGACCCCGACGATGTGGCGGACTGCACCTACTTCAACAAGCTGCAGGCGGGCGCGCTGCGCATCCACAAGGACCGCAAGCACGCTGCTGATGGTCCCGGCGATCACCCCCATGCGGGCGTGACGTTCGGCGTGTCCGGTGTCGGCAACTTCGTCACCGACAGCAACGGCGACATCTGCGTCGAGGGCCTGCAGCCCGGCAGCTACACGATCACCGAGACGCTCCCGGCGGGGTATCACAACGCCACCCTGACGCAGAGCTACACGGTGGTCGATGACACGGACTGCACCACCGCAGCGGTGGCGCAGTTCGACAACATCCCGCTGACCAACGTCACGGTCAGCGTGGACTCGCAGGTTGACGGGGGCACTGCGTCCTCCATCGACTGCGTGACGGCCAGCGCCACCACCGGTGCGAACGGTGACGGCAGCCTGGTCATGAACAACCTGGAGCCGCAGACGCTGGTTTGCACCATCGTCATCGACCCCTGATGGCCTAACCGGGGGGACCGGCCGGCGCGCCGCGCAGAGCCGGCCGGTCCTCCCACCCAACAGAGAGAGGAAGGACAACACAACATGCGCAGGGCATTGGTGGTGGGCGTCATCCTGGCGACCCCTCGTCGTCGCGGGCGGAGCCCCGGCACAGGCACGTGACCGGCCTCGACGTCGACCACGGGGCCACGACGGTGCAGCTGATGCCTTACCTCGACACGCCCAACAACGGTGGCGAGTACAAGGTGCTCGTCACCGAGGTGAGTGACTTCCTGGCGGGCTGCGCCGAGCTGGGCGTCGCTTCGGGCCTCGATGTCGTGGACTGCGGCTACACGGGCGGCAACCTCCACGGCTTCATCCCGGCCGACTCCAAGAGCGACAACTTCAAGGTCGGCAACGAGCGGCCGAGGGAGATCGACACCCGGTTCTTCGACGACGCCGACGGCAATGGTCACAAGAGCGCGGACGAGCCCTGGCTGCTCGGCCGTTCGATCCGGTGGACCGATCCGCTCGGTGCGTCGAACACGAAGTGGTCCGACCTCAAGACTCAGGTCATGGTCAACAACGAGGCACATGTAGAGGCCGTCGCGGCCGGCACCCACCAGATCACGATCGCCAACCAGGCGGGGTGCAGCGTGGGCGATGTCAAGGTCGACGGCGCGTTCCAATCGAACTCGGGGCCGCAGACGGTCTCGGTGAACATCAACCGCAGCAAGAAGGAGCTGACGGTCTTCATCGACGTCGCCTGCACCTGACCGATCGCCGGGCCCGCCCACGCGAGCGGCCGGGTGGGCCCGGCGGTCAGGGCGGCCCGGACCGTCCACCGTCGCCCGCTGGTCGGGCGGTGGGCTCGATCGGCTAGTCGGCGGTCAGGGCGGTCCGGGCCGTCCGCCGTCGCCCGGCGGTCCGGGCGGGTCCCCGGGGCCCGGTGGGTTCGACGGGCCGGGCGGCGGGCTGGGCGGCCCATGGGGGCTCGATTGGCCGGGCGGCGGGTTGGGCTGGCCGGGCGGGTTGGATTGGCCCGGCGGGTTCGCCTGTCCCGGTGGGTTCGACGGTCCGGGCGGCGTCGACTGGCTCGGCGGGTTGGGTTGACCGGGCGGGTGGCTCGGACTGGCTGGGCGGGGTCGACTGGCCCGATGGGTTCGACTGGCCGGGCGGGTTGGTCTGTCCGGGTGGGGTCGACTGGCCGGTCGGGTTCGACTGGCCGGGCGGGGCGGCCTGGCCGTTCTCGTTCTCCTGGCCCGGCGGATCGGACGGTACGGAGGCGGGCGAGGTGGCTTCGGTGGACTCGCCCGCGGCCGGCGGGACCGTGGTGACCCCGGTGTGGGCGGGCTCGGAAGTGCCGCCGCTCGCGGGGACCTCGAAGGGCGTGACCAGCTCGATGACCGGCCGGACCAGGTTGGCGACCCGCGGCGGCAGCACGCCCGCCGCCCCGGCGGTGGCGACGCCGGCGAAGGCGAAGGCCGCGCCACCCGCCAGCTTGGCGGCGACGCTCATCCCGGCCACCCGGGACGCCCACCCGGCCCGGTGGCGGGGCCGGCCGGCGAGCAGGGTCGCGAGCGCGGGTGACGGGGCCGGGGCCGGCCCGCCCGTCACGACCCTCAGGTCGGCGTCGAGGGTCGCGAGCGCGTGGTAGCGGTCCCCGGGGTCCCGGCCCCGGAGCAGGGCGTCGAACGCGAGGTCGGTGTCGCGGTCGGCGTCGCGGTCGGCGAGCATCTCGTGAGGGCGATCGTCGGGGAGGGTCACAGGGGCACACCCTCACGCTCGGCGTCGCAGGCCATGGCCGCCAGCCCCCGCCGTTGCAGGGCCTTCACGGCCCCGCGCGACCGGCCGACCACCTGGGCGATCTCGTCGATGGTCATCCGGCCCACCAGGCGCAGCAGGAGCACGTCGCGCTGGGGCGGCGAGAGGGTGTCGCACAGGGCGCGCACCCGCTGCGTGGCCAGCATCCGCTCGACGTCGGCCTCGACATCGGTGGGGTCGACCAGCTCCGGTGCGTCGTCGAGGGACTGCACCACCGGCCGCCTTCCGGCGGCTCGCCGCTCATCGGTGAGGCGCCGGTAGGCGATGGTGAAGACCCAGGACCGGAAGTTGGCCTCGTCGCCCCGGAACGTCCCGAGGTTGCGCAGCACGCCCACGAACACCTCGTTGGTGAGATCGTCGGGCTCCGCCGCATGCTGGAGGCGAAGGAACCCGGCCACCGCCGGGGCGAGGGTGGTGTACAGGTGCTCGAGGGCCCAGGCCTCGTGGGCGCGCGCGGCGCGGAGCACGGCGTCGAAGCCCGGCTTCCCCTTCCCATGGCGGCGGTGCACTCATCCGAGATCCTATTCCACGCGCAGCATGTAGCCGACGCCCCACACGGTGTGGACCAATTGGGCGGCCGCCGGGCCCAGGCGGCGGCGCAGGAGGCTGATCCGCACGGTGACGAGACCCTCCTCGTACGGTTCGTAGCCCCAGACGAGATCGAGCAGGCGGGCCTTGCTGATGACCTGGCCGGCGTGGCGCGCCAGCACCGCCAGCAGGCTGAAGTCGGTGGGGCCGAGGGGGATGGGCGTGCCGTCGAACTCCACCGAGTGGGTCCGCTCGTCGATGACGAGGTCCCCGACCCGGATCACCGGGTGGGCGAGCCGCCCGCTCCGGCGCAGCACGGCGCGCAGCCGGGCCAGCAGCTCCTCGATGTCATAGGGCTTGGTGAGGTAGTCGTCGGCTCCGGCCTCGAAGGCCCGGAGACGCGAGGCCATGCGGTCCTCGCTCGTCACGAACACCAGGAGGGGGTCGTCCCGCGTCCGCAGGTGGTGCGCCAGCTCGTCGCCGGCGACGCCGGTCCCGCCCGTCATCTCCAGGACCACCACGTCGGGCCGGAAGGTCCGTGCCACCTGGGAGGCTTCGGTGAGGTTGGCGGCGCTGCTGCGGTAGCCGTGGGCATCCAGGGCGCGGACCAGCGTGTCACGATCGTCGACGTCGTCGTCCACCACCAGGATCCGCGCCGCTCGGTTCATCGCCCCTCCGCCCAAGTGATCGCTCGGCGGCGACCGATGGGTCCGCCCCGTGAGGGACGCGGTACCGGCCCGGCCCGCGGTCGGGGGCGCCGCCCTGCGGGTGCTCAGGAAGCGGGCCCGGTGAGCAGCGCGCCCGCGTCGAGCCACACCACCCGGATCCCGACCGCCCGGCCGCCCCCGGGGGTGTCGAACGGCTCGCGGTCCCGCAGCTCTCCGCCCTGGGCCACGTAGAACGCCTGGGCCGCCTCGTTCTGCTCCAGCACCCACAGGTACAGGCCGGTCACGGGCTCGTCCGCCAGCACCGCGGCGGCCGAGCAGGCCAGCAGCCGGGCGCCGATGCCCTGGCGCTTGAGGTCGGGGCGGACGTGGAGGTTGTCGAGCAGCGCGCCCCACTCGGGGTCCTCGTGCAGGATCGTGTGGACCAGGCCCACGACCGCGCCGTCGCCGTCGATCGCCACCGTGGTGCGGTCGGCGGGCGCCGGGCTCGCCAGCCGCTCGGTCCACTCGGCCAGGCGCTCGGCCCCGACGTCGCCGTCGAGGAAGGCGTCGGGGTAGGCGCCCCGGTAGTGCAGCCGCCAGCTCTCGGCGTGGAGGGCGGCGACGGCGGCCGTGTCGGCCGCGGTGGCGGGCCGGTAGTCGATCACCCAGGTCACTCCAGGCTGACCCGGGGATCGGGGTCCCACCCGACGACGTCCGCGGTCTCGACGGTCCAGCGCAGGATGCGGTCCCGCAGCTCGCGCTCGATGGGCGCCACCTCCGGCGACCCGGCGAGGTTGCGCAGCTCGCCGGGGTCGGCGGCCCGGTCGTAGAGCTCGTCGTCCTCGTAGAGGCGGTAGACGTAGGTCCAGCGCTCGCTGCGCAGGGCGATGGCCTTGCCCACCGTCTCGGGCAGCTCGTGCTGGAGCCCGGCCTTGAGGTCGTAGGGGTAGTCGGCCCGCTCCAGCAGCGGCTCCTCGGCCACCGTGAACCCGCCCTCGGAGAAGGCGGCGTCGCGGGGCGGGCCGGTGAGCAGGCTGCGGCCGAAGTGGGTGTGCCGGGGCTCGGCCTCGCCCAGCTCGACCATGGTGGCGAACAGGTCGATCAGCTCGACCAGGTCGCCGCGCTCCTCGCCCGCGGGCACGCCCGGCCCCGCCAGCACCAGCGGGTTGCGGACCAGGCACGGGTGGAGGCCCGACGGCCACTTCTCCACCAGCCCGTAGTCGCCCAGGTAGTCGCCGTGGTCGGTGCAGAACGCGGTCACCGTGCGCTCGGCCGCCCCGGACCGCTCGACCGCCCGCAACACGCGGCCGAGCTGGTCGTCCACCCGGGAGACCATGCCGTAGTAGGTGGCCCGGATCTCGGCCCAGGCGGCCGCGTCGAGCCGGTCCAGGCCGTAGCGGGCCCGGATCAGGTCCATGTAGCGGGGTGCGCCGCCCTCGGGCAGCCCCAGCGGGGCGGGCATGTCCCTGCGGTCGTGCAGCGAGAACCACGGCTCCTCCACCTCGAAGGGCGGGTGGGGGAAGATCGAGCGCGCACACCAGCACCCACGGCTCGGGCAGGCCCGCGGCCAGCCACTTCTCGGCGGTCTGCACCGTGGCCTCGTCCAGGTCGACCACCGCCCCGTCGGCGTCGCGGCGCCCGTGGTAGAAGGCCCGCGACAGGGGGTGCTCGCGGGGGTGGGGCGAGGACCCGTAGAGCATGGTGGGGGCGACCGCGAAGCCGTGGAGGTCGGTGCTGGCCTTGGTGACGCCGGGGGCGAACGTGTCGCCCCGGATGCCGGCCCAGGCCACGTAGTAGCCCGCGTCCCCGAGGATGCGCAGGAGGTTGGGCTCGTGCGGCTTGAGCAGGTTGTCGAGCGTGCGGTGCCCGGCCACGTGCGGGTACCAGCCGGTGAAGAGCGACACCCGGCTCTGCGAGCACACGCTGTGCTGGGAGTACGCCTCGGTCCAGCGGGTGCCGCGGGCGGCCAGCCCGTCGAGGTGCGGGGTGCGGGCCACGGGGTTGCCGAACGCCCCCGAGCGCGTCGGCCCGCAGCTCGTCGGGCATGAACAGCAGGAGGTTGGGTCGCGTCATCCGGGGTGCTCCACGACCCCCCAGTCTCGCGGCTCAGCCCGCGAGTCGGTGCCGCGCGGCGGCCATGGCCTCATCCGCGGGCCGGAACACGCCGACCGACGGTGCTAGTGCTTGACCAGGCCGGCCTGGCCGACCTCGCCGATCGGGTGGCGGGAGAAGAAGTCGGCGAGCCCCTGGGCCAGCGCCTCGGGGTTCTGCACCATCAGCAGGTGGCCGGCTTCGGGCACGACGAAGTGCTCGGCCTGGGGGAACCAGGACCGCACGAGCTCGCTGCCCTCCGCGAACCGCGGGGCGCTCTCGGCGCCCGTCACGTCGAGCACGGGCTGCGTGACATGGCCGGCTTCGGCCGGCCCGAAGCTGAACTGCTGCACCGCGGCCATCTCGGCCTGGAAGAACAGGTCGGCCTCGGCCAGCGCTTCGGCGAACGCGCCGGGGACGGCCTGGTCGAGGACGGGGCGGTAGCCGTCACCGCACACATGGCGCAGGAACCCGTCCACCGCCCTCGCGGTGTCGCCGGACCGGTAGGCGGCGATGACCGGCTCCAGCGCGGCCGCGATCTCCGCCGAGCTGGACACGCCCCGGGCGGCGGGCTCGAGCAGCGCCACCGACCCGACGCGCTCCGGCGAGTCGAGGGCCATCTGGAGCGCCACGAGCGCGCCGTAGGAGTGGCCCACGATGTGGGCGGACGGCCAGCCCACGTGCGCCATCAACCGGGCGCAGGCGGCGGCATCCTCGGCGGCGGTGAGCGGCCGGTACCCACCGCCGGGCGAACGGCGGAGGTGCCGGCGGTAGCGCAGGGTCGAGCACCCCGGCAGCCGCTCGACCAGCGGTCCGTACCACGAGACGAACGGGCTCGCGTGCACCAGCACGACGCGTCGCCGTGCCCGTCCAGCTCATAGGTCAGTTCGAGGTCGTCGAGCTCGATGCGATCCACGGGCCACCTCCCAGAATCCGCTATCCATCGACAATCCACTACATAGTAGCTATGTAGTGAATTAACTGGTACTTTAACGGAATGGCCGGTGCAGTCAAGCCCCCGCGACACGCGCCTACCACTCCCCGCTGCGGGCCGACCAGGCCCAGCAGACCCGGCGGAGGATCCTCGAGTCCGCGCGCGAGCTCTTCGTCGACCGCGGCTACTCCGGGACGACCGTCGCCTCGGTCGCCGACCACGCGGGCGTGTCGCCCGAGACCATCTACCTCTCCCTCGGCGGGAAGCGCGGCCTGCTGGAAGGGGTCATGGACATCACCGGCCCCCACGACTCGGCCGCCGACGACGAGAGCTGGTGGGCCATGGTCGACCAGGTGGCCGACCCCGCCGAGCGCCTCGCGGATGATGGCGGAGTACAGCTGCCGGATCCTGGCGCGCACCCGTGCCATCCACGCCATCGTCCGGGGCGCCGCCGACAAGGAGCCCTTCGCCGCCGACCTCGGCCGGCGACTGCTCCAGGAACGCCTGGCCAACCAGACCGACCGCGTCCGCCGCTACCTGGGCGACGACCTCAGGCCCGGGCTGTCGGTCGCCGACGCCGCGCAGCGCTACTGCGTCCTCTGCAGCCCCGAGCTCTACCACCTGCTCACGGTCGATCTCGCCTGGACCGCCGAGCAGCACCAGGACTGGCTCACCCAGCTCCTGCAGACCGACCTGCTCGGCCCCGGACCCGACCGGCGCCGGCCCACGACGTGATAGCGGGAGGTCGCATGGGCACGCGGTCACACCTGATCAGGACGGCGTTCGCCGCCGCGCTGCTCGCCGTGCTGGTGGTGGTGCCCGAGACGCCGGCCCTCGCCATCCACCGGGGCGAGGACGCCGACATCGCCGCGTATCCCTTCATGGTGTCGCTGCGCCTGGCCGGCACGCCCGACAGCCCCCGCTGCGGCGGAACGCTCATCGAGCCCGACATCGTGCTCACCGCCGGGCACTGCGTCGCCGGCGTCCCGCAGGGCGGCATCGTCGTCGTCGTGGGCGCCGACATCCCCGCCTGGCCCGACGCTCCCAAGGTCGCCACGCTCGGCCACGCCGTGCCCGAGACTACGACCTCAGCGTGGACAACCGCGACGACATCGCCGTCCTCCGACTCGCCACGCCCCAGTCGACCCCCACGGTCGCGCTGGCCCCGGCCGAGCCCCGCATCGGCCACCGGGTCGTGACGATCGGCTGGGGCTGCACCAACGCCCCACCGGTGTGCAGGGTGATGGCCACCGGCCTGCAGTCCAGCGACCAGTCCGTCCTCGACGAGGAGGCGGAGTGCGGCATCGATGTCTTCTGGACCCGACCCCGCTACCACGCCCCCACCACGATCTGCACCAAGGGCGTCGAGCACCGCTCGACCATCAATCGGGGCGACTCCGGCGGACCCCTCCTCGTGCGGGACCCCTGCAGCGACCGCCTCCGCCAGGTCGGCGTCACCTCCCTGGGCGCGGACAGCACCACCAAGCTCTACGCCGGGTTCACGTCCATCCCCGTCGAAGGCGGCTGGATCGCCGAGCGGTCGCCACCCTCCGCGCCGGTTCGAGCCTCGCGGCTCAGGCCGCGAGGCGGCGCAGCGCGGCGGCCGTGGCCTCGTCCGCGGGCAGGAACGCCTCCAGCCGCAGCTCGGACAGCGTGACGTCCACGGCCGTCGCGAAGGACGTGAGCGTGGTGATGAGCCGCAGCTGCTCCCCGCCGGCGTGCAGCCGCAGCGGCACCGCGAAGCCCAGGTGGTCGGGCCCCGGCACCGCGGGCGGGACGTAGCTCTCCAGCTCGGCGATGAGGTCGTCCAGTGCGGGCGCCGGGCTGCGCAGCGCCTGGGACCGCAGGCTGTCGATGATGTGCCGGCCCCACTCGGCCAGGTTCTCGACCCGCGGCCCCATCCCCGCGGGGTGCAGCGCCAGCCGCAGCACGTTGACCGGCGGCTCCAGCAGCGCCGGATCCGCGCCCTCGGTGAGCACGGCGTGGGCGGCGTTGGCCGCCACCAGCACGCCGTACGGTCGCACCACCACGGCCGGGTACGGCAGGTGGCCCTCCAGGATGCGGTCCAGCGCGGCCCGCACGGGCGCCAGCTCGGGGGCGTCGAGGTCGGACTCCACGAAGACCGGGGCGTAGCCGGCCGTCAGCAGCAGCGCGTTGCGCTCCCGCAGCGACAGCTCCAGCGACTCCGCCAGCCGGATGACGAGGGGCCGGCCCGGCCGGGACCGGCCCTGCTCCAGGAAGCTGAGGTGGCGCTGGGTGGTGCCCGCCCTGAGCGCCAGCTCCAGCTGGCTCCAGCGCCTCGCGTCGCGCCAGCGGCGCAGCTCGCGGGCGAAGCTGTCGGGCTCGGTGACCAGGACCATCGCCCCGTGGTAGTCCCAGGACCGGGGCCGTGCCATTCCCTGCGGGGAATGGGGCGCTGAGCCGGCGGGGGCAGGTCTCGGCCCGCCCCGCCCGGGCAGGCTTGCACCATGGCGAAGTACCAGGTCAACGAGCGCGGGGTGGCCAAGGCGCGCGAGCTCATCGATGCCCGCCGGTACGTCCTGCGCAGCGAGTGGGGCCAGGTGCAGCCCCGGGCCGAGGACGAGAACGCCTTCCTCGATCGCCACTCGTGGGACGAGTACGCCGGGTGGCACCTGGGCCTGACCGTGGGGGCGACGGAGGACACCAAGGCCCGCTTCGCCTTCGTCTACGGCGACTTCCGCCGCCTGCACCGCATGGGCCTCATCTCCGCCCACTACCGGGCGGCCGAGTGGGGCCACAAGGAGATCGAGCTGGCCGCCCACGAGCTGCTCCAGTACCTCGACTCCCGTCGCGGGTCGCGCCGCGGCTGAGCCTCACCACGACAGGCCGGCGAGGATCGCGGCGGCCGCCGGGCGGCCTAGTAGCCGCCGCCCCCGCTGCCGCCTCCACCGGTGGCGAACAGCAGGACGACCAGGGCGACCACGACCACCGCCACCACGATCCAGAGGATGGGGTTGCGAACGCGACGTTCCACGCCCGTGCGCTACCCGGGACCATGGCCCCTATCTCTCGGCTAACCCTCGAGGAAGGCGAGCGCGGCGTCGATGAACTTGAACGACTTCGGAGTGGCGAAGTGGTCGGTGCGGGGCAGGACGACCAGGCGGGCGTCGGGCAGCGCCTCGACCAGGGGATCGGGCGGGCCCGCGAAGTCGTCCTCGCCCAGCACCACCAGGGTCGGGCACGTCACCGCGGCCAGGTCCCCGGCGATGAGCGGGCCCCTGCCCGCCTCCATCAGGGCCGCCAGGGCCAGGGGATCGGCGTCGGGGTGGGTCGACAGGCCCACGAAGTAGCGGGCCACCGGGTTGGCCGGGTCGCCCTCGCCCCGCAGCGCCCGGGCGATCAGGCCCGAGCCGTCGTCGCGGAACAGGTTGGCGCCCACGCCCGCCACCACCAGGCGGCGGAACCGCTCCGGGCGCTCGACGGCCAGCTCCAGCAGGGTGCGGGCGCCGAGCGAGAACCCGATGGCGTCCACCGGCTCCTCCGGCAGCACCTCGGCCACCCCGGCCCCCAGGTCCGTGTAGGCCGCGGGGTCGTGGGGCTTGGGCGCGGTGCCGTGGCCCAGCAGGTCGGGCGCCAGGACCGTGCGGCCCGTGTCCCGCAGCAGGTCCAGCCAGCCGTTCTCGCCCCAGGTGCGGGCGGCGGACGTGGCGAAGCCGTGCAGCAGCAGGACGGCGGGGGCGGCGGAGGCGTCGGTCATGGCGCTAAGTGTTAGCCGCGCGCCGCAGCCGGTCCCCCAATTCGGCCACCGCCTGCGCCACCTCGGGCGGGCCGTCGAGCTCGAAGTCGGCGCCGAGGAGCGCCAGGTAGCCGGCCAGCACCTCCGGCGTCTCGGCGCCCGCCTCGAAGGCGCAGCGCCCCTCGTCGAGGGCCTCGACCACCCCGGTGCCCGCGGGCAGGCGGGCCGCCACCCGGTCGGCGGGGGCATGCACCATCACCCGGGTGCGCACCCGCCAGGTGGCCCGGGCCAGGCCGCCCTGGACGTAGGCGGCCAGGTCGCCGCCGGGCGGGTCGCGGGGCGGGAAGCGGTCGCCGCGGGCGTTGGCGGGCAGGTCGATGCGGTCGGCCCGGAAGGTGCGCCAGCCGCCGCGGTCGACGTCCCAGGCCACGAGGTACCAGCGGCCCCGGGCCAGCACCAGCCGGTGGGGCTCGACCGTGCGGACCGTGGGCTCGCCGTCATGGTCCCGGTAGTCGAAGCGGAGCCGGCGCCGGTCCCGGCAGGCGCCGGCCATGAGGGTGAGCGCCTCGGCCGCCAGGGCCGGCCCGCCGCCGAGCGGCAGGATGGCGGTCTCGATGGCCGCGGCCCGCTCCCGCAGGCGGATGGGCAGCACCTGGTCCAGCTTGGCCAGCGCCCGCTGCGACGCCTCGTCCAGCCCGCTCACCGCCGCGGCCGAGGCCAGGCGCAGCCCCAGGGTGACGGCCACCGCCTCGCCGTCGTCCAGCAGCAGCGGCGGCAGGTCGGCTCCCGCCCCCAGGTGGTAGCCGCCGGCCGGGCCGGGCTCGCCGTGGACCGGGTAGCCGAGGCGGCGGATCCGCTCGACGTCGTTGCGCACGGTGCGGGTGGTCACCCCCAGCCGCTCGGCCAGCTCGGGGCCGGACCACCGGGGCCGGGCCTGGAGCAGCGCCAGCAGCCGCAGCAGCCGGTCCGAGGTGGCCAACATGCCGCCATCGTCGCGCCTCATGCGGAACAACACGTTCCTCATTGCCGGGCCGCGGGCGACGTAAGACAGTCCGCCTGTCGGACGCAAGAGGACTGTCTCTGGCCGTAGGATCCGCGGCATGCCGGACCGGATCCGGTTCGAGACGGACCCGTCGCGCTATCGCCACTGGCGCCTCGACGTCGCGGGCCCGGTGGCCACCCTGACCCTGGCCGTCGACCCGGCCGGGGGCCTGGGCGACTACGAGCTCAAGCTCAACTCCTACGACCTCTCGGTCGACATCGAGCTGTACGACGCCCTCCAGCGCCTGCGCTTCGAGCACCCCGGGGTCAAGGCGGTGGTCATCACCGGCGGGCTCGACAAGGTGTTCTGCGCCGGCGCCAACATCGGCATGCTGGCGGCCGCCCCCCACGCTCTCAAGGTCGGGTTCTGCAAGTTCACCAACGAGACCCGCAACGGCATGGAGGAGATGTCGGCCCGAGGCGGCCAGGTGGTCATCGCCGCGGTGAACGGCACGGCCGCGGGCGGGGGCTACGAGCTGGCGCTGGCGTGCGACGAGATCCTGCTGGTGGACGACCGCTCGTCGTCGGTGTCCCTGCCCGAGGTGCCGCTGCTGGCGGTGCTGCCCGGCACCGGCGGCCTCACCCGGGTGGTGGACAAGCGCCATGTCCGCCGCGACCTGGCCGACGTCTTCGCCACCCGGGCCGAGGGCGTCCGGGGCCGCCAGGCTGTGGAGTGGGGCCTGGTCGACGCGGTGGCGCCGCCGTCGGCGTTCGCCGAGCTGGTCCGCTCGCGGGCCGAGGCACGGGCCGCGGAGTCGGACCGCCCGGACGGCCCCGAGGGCGAGGGAGTCGTGCTCGGCCCGGTGGAGCCCCGGTTCGTGGCGGTCGATCTCGACCGTGACCTGGGCGTGGCGACGGTGACCGTGCGGGCGTTCTCGTCGCGGGCCGAGTCGCTGGCGGCGTGCCGCGAGCTGGACGCCGCCGTCCTCGACCTGCGCTTCAACGAGCCCGAGGTGGGGACCTGGGTGCTGCGCACCGAGGGCGACCCGGCGGCGGTGCTCGCGGCCGACGAGGAGGTGGGCGCGGACGGCTGGCTGGCCCGCGAGGTCCGCCTGTTCTGGGGCCGCACGCTCAAGCGGCTCGACGTCTCGTCCCGCACGCTGGTGGCGCTGATCGAGCCGGGAAGCTGCTTCGCCGGCACCCTGGCCGAGCTGGCCCTGGCGGCGGACCGCACGCTCCTGCTGGACGACGGCGACACGTCGCTGCTGCTCACGGCGGCCAACGACGGCTGGTACCCGATGGCCAACGGGCTGTCGCGGCTGGCCACACGGTTCTGGGGCCGCGACGGCGACCTCACCCGGGCCCGGGCCACCCTGGGCAAGGCGCTGGTGGCCGCCGACGCCGCGGCCGCGGGCCTGGTCACGTCCACGCCCGACGACCTCGACTGGGACGACGAGGTGCGGCTGCTGCTGGAGGAGCGGGCCAGCTTCTCGCCCGACGCCCTCACCGGCATGGAGGCCAACCTGCGCTTCCCCGGCCCCGAGACGCTGGAGACCAAGATCTTCGCCCGCCTCACCGCCTGGCAGAACTGGATCTTCCAGCGGCCCAACGCGGTCGGCCCCGAGGGCGCGCTGCGGCGCTACGGCACCGGCGCCCGTCCCACCTACGACAAGGGGAGGGTCTGATGTCCTCGGTCGACCTGGCCGCCCGCATCCCCAACAACGTGGGCCTGGCCGACGACCGGCGCCTCCAGCGGGCGCTGGAGTCGTGGCTGCCCCGGTACCTCGACTGGTGGCGCGAGCTGGGGCCGGTCGAGCACCAGGACCACGACGTGTTCCTGCGCACCGCCACCGCGGTGGGCCAGGAGGGCTGGGCCCACTTCGACTACGTGCGCATGCCCGACTACCGCTGGGGCATCTTCCTGGCCGAGCCGGGCGAGGACCGGCGCATCGCCTTCGGCGACCGGCGGGGCGAACCGGTGTGGCAGGACGTGCCCGGCGAGTACCGGTCCGAGCTGCGCCGGCTCCTGGTGGTGCAGGGCGACACCGAGCCGGCCTCGGTGGAGCAGCAGCGCGGCCTGTGCCGGACCACGCCCAGCCTCTACGACATGCGCAACCTGTTCCAGGTGAACGTGGAGGAGGGCCGCCACCTGTGGGCCATGGTGTACCTGCTCCACCGCTACTTCGGCCGGGACGGCCGCGACGAGGCCGACGAGCTGCTGGAGCGCCACTCGGGCGACGTCGACCACCCCCGCATCCTCGGCGCCTTCAACGAGCCGACGCCCGACTGGCTCTCGTTCTTCTTCTTCACCTACTTCACCGACCGGGACGGCAAGTTCCAGCTGGCGTCGCTGCGGGAGAGCGCCTTCGACCCGCTGTCCCGCACCTGCGACTTCATGCTCAAGGAGGAGGCGCACCACATGTTCGTGGGCGCCACCGGGGTCGGCCGCGTGGTGCAGCGCACGGCCGAGCTCATGCGGGCCCACGACACGGACGACGTCCGCCCCCACGGGGGCATCGACGTGGCCACGCTCCAGCGCTACCTCAACTTCCACTTCAGCGTGTCGCTCGACCTGTTCGGCGCCGAGACGTCGACCAACGCGGCCAACTATTTCGCCGCCGGCCTCAAGGGACGGTTCCAGGAGGAGCGCCGGCCGGACGACCACCGGCTGCTGGACGCCAGCCGTACGGTCCCCACGGTGGCGGACGGCGCCATCGGCGGGCGGGAGGTGCCGGCGCTCGCCGCGCTCAACGAGACGCTGCGGGACGACTACATCGCCGACTGTGCCAAGGGCGTGGAGCGCTGGAACCGGGCGCTCGCGCCGGTGGGGGCGGAGCTGCGGCTGCCGCACCTGGGATTCCACCGGGCGGTGGGCGCGTTCCGGGACCACCACGTCAGCCCCGACGGCCGGCTGCTGTCGAGGACGAATGGGCGGCGGGCGTGCCGTCCTGGCTGCCGACGCCGGAGGACGAGGCGTACGTGGCCTCGCTCATGCGGCCGGTGACCGAGCCGGGGCGGATGGCGGGCTGGGTGGCGCCGCCGTCGGTGGGCATCAACGGGAAGCCGATCGAGTTCGAGTACGTGCGGGGGGCGTGGACATGACCTACAACGCGGCCGCGTGGCTGGTCGACCGCCACGTGGAGGCCGGCGACGGCGACCGCCTCGCGGTCGTGTGCGGCGAGGACCGGCTCAGCTACGCGGACCTCCAGCGTCAGGTGTGGCGGGCGCAGAACGCTCTGGCATCGCTGGGCATCCGCCGCACCGAGCGCATCGTGCTGGTCATGGACGACGAGCCCAACTGGCTGGCCTGGTTCCTGGGCGCCCTGCGCTCGGGCGTCGTGCCGGTCCCTCTGTCCACCATGCTTACGCCCGGCGAGCTGGCCCCGATCGTGGCCGACGCAGTGGCGGGCGCGGTGGTGGCCTCGGCCCGCCACGCCGAGCGGGCGGGCGCCCACGGTGGTGGTCGACGGCGACGACTGGGGCGGGCTGGACGACCGGTCGGAGGCGCCGGTGGCCCCCACCGGCGAGGACTCGCCCACGTTCTGGCTCTACTCCTCGGGCACCACGGGGCTGCCCAAGGGCGTGATGCACCGTCATTACGGGCCCGAGGCCACGGTCCACACCATGGCCGAGACCGTGCTGCGCGTCCGGCCCGACGACCGGTTCCTGGCCGTGCCCAAGCTGTTCTTCGCCTACGGGCTGGGCACCACGATGACGTTCCCGTTCGCGGTGGGTGCCACCGCCATCCTCAACCCCGCGCCGTCGTCTCCGCCCGGGATCGCCGCCCTGGTGGCGTCCTCGCAGCCGACGATCCTCGCGGTCAGCCCCGGGTTCGTGGCCGGCCTGCTGGACGCCGGGCTGCCGAGCGACGCCCTGTCGTCGGTGCGACTGGCCACCTCTGCGGGCGAGGCGCTGCCCGCCGACCTGCACCGGCGCTTCACCGAGCACTTCGGGGTCCCGCTGCTGGACGTGCTGGGCAGCACCGAGGCGCTCCACTGCTTCGTCGGCAACCACGAGGGACGGGAGCGGGCGGGCACCAGCGGCGAGGTGATCGAGGGCTACGAGCTCGAGCTGCTGGACGAGAACGACGTCGAGGTGACCGAGCCCGACACGCCCGGCTACCTGCACGTGCGCGGGCCGTCGGTGGCCACCGGCTACTGGAGCCGCTACGAGGCCACGCAGGCCGCGTTCCGGGGCGACTGGCTGAAGACGGGCGACGTCTACACCCGCTCGGCCGACGGCTACTACACGTTCCTGGGGCGCAACAGCGACATGATCAAGGCGGGCGGGATCTGGGTCTCGCCCGCCGAGGTGGAGGCCGCGCTCATCGAGCACCCGGACGTGCTGGAGGTCGCCGTGGTCGGCCCCCGGGACGAGCAGGGCCTGGAGCAGGTGGTCGCGGTGGTGGTCCCCCGCGCCGGTCGCTCGGTCGACCCCGACGCCCTGGAGGCCCACTGCCGCGCCCGCATGGCCGCGTTCAAGCGCCCCCGCCGGGTCGTCGTGGTCGAGGGCCTGCCCAAGACCCCGACGGGCAAGATCCGCCGCTTCGCCCTCCGCAACGCCCTGGCCGCCGGCGAGCTGTGAGCGTCGAGAGCGAACTGGCAGCCTCGACGCTGAAGACCGTCACGCCCGCTCCATGCGGTCAGCTTCCCCGGCCCGTCCCCGGTCCGCAACGACCGGCCGGCACTCCGGCCGGAGCCGGGCGTCGCGGTAGGGCATGCCACCGTCCACGCTGAGGGTCGCGCCGGTCGTGAAGCTGGACGCGTCGCCGGCCAGGTAGAGGGCGGCGCCCACGATCTCCTCCGGCCTGCCGATCCGGCCCAGGGCGAAGCCGGCGGCGCCCATGGCCGAGTCGCCGTCGTCGTCCCAGGCCTCGCTCACGTCCGTGAGGAACGGGCCGGGCATGAGCGTGTTGACCCGGACCTCGGGGCCGAGGGCGTGGGCGAAGCCGACGGTGAGGGCGTTGAGCCCGGCCTTGGCCGCCGCGTAGGGCAGGAACGTCGGCCCCGGGCGGCGGGACCCGGCGGTGCTGACGTTGATGATCGAGCCGCGGCCCGCGGCCTTCATGCGCGCGCCGGCCACGGCGGTCAGGCGGAACGGGCCCTTGAGGTTGACCGCCTGGACCTTGTCCCACAGGCCCTCGCTCACGTCGGTGAGCTCGCCGTAGAGCGGCGACATGCCCGCGTTGTTCACGAACACGTCGATGCGGCCCCATTCGGCGTAGACCGTCTCCACCAGCCGGTCGCAGTCGTCCCACTGACCCACGTGGCACGCCACCGCCAGCGCCCGTCGGCCCGTCGTCTGCTCGATCTCGTGGGCCAGGACCGTGCAGTTGTCCAGCTTCCGGCTGGCGATCACCACGTCGGCCCCGGCCGCGGCGAAGGCCCGGACCATCTCGCGCCCGAGGCCGCGGGAGCCGCCGGTGACCACGGCCACCCGGTCGCTGAGGTCGAAGCGCTCGGCGGAGGAGGACAGCATCGGGCCAGCCTCGCATCCCCGGCCCGGGCGGTTCACACCGAGTCGATGCCCGCCGGCAGGCCCGGTTGCGGCCACGCCGGGTCCGGGCGCCAGACGCCCAGGCCCTCGGAGAACGGTCCCGCCCGCCGTTCGACCAGGTCGACCACCTCCTCCTGGGCGTCCCGCACCGCCACCCGCTCGGCCTCGGTGATCACCCCCAGCCGGCAGCCGTGCTCGAACTCGTCCTCGTCCTTGAGCGTCCACGCCCGGTCGGGCTCGACGACCAGGTCGAGCAGCAGGTCGAAGGTGTCGATGCCGTGCCCGGCCCGCACCGGTGGCCGCGCGAAGTCCACGTACCAGCACCGGGGTTCCCCGGACCCGGCCTCGTGCAGGGCACTGACGCTGTACCAGCGCCCCGCGGCCACCACCCGCACCACGTTCGTCCACCGCCAGGCCCAGGGCGCGAGCTCCCAGCGCCGCTCGGCCAGGGCGGAGAAGCAGGCGTCCCGGCCCTGACCCGTCGGCCGGGTCACCCACCGGATCCACGGCTCGGGCGCCAGGGTCTCGACCCCCGGCCAGCACGCGAACGTGAGCTCGTCGCCGTCGTCGGACAGGACCCGCCCGGGGCACGCGCTCCAGACCCGGCCGTCGAACACGTCCCGGCGCACCATGGACGCCCCCGGCGCGAATGGGTCACGGCGGCCGGGGCTCCACGGGGATGCGGGTCAGGTCGGAGGCGACGACGGTGGGGCCGTGGTAGCCGCCGCGGCGGACCTCGTCGAGGTACGACCGCTCGTGGTCCGGGGTCGGCGGGCGCGGGGAGCAGGTGGGTGAGGACCAGCGTGGCGGGGGACGCGGCGGCCGCCAGTGCGCCCACGGCGTCGGCGCCGGCGTTCCAGGCCAGGAGGTCGGCGGGGCACCAGGGCCGGGTGCAAGGTCTCGTGGACCAGGACGTCCACGTCCCGGGCCAGGGCGCGCATGCCGTCGCACACCGCGGTGTCGCCGCTGACCGCCACCCGGGCCCCGTCCCGTTCCACCAGGTAGCCGACGGCGGGTGCGACCGGGTGGTGGTCGACCAGGACGCGCCGAGAGGCGCCAGCCATCCGCCTCGTGGACGGCCGCGACACCGGCCGACGGGTCGAACGCGTGGACCGCCAGCCTCGGCCGGGGGCCGGCGTCTTCGGTCGACTGCGCGTAGAACGCTGCTCCTCGTAGGGGTCGAGGCAGCGGGAGGCGAAGCGGGCCGCGGGGCCCGCGGGGGCGACGACCGCGAGCGGGGTGGCGGCGCCTGCGGTCCAGCGGGTCGTGGCCAGCGTGGCGAGGTCGCTCACGTGGTCCGAGTGGTGGTGGGTGAGGGCGACCGCCACCAGCGCCGTCAGGTCGAGGCCGGCGTCGATGGCCCGCTGGGTGGCCGCCCGCCCGCAGTCGACCAGCAGCCAGTCCCGGCCGGCCACCACCGCCAGCGCCGAGCCGGCGCGGCCGGGATCGGGCCGGGGCGTGCCGCTCCCCAGCACCACCACCTCGACCGCCGGGGCCGGCACCGTCAGAAGCCGGGGTAGGCCCGCCGCAGCTCGGCGAGCAGGTCGGGGTCGCCCTCGAACGCGGGCGTGTGGCCGGGGTCGAGGCGCCCGTACACCAGGCGAGCGAAGGCCTCGGCGGGCAGCGTCAGGTCCGGCGGCCCGGCCGCCGTCGCCGGGGGCGAAGGTCACGGCGTCGGGCGTCAGGGTGATCGTGAAGCTGCGGTCCGGTTCGGTGGTGCGCACCGTGACGATGCGGTCGCTGCCCGTGGGCCGGGCGCTGAAGCTGGCCGCGAGCCCGAGGTTGTCGATCACCAGGGCGCCACCGCGCCCGGGGCCAGGGTGGCGGACGGGTCCAGGGCCACGGCGATGTCCCAGCTGTGGAAGGTGTGCTCGTTGAGCCGCAGCCCGACCATGCCGGGGCCGTCGAGGGTCATCGGGGGCCGAGAGCTGACGCGGAAGGCCCGCGAGGTCCTCGTCGCTCACCCCTCCAGCCGCTCGACCAACGCGGCGTCGCTCGATCAGCGCGTCGTCGCACATGGCCCGGGCCGGCTTGGCGTTCCAGGTGGCCCACACGCCGGGCGCGAAGTCGTCGGGGACCGGCCGGCCCGCCAGCCCGTCGTCCAGCCGGCGCTGCATGATCACCGCTCCCGACCCGATGTGGGACAGCACCTGGGCGATCGACCACTCCGTCGGGTAGGCCTGCGACTCCAGGGCGTCGTCGTCCAAGCGGGTGACCAGGTCGCGCAAGCGGTCGGACGAGTGGCGCAGTTCCTGGAGGCGGGCATCCATGCGCCCACGCTAGATGTGGACATCTCCACGAAGCTCACCACACCGTCTCCAAGGTCGCGCAGCCCGATCCCGTCACAGTCGTCCTCATAGCCAGACCGCACCGCACCCCAGGAGACGACGATGGCTGCCCCCCGCACCCAACAGCACGAGATCGCCGTTGTCGGCGCCCGCGCCGCCGGGCGCGGCCACCGCCCTGCTCGCGGCCCGGCTGGGCCACGACGTGGTCGTGCTCGACCGGGCGCTGCTGCCCGAGCGACACCCTGTCCACCCACGCCATCGCCCGCAGCGGTGTGGTCCAGCTCCACCGCTGGGGCCTGCTCGACGAGGTGGTGGCCAGCGGCGCTCCCGCCCATCCGCCAGATCACCTTCCACACCCCCGAGGGCTCGATCGACCGCACCGTCAAGGACTCGGCCGGCGTGGACTTCCTGGTCGCGCCCCGCCGCCACGTGCTCGACACCATCGTGGCGCAGGCCGCGGCGGAGGCCGGCGCCACGCTGCGCCTCGGGGTCACGGTCACCGGCCTGCGCCAGCGACGCCACGGGCGGGTCACCGGGCTGTCCGGCCACGACCTCGGCGGCGAGCCGGTGGAGATCGACGCGGCCGTGGTCGTGGGGGCGGATGGCCTGCGCTCCCGGGTCGCCCGCGACGTCGGTGCCGGGCGTGGCGGTGGCCCGGGGGCCGCAGCGGCACCGCCCGGTACGCCTACCACCGGGGGCCCGAGTGGCGGGCCATCGAGTTCTTCGTCAGCGAGGGCGCCCTGGCCGGCGTGTTCCCCACCCACGGGGGCGAGGCCTGCATCTGGGTGTGCGTCCCCGCCGCCACCGCCAGTGCCGCCCGGCAGGCCGCCGGATCCGTCCCCGCGGGCTTCGACCGGCTGCTGGAGCAGTTCGCCCCCGCGCTGGCCGAGCGGCTGCGTGCCAGCGAGCGCACCTCGCCGGTCCGGGGCGCCAGCCGCCTCCCCAACCAGGTGCGCCAGGCCTGGGGCCCGGGCTGGGCGCTGGTGGGCGACGCCCTCTACCACCGGGACCCGATCACCGGCCACGGCATCACCGACGCCTACCGGGACGCCGAGCTGCTGGCCGGCGCGCTGGACGAGGGCCTGCGCGACCCCCGCGGCCCGAGCCGGGCCCTCGACCGCTACCGGCGCCGAGGCCGACGCGGCCCGGCGCGAGATCTTCGACCTCACCTGTCGCGCTGGGCGAGTTCCCCCCGCCCGGCCGCTTCGTCCACCTGCAGCGCCAGCTCAGCTGGGCCATCGACACCGAGGCGACGGCCCTGGCCGCCAGTCCAGAGCTCGGTCACGGCCGCCTGGCCGTGGCCTGAATCCCGTGCAACCCCAACCTCAACCCAACCAAGGAGCCTGACATGACCACGACCGAGACCACCGACCACATCCGCAACGGCGTCGACACCGCCACCCTCTTCGCCACGCTCGACGCGGTGAAGGACGCCCCGGCGGCGGCCAAGTTCCAGTTCCGGGCCCACAACGAGTGGCTGAGCGGCACCCACAGCCAGGGCACCATCGGCGACTTCTTCGGGGTCGGCGAGGAGCGGGCCCACGAGCGCACGTTCACCTTCGACGCCGACCACCCCGCGGTGCTGGTGGGCAAGGACAACGGCCCGACGCCGGTCGAGTTCGTGCTCCACGCCCTGGCCGCCTGCCTGACGGCCGGCCTGGCCAACATCGCCGCCGCCCGGGGCATCACCCTCACCGAGGTGCGCTCGACGGTCGAGGGCGACATCGACCTCAACGGCATCCTGGGCCTCGACCCCACGGTGCGCAACGGCTACCAGGGCATCACGGTCCGCTTCAGCGTCAAGGGCGACGCGCCGGCCGAGAAGCTGCGTCGAGCTCGTCGAGCAGTCCCGGGCCCGTTCCGCGGTCTACGACGTCATCACCAACCAGGTGCCGGTCTCGATCGAGATCGACGCCGGCTGAGCACGGCGCCGCCGCCGGGATCAGCGGTCGACCAGCTCGGCCGCCTCCCGGCGGTGCCGCGCGTCCGGCCGCACGCCCGCCGCGCGGAGCGACCGGTTAGCGTCTGGGCATCGGTTGGGGAATCGTCCGGGTTGCCGCCGCCTGCCTGCTGGCGGGCGCCGCCGCGAGCCTGGGGCCGGCGCGGGCCGTGGGCGCCGAGGTGGTGCCCGGGTCGGGCATGGCGACCCACTACGACTCCGTCGACGGCGGCAACTGCTCGCTCCCGGCGGCGCCGGCCGACCACCTGGACGTCGCCCTGTCCCACGTCGAGTACGGCACCGCCGACGCCTGCGGCGGCTACCTGGACGTCACCGGCCCGGGCGGGACCGTGCGGGTGCTGATCACCAACCAGTGCCCGGAGTGCCCGGTCGGGCACATCGACCTGTCCAAGACCGCCTTCGCCCGCCTGGCGCCGCTCGAGGTGGGCCAGATCCCGGTGAGCTACAGCCTGGTGCGCAACCCGCCCCTGTCCCAGCCCATCGCCGTGCGGGTCAAGACGGGCTCGTCGCGCTGGTGGCTCCAGATCCAGGCCCTCGACCACGGCAACCCCCTCGCCGGCTTCGAGCTGTCGACCGCGGACGGCTGGCGCAGCCTGGTCCACACCGGCGACAACTTCTGGATGGCCGAGAACCCCGGGCCGGGCGACGGGCCCTTCTCGGTGCGGATCACCGACATCTACGGCCAGACCGCCACCGCGGACGGCATCGAGCTCGCCCCCGACGTGGTGCAGCGGACCGGGGCCCGGCTCTACGGCCCGGGCGCCGGCGCCGCCGCCCCCCGCCCCGGCGGCGCCGGCCCCACCCCCCGAGACCACGACCACGGCCCCGCCCCCGCCCCCGACCAAGCCGCCGGCCACCCCCACCACCGCGGCGCCGGCCCCGCAGCCGGCGGGCGAGCTGGCGGTGGCCCCGGCCCGGTCGCGCCGCGACTCGGGCGGCGGCTCCGGTCCGGCGGTGGCGCTGGTGGCCGGCGGGGTCGCGTTCGCCGCCACCAGCGTGGCGCTCGTGCGTCGCCGCCCTCGGCGTCCGTGATCCTGCCCGGGGTTGCCCGGGTTCGTACATTCCGGGCATGAGGGCAGCGATCCTGGAGGACGGCAAGCTCGCGATCCGGGAGGTGCCCACGCCCGAGCCCGGGGCGGACGAAGCCCTGGTGCGCCTGCGTGCCGCCGGGGTGTGCCACTCCGACCTGCACATCGTGCGGGGCGACTGGCCCTGGGTGCGGGCCGGCCAGGCGATGCCGCTGGGCCACGAGGGCATCGGCGTGGTGGAGGCGCTGGGCCCCGCGGCCGAGCGGGAGGCGGCCGTGGCGGTCGGCGACCGGGTGATCCTCGGCCTGGGCGGCGCCGGGGGCGGCTACTGGTGCGGAGCGTGCGAGTACTGCCTCGAGCGGGCGGCCGCGGCTGTGCGCCCAGGCCAAGGGGATCATGGGCACCTACGCCGAGCACATCCGCCTGTGGGCCCGCTCGCTGGTGGTGCTGCCCGACGCCGTGGGCGACGAGCAGGTCCCGCTGGCGTGCGGCGGGCTGACCGCCTACAGCGCGGTGAAGAAGCTGTGGCGCTTCGGGGTCCCGCCGGGCAAGGAGGTGGCGATCATCGGCGCCGCGGGCGGGCTCGGCCACTACGGGGTCCAGGTGGCCCGGGCGTTCGGCTACAAGGTCCTGGGGGTCGACGTGGGCGAGGCGCGCTGCGAGTTCGTGCGCTCGCTGGGGGCCGAGGCCGCGTACGACGTGGGCGAGGCCGCGGAGCGGATCCGCCGGGACCACGGGGGCGCCTACGGCGCGATCGTGTTCACGGCCCGGCTCGCCGGCTTCGACATCGGCCTGCACTCACTGCGGCGGGGCGGCGTGTTCGTGGCGGTCGGCATCCCGGCGGCCAGCGAAGGCGAGCTCTCGCTCCGCCCCATCGACCTGATCGGCCGCGACCCGCTGATCATGGCGTCGGCCGTGGGCACGGTGGAGGAGATGCGCGAGCTGGTGGCGCTGGCCGTGGACGGCAAGGTCCACACGCACGTCGGCCGCACCGGTGCGCTCGACGACCTACCCACGGTCCTCGACGAGCTGGAAGCCGCCGCGTACCCGGGCCGGGCCGTCCTCACGATCTGACCGCGCCCCTGGACGAGCTGGGGGCGGCGACTTATCCGGCGGTTCGCGTTTCAGCGGGGGTCAGCTGTGGGTCAGGGGCGTTCGCCCACGCCCTCCAGGTAGCGGCGGAGGGTGTCGACGACGACTTGGCGCTGGGCGGGGGTGAGCGGGTCGAGCGCGTGGCGCCAGGCGGTGGCGCCGTGCCCGAGCCAGCCGGTGATCGCCTGCTCGGCAGTCGGGGGCGATGCTGACGATCCGGCGGCGGCGGTCGTCGTCGTCCTCGCGGCGCTCGACGACGCCCTTCCGGCTCAGCTCGCCGACCATCAGACTGACGGTGGTCGGTGCGATCTCGAGCCGGGCGGCGAGGTCGTTGACGGTCATCGGCCCGTCGAACAGCAGGTATGACAGCATCGACAGGTGCCGCGGGGCGAGGGCGAGGCCGCGGAGCTCGTCGGGCACCGGCATCCGCTTGGCCCGGCCGACCAGGCGCGGCCCGAGCAGCAGCAGCGCCCGTGTCGCGTCCTCGACGCTCAGCCCCGTTGGCATCGACGCCTTCTCTTCAGGTAGCTTTGCTCTTAAAGGTACTTTGTTGTCAGAGACAGTCTACGGCGGAGCCGCGCGAGCGATGCCCCACTTCAACGTCCACATGTTCGAGGAGGCGCTCGACCGCGAGGTCGAGCCGGCCACCATCCGGGCCCTCACCGACGCCCTGGTCGAGGTGTACGGCGAACGGGCCCGCGAGCTCGCGGTCGTCGAGATCTTCGGCATCCCCCGGGACCGCTGGGGCATCGGCGGCGCTCCGGCCACCGAGCACCGCCCGACGGTGACGTTGCACATGCGCGAGCCGGCCCTGCACCTGGTCGACGACGCCCCCCGCCACCTGATCGCCTCGATCACCGACGCGATGGCCGCCGTCCTCGGCGACGACATCCGAGCCCACCTCGCCGTCACCGTCGTCGGCATCCCCACCGGCCGCTCCGGCGTCGCCGGCGAGGTCGTCTAGCCCCGATGCCGTTCAGTCGGTGACGGTCTGGCATTCGACATCGGCGCCACCCGTTCCGCAGTACGGGCCGTCCTCACGATCTGACCGCGGCGCGGGCCGGGCGCGCTCACCCGTGACCGTCACCTCGAACAGGTGGCCGTCGGGGCTGACGAAGTACACGCGTCCGGGACTGCCCAGGGGATCGTCGGTCCGGCCGTTGTCGGGGTGCTCGGGGTCGTTGCCGTAGGCCAGGCCGGCGGCCCCGAGCTGCTCGATCACGCCGGGCCAGGCGTCGCCGGCCACCCGGAACGCCAGGTGGTGGGGGGCGACAGCCCCGGCCGCGGCGGCGAACAGCACGCGGCAGCCGTCGAGCCCGACGCCGAACATGTCGCCGTCCGGGCCCTCGGGCCCGACGGGCGCATCGCCCAGGATCCGGGCCAGCAGCGCCGCGGCCCGCTCGGGGTCACGGGACGGCACCGCGACGTGGTCGATGGCGGGCACTCCCCGAGTGTCGCACCGTGCGCCGAGGCCCGGGCCGCGACCTCAGCAATCGTCGGCCGGGGAGCCGTCGGGGTAGAGGTGGCGCAGCTCGCCCGGCTGGACGCGGGACGCGGTGATGTAGTCGTCCACGTCGACCTGGCGGAGGCGGATCACCCGCCCGAAGCGGTAGGCGTTCAGGTGGCCGTGGTCGATGAGGCGGTAGAGGGTGCGGGGGACGAGGCCGAGGCAGCGTGCCGCCTGATGAGTGGTCATCCAGTCAGATGTTTGGTCATGACGAGGCATGAAAAGACACTACACTCCCGATACCTCATCGCACCACCATGTTTTGACCTATCTTTTGCGTCTCTTCGTGTCCACCCTAGGTCATGTACGCTTCAGCGTCGCTCGATGCGGTCGTTCGTCGCGGACTACTCGATGCCGACCCCGGAGAACGCCGCCTCGATGGCCGCCACCTTGCGCTCCCGCTCGTCCTCCGGCAGCGCACGGAACAGGGTGCGGGCGCTGGACACCGCCGCGTTGCGGCTGTCGCTGAACTGCGAGGTCTGGGACAGGCGCTGGCTCAGGGCCAGGTAGAACACGGCCGCCCCCTCGGACGGCGTCATCACCAGGTCGCCGGCGTCGTCCTCGCTGGTGAGCACCAGGAACGCGGCCTTGTTGTGGATGCCGCTGTTGACGTGCACGCCGCCCCAGTCGCCCGCCTGGGTGTTGGGCAGGTCCTGGTAGTCGTCCATGTGGGCGGGCTGCCCGAACAGGGTGGGGTCCGACAGGTCGCGGAACGGCCGGTCGCCCTCCAGCAGGCGCTCGCCCAGCTTCCAGTCCCACTGGCGGGGGTCGTCGGTGCCGTGGTTGGCCACGATGGTCCCGAAGATGTCCGAGTAGGACTCGTTGAGGGCGCCCGACTGGAACTGGTACTCCAGCCGCGCCGTGCTGTCGGTCACGCCGTGGAAGATCTCGTGCGCCACCACGTCGACGTTGATCGACAGGGAGCGCAGCTCGCCGCCCACCAGCACCTGGCCGTACACCATCTGCTTGATGTCGGGGCTCCAGAAGGCGTTGACCCACTGCTTGGGCCCGGGGCTGTCCTCCTCGACGACGCAGTTGATGGTGGAGACCATGGGGCCGCCCCGGTCGTCGATGTTGTCCCGCAGCAGCACCGTGCGCAGGAAGTCCGACACCGCCACCGCGTTGGCGTGGGCGCTGACCGCCTCGGGCGCCCAGTCGGGCGGGTTGAGGATGCCGTCGCCCGGCAGCCCGGCGTCGACGGTCGGGTCGCGGAAGCCGAAGTCGAAGGTGTGCACGTTGTGGACCGGGTCGCGCAGGGCGAAGCCCTCGCCGTCCTGCTCCACCAGGAACGTGCGCTCGACGCCGAAGCCGTCGGTGGCGGTCTGCTCGACGCCGGCCGCGCTGGGGGTGCGCGGCGCCACCGAGACGACCTGGCCGTCGTGGGCGTCGACGATGTAGTCGACCAGCCGCGGCGGCTCGAGCCCGCTGTTGCGGTCCTCCTCGCTCGTCGTGTCCCGGTCGGTCGTGACCCGCACGTTCTCGAGGATGTAGACCAGCCGCCACCGGCTGCCCGCGGGGTCGTACCAGTAGTTGAGCTGGGGGACCACGCCCTGCAGGTCGGGCTTGAAGCCCGGGTGCCGGCCCGCGGCCGCCACCGCGTCGGCCGGAGACACCGAGGCGACCGGGTCGACGTCGGGCTGGCCCAGCGACGAGTCCAGGCCGACCAGCGAGTTGTCGTCGTCCAGCTCGACCGTGACCAGCGTGCCGTAGACCGGCACCCCGTTGAGGGTCTGGCGGAACTTGACCGTGCGGGTGCCGGTCAGCGGCACCGTCTCGGTGCTCACCGCCGTGAAGTCGCTGACCGCGCCGGCGCCCTCGGGGGCGGTGAAGGCGGCGGCGGCATCGCTGGCCAGGGCCTGGTCGAGGTGGCGGCGGGCCGCCGTCTCCGGATCGAGGTCGGCCAGGTTCTGGCTGCCCTCCGGCCGGAAGTCCAGGAACGCCGCCTGCTCCGTCCGGAGCTGGTCGACGGTCGCCGCCGAGGCGGCGTCGTAGGCGTGCACGGAGAAGTTGCTGAGGCCGTTCGGCCGCGTGGTTGCCATGTCAGGGGTCCTCTCTGACCAGGTGGAGTGCGTGCAGGGGATGGGGGGACACCAGGAAGCCGGCCGTCTGCGCCACGGTCCGCTCGGCCTCGCTCTCGCCCACGAACAGGCAGCGGGCCGTCGCGAGGCCCGCCCGTTCGGCGGCCAGCTCGAAGAACGCCGGGTCGCGCTTGTCGAGGCCTTCGACCGAGCTGAACAGCAGCAGGTCGTCCTGGAAGAAGGGGAGCAGCTCGGCGTCGCCCAGCAGGGTGCGCATCGACTGCGCGGTCTCGCTGCCGGTGTTGGAGATGAGGCCGAGCGACGACGTCGGGCCCGCCCGTCTGGTCGCAGGACCTCGGGCACGAACGGGTACACGTCGAGCCCGGTGAGCTGGCCCCCGGTCACCACCGGGCTGGCGAGCGTGTCGCCGATGTCGATAGAAGACCGCCAGGCGCTCGCCCATGGGGCGCCTCCTCTGCTTCCGCCTCGGGCGCGGCCCTGTCGGCCGGCGCACCATCTATAGAGCCGCTGACCCCGCCGTCGGATACGTCGGCGTGCATGGCGTCGCGCGATGCTACGACGCCGCGGGCCCGTAGCGTGAGCGCCGAGGTGATGACCATGGCCAAGATCGAGCTGGGGCGCGTGGGCGCCGTCGTCTACCCGAGCGAGGGCCGCGCGCCGGTGGCCGAGGCCGCCGAGCGGGAGGCGTTGGGCTACGCCACCGTCTGGATCACCGGCGGCCAGCTGGGCGGGCTCGACCAGGTGGCGGAGGTGGTGCGGGGGACGGAGCGGGCGCGGATCGCGCCGGGCATCCTCGTCGGTCGACCGCTTCGACGCCGACGACGTCGCCGCCCTGTACCACGAGCTGAAGGCGGAGCGGCCCGGCCGGCTGGTCGTCGGCCTCGGCGGCGCGCACGGGCCGCGGCCCATCGCCACGCTCAACGCCTACCTCGACCGGCTGGACGCCCTCGGGGTCCCGGCGGACGTGCGGGTCCTGGCGGCGCTGGGGCCGCGCATGCTCGACCTCGCCCGCGAGCGGGCGGCCGGGGCGTTCCCCGTGCTGGTCACGCCGGAGTACGTGGCCGAGGCCCGGGCCCGGCTGGGCGACGGCACTGCGCTCGCGGTCGAGCAGTTGGTGGTGGTGGAGGGCGACGGGGCGCGGGCGCGGGACACGGCGCGCAACGGCGCGCTCGGCTTCCTCGGCCGCGCGCCCCAGTACCGCGCCAGCTTCGCCCGCATGGGCTTCGCCGAGGACGAGGTCGACGGGCTGGCGGACCGGCTGGTCGACGGCGTCGTCGCGTGGGGTGAGCCCGACCGGGTGGCGGCGAGGGTCGGCGAGCTGTTCGCCGCGGGTGCCGACCACGTGGCCCTCTCGCTCGTCGGCGGCCCGGAGGAGGCGTGGCGGTCTGCTGGCGGAGGCGCTGGCGCCGCTGGGTTAGGCGGCCGCGCCCACCGCGACCCGCTCCCAGGTGAACAGCTGGTCGCGGCGGGGGTCGACCCGCAGCCGCAGGTACTCGAAGGGCAGCGTCTCGCCGTGCACCACGATGCGGGTGAAGTTGTCGAGGGCCAGCGGGTCGTCCACCACGAACGTGTGGGTGTCGCCCTGGAGCAGCAGGACCTCGCCGTCGAACGCGGCGGTGCGGGCGGCGATCCGGTCGATGACCGCCTGCTGGGCGGTGCCCGGGGCCGGCGCGAACGTGTCGGCCTGCATGGCGAGGACCACGCCCTCCAGGTCGTCGGCCTCGGCCTGGTCGAAGGTCGCGTCCACCCACTCGACCGCGGCCTGGATGCGGGCCTCGACCTCGGCCGCCTGCTCGGGCGTCGGCGCGGTGAGGCCGATGCCGCTCCACGGGGCGAGGCCGTTGTTGCTGCCGATCACGTGCAGGGTGGCGAACGCCACCTGGGCGTCGACCCAGCGCACGTTCTCGACCAGCGACGGCTGGAAGTGGACGCGGTCCGGGTGGCGGCCGAGCGTGGCGCCGGGCTGGGAGAAGAACAGGGCGCGGATGGCGGCCAACCGTTCCAGCGGGTTGAAGGAACCGTTGTTGACCCGGTGGCAGTCGGTCCACTCGTTGTCGCCCGGCGTGTAGACGAGCGGGTCCTTGAAGTCGGCGAAGTGTCCGGCCACCGCGGCGAAGCGCTCGTCGGTGCAGGTGGTGCTGCCGCTCTTGATGTCGCCGAGGTGGGCGGCCAGCGTCACGGCGGGGTCGTGGTTGATGGCGTCGACCAGCTCGCCGAAGCGGGCCTCCTGCTCCTCGCCGTAGGGCACGTCGCCGATGACGGCGATCGTGACCGGCTTGGCCGGTCGTGGGGCCGCCGCGGCGTCGGCCACCGCGGGCGGGCCGGCGAGCGCCAGCAGCGAGGCCACGGCCAGCAGGGACACGGTACGGCTGCGCAGGGTCCCCTCATGACCGGTGATGCAACACGACCGACATGTCCGCCGGGTGGACGCGCGGTGGCGCGCGGCTAAACCTCCTGTGACTGCTGGCTGAGCCGGGCTGCCGGGCCTCCGGCAGCAGGAGCAGGCCCCCGGCCAGGAAGCAGAGGGCGCCCAGGAACGTGCCCAGGTTCATGAACGTGACGTTGCGGGGCTGGTCGGAGGAGGGCACGACGAACGACGCCACCGCCGAGACGCCGAAGGCGATGGACCCGACCATGTTCAGCGCCGCGATGAGCCAGAGGCGTTCGTGCGGCCGCCAGGACCACCAGGCGCGGGCCACCGCGAACCAGGCCAGCGCGCTGGCCACCAGGAAGCAGATCGACCCGAAGGCGTCGGGGGACCACACCAGCTTGTTCTCCTGGCTGGCCGACAGGTGCCGGGCCATGGCGTCGAACGTGCTGATGTTGAAGAACAGGGTGCCCGCCAGCTGGATGGCGCACGCCGCCCAGTCGATGTTCCCGGGCTCCCAGGCCCGCCAGCGCCCGGCGGCCTGCCGGTACTGGCGGGCGGCCGCGCTGGTGAAGAAGATCGACCCGACGAAGAACGTGATGCTGTCGGCCGTCACGCCCACCAGGTCGACGTAGCGCGGCGCGGCGCCCAGGGCGAAGCACGCGGACCCGATCGCGAACAGCACGCCGATCCACCACGTCTCCCTGTCCATGGCGGGTCAGTCTCGCGGACGATGGCCGTGCAGGAAGACCTCCCGGGCGCCGCGGCGGCCGGTGCGGGGGGCGTCGCAGGTGGCGAGGACGGTCCACCCCAGGGCCGCCGCCGCGCCCGCCGCCAGGCGGAGGGCGGCCGCCACGTCGGCCGGGCGGGCCGCCAGCGTGGGCCGGTGCAGCTCGAAGGTGGGCTTGACCAGCGCCACCAGGTCGGCGCCCGGGGCCAGGCTCAGCCGCTCCAGGTGCGGGAGCGCGCCGGCGACGGACAGGTAGCTGAGGTCGAGGGTCACCACATCGACCGGCTCGGGCACCAGGGACCGGTCGAGCACGGCCAGGTTGTGGCGCTCGAGGTCGACGACCCGGGGATCCTGGCGCAGCCGGCCGCGGAGCTGATGGCGCCCGACGTCGACCGCGTACACGCGGCGGGCGCCGTGGCGCAGCAGCGCGGTGGTGAAGCCACCGGCCGCGGCGCCGACGTCCACCGCGGTGCGGCCGCCCACGGGCACGGCCAGCGTGTCGAGGGCGTACGACAGCTTCACGTCGCCGCGCAGCCGGGTCTCGGGCAGGACCCGCACGGCGGCGTCCGCCCGGGCCCGGGCGTCGGGGTTGGACAGCACCCGGCCGTCCACCAGCACACGGCCGGCGCGGATGGCATCGCGGGTCGACGCCGGGGTGGCGGCGGGCGAGGAGTTCGGCGAGCGCGACGAAGCGCGCCCGGTGGGGCTTGGACATCGTGGGCCTCCTGGGCTCGGACCGGACAAGGGACCGAGCCGGGGCGGAGGCCCACGGGCGCGCTCAGCGACTCAAACCTAAGTGAATCCCACGGCGCGCACGGTGGAGGACGGCCGTCCCGGCCGTCAAGGGACTTGCGGTCAGTGGCCGGCGAGGACCGCCACCCGCAGCGCGGGACCGTCGTCGCCCACCGTGACGTGCTGGCCGTGCACCTCGGTGGACGTGTGGGCCGGCACCAGGCTCAGGCGCACGGTGACCAGGCCGGCGTCGCCCCGGTGCTCGAACCGGCAGGCGGCGCCGGGCGTGCACGCGGTGCCCACCAGGGCGTAGCCCGCGGCGGTGATGTCGCCGGCGGCGTCGTCCATGGCGGCGGAGGGCGACCCGGTGGTGGCGAAGACCGCCTCGTGGGTGGGCGGCTCCGAGGACATGCCGCCCGAGCCGTAGCGGGTCTCGTAGATGACGTCGCCGAAGTCGTCGGGCTGGAGGCCGGCCCAGGCGTCCTCGACCGTGCTGGCCCGGGTCCCTTCCGGGCCGCAGGCCGCCGCCAGCACCAGCGTGCGGCCGCCGCCGGGCGGCGGCCGCGCCGAGGCGCCCCAGCGGGGCCGTGGCGGCGAATCGGACCATGCGCCACGGATCGTACGCCCGCCCGCACGCTCCCTTCCGAAGGGCCGATACCGCCAGCTTGAACGGAGGTTCAAACGCTCGCAAGGCGGTAGGGTGCCGCGATGGCCGAGACCACCTCGACGCCGGCGCCCGGCCGCCGGGAGATGCGGCGCCTGCTCTCCCAGGACGTCAGCCGCTCCCAGCTGCTCGACGCGGCCGAGGAGGTGTTCGGCCGCAAGGGGTTCCACGAGACCACGCTCAAGGAGGTGGCGGAGCTGGCCGAGTTCTCGGTCGGGTCCGTCTACTCGTTCTTCGACTCCAAGGACGACCTGTTCCGCCAGATCTTCGTGCGCCGGGGCGAGGAGTTCCTGCCCGGCATGCACGAGATCCTCGACGACGGCGGCGACCCGGCCGATCAGCTCCACCGGCTCGTCGACTTCGAGGTCGGCTTCTTCCGCCAGCATCCCCGCTTCGGCCGCCTCTACCTCCGCTACTCCAGCGCCACCATGCTCAGCGCCGACCGCGAGATCGACCTGGCCATGCAGGACCGCTACGAGGAGGCGATGGCCCTCCAGTCGGCCCTGTTCGCCCGGGGCCAGGCCGCCGGCGTGCTGCGGGACGGCGATCCCGAGGTGCTGGCCCGGCTGTTCTCCGGGCTGATCTCGGCCTACCAGGCGGTCGACCCCGCCGTGGTGTCCGACGATCCCGACGCCTCCGAGCGGCTGGGCCTCGACGGCCTCCACGCCCTGGTGGCCGACGCCTTCGTCACCCGCTGAGCCCGCGGCCGGAACGGGCTGCCGGGGACCGACCTCGGACGCGGCGTACCCGCCCCGGCCCTGGGCACCGGGGCGGGCACACAACCGGTCGTCGCCTAGGGGTTCGCTCCCAGGATCTCGACGGCGACCAGGCTCCAGCGATCGTTCACGAGCCCCGTGTCGCTGACCGTCACCGGCGTCCCGGCCGTCGTGGGGGCGGTGACGGCCTGGACCCAGAAGGAGTCGTGGACGACCGTGTCGATGAACTGGTGCACGATCACCTGGTCGGCACCGGGGATCGGGGTGGCGTCGTTGGTCCAGTCGTGGGCGCCCGCCCAGACCGGCGAGTTGCACACGATGGGCGGTTCGGCTCCGCCTCCGCGGTCGCCGGCACCGCGGCGATCACCGACGAGAGCACCTTGGCGCGCCGTGCGGGTCGTAGTGGCGCCCGGACGATGCGCGGCCCTGAGCTTCAGCTCAGGCGACCGGGACGCGCTCCCAGCCCCGCACCGTGCTGGTGTGGAGACGCACGGCCCGGTCGTGGTCGACGGCCCAGGCCGGATGGCGGGCCAGCACCTCCTCCAGGGCCACCCGCCCCTCCAGGCGGGCCAGGGCGGCGCCGATGCAGAAGTGGATGCCGTAGCCGAACGACACGTGCTGGTCGAAGCGCCGGTGCACGTCGAAGCGCTCCGCGTCGGGGTAGCGGCGCTCGTCCCGGCCCGCGGAGCCGGTGATGAGCAGGACCTTGGCCCCCGCGGGGATGGTCATGCCGTGGCGCTCCACCGGCCGGCTGGTCCAGCGGCCCTGGACCGGCGAGGGCGCCTCGTAGCGCAGCAGCTCCTCGACCGCCCCCGGCAACAGGGCGGGATCGGCGGCCAGCTCGGCCCGCTGGTCGGCATGCTCCTCCAGCACCACCGCGGCCCAGCCCAGCAGCCGGGCCACGGTCTCGGTGCCTGCGCTCACCAGCAGGTTGGCGAAGTCGGCGCACTCGCGCAGGGTCAGGTCGGCCTGCACCAGGCCGGACAGCAGGTCGTCGCCGGGCCGCTCGGCCCGCGTCCTTCAGCAGGGCGGTCAGGTAGCCGTCGAGCTCGATGCGGGCGGTCAGCGAGACCTCGTTGAGCATGCCCACGTCGGGCTCGATGTGGAACGTGGTGTCGATCCTGTCCTTGACCCAGACCCGGTCGGCCGCGGGCACCCCCATCAGCTCGCAGATGACCATCGAGGGCAGCGCCGCGCCGAAGTCCACGACGAAGTCGAACCCGGCTCCGTCGGCCCACGGCGCCAGCAGGCCCGCGCACAGGTCGCGGATGTGGGCCTCCAGCCCGGCCATCCGGCGGGGCGTGAACGCCCGGGACACCAGCGACCGCAGCCGGGTGTGCTCCGGCGGGTCCTGGAAGATCATCATCCCGCTGGGGAAGGGCTCCGCGGTCATCATCTCCAGCACGGTGCCGTGGCTGGACATGAACGTGGCCGGGTCGCGGTGGGCCGACTCGACGTCGTCGTAGCGGCTCAGGGCCCAGAAGTCGTAGCGGTCGTTGCGGTAGACGGGCGCGTCGTCGCGCAGGCGGCGCCAGACCTCATACGGTGCGGCATCGATGTCGACGTCGAGCGGGTCCCAGTAGAGGTCCACGCTGCCCTTCCCTTCGTGAACGGCAGTTCAGGCCGATGGTAACGTCATTCAGATGGGGGACGCATGAGCGCAGGATGGATCAGCGACGAGGAGCGCACGGTCGTCGACCTGCTGCACGCCCGCCTGGAGTCCGACCCCGACGGCCCCTACCTGGACGTCACCGGCACCCCGCCACCGCGGCCGAGGTGGCCGATGTGGCCGGGCGGCTGGCGGGCGCGCTGATCGCGCTGGGGGTGGGGCCGGGCGACCGGGTGGCGACGCTCATCGAGAACTCGCCCGAGGCCATGCTCTCGTGGTGGGGCGTGGTGCTGGCCGGGCGCCGTGGCCGTCCCGGTCAACACCGCCTACAAGGGCGAGTACCTGCGCCACCAGCTCCAGGACTCCGGCTCCCGGGCGCTGATCGTGGAGGCGTCGCTGGTCGAGCGCGCCGCCCCGGTCGTCGCCCAGGTCGAGGGGCTCGACCACGTCGTCGTGGTGGGGTCGGCCCACCACCGTGTGGCGCGTCGGCGGCGCGCCGAGCCGCTGGCCGGCGCCACCGTGCACGGCTGGGACGACCTGCTGGCCGGGGCCGAGGCCCCGCCCCCGCCCGCGGTTCGGCCCATCGGCCCTCGCCACCTTCGTGTACACGGGCGGGACGACGGGGCCGTCCAAGGGCTGCATGCTCAGCCACCGCTACCACGAGGTGCTGGCCCGCCAGATCGGGGTGTGCTGGCGCCGCACCGCGGACGACGTGGTGTGGACGCCGCTGCCCATGTTCCACTTCAACGCCATCGTGACGGCGATCCTGGGCCCGCTGATCTACGGCGGCCGGGCCGCCATCGAGCGGCGCTTCTCGGTGTCCCGCTTCTGGCCCGAGATGAACCGCACCGGCGCGACCGTGACCTCCACGCTGGGGACCATGGCCTACCTGCTGGCCCACGACGTCGACCGGCCGGAGATGCCGCGCTCGGGCGCGCCCGAGGCCAACACCAGCCTGCGGCTCATCGGGGCGGCGCCCCTGCCGGTCGAGGTCGACGCCATCCTCCAGAAGCGCTTCGGGATCGACACCTTCAGCGGGGCCTACGGGACGACCGAGGCGTCACTGGTGTCGTGGCAGCCGCCGGGGTGGAGAACAAGCCCAACGCCGCCGGGGTGATCAACGACGAGCACTTCGACGTGCGCATCTTCGACGACGACGACCACGAGCTGCCCCGGGGCGGCGAGGGCGAGATCGTGCTGCGCCCGCGGCGGCCCCACACCATGTTCGAGGGCTACTGGGGCCGGCCCGAGGCCACCGTCGAGGCCAGCCGCAACTGGTGGTACCACACCGGCGACGTGGGCCGGATCGACGAGGAGGGCTACCTGTTCTTCGTCGACCGCAAGGCCGACTACCTGAGGCGGCGGGGCGAGAACATCTCCAGCTTCGAGGTCGAGCGGGTGCTGATGAGCCACGGGGCGCTGGCCGACGTGGCCGTGCACGCGGTGCCCAGCCCGCTCACCGAGGACGACCTCAAGGTCACCGCCACGGTCAAGGAGGGCGCGGCGTGAGCGAGGAGGAGCTGTTCCGCTGGTGCGTGGACCAGCTGCCCGTACTTCGCCCTGCCCCGCTACATCGAGTTCCGGGCCGAGCTGCCCCGCTCGCCGGTGGGCCGCGTGCTCAAGCGGGACCTGCGGGCCGAGGGCGTCACCGCCGCCACCTGGGACGCCGAGGCCGCGGGCGTCAGCTACGAGAGGCGCTGAGCCCGGAACGTGCGCCGGTAGGCGGTAGGGCACGCCGTCGAAGGCGGCGAGGCAATAGGGGCCGAGCGGCGGGTCCGGAGGCAATAGGGACCGGCCCCCGACCCCAATTGCCTCCGGCTGCCGCCGGCGGACCCTATTGCCTCGCCGGTCCGAGTCGGGACCACGGGCCATGACCTGATCGACCGGAGGCCGCCCGCCAGCCGGTGCCGCCGCTGGTCACCCACCTCACCGCGGTGGTCGAGCCAGAGCCGCGGCGGGCGCGGGAGATCGCCCGCCCCCTCGTGCGCGGCTTCGGGGCCGTCGGGCCGTTGCCGCCCAGTTCGCGGCGGCGGGGATGCCGCTGGGGGAAGACGGCGCGGCCAGCGACGAGCTGGTGGACGCGGTCATCGTGAGCGGCGACGAGGCCGGGCTCACCGACGCGCTGGGCAAGCCGGCCGAGCGGGAGGACGAGCTGCTGGTCACGCTGCAGCCGGGCGCGGAGGCCCGGGCCGACGAGGACACGCTGCTGCGGGTCCTTGCCCGGCTCCGGCTGTAGCGCTCACCATCCGAGCCGCGGGGGTAGCGTCGGCGGGCATGCCGAAGGCGTACTGGATCAACTCGTTCCGCTCGATACGGGACCCCGAGAAGCTCGCCGCCTACGCCGAGCTGGCCGGCCCGGCCATGCGGGCGGCGGGCGGGCGGTTCCTGGCCCGGGGGATGCCGGCGCAGGTGTTCGAGTCCGGGGTGATGGAGCGCACGACCCTGATCGAGTTCGACAGCGTCGAGCAGGCGGTCGCCGCCTACGAGAGCCCGGGCTACCAGGAGGCGCTGCGGGCCCTGGGCGACGGTGCCGAGCGCGACCTGCGGATCGTGGAGGCGGCCTCGGGCTGAGCTGTTGCGGGCCGCTCACCGTGTCTCGGGCTGAGACCGGCTCACCTATGCCTCGGGGTGAGACCCAGGCCTCACCATGCCTCGGGGTGAGACCCAGGCCTCACCATGCCTCGGCCAGCAGGGAGGCGAACAGGGCCTCGGCGTCGCAGGCCACGCCCTTGCGGGCGAACCAGGCGCACACCGTGACCACGTCGTGGTGCAACAGGTCGAAGCCGTGGGGGTTGAGCACCAGGTCGACCGACTGCGGGAAGTCGATCATCCACACCTTCCCCTGCCACCACAGCAGGTTGTAGGGGGACAGGTCGGCGTGGACCAGCCCGGCCCGGGTCAGCGCCACCATGTCCTCGACCAGCTGGGCGTAGGCCGCGGCCAGGTCGTCGGGACCGAGGCGGGCGTTGACCAGGCGGGGCGCGGCCACGCCGTCGTCGCCGAGCAGCTGCATCAACATGCCGTCGCCGGTGAACTCCACCGGGTAGGGCACCGTGGCCCCGGCGTCGAAGGCGCGCTGCAGCGAGTCCAGCTCCTGGCCCGGCCAGCGCTCGGCCAGCAGGTGCTTGCCGTAGTCGGTCATGCGATCGACGGCGCGCTGGTCCCGGCTGTAGCGGAACTTGCGGCCCTCGTGGTAGCGGACGTCGTCGGTGAAGGAGCGGGCCCGCGAGAACCCGAGGGCCTGCAGCTCGCCCTTGGTCTTGACCTTGGTGGGCCGGTAGCGCTTGTGGGCGAGGATGGCCGAGCGGTCGCCGTCGAGCGTGCGCCGCTCGACCACGAACACCTCGGCCTCCTTGCCGGTCTTGAGCAGGCCGAGCACCTCGTCGACGGTGCCGCCCTCGGTGAGCCACGCCGGCGCGGCGCGCTCGGTCTCGTGCGTGGGCACGGGGTTTCCTCCAGGGATGCGGAGCTTCGGTCGGGAACAGGGCCCGATCGGCTCGCAGGGCGCCCCGAAGGCCGGATCTAGTGCCGGTGGAGGGACGCGGAGCCGCGGGCGGGCAGGACGGTCTCGACATTCATCTCTGACCTGACCTCCTTCTCCGCAACGCGGCTCGGGGCCCGGCGACACCGGGCGCGTCCGGGCAGCTTCCCACGTCGCCCGCGAGACGAGGCGAGCGAATTACGCGGTGGCCTGGCGGGCCAGCTTGCCCAGGTCGGCGCCCTTGCGCTCCCGCTCGAAGCGGCCCTTGTCGAACGAGCGGACCGCGACGTCGTGGCCCGCGGCCCGGGCCCGCAGCGCCGCCACGGTGGCCTCGGCCTCGGGGGTGTGGGCGAAGGGGTCGTAGGAGTACCAGCGCATGGCGTTGCGGTAGGTGATCTTGTCCAGGTCGTCGCGGGGCACGTCGTAGCGGGCGGCCACCCGGGCCAGCTCCTCGGGCGCCGCGGGCCAGGACGAGTCGCTGTGGGGGTAGTCGAGCTCCCAGGCGATGTTGTCGATGCCGATGTCGTGGCGCAGGTTGAGGCCCACCGGGTCGGCGATGAAGCAGGTGAGGAAGTGGTCCCGGAACACCTCGCTGGGGCGCCGGTCCCCGAAGTCCTGGCCGGTCCACAGGTGGTGCATGTCGTAGGTGCGGTCGAGGCGGTCGAGGAAGTAGGGGATCCAGCCCGTCCCGCCCTCGGACAGCGCGATGCGGATGTCGGGGAACTGCTTGATGACCCGGCTCCACAGCAGGTCGGCGGCCGCCTGGCAGATGTTCATGGGCTGGAGCGTGATCATCACGTCGATGGGGGCGTCGGGCGCGGTCACCGCCAGCTGGCCCGACGAGCCCAGGTGGATGGACAGCACCGTGCCGGTGTCGCACAGCGCCCGCCACAGCGGGTCCCAGTGCTCGGAGTGGAACGAGGGGAAGCCCAGCGTGGCCGGGTTCTCGGTGAAGGTGAGGCTGTGCACGCCCTTGGCCGCCAGGCGCCGGACCTCGTCCGCGGCCAGGTCGGGGTCCCACAGCACCGGCAGGCCCATGGGGATGAAGCGGCCGGGGTGGGCGCCGCACCAGGCGTCGACGTGCCAGTCGTTGTAGGCCCGCAGCACGGCCAGGGCCAGGTCCTTGTCCTCGCTGGCGGCGAACAGCCGGCCGGAGAACCCGGGGAACGAGGGGAAGCACATCGAGCCCAGCACGCCGCCGGCGTCCATGTCCTTGACCCGCTCGTCCACGTCCCAGCAGCCGGGGCGCATCTCGTCGAAGGCGGTGGGCTCGATGCCGTACTCCTCGCGGGGGCGGCCGGCCACCGCGTTGAGGCCGATGTTGGGGATGGTGGAGCCCTCGAACGTCCACACGTCGGCGCCCGCCTCGGTGCGCATGACCCGCGGGGCGCGATCGCGCCAGCGTTCGGGCATGACCTGCTCGAACATGTCGGGCGGCTCGACCAGGTGGTCGTCCACGCTCACCATGATCAGGTCGTCGGCTCGCACCTCGTCGGCAGCACGCGTCAGCCATGTCGTCTCCCCCTTCGAATGCGATTACTGTAGTATGAACGGCGGTTCAGGACGCTGGAGGGGGATACGTGAGCGAGCCAACGGGTGACCAGCCGGCCTACGCCGACCGGATGTTCCCGGCGCCGGTCGACCTCGGGATCGCCGAGGCGGACCGGGCCGTGTCGTCCGTGCGCTACGGCACCGAGAGCTTCCTCGCCGGCGGCCGGGGCGAGGGCTCGGCCTGGTACGAGGGCGGCGGCGCCGTCGGGGACCGGGCCGTGCAGGGCATCACCATCTACCCGCCCACCCGCGGCGTGCAGACCCAGGGCGACCCCTTCGAGCCGGTCAAGATCGGCGTGCTCATCGACATGGACCTGGGCCAGCTGCTGGCCGACTGGATCGACCCGACCATGCTGGCCATCGAGGACGCCCTCAACGAGGGCGTGTACTCGCGTGGCCCGATCCAGCTGGTGACCGCCGACGCCCGCGGCCTGCCCCGCGAGAACTACCGCAAGGTGCGCGACGGCTACCGCTGGCTGGTCGAGCAGGGCTGCGTGGTCGTGCTCGGCCCGCTCATCAGCGACAACTGCCTGGTGGTCCAGGACCTGGCCAACGAGCTCCAGGTGCCGTGCATCGGCTGGACCGGCGCCCACCGCTTCTCGTCCGACTACTGCTTCACCGTGGCCAACGGCGACATCCCCACCGAGGGCGTGATGTGCGCCCAGTGGCTCCGCTCCCAGGGGCTGGAGAAGGTGGGCCTGTTCTGGGAGCAGGGCTCGTCGGGCAAGGACTACGCCGACTACTTCCGCGACACCGCCTACCAGCTGGGCCTGACCGTCATGCGGGAGGTGAAGCTGGAGCCCAACCCCCGGGGGCTGAAGGACGACCTGGCGCTCATGCGCGACCTGGGCGTCGAGGGCATCTACTACGGCGGCTACGGCTACGCCACGTTCCACTTCGCCGAGGCGTTCAAGGCGCTCGACTGGGACCCGCCCCGGGTCATGGGCACGGCCTTCATGTTCTATTCCAACTCCAACGCCTGGGCCGAGGGCCTGGAGGGCTGGCACGGGGTCGACCAGCTGGGCGAGGACGGGGCCAACCCCAACTACAACGCCATGGTGGCCCGCTTCGAGCGCCGCTTCGGCCGCACCACCCGCAACGTGGTGGTGGCGCTGGCCTACGACACCGCCCGGGCCGCCATCCACGGGATCGCCAACGCCGCCATCCCCGAGCCCCGGTGGGTCAAGGACGGCCTGGAGCGGATCCGCTGGATGCCGGCCACCAACGGCGGGCCCGCCACCTACGTCCAGTTCGGGCCGCACGACCACAAGGGCTACAAGGGCGACTTCCTCACCATCCGGGAGCTGCGGGGCGGCGAGCTGCGCTTCGACGGCTACCACCGGCCCGAGTGGCCCTCCAACGCCGGCTGAGGCGCGGGTGCAGCAAGGTCTACATCCACGAGCTGATCGACATCCTCGGGCACAACCGCGCCCGCTACCAGCACCACATGACCGCCAACTGGGTGCCGGTGGGCATCCGGGAGCGCAACCAGCTGTGCTACGGCGTGTGGTCGACGGTGGGCTCGACCGGGCGCTGGCCCGAGGTGGTCAACATGTGGGAGCTCGACGGGTGGGACGGCCTGGCCGCCAACCTGGCGCACGAGACCGCGGGCGGCCGGGACCAGGACCCGGCCCTGGCCGAGTGGTGGGCGGTGGCCGCGTCGCTGCGCCGGGGCGGCCGGGACCGCATCCTGGTGCCCGACGAGCACAGCCGCCCCATCGAGGAGCTGTGCGCCGCGGGCGTGCGGGGCGAGCTGTACTGCCACGAGCTGGTCCGGGTCCCGCCCGGGCGGGCCTTCGACCTGCTGGCCGCGGTGCGGGCCCAGGGCGAGGCGGCCTACGCGGGGGAGGGGCTGGCCTGCGTGGGCGCCTTCCGGACGGCGATGCGCGCCGACGACGAGTGCCTGCTGCTGTGGGCCTGCCCCGACTGGGCCGCGTGGGCCGGGTTCGAGCGGGCGTGGCACGGGGGCGGCGAGCTGGACGGCTGGCGCAAGGCGCTGCTCGACCTGGGCGCCACGTGGGAGCGGACGGTGCTGGTGGACAGCGCCCTGGCGCCGCTGCGGATCGGGCGCCAGCCCGAGCGAGTCCGACCGCCGGCCGCTGGACGACATCACGATGACGCGACGAGGGCCGCATCACCGACGAGGGCATCGCCCGGCTGCGGGCGCGGATCGGCGTGGCCGAGCCCCACCCGATGCCGCCCCACTACGCGCTGCCCACCACCGACACGTTCCGCCACGTGGCCGAGGCCTACGGCGACGGCAACCCGCTGTGGTGCGACCCCGCCTACGCGGCCGCCACCCGCTGGGAGGCGCCGCTGGCCCCGCCGCCGCTGGCGGGCGGGGACACGCTGGTGGGCGAGGACGAGGTGAGCGACCTCGACGCCGACACCCGGGCGCTGCTCAAGGGCGACCCGCTGCGGGGCGTCCACGCCTTCTACGCCGCCAGCGCCCGCGAGTGGTGGGCGCCGCTGCGCCCGCTGCGGCCCGTGGCCCGGCGCAACGCCCTGGTGGCCGTGCTCGACAAGCCCAGCGACTTCGCGGGGCGGGCGGTGCACGAGTGGACCGGCCAGGTGTTCCGCGAGGCCGGCGGCCCGCTGCTGGCGGCCCAGTACCGGCTCATGGTGCGCACCGAGCGCACGAAGGCCCGGGAGCGGGGCAAGTACGACGCGGTCGAGCTCGCCTCCTACTCCGACGACGAGATCGCGGCCATCGAGGCCCAGTACGCGGCCGAGCGGCCCCGGGGCGCCGAGCCCCGCTGGTGGGAGGACGTGGCCGAGGGCGACGAGGTGGGCCCGCTGGTCAAGGGGCCGCTTACGGTGACCGACATGATCTGCTGGCACGTCGGCATGGGCATGGGCCTCTACGGGGTGAAGGCGCTGGGGCTGGCCGCGGCCAACCGGCGGCGCATCCCCCGGTTCTTCCAGCGGGACGACCACAACGTCCCCGACGTGATGCAGCGGGTCCACTGGGACCCCGAGTTCGCCCGCCGGTCCGGCAACCCGACCACGTTCGACTACGGGCGCATGCGGGAGACCTGGCTCGATCCACCTGTGCACCGACTGGATGGGCGACGACGCCTGGCTGTGGAAGCTGGACTGCGAGTTCCGCCTGTTCAACTACGTGGGCGACACCCAGTGGGTGCGGGGCACCGTGGCCCGCCGCTACCTGGCCGAGGGCGACCGCCCCGCCGTCGACCTCGACCTGGCGTGCACCAACCAGCGGGGCGAGGTGACCACGCCCGGCCACGCCACCGTGCTGCTGCCGTCCCGGGAGCGGGGACCGGTGCGGCTGCCCGACCCGCCGGGCGGGGCCACCGACCTCCAGGGCGCCCTGGACGAGATCGCGGCCCGGTGGGACCGTGGCTGAGCACGTGCGGGTCGAGCGCCGGGGCGACGGGGTGCTGCGCCTCCACCTGGACCGGCCGGACCGCCGCAACGCGCTCGACGAGGCCATGGTCGCCCGCCTGGTGGCCGAGGTGGAGGCGGCCGGGCAGGACGAGGCGGTGCGGGCCATCCTGGTCACGGGCGAGGGCGATCACTTCTGCTGCGGGTTCGACATCGTGGGGCGCAACGCCGAGGGCGCGCCCCGGCCCCGGGTCGGGTCGATCCAGCGGCGGCTGCCCACCCAGGCCCACCGGCTCATTCCCGCGGTGTGCACCACGCAGGTCCCGGTGGTGGTGGCCGCGCGGGGCTGGGTGGCGGGCATCGGCCTGCACCTGGCGGCCGCGGCCGACTTCCTCGTGGTGGCGGAGGACGCCCGGGTGTGGGAGCCGTTCGCCCAGCGGGGCTTCACCCCCGACTCCGGCGGGACCTGGCTGCTGCCCCGGCTGGTGGGCCTGGCCCGGGCCCGGGAGCTGCTGATGCTCGGCCGGGAGCTGTCGGGCCGCGAGGCGGTCGAGTGGGGCCTGGCGCACCGGGCCGTGCCCGGCGGCGGACGTCGACGGCGAGGCCGAGGCCCTGGCCCTGCGCCTGGCCACCGGCCCCACCGTGGCGCTGGGGCTCACCAAGTGGCTGCTGCACACCGCGGCCGAGCACACGCCTGGACGCCCACCTGCGGGACGAGGCCTTCGCGCTGGAGCTGTCCAGCCGCAGCGAGGACTTCCGCGAGGGCCTGCGGGCGTTCGTGGACAAGCGCGACCCGGGGTTCACCGGCCGGTGACCCTCGCCATCGACGCCGCCACCCCCGAGGCCGAGGCGGTCGCCGCGGTGCGGGCCTGGGTGGAGGCCACCGTCCCCGCGGCGCTGGCGGTCGGCGGCCGAGCGGGGCGGTCCCGCGGCCGTGCGCGAGGTGCGGTCGTTCGCCGACTACGAGGCCTGGTACCCGGCGTTCGCGGCGTCGGGCCTGGTCGTGCCCACCTGGCCCGTGGCCTACGGCGGCCTCGACCTGTCCCCGGAGCGGGCGCGGGCCGTCGAGCGGGTCCTCGCCCCGTACAACCTGGGCCGGCTCAACCCGCTGGGCCTCAACCTGTGCGCGCCCGCGCTGTTCGCCCACGGCACCGAGGACCAGCGCCTGCGCTGGCTGCCCCGCATCGTCGACAACACGCGAGCGCTGGTGCCAGCTGTTCAGCGAGCCGGGGGCGGGCTCCGACCTGGCTTCGCTGGCCACCCGGGCCGAGCGGGACGGCGACGAGTGGGTGCTGACCGGCCAGAAGGTGTGGACCACGTGGGCCCACGTGTCGGACTGGGCCGTGTGCCTGGCCCGCACCGACCCCGCGGTGCCCAAGCGCAAGGGCATCACCTACTTCCTGGTGGACCTGCACGCGCCGGGCGTCGACGTGCGGCCACTGCGCCACATCACCGGCGAGGTCGACTTCAACGAGGTGTTCCTCGACGCCGTGCGGGTCCCCGACGCGCAGCGGGTGGGGGCCGAGGGCGACGGCTGGCGGGTGGCGGGCGCCACGCTGTCGGGCGAGCGCCAGATGGTGTCGGGCGCGGGCTCGGGCGGGGTCGACCGCATCGGCGGGGCCGGGGCCGATGCCCTGCGTCACCCTGGCCCGGCGCACCGGCCGCTGGGCCGACCCGGTGGTGCGCCAGCGGGTGGTGGGCCTGTGGAGCGAGGAGCGGATCCGGGGCTGGACCAACGCCCGGGTGCGGGCCGGGCTGGGCGCGGGGCGGCCGCCGGGGCCCGAGAGCTCGGTGGGCAAGGTCCACCAGGGCGACCTCAACCAGCGCATCCAGCTGGCGGCCTGCGACCTGCTGGGCCCGGCCGCCACCGCCTGGTCCGGGCGATCGGCCGCCGGCCGAGGTCAGGGGCATGCTGCGCAGCCGGGCCAACACCATCGAGGGCGGCACCACCGAGGTGAACAAGAACGTGATCGGCGAGCGGGTGCTGGGCCTGCCCCGCGAGCCCGACCCCTGGCAGGGGGCGGCGTGGCAGGACGTGCCCCGCTCGTGACCGCGGGCCTGGAGGTGCGCCGCGACGGTCCGGTCGGCTGGCTGATCTTCGACCGGCCCGACCGCGCCAACGCGCTCGACGCCGCCATGCTCGACGGCCTGGAGGCGGCCTGGCGGGCGCTGGAGGACGACCCCGAGGTGCGGGTCATCGTCAACACCGGCAACGGCGCCGCCTTCCAGACCGGCCTGGACGTGGCCCAGCTCGCCCGCGAGCCCGAGGCGCTGCGCGAGCAGTCCCGCCGCACCCGCCGGGCCGAGCTGCGCCTGACCGCCTGGCACAACCAGGTGTCCAAGCCGGTGATCGCCGCGGTCAACGGGGTGTGCGCGGGCGGCGGGCTGCACTTCGTGGCCGACGCCGACATCGTGATCGCCTCCGACCGGGCGACGTTCCTCGACCCGCACGTGTCCATCGGGCAGGTGTCGGCGTACGAGGTGATCGGGCTGGCCCGCAAGTCCCCCATGGAGGCGGTGACCCGCATGGCGCTGGCCGGCCGCCACGAGCGGATGGACGCCACCCGGGCGCGCCAGCTGGGGATCCTGTCCGAGGTGGTGGCGCCCGAGGCCCTCCGGGCGCGGGCCCAGGAGCTGGGCGAGGCCATCGCCCGCACGCGACCCCGCCACCCTGGCCGCCATCAAGCGGGCGCTGTGGGACGCGCTGGAGTGGCGGCCGCTCGCCCGCACCCGACGTCGAACGGAGGCAGCCCCGGTGGGCGACTACCAGCACCTGATCGTCGAGCGGCACGGGCCGGTCGGCTGGCTGATCAACAACCGGCCCGACCAGCTCAACGCCATGAACGCGGCCATGCGCGACGAGTTCGCCGTCCGCCTGGCTGGAGCTCGACGCCGACCCCGCGGTGCGGGTCATCGTCCACACCGGCAACGGCCGGGCGTTCCAGACCGGCGTCGACGTGTCCGAGATCGCGTCGGACGGCGTGGGCATGGAGCGCTACCGCCAGGGCATGGAGGACTGGGACCTCCACTTCACCTCCTGGCACCAGGGGGTCGGACAAGCCGGTCATCACCGCGGTCAACGGCATCTGCGCGGGCGGCGGCTTCCACTGGGTCGCCGACGCCGACATCGTGATCTGCGCCGCGGACGCCCAGTTCTTCGACCCCCACACCTCGATCGGCCAGGTGGTGTCGGTGGAGGCCATCGGCCTCATGCGCAAGATGCCGGTGGAGGCGGTCATGCGCATGGCGCTGGTGGGCCGGTACGAGCGCATGCCCGCGGCCCGGGCCTACGAGCTGGGGATGGTGAGCGAGGTGGTCGACCCGCCCGAGCGCCTGCGGGAGCGGGCCCAGGAGCTGGCCGAGACGATCGCCCGCAACAGCCCCGCGGCCATGGCCGCCACCAAGCGGGCCCTGTGGGGCGCGCTGGAGATGGGCCTGACCGACGCCTGCAAGGCCGGGCGCCGCCGAGCTGGTCTCGCTGTGGGGCCACCCCGACCAGACCGAGGGCCCGGCCGCCTTCGCCGAGAAGCGGGAGCCGCGGTGGCAGGTGTGAGCCTGGTCGACCTGCTGCCCCGGGGCGGCGACGGCCTGGCGGTCCACGCGGCTGGGACCGACCACTCGTGGTCGGCGGTGCGGGACCGCTCCGACGACATCGCCTGCGCCCTGGCCGACGCCGGGGTGGGCCCGGGCTCGGTGGTGGGCGTGCTGCTGCCCGACGGCGCTCGACCTGGTGGCCGCCCTGTTCGCGGTCTGGCGCGCCGGCGGCGTCTACGTCCCGCTCAACCCCCGCCTGACCGCCACGGAGCTGGCCCGGGTGCTGGCCGACGTCGACCCCGTGGCCGTCGTCACCACCCCGGCTGACGACGCCCGCTTCGGCGGTCGCACCGTCGTGTCCCTCTCCGGCCCCCGGGTGCTGACCCGCCCGGGCGTGTCCGGGCGCCGGCCGCCGGGACCCGGGCGTGGCCCTGCTGTCGTTCACCTCGGGCACGACCGGCGCGCCCGTGGCCGTCCCCCTCACCCACGAGCGGGTCCTGGCCCTGCTGGACAAGGTCATCGGCACGCTGCGGACCGGCCCGTCCGTCCGGCTCACCGATGCCCAACCTGGTGCCGGTCCCGCTGTCGGTGTGGGCGGGCATCTACCAGGTGCTGTTCGCCTTCCGGGTGGGTGCCCCCGTGGTGCTGATGGACGGCTTCGACACCCGCCGCTTCGCCGACCTGGTCCGCCGCTTCGCCATCCGCAGCACGGTGCTGCCCCCGGCGGCCATGGTCATGCTGGCGACGACGAGGGGGTGGGCGACCTGGCCCCGCTGCGCTACGTGCGCAGCATCGCCTCGCCGCTGTCGCCGCTCCAGGCCCGCCGCTTCCGCGACCGCTTCGGCATCAGGGTGCTGAACGGCTACGGCCAGACCGAGCTGGGCGGCGAGGTGGTGGGCTGGGGCGCGGGCGACGCCCGCGAGTTCGGCGAGGCCAAGCTGGGCTCGGTGGGGCGCCCGCACGCCGGGGTCGAGGTGCGCACCGACGCCACGGGCGAGCTGTGGGTCCGGACCCCGGGCGTGGTCCAGGGCGTCGAGGGCGGCGACCGCCTGTCCCCGGACGGCTGGTTCCGCACCGGCGACGTGGCCACCATCGACGACGACGGCTTCGTGTGGATCGAGGGCCGCGTCTCGGACATGATCAACCGCGGCGGGCTCAAGGTGCACCCGGCCGAGGTCGAGGAGGTCCTCCGCCTCTCGCCCGGCGTGGCCGACGCCGCCGTGGCCGGCGTCCCCGACGACCGCCTGGGCGAGGTCCCGTGGGCCTGGTGCGTCCCCTCCGACCCCGCCACCGGCCTCCCCCCCGCCGCCGACCTGGAGGCCCTCTGCCGCGAGCACCTGGCCCCGTACAAGATCCCGGTCCACTTCGCCCCGATCGCCTCGCTCCCCCGCAACGAAGCCGGCAAGGTCCTCAAGCGCACCCTGGTCGAGCGCGCCAGGCAATAGGGGCCGCCGGCGGCAGCCGGAGGCAATAGCGGTCGGCCGCCGACCGCTATTGCCTCGGGACGTGCCGCTCGGCCCCTATTGCCTCGCCTTCTGGGTCGGGACCTTGGTCCCTTTCGTCCGGCCGGTGGGCGCGGCATGGTGGAGGCATGGCCGAGATCGTCGTCGGAGTCGACAGGTCGTCCCACAGCGGGGACGCGCTGCGGTGGGCGGCCGGGGAGGCTCGGCTCGTGGGGGCCGAGCTGGTGGCGGTGCTGGTGTGGGACCTGTTCAGCCAGCATCATGCCGACGGCGAGTGGCGCTTCGATCCCGCACTACGACGACACCCACGCCGACCGCGCCCTGCTCGCTGCCGTCGAGGACGCGCTCGGGGCCGAGGCTGCCGCGCGGGTCGCACGCCGGACACCGTGCGACCTGCCGGCGCCCGGGCTGCTGGGTGCGGCCAAGGGGGCGGACCTGCTGGTCGTGGGGGCCCGGGGGGCGGGCGGGTTCCCCGGCCTGCAGCTCGGGTCGGTGAGCCAGCAGGTGCTCCACCACGCCCGGCGCCCCGTGGCGGTCGTGCGCAGCGCCGTGGGGCCCGGACGACCGGCCGGAGGGCGGCCGGGTGCTCGTGGGCGTCGACGGCTCGCCGTCGTCGCGGACCGCGCTGCGCTGGGCGGTGGGCGAGGGCGGCCGGCGGGGGGCGACCGTGGAGGTGGTCCACGCCTGGGAGGTCCCCGCCTCGTCGGGCCGGCTCCCGGGCGCGACCCCTACGCCATCGAGGCCCTGGACCAGGCGGCGCACGCCCTGGTCGACACGCTGGTCGACGAGGCGACGGCCGGGGCCCCCGGCGTCGCCGTCGAGCGCCGGGTGGTGCACGGCGGGGCGGCCGCCGGCCTGCTGGAGGCGGCGCAGGACGCCGGCGCTGATCGTGCTCGGGCGGCGGGGCCTGGGCGGCTTCCGCCGGCTGCTGCTGGGCTCGGTCTCCGACCACGTGGCCCGGCACGCTCCCTGCCCCGTGGTCGTGATGCCCCCCGAGGAGGAGGACGGGGCATGAAGCGCACGATCGACGCCCGCACCGGGCTCGAGATCATCGACGCGACGAGTGCCGCCGCCTGCTGGCGGCCGAGGAGATCGGCCGGCTGGCCCTGGTCGACGGGGGCAGCCCGGCCGTGTTCCCGGTGAACTACGCGCTCGACGGCGACGCGGTGGTGTTCCGCACGGCCGAGGGCACCAAGCTCCAGTCCGGCCCCCGGGGCCGGGTGGTGTTCGAGATCGACCACTTCGACCGCGGCACCGCGCACCGGGTGGAGCGTGGTGGTGGGCGGCCGCCTGGAGGAGGTGTCGCCCTACGACGCCGCCACCCTGGAGCGGGTCGCGGGCCTGCCGCTGGCCCCGTGGGCGCGGGGCGACAAGCCGCACTGGATGCGCCTGGTGCCCGACCGCATCAGCGGCCGGCGCATCAGCTGAGCCTCACTGCGAGCCGCCGCCGACGTGGAAGCTCGCCACGATCGACGGGATCGACAGGATCAGCAGGCGCCCCGGCCCCGGGCGCGAGCGCGAGCCACGGGGCCTCGCCGGCCCGCACCGGCGCCGCCACCTCGTCGTACCGGGGCAGGAGCCGGGCCGCGACCGGGACGGCCTCGGGCCGGTCCGGCGCGGGCGGCGCGAGCGCCGGCTCGTCCTCGTCTGGCCCCTCCGGGAACGGCCGGGCGGGGGGCCGCTCGTGGAGCCGCGGCCAGGCCGGTCGGTGGTCGGCGGCCCGTGGTGGGCTTGGCCACTCGAACGACGGGCGGGACGCCCGAGTGGCCTCGCCCGCGTCCAGTATCTCGCGCTCTCGCACCGGAAGTCGCCTGACCTGCGATTCGGTACGCAGAGGGGTGAAGCCGGCACCGCGCGCTCGGCCGCGGGTGGCGATCCCGGCCGGTCGGGCCCGGGACCGCAGGCCCGACCGGCGGGGCCGGGGCGCGGCGCGCCAGGCCTGGGGGCCGGGGTCGAGCCGGAAGCCCAGGCCGCGGCCTTCGAGCAGCTGGGGCGTCGCCACCCGGGGCACGGGCTCGACCGACGAGGAGGTAGGCGCCCAGCGCCGCCTTCAACCAGGCGCGGCAGCTTGTCGTCCGCGTCGGTCAGGACGCCCATCGCCGTGCGCTCAGACGGCCGGCGCCGTCGGTGCCGCCGTGGCGGTCGTGGCCGGCGCCGTCGCCCGGTAGGCCCAGAGCTCGTTCCACACGTTCGGGTACACGCCGTCCTCGAAGTAGGACCCGAAGCCGGTGATGGGACGGTGCCTGTACAGCAGCCAGTAGGGCAGGATCGTCGCGAGCACGTAGTTGAGCCCCACCAGCGGCAGGTACAGCGGCCCGAACAGCCGCGCCTGGAAGACGTGGATCATCTCGTGCCGGTCGATCCGGTCGTTGGAGCCGGCCTTGACCGTGCCGATGGTGGTGGCGTACTTCGTCACCACGCCCCGGTCGAGCCAGATGGCGCCGCTGCCCTTGGTCCTGGCCAGGTTGTGGGTGTTGCCCGTGAGCCGGTGGATCCCGTAGTAGAGGGCCGCCGCGGCCGTGTTCAGCGAGCTCCAGGTGGCGTCGAGGATCGCCCGCCACACGCCGAGCGCATCGCCCGCGTACATCTTGCCGAGGGCCACCGCCCGCCCGTAGGGGATGGCGAACAGGCCCAGCAGGACCGCCACCGATCACCGCCCCGATCACCCCGCCGATCAGGAACCCGAGGATGGCCCCGATCGGCCGCCACGGCCAGTCCCTGGACCACTCCCGCAAATGCGGCATGTCTCTCGCCTCCTGTTCCACTCCGTTTCACCGGGACGTGTGGGCGGGTGCCCGCGCGCCCGGCGACCGGAGGCCGCCTGAACACCCTTGCGTCGAGACGGTGGGGCCCATGTAGCTCCGCGAGGCCCGAAGGGCCGCGTGATCGCAACTGGATCGGTCCGCCGACCACCCACCACCCGTTCGCGAGGTGGTCACAGTGTCAACTCGGGCCCTTGCGGATGTCAAGGAAAAACTGACGGAGGGTAGTGGCGCGGACGCAGTGGCGCGCGTCACGTGAAGCGGTGCACGTTTGCTGTCCGGGGCCAGGGGTAGCCCTGTGCGATATGACCGATCGCACCGACCAGACCGCCACGCCGATGCCCGCGATGGGAACCCGGGTGATGTCCCTCCAGCAAGCCCCGGCTGTGGGGACGTGGGAGGTGGTCGACCACGCCAGCTGCGCGGGCAACGGCCGGCTCAAGGCCCTGACCCGCGGCGAGACCGCCCCCCTGTGCGAGATCTGCGGCGACCGTGTGCCCTGGCAGCTCTCCCATCTCGCGCCCAGCGTGGCCGCCGACCACTACGGGGCGGGACGCCTGCCGTGACGGCCGCGGTGCCGTAGCGTCCGGCGGGTGAAGGCGCTCACGTATCACGGCCCCCAGGACATCCGCTGCACCTCGGTGCCCGACCCGGTGCTGCCCGGGCGAACGGGGCGCGGTGGTGCGGGTGCGCTCGGCCGGCATCTGCGGCAGCGACCTGCACATCTACGGCGGCCACGGCTTCGGCGGCGGGACCGGCTACCCGGTCGGCCACGAGGCGGTGGGCGAGGTGGTGGAGGTGGGCTCGGCCGTCACCCGCTTCGCCGCCGGGGACCGGGTGCTGCTGGCCGCGTCGGTGGGCTGCGGGCGCTGCGCCGCCTGTGGCCGGGGCGTGGTGTTCCTGTGCGAGAACTTCGGCGAGGCCGGGCGTCTACGGCGTGGGCCACGCGCTCGGCGGGTGCCAGGCCGAGGCCGTGGCCGTCCCGGCGGCGGACATGAACCTGGTGGCGATCCCCGAGGGCATGTCCGACGACGCCGCGCTGGTCCTCACCGACAACGCCCCGACCGGCTGGTACGGCGCCCGGCTGGGCCGCATCGCCCCCGGCGACACGGTGGCGGTGGTCGGCCTCGGCCCGGTCGGCCTGATGGCCGCGGCGTCGGCCCTCATCATGGGCGCGTCCCAGGTCCTGGCCGTCGACCTGGTCGAGTCCCGCCGCCGGCAGGCCGCGGCCCTGGGCGCCGTCCCGGTCGAGGGCGACCCCCGCGACCGAGGTCTTCGCCCTCACCGGCGGCCGCGGCGCCGACGTGGTGGTCGAGGCGGTGGGCGCCGACGCCACCATCGAGCTGGCCACCGACCTGGCCGGCCGCTGCGGCCGGGTCTCGGTGGTCGGCGTGAGCCAGAGCCCGTCGTACCCGTTCAACATGGCGATGGCCCAGCTCAAGTGCCTGGAGTTCACCATCGGCCTGTGCTCGGTCCAGGCCGAGCTCCCGGCCCTCATCCCGCTCACCACCTCGGGCCGCCTCGACCCCGGCGCCATCGTCACCCACCGCTTCCCCCTCGAAGCCGGCCCCGACGCCTACGCCCTCTTCGCCGCCCGCACCGACGGCGTCGCCAAGGTCGTCCTCGACCTCCCACCTGACGCGTGGCAGCTTGGTGATGGCGATGACACCGCGCCTCCCGATGACGAGCAGGCGGCGGGCGCAGGCGGGAGCCGAGGGCGACGTCGACGGACTCGTCCAGGGCCGGGTTGCGGTGGGTCGGCCGGGGGAAGTCGGCGCGGACGCCGAGGAGGCGGACCGGGCGGGTGAGGGGAAGCGGGCGAGGGCCTGGAGGGCGGCGCGCTCGATGGCGGTGGGGTCGTCGGTGGGGGTGGGGAGGGGGACGCTGCGGGTGTGGGTGAAGAACGGGGCGAAGCGGACCTTGACCGCCACCCGGACCGCCGGGCGGCCCTCCTCGGCCACGTCGGCGGCCACCCGGTGGGCCAGGGTGCGGACCTCGGCGTCGAGGTCGGCGCGGGCGGTCAGGTTGCGCTGGAACGTGACCTCGCGGCTGCGGGACTTGCGGACGTAGGGGGCCGCGGTCACCTCGGTGCCGCCCACGCCGAAGGCCAGCATGCGGTACCACGGTCCCATGGTGGGGCCGAAGCGGGCGGCCAGGGCCTCGGGGTCGGCGCGGGCCAGGCCCACGACCGTCGTGATCCCCATGGCGGCCAGCTTGGCGGCCGTGCGGGAGCCCACGCCCCACAGCGCGTCCGGGGGCCGGTCGCCCATGACCTCGACCCAGTTGTGCTTGGTCAGGCGGTACACGCCCGCGGGCTTGGCGAACCCGGTGGCGATCTTGGCCCGCAGGCGGTTGTCGCCGATGCCGACCGAGCACTCCAGCCCGGCGGCGTCCCGCACCACCCGCTGGACCTCGGCCGCCAGCGCCTCGGGCTCGTCCGAGAGGGTGCCGAGGAACGCCTCGTCCCAGCCGAGCACCTCCACCACCACCGGCAGCGTGGCCAGGGCGGCCATCACCACCTCGGACACCGCGTCGTAGGCGGGCGGGTCCGACGCCAGGAACACCGCGTCGGGGCACAGCCGGGCCGCGGTGCGCAGCGGCATGCCCGAGTGGACGCCGAAGCGGCGCGCCTCGTACGACGCCGTCGCCACCACCGCCCGCTGGGTGGGGTCGCCGGCCCCGCCGACGACCACCGGCTTGCCCCGCAGCTCGGGGTGGCGGGCCACCTCGACCGCGGCGAGGAACTCGTCGAGGTCGACGTGCAGGACCCAGCGCGACTCGACGGTCGCTGGGCTCAGCCGTCCCGGCGCTCCAGCATGATCGACCGGGATGCGGCGGCTGGTCTTGGCCTGGTAGTCGGCGAAGCCCGGCATGACCGCGGTGATGCGGTCCCACAGGTCCTGGTACTCCTCGCCCTCGGTCGACCGGGCGTGGACCGGCACGGTGTCGGAGCCCACCTCGATGGTGGTGTCGGGCTGCGCCATGAGGTTGTGGTACCAGTCGGGGTGGGTGGGGGCGCCGCCCTTGGAGGCGAAGATGACCATCGCCTCGCCTTCGGGCCAGTACACGAGCGGGTTCACCCGCTCGGTCCCGCTGCGCTTGCCCGTCGTGTGGAGCAGCAGCATCGGCGCGCCCTTCGAACGGCCCGCCCACCTTGCCTCCGTTGGCCCGGAACTCCTCGATGATGCTGGCGTTGAAGTCGGACATCGGCGCCGAGCCTACCGACGGCCCCGCGGCCCCGGCGGTCAGTCTCAGCCACGCGGACCGCAAGCCCGACGGTCGCGCGCTCGCGCCGCCCGAGTGCCGCGGAGAGCGCGCCGGTGGACCGCATGCCGGAGGCGTAGCCACCCCTTGCTTTAACCACCTTAAGGGTTGAGAATTTGGTCGGTGGAAGGGCGGGTGGCTCGCCGGAGGCTCTGGGTTCGCGCGCTGTCGCGCCTGCGCGTCGACGTTCCGGTGCTGTTGGTCGACGTGATGCTGGTGGCCGGCTCGTTCGTCCTGGTCAACGCCCTGGCCTTCGAGGGCACGTGCCGTCCAGCCGCTCGGAGCGGCTGTTCGAGTTCCTGCCGGTGGTGGTGGCCGCCTACGTCGGCTCCAACATGGCCTGGGGCCTCTACGGCCAGATCTGGCGGCACGCCAGCGTGGCCGAGGCCCGCCGGGTCGTGTGCGCGGGCATCACCGCCGGGGTGGTGATCTTCGCGGTGAACGCCGCTCGTGACTTCCGCGTCCCCTGGTCGGTGACCGTGCTGGCCCCGGTGGTCGCCACCATGTTCGTGGGCCTGGTCCGCTTCCAGCACCGGCTGTTCAGCTTCCGCCGGCGGATCGACCGGGCGGCCTCCCGGGTGGCGGTGGTGGGCGCGGGCTCGGCGGGGGCGGCCATCGTGCGGGAGATGCGGCGCACCGCCGGCACCGGGCTCACGCCGGTGGTGGTGGTGGACGACGACCCCCGCAAGCAGGAGCGGTCGCTGCTCGGCGTACCGGTGGTGGGGGACACCTCCGACCTGGCCGCCATCGTCGAGCGCTACCGGGTCGACGAGGTGCTGCTGGCGGTGCCCAGTGCCGACCAGCAGCTGAACGTGACGGTCATGGAGGCGGCCGAGGCCGCCCGGGTGCCGCTCAAGGTGCTGCCCCCCGTGCGCGAGCTGCTGGGCGGGCGCCCGTCGGTGCGCGCCGCCCGGGACCTGCGCATCGAGGACATCCTCGGCCGCCAGCAGGTGGTGACCGACAGCGAGGGGATCCGCGCCGCGGTGGCCGGGCGCCGGGTGCTCATCACCGGCGCGGGCGGCTCCATCGGCTCCGAGATCGCGGCGCAGGTGGCCGAGCTCGGCCCCGCCCACCTGGTCCTGCTCGACCACGACGAGACCCACCTCCACGACGTGACCCAGCGGCTGGGACCGGACGTGGGCGCCGAGCTGGCCCTGGCCGACATCCGGGACCTCGACGGGCTGCGCGCCCGCTTCGACGCGGTGCGCCCCGACGTGGTGTTCCACGCCGCGGCCCACAAGCACGTCCCGCTCCTGGAGGCGCACCCGGTGGAGGCGGTGCGCACCAACGTGCTGGGCACGGCCAACCTGGTGGCCGCGGCGGCCGGCCACACCGACCACCTGGTCTTCATCTCCTCCGACAAGGCGGTCCGGCCCCAGAACGCGCTGGGCCGGTCCAAGTGGCTGGGCGAGCAGATCACCGTGCTGCGCGCGCCGCCCGGGTCCCGCTGGTGCGCGGTGCGCTTCGGCAACGTGGTCGGCTCCCGCGGCAGCGTCATCCCCACCTTCGCGGCGCAGATCGCCGCGGGCGGACCGGTCACGGTGACCGATCCCCGCATGACCCGCTACTTCATGAGCGTGCACGAGGCCGTCCAGCTCGTGCTCCAGGCGGCGGTGCTGGCCGAGGGCGGCGAGGTGTTCATGCTCGACATGGGCGAGCCGGTCAACATCCTCGACCTGGCCGAGCGCATGGTGCGGCTGTCGGGCCGGGTCGTGGGCCGCGAGGTGCCGATCCGGGTGGTGGGCGCCCGCCCGGGCGAGAAGCTGAGCGAGGACCTCTACCACCCGGCCGAGCTGGCCGGTCCCACCGCCCACCCGTCGATCGCCCGGGTGCGGCGCCGCCCCATGGCGGCCGGTGCCCTCGAGGCGGGGCTGGCCGAGCTGACCGCCATCGCCGAGCGCGGCGACGACGCCGCGGCGGCCCGCGCGCTCGGCGAGCTTGCCAGCCCCGAATCCGTGCCGGAGCATGTAACCGTGAGGACCCTGTCGCTGCCATGAGCCCCGCCGACTACGCCGCCGTCGCCCGCCGCCACTGGAAGCTGATCGTCGCCCTGGTGGTGCTCGGCGTCGCGGTCGTGTTCTGGACCTCACCGGAGCGCTCCCGGGGCACCTTCGAGGCCACGCATGTGCTCCGCGTCGAGACCGAGGCGGGGCGCAACGCCGACTCGGACGTCAACCCCGGCATCGTGGCCGAGTACGTGAAGACCGACGCGGTGGCCGAGCGGGTGGCCGCCACCATGGGCTACGAGGGCGATCCGTCCCGGCTCGAGGACAAGGTGACGGCCGAGCCCGACCGCACCATCGGCGTGGTGCGCATCACCGCCACCGACAAGGACCGGGACCGGGCGGCCCTCATCGCCAACACCTTCGCGGCCGAGGTCGAGGCCTACGTCACCGAGTCCGAGGTGGCCGACCAGCAGGCCGCGGCCGCCGACCTCCAGCGCCGGGAGGACGAGGTGCGGGCCCGCATCGGGCAGCTCGATGCCCAGCTGGTGGCGGTGCCGACCGACGCCACCGCCGCGTCCGAGCGCGACGGCCTGCTGCGCCAGCTCAACGACATCGAGAGCCAGCAGAGCTCGGCCTCGACCGGCTCCACGCCGTTCAGCACCGTGCAGGCCGCCACGCGGGGCGTGGAGCGCGACCCGCTGCCCGGCACCCGCAGCCGGGAGCAGCGCATGGTGCTGGTCGGGCTGGTGGCGCTGGTGCTCGGGTTCGGCCTGGCCCTGGCGCTCGACCGGTCCGACACCCGCATCCGCCAGCGCCGCACGGCCGAGGCCCACTTCGGGGCGCAGGTGCTGGCCGAGGTGCCGTCGTTCAACCTGCCGGCCCGGCGCCGCAAGCTGGTGGTCACCGAGGAGCCCGACTCGGTCCGGGCCGAGGCGTTCCGCACCCTGCGGACCGCCATCATGCTGGTCCGCCAGCCCGACCATGCCGAGCGGGGCAACGGCCACCAGGAGGGCTCGCACCTGCCGCGGCGGCCCAGCCGGTCGGTGATCATGATCACCTCCGCCGGGCCGGGCGAGGGCAAGACCACCACCGCCGCCAACCTGGCCGCGGCCTACGCCGAGAGCGGCAGCTCGGTGCTGGTGCTGAGCTGCGACCTGTGGCGCTCCAGCGTGGCCCGCCACTTCGGGGTCAAGCTGGGCCGGGGCGTCAGCGACTTCCTGGCGGCCGACGACGACGCGCCGCTGTCCGGCTACGTGCACGAGACCGACGTGGCCGGGGTCAGCCTCGTCACCGCGGGGCTGGCGCTGCGGCGGGCGGGTGGCCGGCTCCACGCCGAGCAGCGCATGATCGACGAGGCCCGCCGCCTGGCCGACGTGGTCATCGTGGACACCGCGCCGGTCCTGTCGGCCGCGCTGACCCGCGAGCTGGGCACGATGGTGGATGCCGTGGTCATCGTCTGCCGGGTGGGCAAGACCCCGGCGGGCGAGGCCGAGCGCTGTGCCGACCTGCTGGGGCAGCTCGGCGCACCGGTGCTGGGGCTGGCCCTGGTGGGCCTGCCGGCGCCGCCGTTCTACGACTACTTCTCCTATGCGTCGCCGCGCCGGGCCCGCCGTGAGGTGGCCCGGGCCCAGGCCGGCGCCGAACGGGCGGGCGAGAACGGGGGACCGCCGGGCGCGCCGGACACCGCGGGCGCGCCGGCAGCACCGGGAGCGCCGGACACGCCGGTGGCGCCGGTCAAGCGGTCATACCCCGACCCCACCAAGCGCCCGTGACCCTGGCGCCTCCCGCCGAGGCCACGCTGGCCGCCGTCGCCGCCTTCGGGCTGGCCGGGAGCCGCCACAACCTGCCCGCCGCGCCCGTCGACGACGGTGCCTGGGAGGCGCTGGTGGCGGCCTGCGTCGACGCCGGCCTGGTCGGCCTGCTGGCCGCGGCGGCCGACGCCGGCGCCGTGCCGCTGGGCGACGGCCAGGCCGAGGCGCTGCGGGGATCGGCGGCCCTGGCCGCGGATCGCTCGCTGGCGGTCGAGCGCGCCGCCGCGGGGCACAGCGCCCGCCTCGCCGCGGCCGGGGTCGACCACCGCGTCCTCGACGGCCCGGCCCTGGTCCCCCGGGTGTTCCGGGACCCGGGCCGGCGCCCGCTGGCGTCGGTGGAAGTGCTGGTGGCGCCGAGCGCGTTGGGCACCGCCCACGCACTGCTCGACGGGGACGCCGACCTGGTGCGGGTGCGGGACGAGGCGCTGCCCGGCGGCGTGGGCGTCCGGGTCCGGCTGGCGGACGTGGCCGACCCGCCGGTGGAGGTGGCCGCCCGCGGGCCCGAGGGCGACGGCGCCCGCCTGCCCGGGCTGCCGCTCGACGCGGCCTGCGTGACCGCCTGCGCCCGGGCCGCGGCCGGTCCCCAGGAGCTGATCGCCCTCCGCGACGTGGCCCAGATCGCCCTGGTCGACCCGCTCGACTGCGAGCTGGTGTGGGCGCGGGCCGGCGCCTGGCGCTGCACCGGGATCGTGGCCTGGGCGGTGGCCCAGGCCTGGCAGACCTTCGACCTGGCCGACAAGACCGAGCTGTCCGTGTGGGCCCACCGCTACGAGCCCGAGCTCCGCGGCCCGCGGCGGGTGTCGGCCCTGGCCCAGCGCCTGGCCCAGGTCCTCCACCGGGACGCGCCGTGAGGCGGCTGGCCGTGCTCGGGGGCGCGCCCGCGTTCCCCGACGGGCTGCCGTTCGTGCGGCCGAGCCCGCCGCCGCTGGCGCAGGTCGCGGCCCGGCTGGCGTCCTCGTACGATCTCGGGGTGCTCACCAACGGGCCGCTGGTGCGCGAGCTGGAGGAGGCCACGGCCCAGCGGCTGGGCGTGGCCCACGTGGTGGCCACCTCGTCGTGCACGACGGGCCTGATGCTCGCGGTCCAGGCGCTGGCGGAGCGGGGAAAGACGGTGCTCATGCCCAGCTTCACGTTCTCGGCCACGGCCCACGCCGCCACCTGGGCCGGTGCGGTGCCCGCCTTCGCCGACTGCGACCCCGACAGCTTCCTGCTCGACCCCGCCCTCGACCTGGACGGCGCGGGGGCGGTCATGGCCACCCACACCTTCGGGGCGCCCTGCCACCCCGGCACCCTGGAGGCCAAGGCCCGGGAGGCGGGCGTGCCGCTGGTGTTCGACGCGGCCCACGCCTTCGGGTCCACCCACCGCGGCCGGCCGGTGGGCGGGTTCGGCACCGCCGAGGTGTTCAGCCTGACGCCCACCAAGCCGCTGGTGGCGGGGGAGGGCGGCCTGGTGGCGACCGGCGACGGCGCCCTGGCCGAGACGCTGCGCCACGGCCGCGACTACGGCAACCCCGGCGACTACGACACCCGGTTCGCGGGGCTCAACGGCCGCATGTCCGAGCTGCACGCGGCGGTGGGCCTGGAGTCGCTGGCCGGCTTCGACGAGCACCTGGCCCGGCGCCGCGCCCTGGCCGGCCGCTACCGCAGCCAGCTCGCGGGCGTGCCCGGGGTGCGCCTCCAGCACGTGGACGAGGACGACCGCTCGACCTACAAGGACCTCACGGTGGCGATCGAGCCGGACGCGTTCGGCGCCACCCGGGACGACCTGGTGGGCGCGCTGCGGGCCGAGGGCGTCGACACCCGCTGCTACTTCTCGCCCCCGGTCCACCGCCAGGCCAGCTACCGGGGCGTGGGCACACCGCCGGGCGGCCTGCCCCGCACCGACCGCCTGGCCGCCGAGGTGGTCAGCCTGCCCATCTGGCCCGACCTCCCGGTGGCCGCGGTCGACCGGGTGGCGGCGGTGGTGGCCGAGGTCCACGAGCAGGCGGGCGCGCTGGTGGGGGTGGGGTCGTGAGCCGGGCCGCCACGCTCGTGTCCCGCATCGACGAGCGCACCGCCCGGGTGGTGGTCGTGGGCCAGGGCTACGTGGGCCTGCCGGTGGCGCTGCGGGCGGTGGCCGTCGGCTTCGGCGTCATCGGCTTCGACGTCGCCACCGAGCGGGTGGCGGCGCTGGCCGGCGGGCGCTCGTACGTCAGCGACGTGAGCGACGACGAGCTGGCCACGGCGCTGCGCTACGGCTACCGGCCGACCGCCGACGCGGCCGAGATCGGCGCCTTCGACGTGGCCGTCATCACCGTGCCCACCCCGCTGCGGGAGGGGCTGCCCGACCTGTCCCACGTGGAGGCGGCCGCGGCCACGCTCGCCGCCCGGCTGCGGCCGGGGGCGCTCGTGGTGCTGGAGTCGACCACCTACCCGGGCTCCACCGAGGAGCTGGTGCGCCCCATCCTGGAGCGGTCGGGCCTGCGGGCGGGCGACGACTTCTTCCTCGGCTACTCGCCCGAGCGCATCGACCCGGGCAACGCGAGCTGGGGCCTCGTCAACACGCCCAAGGTGGTGTCCGGCATCGACGAGGGGTCGCTGCGCTGCGTCGACGCCTTCTACCGCAGCCTGGTCGACAAGGTCGTGCCCGTGAACAGCCCGGCGGAGGCCGAGCTGGTCAAGCTGCTGGAGAACACCTTCCGCCACGTCAACATCGCCCTCGTCAACGAGATGGCGATGTTCGCCGCCGACCTGGGCGTGGACCTGTGGAGCGCCATCGACGCCGCCACCACCAAGCCCTTCGGCTACATGCGCTTCACCCCCGGCCCCGGCGTCGGCGGCCACTGCCTGCCCATCGACCCGTCGTACCTGTCCTGGAAGGTGCGCAACAGCCTGGGCCGCACCTTCCGCTTCGTGGAGCTGGCCAACGACATCAACGAGCACATGCCCGACTACGTGGTCACCCGGGCCGTGGTCATGCTCAACCAGGAGTCCCGGGCGGTGCGGGGCTCGCGCGTGCTGGTGCTCGGGCTCAGCTACAAGGCGGGCACGTCGGACTGGCGCGGGTCGCCGTCGCTGGCGGTGGTGGAGCGGCTGGCAGACCTCGGCGCGGACGTGCGGGCCTGGGAGCCCCACCTGCCGGCGGTGGGCGACCCCGACCTGCCGGTGCCGGTGGTGTCGTGCACGGTGGAGGAGATCGCGGCGGCCGACCTGGTGATCGTGCTGGTGGACCACCCCGAGCTGCCGCTCGACGACGTGGCCGACCACGCCCGGCTGGTCCTCGACACCAAGGGCTGCCTGCGGGGGCGGACCTACCGGGGCGAGCTGCTCTGACGCTCGGGCTCCCGGTCCCGCGCGGGCACCGGCAGCGGCAGCGCCAGCAGCACCAGCACGAAGGGGAACACCTGCGTGCGCTGGCGCGTGATGATCCCGAAGTTGCCCACCGACGAGAACGCGAAGACGAACATGAGGATGTACGCGAGCGCGAACAGCAGGTAGGGCGTCGACACCAGCAGCCGCGGCAGGCGGGCCAGGCGGGGCAGCGACACCACGAACAGCAGCGCCAGCAGCGTCCCCTCCACCGAGGCCACCAGGGCCTGGGCGTTGCCCGCCTCCCACGGGAAGGGGCGGAACAGCACGGTGAGCACCGCGTCGGGGTACTCGCCCGGTGACTTGGGCCGGCTCACCGAGTACTGCGAGCCGCCCTTGGACGACTGGTCCTCGGTGCGGTCGAGCACCTGCTCGACCCCGGACCGGTCCAGGTCCTGGAGGTGGAAGAAGTCGGCGGCCTGGGTGAGGACCAGCCCGCCCACCAGCACCATCAGCCCGATCCCGGCGATGCGGCCCAGCAGCCCGGTCTGCGACTCCAGCCACGAGCGGCGGCGCCACAGGTAGGCGATGAACAGCGCCACGAACAGCAGCAGGGTGATGTGGGGCCGCACCATGGCGGTCCCGGCCAGGCCCAGGCCCAGGACCACGTAGCCCCGGCCGCGGTAGCGCAGCACCAGCGCCGCGCCCCAGGCCGCGATGCCGAGCGTGAACAGCATCCAGGCTTCCTTGCCGATGCTGGAGGGCCAGTACAGCAGCGAGGGCAGGAAGAACAGCAGCACCGCGTAGCGCCGGTGGTCGCCCTCGGGGAAGCCGATGCGGAACGCCCGGTAGAAGCCGTACAGGCCCCAGAACCCGAGGCACGAGAACACCAGGAAACCGCCCAGCTTGGTGGGCCCGGTGAAGATGTAGACCACGCCGGTGATGAGGCGCATCACCTCCGTGCCGCCCAGCTTGGGCACCTCGGCCGCGAAGACCCGGTCCCAGGTGCCGCTCCAGAAGGCGGCGGCCAGGCGGCGTCCGGAACCGTGGTAGCCGCCCGCGTCGGCCCGGCCCCCGTAGACCTCGAAGGTGACCGCGTAGCGGACGACCGCGCCCACCATCTTGGTCACGAAGGCGACGACGAGCAGCTTGCCGATCCACGGGTCGACCTCGCGCCGCCGGGCCCGGGCCAGCAGGACCAGCGACCCGGCCGTCAGCGCGGGGGCCACCACCAGCGCGCCCCACACGTCGTACGACACCCGGGTCATGGCCAGGGCCAGCAGGATCAGGTAGGCCGCGGCGGCGGCGAAGCCCAAGGTGGCGTCCACCCGCGGCCCGCTCGCCCGCTGCGGCGCCTTGACCTCGCTCACGCCGGCCTCTCCGCCGGCCGGCGGGCCAGCACCCGGTCGTAGACGGCCTCGATGCGGGCCACCGCGGCGTCCAGCCGGAAGTCCTCGGCCCTCGCCGCGGCCCGGGCGCCGAGCCGGGCCCGGCGGGCCGGGTCGTCCAGCAGCGCGGCGAGCGCGCCGGCCAGGGCCTCGGGATCGCCCGGCGCCACCAGCACGCCGTCCGCGCCGTCCTCGATCACCTCGGGCACGCCGCCCACCGCGGTGGCCACGCAGGCCCGGCCCGCGGCCATGGCCTCCAGCAGCGCGATGGGCAGGCCCTCGTAGCGGGAGCTGAGCGCGAACACGTCGAACGCGGGCAGCAGCGCGGCCACGTCGTCGCGCGACCCGGCGAAGGTGACCCGCCCGCCCAGGCCCTCCCGCGCCACCAGGGCGCGCAGCTCCTCCTCCAGCGGGCCCAGGCCCACGAGCACGAGGCGCACCTCGGGGCCCAGGCGGGCCAGCGCCCGCACCAGCGTGGCGTGGTCCTTCTTGGCCGTGAAGTTGCCGACCGTGCCCACCACCGGGCCCTGGCCCCCGTCGGCAGGGTGGGCCAGGCCCAGGCGGGCGCGGGCCGCGGCCGGGTCGCCGGGCGGCCCGGTGGGAGCCTCGACGCCGTGGACCACCACCTCGGGGACGGGCCGGGCGCCGCCCACCGAGCGGGCCACCGCCTCGGACACCGCGATGACCGCGGCGTTGCGGCCGTAGGTGAGGCGGTTGGCCGCACGGGTGGCGGGGCGGTAGCGGTCCCACAGGTTGTGCTCGCTGTGGACGAACGCCGGGCGCCGCCCGGGCAGCGCCAGGCGGGCCGCCACCGCGGGCGCGGGCATGTGGGTGTGGACGAGAGCGATGTCCCGCTCGCGCACCAGGCGCCGCAGGCGCCCCAGCCAGGCCACGCTGGTGGCGTGGGGCGCGTCGAGGCAGTGGACGGGGACCCCCGCGGCCTCGACCTCGGGCACCAGCGCGTCCTTCCACGGCAGCAGGTAGGCGACCTCGACCCGGTAGGCGGCCGGGTCGAGCAGGCGCACGGTCCCGCACAGCAGCCGCTCGGTGCCGCCCCGCCCGAGGCCCTTGGCCAGCATCAGCACGCCGGCGGGACCGCCCGCTTCCCGTTGGTTCGTCACCCGCCATCATGTTCGCGGACCCGCGGCCACCCGGCCACCTCCGCGAGGATGCCGGCCCACCGGGCGCCGATCACGCCGATCTCGAAGCGGGCCAGGCAGCGCTCCCGCCCCGCCCGGCCCATCGCCGGGCCCTCGGCCGACAGCACGCGGCGCAGCCCCGAGGCCAGCGCATCGACGTCCCCGGGGGCGACGAGCACGCCGCTCTCGCCGTCGGACACGATCTCGGCCACGCCACCCACCGCGCTGGCCACCACCGGCAGGCCGCTCAGGCCCGCCTCGATGAGCACGCCGGGCAGTCCCTCCGTGCGGCTGGGCAGCACGACCGCATCGGCTGCGGCCAGCACCGGGCCCGCGCCCGCCACGACGCCCGCGAAGCGGACCCGGCCCGGCGCGTCCCGGGCGGCCTGGACCTCCAGCGCGGCGCGCTCGGGCCCGTCGCCCGCCACCAGCAGGTGGGCGCCGGGCACCCGCCCGATGGCGGCCACCGCTGCGCCCACGCACTTCTCGGCGGTGAGCGAGCCGAGGTAGCCGGCCACCGGCGCGTCCTCGGCCAGCCCCAGGCGGCGGCGGGCCTCCCGGCGGGAAGTGGCGGTGGGGACGGGGCAGCGGTCGGCGGGCACGCCGTTGGCCACGATGCGGATCCGCTCGCGGGGGACGCCGTGCTGGGCCACCAGCGCGTCGGCCGCGCCGGGCCACAGCGCGGTGACGAGCGCGGGGCGCCGCAGCAGCACGGTCGTGCGCCGGCGGCGCAGCCCGTGGCTCGACCACGCCCGCGGGTCTCCGATGCCGCGGTACACGAAGGGCACGCCGGTTCCCGCCAGCGCCAGCGCGCAGGCGGGCAGCGTGCGCGAGCCGTGGGCCACCACCACGTCCGCGTCCGTGGCCCGGCGGCGCAGCGCCGCGAGCGTCGCGGGGCCCAGCGCACGGGCGCCCAGGGCCTCCACCACCAGGGGGTCGCCGGCCCCGGACGCGGCCAGCGCGACCGCGGGGGCGTCGATGCCCTGGGCCGTCAGCTGGGCCGCCAGGTCGAGTGCGAACGTCTCTGCGCCCCGCCGCCGGTCGGACGTCAGCACCTGGAGCGCGCGCCCCGCCGACATTGGGGCATCATGGCGTGGTGGCGGAGTGGCGGCAAGGAGATGGGGACAAGGCGGGCGTGCTCGCGCTGGCGGACGGGCCTCCTCCCGAGCTGATCTTCCGGCGCACCCTGCGTCCCGTGGCCATGCTCCGGGAGCTGTGGAGCCGGCGCGAGCTGATCGTCGTGCTGTCCGAGCGTGACCTGCGGGCCCGCTACAAGCAGACCAGGGTCGGCTTCGCCTGGGCGCTGCTCACGCCGTTCCTGCTCATGGTCGTGTTCACCGTCTTCTTCAAGCGGGTGGCCGACGTGCGCACGGGCAGCGTGCCCTACCCGCTGTTCTCCTACGTGGGGCTGCTCGCGTGGACGTTCTTCTCCGGGGCGCTGTCCAAGGGCGCGGTCAGCATCACCCAGAACCTCACCCTGCTGAACAAGGTGTACTGCCCCCGTGAGGTGTTCCCGCTGGCGTCGGTGGCGGTGGCCGCGGTCGACACCGGGATCGCGGTGTCGATCCTCGGCGTCCTGTTCGTGATCTACCAGTTCCTGCCCACGGCGACGATCGTGTGGGTGCCGCTGCTGATCGCGGTGCAGCTCGCCTTCACGATCGGCATCACGGTGGGCATGTCGGCGCTGGTCGTGTACTTCCGCGACGTGCGCCAGGTGCTGCCGATGCTGCTCCAGTTCGGCCTGTTCGCCACGCCGGTGGGCGTACGGGCTGGAGGAGATGCCGCGGCGCTGGTGGCCCGTGTACTCGGCCGTCAACCCGCTCGTGCCGGTGATCGACGGCTACCGCCGGACCATCCTGCTGGGTGAGCCGCCCAAGTTCGGCCTGCTGCTGATCGGGGGCACCGCGTCCTTCCTGTACCTGATCGTGGGATACCTCATGTTCAAGAAGGTGGAGGGCGGCTTTGCCGACGTCGCCTGAGGGGACCATCTCGGCCACGCAGATCTGGAAGCGGTTCCGGGCCGACCCCACCCGCCAGTCGCTGCGGGCCAAGGCGGGCCACCTCAAGCGCGTGGCCACCGGCAAGGGCCGGCGGGGCTGGCGCTGGGCGCTGCGCGACGTCGACTTCGTGGTCTCCCCGGGCGAGTCGGTGGGCCTGGTCGGCATCAACGGCTCGGGCAAGTCGACCCTGCTCAAGATCCTGGCCCGGGTCATGTACCCCTACGCCGGGCGCTTCGACGTGTCGGGCCGGGTGGGCGCGCTCATCGAGGTGCGGGCCGGCATCCACCCGGAGCTCACCGGGCGGGAGAACATCCACCTGTACGGCACGCTGCTCGGCCTGCCCCGGCGCGACGTGGCGTCCCGCTTCGACGAGATCGTGGACTTCGCCCAGCTCGACGAGGCCATCGACCGGCAGGTGAAGTTCTATTCCAGCGGCATGCAGATGCGGCTCGGCTTCGGCGTGGCCGCCTTCCTGGAGCCGGACGTGCTGCTGGTGGACGAGGTGCTGGCCGTGGGCGACACCGCCTTCCAGCAGCGCTGCATCGACCGCATGCGGGCCATGCTGGCCGGCGGCACGACGCTGGTGTTCGTCTCGCACGACCTGGCCGCGGTGGAGGGCATCAGCGAGCGGGCGGTGTGGCTGCACGACGGGCAGGTCCAAGGCAATGGCCCGGTGCGCGAGGTGCTCGGCGCCTACCGCGGCGCGCTGGAGCAGGTGGCCGCCATCACCCCCAGCAGCGACGGGCCGGTCCAGCTGGTCAAGGCCCAGGTGGTGGGGCCGGAGGGCGACGCGGTCCGCACCCAGGGGCCGGTCGACGTGGTGCTGGCGCTGCGCGCCACGCAGCGCTTCGCGGGCCGGGTGTGCATCGGCTTCAGCGAGGGCCCGGCGTCGCCCATCTTCCTGCTGCGCCGGGACATGCACCTCTCCGACGACGAGGTCACCGCCCGCTGCGCCATCGACCGGCTGCCGCTGCCCCGGGGCCGGTACTACATGTGGCTGGGCGTGTTCCAGGCCCGGGGCGAGCTGCTGCCGTGGCAGCCGGTGGCGTCCTTCGACGTGATCGGCCCCGACCTCGACGCCGGCCCCGCCGGCATCGCCCGGCTCTCGCCCGTGCACGTCGCGTCCCACTGGGACGTCGGTCGCACGTGAGCCCGGGGGACCGGCGCACGGTCCTGTTCGTCAGCGTGCCCACCGGCGTGGGCGGGTCCACCCGGTCGCTCGCCACGGTGCTGGCATCGCTGGAGGGCCGGGCCACCCGGGTGCTGGCCGGGCCGCCCATCGGACGCTTCGTCCGCCTGGTCGACGAGCAGGGCGGCGCCGAGCTGCGGCTGCCGCTGGTCGACCACCGCCGCTCGCTGCGCCCGCTGCGCCGGGCCTGGACGGCGGTGCGGCTGGCGGCGTGGGCGGTGCGCCACCGCCGGGAGCTGGCGGCCATCCACGCCAACGGGCTCAAGGAATTGAGCCTGGCCCTGCCCGCGGCGCTGCTGTCCCGGGTGCGCCTGGTCGTGTGGGTCCACAACTTCCTGTTGCCGCCGTCCGTGCGGCTGCTGGGACCGGTGTGGCGCCTGCTGCTGCCCCGCTGCGAGACCCGCTGGGCGGCCGTGTCCCCGCTGGCGGCCGACCTGGCCGCGGGCGCCCGCCTGGTGCCGCGGGACCGGGTGGAGATCGTGCCCAACCCCATCGACCCGGCCGACGTGGTGGCGGAGGACCGCCCACTGGAGGACGAACCGGTGACGGTCGCCTACCTCGGGGCCCCGCGGGCGTACAAGGGGTTCGAGTACCTGCCCGACATCGTGGCGCGGGCGCCCGCCGTCTGGCTGGTGTTCTCGCACCCCACCGACGACGACCTGGCCGGGACCTGGGCCCGGTTGCGGGCGCTGGAGGGCGAGGGCCGGCTGGAGATCCGGGGCAAGCTCACCGACGTGCGCAAGGCCTACGCCGAGTGCCACGTGGTGGTGTGCCCCTCGGTGCGGGAGTCGTTCTGCCGGGTGGCGGCCGAGGCCATGCTCAACGGCCTGCCGGTGGTGGGCACCGACCTGGAGCCGATCCGCGACCTGCTGGGCGACGACGAGGCCGGCCTCGTGGTCCCGGTGGGCCGCCCGGCCGAGGCCGCGGCGGCCGTGTCCCGCCTGGTGGCCGACCCCGACCTGCGCTCCCGCCTGGGCGACGCCGGCCGGCGGCGGGCCTCGGCCTTCGCCCCGGACCGGGTCCGGGACCAGCTCGCTGCCCTCTACGGGCTGGCTTAGATCGTTCTGTCAGACCTCACGTGCCGTGGACACGCTGAGATCTGACGGAACGGGTCTTGGCCCGGCGGGCCTGCCATCGGATGCGGCCCCAGGCCGCCCGGGCGCGGGCCGCGGGAGACGGGTGGGGGACCGCCCGCTCGTAGCCCAGCGCGTCCAGCAGGTCCCCGGCCACGGCCTCGAACGCCGCCAGGTCGTCCCGCTCCATGTCGGTGCGCCACGACCGCGAGCCCGGGTGAGAGCGGCTCGGCCAGGCGGGCGTGCCGCGGGTTGGTCTCGACCTTGGCGGGCACCGCGCCGGGCCGGTCGGCGAAGGCCAGCATGGCGGGCTCGTAGGTGAGGTCGAGGAAGGTGCAGAGCGGGGCGACCGTGGCCTCCGGGGCCGTGACCAGCGCCTCGTAGCGGACCTCGTGGTAGCGGGCGGGCCCCAGGCGGGCGCCCGCTTCCCGCCCCGCCCGCACCCGGCTCACCCAGTTGCAGGCCAGGGCCACCGGGTCCGACTCCTGGCCCTCGATGGCCGCGCTGGACAGCGCCACGTCCCGCCCGTCGCGCACGATGTGCACGAACCGCGCCTCGGGGAACAGGCCGGCCAGCAGGTCCATGCGCAGCACGTACCCGGGGAACTTGTCGCCGTAGCGGGCCTTGCCCCGCCGGGCCGCGTAGCGGGCGAACACCCGCCGGGTGGCGGTGGCGAAGTCGGGGACCGGCGGGGCGAGCGCGGCCCGCAGGTCGTCCTCGTCCAGCTCCAAGTTGGTCCGCACGGCCCGGTCGGCCAGAAGGTCGGCCACCAGCCGGTCGAGGGCGAAGCCCTCGGGCCGCTCGTAGCGCGCCCGGCGCATCCCCAGGGCGGCCACGAACCGGCCCTCGTGGGCCACCGCCAGGTCGGGATGGGCGTCTAGCACTGTCCGCAGCACGGTGGTCCCCGACCGGCCGCAGCCCACCACGAAGGCGAACGGGGGCGGGGTGGCGCTCACGGGGCGTACCCGAACACCCGGGCCGACGACGCGGCCATCAGCCCGTCGAGGCGGGCGATCTGCTCGGGCTCCAGCTCGTCCCGGAAGCCGCCCACCGTGCCCCGCCGGGTCTTGTAGGTGTCGACGTCGCCCGGCCGCCCGGGACGCAGCCGGTCGGACGCGGCCGCGCCCGACTCCTCCAGGCGGCGCATGTTGGCGAACGAGCCGTGCTCGACCGCGGCGGTCACCGTGGCGGGGGCCACCCCGGTCACGCCCAGGAACGACAGCACCCGGGCCAGCTCGTCCTCGGGCCGGGCGTGCAGGTCCTCGTAGCGCACCACCAGCAGATCGGCGGGCACGCCCCGGGCCGCGGCCCAGGCGTCGTAGAACGCCAGCAGCGAGGCGAACCCGCCCACCGGCTCGTCCACGAACTCGGCCAGCGTGCCGTCGTAGCGGCCGCGGCGGCCGTGCATCTGGTGGTAGAGCGAGACGATCACGTCGCGGGGGTCGCGCACCAGCAGCACCACCCGGCGGCGCCGGTAGCGGGACTTGTCCACCTCGACCTCGCCGGGCGCCTTGAACTGGGCGTCGTCGTCGTGGGTCACCAGCACCAGCGGCACCCGGGGGTCGAGCTCGGCGAGGTGCGCCAGCTCCGTGAGGTCGACGCCGTCGGGCAGCCCGAAGTGGAGCTGGAACGCCCGACCCAGCATGGCCCGCAGCCAGGTGCGCCCGCACTTGGGGAACGACACGAGCACGGCGTCGCTGCGCCTGCGCCGGTACCAGCCCAGCACCCGGCCGCCCGCCACGGCCGCCAGGCGGCGGCGCGCCGCGGGCGTGAGGTGGCGTGCCAGCCGGCGATCCGCGGCCTTCACCAGCCCGCTCATGTGCGCCAGACTACGGCCCGTGGGCGGGAGCACGACGAGGCGGCCGGCGGTAGCCCGGCGGATCGACAGCGCCCTCGGCGTGGCCGAGGAGGTCGAGTTCCTCGGCGCCTCCGAGCGCCTGTTCGGCTGCCGCCACCTGCCGGTGGACGGCCCGCGGCGCGACCTGGGCGTGGTGGTGTGCTCGCCGGTGCTGTGCGACTTCGGCGCCAACTACCGCCGGGAGGTGGCGCTGGCCCGGCGGTTGGCCGCGGCCGGGGTCCCGGTGCTGCGCTACCACCCCCGGGGCTGCGGCCACAGTGACGGCGCCCGCGCCGACCTCACGCTCGACAGCCTGCTCGCCGACGCGGAGGTCGCGCTGGCCCACGCCGAGCAGAGCCTCGGCGTGTCCCGCCTGGCGGTCCTGGCCACCCGCTTCTCGGCCCTGGCCGCGGCGGCCGCTGGCGGACCGCCCCGGCGTGCCCCTGGCGCTGTGGGAGCCCGTGACCCGGCCCCGGGCCTACTTCCGGGAGGGCCTGCGCGCCCGGGCCGTCCACCGGCTGTCCGCCGCGGGCCCGCCCGAGGAGCCCGAGGACGAGCTGGCCCGTCAGGGCTACCTCGACCTGCTCGGCATCCCCGTCGGCCGGGCCCTGTTCGAGACGCCCGCCGACCGCGGCCTGCCGTCGGAGCTGGGCGGCGCGCCCCGGCCGGTGCTGCTGGTCCAGCTCGACGACCGGGCGGACCTGCGCCCGGAGTACCAGGCCCTCGTGGACACGTGGCGGGAGCAGGGCTGCGACGTGACCGCCCGGCTGTGCCCGTGCGACGAGTCGTGGTGGTTCATCCCCGACCGGACCGCGCCCGGCGACGAGGCGGTGGCCGTCACCGGGGACTGGGTCCTGGCGCAGTGACGGCGACGGCGGTCGACGAGTACCCGGTCTTCCTGCCCGCGGCCACCGGGGAGCTGCTGGCGGTCGTCACCGAGCCGCCCGGGACGCCGAACGGGCTGGCCGCCGTGTTCCTGCGGGGCGCGGGCTGGCGGCCGTCGTCCGGACCCCGGCGCACGCAGGTCACCGCGGCCCGGCGGCTGGCGGGGCGAGGCTTCCACGCCGTGCGCTTCAGCTACCACGGACTGGCCGAGTCGGGCGGGACCGGCGACGAGATCGTGCGCCTCGACCGGCTGTACGTGGCCGACGCCCGGGCCGCGGTCGACTGGGCCGCCGAGCGGGACCTGCGCCCGGTGCTGGTGGGCAACTGCTTCGGGGCCCGCACCGCGCTGGCCACCGCGGCCAAGGTCCCCGGCGCGGTGGCCGGGCTGGTGCTGTCGGTGCCGCCCGTGTTCGACTTCGAGGTGGTGCGCCGCCGCGACCGGCGACCGTTGCGCCACTTCGCCCGGCGCCTGCGCCCCAGCCACGTGCTGGCGGTCCTGCGCAGCCCCACCCGGCGCCGGGCCCTGGGCCGCACCGGGCGGGGGCTGGTGGACATCGCCGGGAGCAAGGTCCGGACCCGGGCCCACGAGGGCCCCGACTGGGTGAGCCGGCGGTTCCTCGACCATCTCGCGTCGGTGGTCAACCAGGGCATCCCCACCCTGTTCGTGTTCGGGGAAGAGGACCGCTACTACGAGGACTTCGAGCGCGCCCAGGTGATGGACCGGGCCGGGCCGCAGGTGTCGGTGGCGGTGGTGCCGGGCCGGGTCCACGGCCTGACCAGCGTCGCCACCCAGGACGCGGCTCTCGACGCCATCGACGCCTGGGCGACGCGACATGGAGTCGGTGACGTGGACGTGATCCACGTCATCGACTCCCTCGCCGCGTCGGGCGGCGCCGAGAACCGGCTGGTGGAGGAGGTCGAGGCGCTGGCCGCCCGCGGCGGGATGGACCAGACGGTGGTGAGGCTGTACGGCCGGGACGCGCTCCGGCCCCGGTTGGAGGACGCGGGCGTGGAGGTGGTGGCGCTGGGCTTCGACGCCCGCAATGCGGGCCGGACCTGGTTGCCGGCCGCCGGGCGGCTGGGGCGCCTCCTGCGGAAGCGCCGGCCCGCCGTGGTCCACACCAGCCTGTTCAGCGCCAACCTGGTGGGCCAGCTGGCGGCCTGGCCGCTGGGCATCCCGGTGGTGTCGTCGTTCAACCGCACCGGAGACCTCGACCTCCAGCGTGCGCTCCAGCCGGGCGTGGCGGGCTGGCGGGGCCGCACGATGCACGCGGTGGCCCGCAGGGTCGCGCGTCGGGGCGACGTGCACTACCGGGCGGTCGAGCGCCTACGCCCGCGACACCAACTGCGCCCTCATGGGCTTCCCGCCCGAGCGGGTCACCGTCGTGCCCCGGGGCATCGACCTCGCCGCCCTGCCCGGCCCCGCCCCCCGGTCCACCTGGGGCCTGCCCGAGGACGTCCCGCTGGTGGTCAACGTGGCCCGCCTGGTGCCGGAGAAGGCCCAGCACCTGCTGGTGGAGGCGTTCGCCGTCGCCCGCGCAGGACCTGCCCGGCGCGGTCCTGGCCATCGCCGGCGCCCCCGGCTCGAACGAGGGCGAGGTGCGGGCCGCCATCGAGCGCCACGGCCTGGGCGACGCGGTGCGGCTGCTGGGCTTCCGCGACGACGCCCGCGCCCTGGTGGCCGCGGCGGACGTGTTCGCCTTCAGCTCGCTGTCGGAGGGCTCGCCCGGCGCGGTGCTGGAGGCCCTGGCGCTGGGCACGCCGGTGGCGGCGTTCGACATCCCGCCGGTGCGGGAGCTGACCGAGGGCGGCCGCCACGCCCGGCTGGCCCCCGTGGGCGATGCCGGCGCCCTGGGCGCCGCGATCGTGGCCGCCTACCGCTGCCCGCCGGATCGGAGTCCGTGCGTGGGCCGAGCGCTACGACCTCGCCGCGGTGGCGGACCAGCTCGCCGCGCTGCTGACCTCCCGGGCCCGCCCACGATGAAGGGCGTGTGCGTCGTCTCCATAGACACCGAGCTGGCCTGGGGCGAGGCGCACCGCCGCGACGGCCCCTCGGTCCACCGCTACGACCGCGAGCGGGAGGTGATCGGGGAGATCCTGGGCGTCCTGGTGCGCCACCGGATCCCCGCCACCTGGGCCGTGGTGGGCCACCTGTTCCTGGACCGCTGTGACCGGTCTGCCGGGCGTCCCCATCCCGAGGTGGTGCGACCCGACTTCGCCTGGCTGGACGGGGACTGGTTCGACGTCGATCCCTGCTCCAGCCGGGCCGAGGCTCCCGACTACTACGCGCCCGACGTCGTCGAGGCCATCCGGGCCTGCCCGGTGCCCCAGGAGATCGGCTGCCACTCCTTCGCCCATGTGATGGCGGGCGAGCCCGGTTGCAGCCGCGAGGCGTTCCGGTCGGACCTGGTCGCCTGCCGGGCCGCCGCGGGCGACGAGCCCCTGCGCGCCTTCGTGTACCCGCGCAACTCGCTGGGCCACGTCGACGCCCTGGCCGCCGCGGGCTTCACCGCCTACCGGGGCCGCCCGCCGGTGCCGTTCGCTGAACGTCCCGCGCCCGTGCGCCGCGTGCTACGACTCGTCGACCGGGTGCGGCCCCTGGCCGGCTCGGCCGTGCGGCCCGCGCGCCACGCCAGCGGCGTGTGGGACGTGCCCCAGACCTTCCTGCTGGCCGCGGCCACCCGCCGCGGGCGCCTGCCGGTGGGCCTGTGGGCCCGGCGGCCGAAGGCCCGGCTGCGCCAGGCGGCGCGGGAGCGGTCGCTGTTCCACCTCTGGTTCCACCCCTACAACGTCACCGCCGACCCGCCCCGGGCCCTGGCCGCGCTGGACGCCATCTGCGCCGAGGCGGCCCGCCTGCGCGAGGCCGGGCGCCTCGACGTCCTCACGATGGGCGGGGTGGCCGCAGCCGCCGGCTGACCCGGTGAGCCTCCCAACGGGCCCGGTGGCCCGCCGCCGCGGCCCGGTCCCGGGCGGAGGGCCGCACGCCCGACGGCTCGTAGCCCAGCCCAGCCAGTACCGGCGCGGCCAGCAGCTCGATGCGGGCCAGCGTCGACGGGTCGAGGTCGTGGCGCCAGTCCCGCAGGTCGGCGGTCACCGGCTCGGCCAGGTGCCGGTGGTACTCGGGATGGCTCGTCGTGCGGGCCACCTCCGCCGCCCCCGCCCGGTGGTCCACCATGGCCGGCGAGAACGGCAGGGCGATGGCCTCGCACAGCGCCCGCAGCGTCCGCTCGGGGTCGGCCACCAGGTCCTCGTAGCGCAGCTCGTGGTAGCGCCCGGGCGCCAGGGCCCGGCCCGCCTGCCGTCCCCGGGACACCCGCAGGCGCCAGTGGAGCGCCGCCTCCTCGGCCGTGCCGGCCCAGCCCAGCTCGACGAAGGAGGCGGCGACATCGCGGCCGTCGCGCACGACGTGCACCACCACGGCCTCCGGGAACAGCCCGGCGATGACCGGCAGGTGCACGACGTAACCCGGGGTCTTGTCCCCGTAGCGGGCCTTGCCCTGGCGCCTGGCCCACAGGGCGAAGGTGGCCCGCACCGCGTCCGGGTAGTCCGCCGCGCCCCGGACGGCCCCGGCCACGGCGTCCCGGTCCAGCTCCCAGAGGGCGAAGCGGTCGCTGGCCGCCAGGGCGGACACCAACGCCGCGGGGTCGAACGCCGCGCCGCCCCGGGGCGCCTCGGCCACCACGAAGTGCGACTCGGGCGGGATGGCCATGTCGGGGTGGGCGTCGACCAGGGCCCGGACCAGCGTGGTGCCGGACCGGCCGCATCCCACGAAGAAGGGGAACGGCGCCTGGCTCATGCCGCGGCGTAGAGCTCCTTGGGGAACGTCTCGGTGATCACGTAGTCGAAGCTGTCGCCCCACATGCGGTAGCGCCGCCAGAAGACGTCCGGCTCGTCGGCCACCTCCTCCAGCTCGAAGGCGGCGCGCTCGTCCAGCAGGGCGATGATCTGGCCCAGGCCGATGCTGCGCTCGACGATGAGCTGGCGGATGCGCCCGTCGGTCACACGCACCTCGGTGGTGGCCCGGCACGCCACCAGGTCGCGCTCCTTGCACACCAGCTCGACCTCGCGGTGCACCGCGTCGCCCCGCACGGTCTGGGACACCACGTCGACGGTGACCGGCGCGCCCAGGTAGGCGGACAGGGTGCCCTGGAGCGTGCCCGCGGTGGCCAGCAGCACCCGCTGGAGCGGGGTGAAGCCCTGGACCTGGGCCAGCAGGGCGGGCAGGTCGACGATGTCAGCCATGCGGTCTCCTACACGAGGTACTTGCGGAGGATCTTGCCCAGGGGGCTCTTGGGGATCTCGGACCGGAACTCCACGATGCGGGGCACCTTGTGCACCGCCAGCTCCGCCCGGCACAGGGCCAGGAGCTCGGCCCGCAGCGGGCGCTCGTCGACCGCGTCGCGGGGCACGACGACGGCCTTGACCACCTGGTCTCCGTGGGCGCCCGCCGGACCCACCACCACTACGTCGGCCACGGCCGGGTGGCGGCGCAGCACGTCCTCGACCTCGAAGGGGTCGACCTTGTAGCCGCTGGTGGAGATGAACAGCTTGGTGCGGCCGGTCACGTACAGGTTGCCGCTCGCGTCGAGGTGGCCCAGGTCGCCGGTGCGGAACCAGCCGGCCACGAACGACTCGGCGTTGGCCTCGGGGCTGACGCCCTCGTAGGCGGTCGTGGCCGCGGGGCTGGCGAAGCTGACCTCGCCGCTCTCGCCCGGGGCGCACGGCTCGCCGTCGGGCCGGAGCACGGCCAGCTCGATGCCCTTCATGGGCCGCCCCACCGAGGCGGCGGTGGCGTCCACGTCGTCGTCGAGGTTGATGGTGACCGAGCCGGCCTCGCTGCAGCCGTAGAGCTGGCGCAGAGGCCGCCCGAAGCGGGCGCCCCACGCATCGAACGTCTCGCGGGCCAGGGGTGCGCCGGCGGTGAAGCACAGCCGCAGCGACGCGGTGGCGGCGCGCTCGGCCCGGCGGGTCTCGGCCAGCGTCTGGCAGATGAACGGCACCGACGGGAACACGCTCACCCGCTCCCGCTCGATGGCGGCCAGCACCGCGTCGCGCTGGAACGACGGCAGCAGCACCAGCGCCGCCCCCGAGCGCACCGAGGCCAGCAGCGCGTTGCCCAGCCCGTGGGAGTGGAACAGCGCCACCAGCCCGAGGATCACGTCGTGCTCGGTGACGCCCACCGTGTCGTAGAACGCGTCGGCCTCGGCCGCCAGCTGCGCCGCCGTGCGGACCATCCCCTTGGGGGTTCCGGTCGAGCCCGACGAGAACGGGTACACCGCGGGCAGGTCCCGCCCGGCCGGCGGCGCGGGCGCGCTCGCGGTCGCGCCGTGGTCGAGCCCGGGGGCGGCCGCCACCCAGGTGCCGCCCGTGGCCCCCTCGCCGAGGCCGGGAGCCAGGTCCGCGGTGGTCACGATGCCCCGCACCGGGCGGCCATCCAGGTGGCGCCCCAGCTCGCCCACGGTGAAGAGCGGGTTCAGCGGCACGGCCAGGGCGCCGAGGCGCTGGCAGGCCAGGAAGGTCACGACGAAGTCGGTGTCGTTGGGCAGGACGATGGCCAGCGGGCCGTCGGCCCCGACGTCCCGCGCCGCCAGGGCCGAGGCGCGGCGCTCGACCGCCTCGCCCAGCTCGTCCCAGGTCAGGCGGCGGTCGCCGTCGACCAGCGCCGGGCGGCGCCCGAAGCGCTCGACGGTGGCGGCCAGCTGGGCGGCGGTCACGCCGCCACCCGGTGCACGACGTAGCGGGTGATGGCGGCGACGGTCCCGAAGTTCTCCACCGTGATCTCGACGTCGGGGATCTCGATGTCGAAGCGGTCCTCCAGCCCCACGACGAGGCTGAGGATGGCGGTCGAGTCGAGGCCCAGGTCCTGGAGGGAGGCGTCTGCGTCCTCGGGCACGTCCTCGGGCGCGACGTGCAACCGCTCCGCCAGGAGAGCACGCACGCCCGCGTCCACCGCCACCGGGCTCCCGTCCACCGCTCGCACTATAGGTGGCAGGCTGAGCCCGTGGCACTGGATGCGGTGCGCTCCCGGGTCCCCCTCGAATGGCGCCATCGCCTGGCGCGCGCCCGCCTGCGCTACCGCGTTCCGACCGGCCGCTGGCGGGCGCTGCCCGACGCCCTGATCATCGGTGCGCAGCGGGCGGGCACCAGCTCGTTGTACCGCTACCTGGGCGCCCACCCGGGCGTGGCGCCGTCGTTCCGCAAGGAGGTCGAGTACTTCAGCCGCTACGCGGCCCGGGGCGAGGACTGGTACCGGGCCCACTTCGAGCTGCGGGCCGGGCGCCGCCACCTGCGCTTCGAGGCCACGCCCGACTACCTGTTCCACCCCCTGGCGGCCGAGCGGGCGTCGCGGCTGGTGCCGGCGGCCAAGCTGGTGGTCCTGCTGCGGGACCCGGCCGCCCGCGCCTGGTCCCACTACCGGCACATGGTGCGGCTCGGCTACGAGACCCTGGGGTTCGCCGACGCGCTGGCGGCCGAGGACGAGCGCTGCGCCCCCGACCTGGCCCGGCTGGCCGAGGATCCCCACCACGACGCCAAGGCCCTACTCCGCTACTCGTACGTCGCCCGCGGCCACTACGCCCCCCAGCTCGCCCACTGGCTGGCCCGCTTCCCCCGCGACCAGCTGCTGGTGGTCCCCAGCGCCCGGCTGTTCGACGACCCGGCCCGCGCCTACGCCGACGTGCTGGCCTTCCTGGGGCTGGAACCGTGGCAGCCGCCCGCCTTCGCCAACGTCAGCCGCGTCCCCGGCGAGGCCGCGGCGCCGCCCATCGACCCCGAGGCCCGCCGCCTGCTCGACGCCGCCTTCGCCTCCGAGCCCGACGACCTGGAGTCCATCGGGATCGACCCGGGTTAGCCGCCGTCACGGCGCCTGCGGCCCTCGCCGCGCCCGCCGCCGCCTCCGCCGCCCCCGGTGCCTTGGGGGACGGGGGTGTCGCCGGCCGCGATGGTGGCGTTCCAGGCGGGGCGGGGCTCGCCGGGCTGGTCGGCGGGGCGCACCACGAAGGTGCCGTCGGCCCCGTTCACGAGCAGGTGGGTCGCGGCCGGCAGGCCGTTGGCCAGCCAGAAGGCGTTGCCCTCGAACGTGCAGTTCTCGAAGTCGTAGAGCTGGGGGTGGTCGCCGCCGTCGGGCAGGCCGACCTGGGCCCGGTTGCCGCCCTTGAACGTGCAGCCGGAGATGCTCGTCACCCGGTCGCCGCCGCCCCGGGAGATGTGCTTGGTGATCTCGACCGCGTAGTCGGTGAGGCCCGCCTGGTCGATGTACATGTTCTCGTAGGTGATGGTCTCGCCGGTGCGTTCGCCCTCGCGTGACGGCAGGGCCGAGATGGTGAGCCCGGAGCTGTCGCAGGCGTAGATGGTGCAGTCCCGGTACGAGACCAGGTTGGCGTAGGACCCGGCGAAGATCCCCTTGCCCGAGTGGTACACGGTGAAGCGGTCGACGATCGTGCGGGGCACGCCGTTCTGCCAGAAGTACACGCCGCTGTGGCGGTTGTTGTGGGCCAGGTTGTCCTCGAAGATCCACACCCGGTCGTTGCGGGAGTGCGAGGGCCAGTGGAAGCCGGCCGACGACTCGGCCCCGCCCTGGATGCCCACCGCCACGTTGCCCCGGGCCACGTTGCCGTCGCCCGCGCCCATCAGGAACCCGGTGAGGTTGAACTTGGAGTTGGCGCCGCTCTTGACGAAGTGGGCCACGCAGCGCTCGTAGGTGATCCCGTTCGAGGGGACCAGGTCGCGGCCCTCGCCCGACACGCTCAGGTCCCACCAGAAGGCGTCGTCCACCATGTCGTGGGCCACGCACTCCCGGAAGGTCACGCCGTCGGACAGGTGGGCGGCGAAGGCGTGGCCGGTGGAGTCGTAGGCCACCACGCCCTGCACCACCGTGCCGCCCGAGCCCCCGTAGTTGGTGTGGAAGTGCAGGGCGTAGCGGCCCAGCACCTCGTCGTCGCCCTTGCGGGGGCCCATGTAGCGCAGGCCCAGGTAGCCCAGGTTCTGGGGCCGGGCCGCGCCCAGCATGATCACGTGCGAGCGGCCCTCGGGCGTGCCCTGGATCCGGGCGTTGCGGGTGATGTTGAGCACCTCGGCCGTGTGCGTGACCCCCTGCCGCACCGTCACCGCCGGGTGGGGATGGGCCAGCGGCGTGTCCAGGCCCACCTGGTTGCCGCTGACGCTGAGCACCGTGCGCCGGTCGTGGTGGACCCAGTGGTCGGGCACCGAGGTCGGCTCGGTGGGTGTCACCACCACCTCGTCGCCCACCTGCCAGCCGGTGGCGTCGGCCACGGTGATCGAGCGGGCGCCCTGGTCGACCGCGCCGGTGAGGTTGGTCCACGACGTCTTGGGGCTGCCCTGGACGTCGAGGAGCCCGTTGCCGATCACCCACAGCCCGACGTCGGTGTCCATGGGGGACTCGCTGTGGCCGCCCATGAAGCCGTTCTCGTCGACGTCGACGAAGGTCAGGTCGTGGAACACCGCCGGGCTGCCCGGCCGCAAGCGCAGGCGCCCGGCCACCACCACGTTGGCGCTGGAGCTGAGGCTCCGGCTCTCGCGGGGGTCGAACACCAGGTCGCCGGCCTCCTCGATGCGCACGCCCGCCACCTTGGCGTCCATGTCCAGCAGGACCGGCTGGCTGACCACGGCCTGGTCGCCCTCGCCGGGGACCTGGCCGCCCCAGGTGGCCGGGTCGCTCCAGAGGGCCGTGGGCAGGTCCTCCGCCAGGACCGGCGGCGGCTCGCTCGGCTGGGGAACGCTGGGCTGGGGCTCCTCGCCCCCCTCGTGGCGGGGATGGCCGTCGGGTGGCGCCGACTCCTCGCCGCCGTGGCGTGCGTCGCGCAGCAGGTAGGCGCCACCGGCCAGCACTGCGCCCCCGGCCCCGCCGAGGACCAGCATCTGGCGCCGGGTCAACCGCCGGGGACCGCCCCCGGCACCCGGCTCGTCCGGCGACTCGAGGTCTGACTCGAGGTCTGACTCGACTTCTGACTCGAAGTCTGGCTCGCCCTCGCCCATCGGTCCCCAATGTAGGACGTCGGCGGGGCGCGCTGGTCACATCAGCTCGACGTCGCCCAGTCCCAGGTGCCAGCGGGAGGCGGCGGGCATGGCGGACAGGCCGATCCCCCGGAACACCAGCGTCGGGCCCTGGCCGGGGACCGGCACGAACCCGGCCCGGGGCCCCTGGCCCGCGAGGCGCACGGCGTGGTCCGCCCCGCTCTCCCGCAGCGCCCGGGCGAGCAGGTGGGACAGGAGGCGGGGATCGTCGCCGGGGACCAGCTCCTCGCACACCGCCGCCTCCAGCGCCGCCCCCCGGGGGCGCAGCCGGAACACGACCATCCCGCCCACCGGTCCCGCGGGGCCGGTCACGGCGCGGTAGTCCAGCGGGGCGAAGCCGTAGCGCCAGGACAGGTACTCGGGTGTGCGGTGGGTCGCGAGCCCGTCGCCCCTCGGCAGCGAGGCGAGCAGGTCGGTGACCGCCCCGGTGTCGGCCAGGGCCTCGGACACGGGCATGCCCGCGTCCGACCGCGCCGACCACTTGCCCGCCGCGGTACGGGCGCGGGCCAGGCGGACCAGCGCCGTGGGGGAGCGGGGCCTGCTCAGCACGCCCAGCCGGCCCACCGCCTGCCACCCCATCTTCAGGTAGCCGGGCCGGCTGCGGGCGTTGGGGGTGTTGAACACGAAGGCGATGCGATCGGGGCCCTCCGCCGCCAGCTCGCCCAGCGCGTGGAGGGTCAGGGCCCGGAACACGCCCTGGCCCTGGTGGTCGGGGTGGGTGGCGGTGTCGACCGCCCGCACCGCCCGCACCACCCGGCCGTCGAGCACGAACTCCCAGCGCAGGAAGGTGCGGAACCCCACGACGCGGCCGCCCACCGTCGCCACCCAGGCCGGGGAGGGCCCGAAGGGATTGTCCCGGTGCTTCCAGGCGAAGAAGTCGCGGTGCTGGGCGTCGGGCACCCAGCCGAGGGACGCGTCGAGCAGGTTCAGGACCGCCGCCTCGTCGCCGGGCTCGTAGGGGCGCAGGTCGGTCATGCCGCGCCGCGCCCGGCCAGCACGCGGACGCCCGCCCGGGCGGCGCCCCAGGCGCGGGCCGTGGCGTCGGCCACCACCCGGGTCCCGGCCCGAGCCCGCGCCGCGGCGGCCGGGGCCGGTCCCGCGGGCGCGTAGCCGTGCGCGGCCAGCTCGGCACCGGCGATGGCCTCGAAGCGGACGATGTCGTCGGCCGGCATCTGCGTGCGCCAGTCCCGCAGGCCCGGGGTGGGCGGCAGGTGCAGCCGGTCGTGCGCCTCGGGGAAGCGGGTGGCGGCGATGACCTCGCCGGCCCGGGCCGGGTAGCGCAGGACGGCGTCGTCCCACGCCAGGTCGAGGAAGGCGCACAGCTCGCGGGCGACCCGCTCGGGCTCGGCCACCAGGTCCTCGTAGCGCACCTCCCGGTAGCGGCCGGGACCGAGCCGGCGCCCGGCGCGGCGGCCGCGGCCCACCCGGCGCCGCCACAGCAGGGCGGCGTCGGTCACCGTCGACGGCCCCCACGCCACGCTCCGGTACGACAGCGCCACGTCACGCCCGTCCCGTACCAGGTGCACGAAGCGGGCCTCGGGGAACATCCGGCCCAGCCGGCGCAGGTGCAGCACGTGCATGGGCGTCTTGTCGGCGTAGCGGGGCTTGCCCTCGTGCGCCGCCCAGCCCGCGTAGGCCCGGCGCACCATGGCGGCGAACGAGGCCGGCGGCGGGTCGACCAGCGCGGCCCGGCCCTCGTCGGGCGGGATGCCCCAACGCCGCCACGAGGCGTTGGCCACGACGAGGTCGGCGGCGCGCCCCGCGTCGAAGCGCCGGGGCCAGCCGTAGCGCAGGGCGTAGTGGGGCCGGGCCAGGCGGATCACGAACGACACCTCGTCCGGCACGGCCAGGTCGGGGTGCGAGTCGAACATGGCCCGCAGCAGCGTGGTCCCGGACCGGCCGCACCCCACGAAGAAGGGGAAGACCGGCGGGCCGGTCATCCGGGCGCGCCCTTGGCCAGGCGCTTCGCCTGGCGGCGCACCGGGGCCAGCAGCCGGTGGCGGCGCACGGTGGCCACCGGTCCCCGCTCGTACCAGCCCCGGCCCTCGACCTCGCGCAGCGCCCGGCGTACCAGCGGCGGCGACGGCAGGCCGTCGTAATCGAGGCCGAGCGCCTCGGCCCGCGCCCGGTTCACCGCGTCGATCAGCGGGTTCAGCACCCGGTTGCGGGAGCGGAGCACGAAGCCCTGCCCGTCGATCTCGTTGTGGTAGTGGAGCACGAACGGCGGCGTCACCTGGTGGGCGAACAGCGGATGGACCCGCACGGTGGTCGACAGGTTGGCGGCGACCGGCAGCGGCGCCACCGGCAGCCCGTCGCCCACCAGGGCCAGCGCCAGGGCCAGCTGGTTGGTCCAGTGGCGCTGCGGCGGGGCCACGATGTCGGGCCGGCGCGTGTACAGGTCGAGCACGTCCGCCACCCGCTTGGCCCAGCTCTCCCGCAGCGCGCCGCACAGCTCGCGGGGCACGAACACCACGCCGCTGTTGTAGTAGGGGTAGGTGACCTGGGCCGTCGAGGTGGTGACGATGGAGCGCCCGGGCTCGGGGATGCCGAGGTCGGCGTAGACGCCCCGCCACGTGGCCGCCGGGTAGGGGTCGGTGTTCTCGGGCTTGACCGCCACCGCGCCGGGGGCGGCGTAGCGGCCGACGTCGCCGACCACCACCGTGTCGGTGTCGATGGCGAGCAGCATGTCGAAGTCGTGCGTGCCCGCCAGCTCCAGCATGCGCAGCTTGTTGCTGGGCGGGTTGCGGGCGTCGACCCGCTCGACCACCCGCACCTCGGCGTCCAGCTCCGCCAGCCCCGCGGCGAAGCGGGGCTCGACACCCTCGACGAAGCAGGCCACGAACGGCGCGCCGGCCAGGTCGCCCCCGAACCGGCGTAACGACAGCACCAGGTTCTGCACCTCCCGGTACCACCGCTCGCTGTTCTCCGCCACGCACGCGACGAGGGTCACGCCCACGGGCGGCGATGGTACCGAGTTCACTACTGTGGCGCGGTGGGCACGCACGCCGTCGCGGGCCGGACGATGAAGGAGGCGGCGGTGCTGGCCGATCGGCTGCACCGGCCCCGCCCGGGCGTGGTCGTGCTGCTGTACCACCGCGTGGGCGGACGCAGCGCGTCCGACCAGATCGACCTGCCCGCCGAGCTGTTCGACCGGCAGATGGCGTGGCTGGCCGAGCGGAGCCTCGCGGCCCGCCTCGACGACGCCCTGGACCTGCTGGCCGAGCCCGCCGACGAGCGCCCGCCGTTCAACCCCGTCGTGGTCACCTTCGACGACGGCACCGACGACCTGGCGGACGTGGCGCTGCCCATCCTGGCCCGCCACCGCATCCCCGCCGTGTTCTACCTCGCCACCGACCACGTGGAGCGGGGCCTGCAGTTCCCCGGGGGTGGGCGGCCGCTGTCATGGGCCGCGGCGGGCGACGCGGTCGACACGGGCCTGGTCACCATCGGCTCGCACACCCATGGCCACGCGCTGCTCGACCGGCTCGACGCCGGCGCGGTGGCGGGCGAGCTCGACCGCTCCCGTGACCTGATCGGCGAGCGGCTGGGCCTCGCCGCCGAGCACTTCGCCTACCCCAAGGCGGTCCTGGCCGCACCCGAGGTCGAGCCGCTGGTGCGCGAGCGCTTCCGCTCGGCGGCGCTGGGCGGCAACCGGGCCAACCCCTACGGCACCACCGACCCCTACCGCCTGGCGCGGTCGCCGATCCAGCGCCGCGACGGGATGCGGTTCTTCATCCGCAAGGTGGAGGGCGGCATGGCGCTGGAGGAGCAGGCCCGCCGCCGCCTCGACCGCTGGCGCTACGCCCGCCGCACCACCTGATCGCCCCGATCGCCCTGATCGCCCTCATCGCCGTAGGCGGCCAGCACGCGTTCCACGACCGCGCGCTCGTCGAACTCGCGGCACGCCTTCGCCCGTCCGGCCTCGCCCAGGGCGGCCCGGCGCTCGGGATCGTCGCCCAACGCCCGCACCGCGCCCGCCAGCGCGGCCGGCGCCCGCAGCGGGACCAGCGTGCCGGTCACGCCGTCCTCGACCACCTGGCGGCAGCCCCGGACGTCGGTCGCCACCACCGGGAGCCCGCTGGCGGCCGCCTCCATGGCCGCCCGCGGGAAACCCTCGCGGTGCGACGGCAGCACGAACACGTCGGCGCCCCGGTACAGCACCTCCACGTCGTCGCGCAGGCCCAGGAAGCGCACGCCCGCCTGCTCGGCCGCTGCCACCTCCTCCCGGGACAGGGCGTCGGCCTTGGACGGGTCGTCCGGGCCCACGCACACCAGCGTGTAGCCCGGGCCCAGCCGCCGGGCCGCGTCGAACAGCTCCGGGTAGCCCTTCTCCGCCACCAGCCGGCCCACCATGAGCACGGCCACCCGCTCCGGCGGCACGCCGAGCGCCTCCCGGGCCCGGTCCCGCTCGTCGGCGCCCGCGGGCGGGCGGAAGCGGTCGAGGTCCACGCCGTTGCCCAGCAGGCGGGTGCGGCGGGGGCTGTTCAGGTGCCAGCGGGTGAGGCGGTCCTTGTCCTCCACGTTCTGGACCAGCTCGACGTGGGAGAACTGCGCGGCCAGGCCCTCCAGCGCGAGGACGAGCGCCGTCCGCAGCCGCCGCCCCTCGCCGATGTAGAGGCCGTGGTTGGTGTTGACCACCAGGGGCACCCCGGCCAGCCGGCCGACGATGCGCCCGTAGACGCCGGGCTTGGGGTTGTGGGTGTGGAGCACGTCGAAGCGCTCGCGCCGCAGGATGCGCCAGAGCTCGGCCGCGGCCCGCAGGTCGGCGGTCAGGCTCCAGCCCCGGGTGGACGAGCGCAGCGCCAGGTGGCGCACGCCGTCGCCCTCCAGCGCCGCCACCCAGGGGCCGGGGGCGCTGATGCCGGTGACGCGGCCGCCGCGCTCGATCACCGCCCGCAGCTGGGGCCTCAGCAGGTACCACAGCGACGAGTCGACGGTGGTCAGGTGGGCGACCCTCACCCCTCGCGCTCGCCCTCGTCCACGAACACCGCGGCGTCGTAGCGCAGCATGACCAGCCCCGCCCGCCACGCGCCCGCATCCGCGGTCGAGGGCAGGCCGGCGACTTCCTCGATCAGCCAGCGGGGATGGTCGGCGCCCGCCTCCCGGGCCAGCGGGAAGCCGCCGCCGAAGCGGGCGTTCACCTCGATCACCGCCAGCCCGCCGTCGCCGGCCGCGAACACCTGCACCGTGAGCGGCCCGTACGCGCCGGGCAGCGCCGAGCCCACGCGGGCGGCGAGGTCCTCCAGCGCGGGCGAGCGCACGGTCACGGCCTTGGACACCTCGCCCGCCCGCACCTCCAGCCGCCGCCGGGGCACCGCGCTCACGCAGCGTCCGGCCGCGTCGACCAGCACGTCGATGGTGTGCTCCCGCCCGGGCGCCACCTCCTGCACCACCATCTCGCCGCCCCGTGCGACGATCACCTCGCCGCCCCGGGCGGCCGTGTCGAGCTCGTCGGGGTCCGACACGATGGAGACGCCGATCCCGGCGCTGCCGAAGCGGGGCTTGACCACCAGGGGGAAGGGCCAGCCGGGCGGGTCGGCCCGGACCACGTCCACCGCGGCCTGGCGCACCGTGGGCAGGCCGTGCTCGACCAACCACGCGTGGGTGAGCACCTTGTCGGCCGCGATGGCCACGGTCTCGGGATCGGACACGGCCACGGTGACCCCGGCGGCCGCGAACCGCTCGCGGGCGGCGGCGTACACGGGCAGCTCCGGGTCGATCGTGGGCACCACCAGGTCGACCGCGTGCTTGTCGCACAGCTCGAGGACCGCGGGCACGAAGGCGTCGTCGTCGCAGGCGGGCACCAGCACGCCCTCGTCCGCCTCGTGGAAGGCGGACGAGTACCAGGACCGGTCGGCGGCCAGGACCCGGCCCGCCAGCCCGGCCGCCGCCAGCGCGTCCCGGAAGCCGCGCAGCAGCTCGACCCGCCGCCCGGACGACGACACCAGCACGGTGAAGGGCCGGCCGCTCACCGCTGGTCGGGCATCTCGGGCATGGTCGCATGCTGCCCGTGGCTGATGCCCGACGCGCTCATGACCACGGCCACGGTGCGGGCCATGATCCGCAGGTCGAGCAGCAGCGAGCGGTGCTCGACGTACCAGACGTCGAGGTCGAGCCGCTCGTCCCAGTCCAGCGCGTTGCGCCCGTTGACCTGCGCCCACCCGGTCAGCCCGGGCCGCACCTCGTGGCGCCGGATGTGGCGGGCCGAGTAGCGGGTCAGGTAGCGCACGGGCAGCGGCCGGGGGCCGACGATGCTCATCTCGCCCCGCAGCACCGACATCAGCGACGGCAGCTCGTCGATGCTGGTCGCCCGCAGGAACCGGCCCAGCGGGTTGAGCCGGTGCCGGTCCCCCTCGGGGCTCTCGTCGCCGGACGCGGCCGGCCGCATGGTGCGCAGCTTGACCAGCTCGAAGGGGATGCCGTCGCGGCCCGCGCGCTTCTGGCGGAACAGCACCGGCCGGCCCAGGCGCACCCGCACGGCCAGCGCCGCCAGACCCGAGCACCGGCGCGGTGAGCGTCAGGAGGACCCCGGCCACCGCCACATCGAGGGCGCGTGCCACCGCATCCCGCCGGCGCGACGCTGCGCCCACCCGTGGTCCGCCTACCCCGACCGCCACTGCCGCCAAGTCTTTCCCATCGGCGCCCGGTATGCCACCCTTCCGAATGGTGGACACGCGGCGGGCGCGCACGGCGGTGATGGGCAGGGTCAGGGCCCTGCCGGTGGCGCGCCGCTACCCAGGGACCTACCTGTCGGCCACCACGCTGGGCCGCCGGCTGCGGGACGACGCGCGGGACATCCACGCGGTCGTGGTGTTCGTCGGCCACCCCCGCAGCGGCCACAGCCTGGTGGGCGCGCTGGCCGACGCCCATCCCGACATGGTCGTGGCCCACGAGGCCGACCTCCTCAAGTACGTGGCCGCCGGCTTCGGCCGGGATCAGCTCGTCGCGCTGCTGGTGCGGCGCGAGCGCGAGCGGGTCGAGGCGGGGCACGTGTCGGGCAGCGGCTACGGGTACGCGGTCCCCGGCCAGTGGCAGGGGCGCTACCGGCGCCTGTCGGTCGTCGGCGACAAGAAGGGCGGCCGCACCACCCTGCGCCTGGCCGAGGACCCCGGGCTGGCGGACCGGTTGGCCGCCACCGTCGGCGTGCCCGTCCGGCTGGTCCAGGTGGTGCGCAACCCGTGGGACAACATCGCCACCATGCACCGCCGCGCCCCCCGGCGGGGCCTGCCCGAGACCATCGACCTCTACTTCAGGATGAGCGACACCGTCGACGCGCTGGAGGCCCGCACCGCGCCCGAGGCGTTCCACCGGCTGCGCCACGAGGACCTGGTGGCCGGCCCGGCGTCCGAGCTGGGCCGGCTGTGCGGGTTCCTGGGCGTGCCGGTCGAGCCGGACCACCTGGCGGGGTGCGCGGCGGTGGTGTTCCCCGAGCCGCGCCGCACCCGCGACGAGGTGGCGTGGAGCGACGCCCAGCGGGTGGAGGTGGCCGAGCGGGTGGCCCGCCACCGCTGGCTCGACGGCTACGAGGGCCCGGGATGAGGACAGGGTGAGGACCAAGCAGGCGCACCGGCGGCCGTCCGTGGCCCGCATCGTGGACGGCGTGCGGGTCCTGCCCGGGTTCCGGGCCTATCCCACGCTGTACGTCGGCTCGGCGGTCAAGGCCCGCCACTACCGCGCCGACCTCGCCTCGGTGCGGGCGTTCCTGCTGTTCGTGGGCCATCCCCGCAGCGGCCACAGCCTGGTGGGCTCGCTGCTCGACGCCCATCCCGCCATGGTGGTGTCCCACGAGCTCGACGTGCTCAAGTACGTCGGCCTCGGCTACCGCCGGGACCAGCTGCTCACGCTGGTGCTGGAGCACGCCCGGGCCAACGCCGACGCCGGCCGCAAGTCGTGGGGCTACTCCTACGCCGTCCCCGGCCAGTGGCAGGGCCGCTGGGACCGCCTGGAGGTGGTGGGCGACAAGCGGGGTCGCATGACCACCGACCGCCTGGCCGCGGCGCCCGGGCTGCTCGACGACCTGGCCCGGGCGGCGCGCATGCCGGTCAGGGTGGTCCAGGTGGTGCGCAACCCCTACGACAACGTCGCCACCATGCACGCCCGGGGCTCGGCCCCGCTGGGCGAGCAGGTGACCCGCTACCGCGAGCTGTGCGAGACGGTCGACCGCATCGCCGCGGGCCTCGACGGCGGGAGCTTCCACCGCCTGTACCACGAGGACCTGGTGGCCGACACGCCCGGCACGCTGGCCGCGCTGTGCGGGTTCCTGGGCGTGGACGCGCCGGAGGGCTACCTGTCGGCGTGCGACGGCGTGGTGTTCCCCTCGCCCCACCGCACCCGGGACGGGGCACCGTGGGGGACGGCCGAGCGCGCCGCGCTGGATGCGCTGGTGGCCGGCACGCCGTGGCTGGGGCGCTACGGCTTCGACGAGTAGACGCGCAAGGGGGCGGGCATGAGGTTCAAGTCGCAGGCCAAGCGGGCGCTGCGGGCGGTGGGGCTGCGCCGGCGGACGCCGCCGTGGGTGGTCACCGGCGACCAGCCCGGTCCCGGCGAGGCCGACCCGCTGCCGCGGGTGGGGCTGTACGCCATCGTGGTCACGTGGATGGAGGCCGACGTGATCGAGGCCACCGTGGCCAATGCCCTCGCCCAGGGCTGTGACCGGGTGCTGCTGGTGGACAACGACAGCCCCGACGACACCGTCGCCCGGGCCGAGGCCGCGGGCGGCGAGCTGGCGCGCTCGTTCTCCACGCCCCAGCTCGACGAGATGCTCAAGATCCGTGTCCTCAACGAGACGGTGGCCGAGGTGTCCGAGGCCGGCGACCTCGACCACATCTGGTGGCTGTGGCTCGACGCGGACGAGTTCGTCCACGGCCCCGGGGGCGCCACCGTCCGGGAGCTGGTGACCGGCCTGGACCGGCGCTTCCGCATCGTGGGCAGCCGCTACTTCAACCACTTCCCCAAGGGGGCGCCCGAGTCGCTGCCCGGCCTGCACCCGCTCGACTTCCAGCCGCTGTGCCAGGAGAAGGCGGGCAACCTGTGCGCCGCCGGCCACCGCAAGCACCACCTCCAGCGCTGGGACCGGTCGGGCCCGGCCATCACCTCGGGCCTGGGGTTCCATGCCGCCCGGGCGGACGTGACGCTGGTCGAGCCGGCCGCCTCGACGTTCACCCACCACTTCCCCTACCGGCTGGAGGCCGACACCCGGGCCCGGTTCGACGCCCTGTGCGGCCGGGACGGCTCGGGGCGGGCCCGGGTCGACCCCTACGACCGGCAGATCCGGCACAACGCGGGCACCGTCTCCGACATGTCGAAGCGTTACCGGACCCTCGACCACGTGTACGCGGGCGAGTGGTCCGAGGTCGAGAACCTGCGCCGTCACGGGGAGCGGATGGGCGTGGAGCCCGAGCCGTGGGCCGCGCTGGTCGACCCGGCCGACGCCGCCTCGGCCCGCTGGTACGACCAGGCGGCGCGGGACGCGGCGGTCGAGTCCTGGCGGGCCCGCTCGCGGTGAGCGAGGCGCCGCTGCCCACCTTCGTGATCATCGGGGCCATGCGCTCCGGCTCGACGTCGCTGTACAAGTACCTCCAGGTGCATCCCCAGGTGTTCATGCCCCGCAAGGAGATCCACTTCTTCGACCGGCGCTGGGACCGGGGCCTGGACTGGTACCGCTCGCGCTTCGAGGGCTACGGGGGCCAGCCCGCGGTGGGGGAGGCCACGCCCACCTACCTGGCCGAGCCCGAGGCGCTGGACCGGATGGCGGCCACCATCCCCGACGCCCGGCTGGTGGCCATCCTGCGGGACCCGGTGGAGCGCGCCTACTCGCACTACTGGATGGAGCACGTCCGCGGCCGCGACGAGCGCAGCTTCGAGGAGGCGGTGGCGGACGACGCCTCCGACTACGTGGCCCGCGGCCGCTACCTGCCCCAGCTGGAGGCCGTGTGCGAGCGGTTCCCGCGGGAGCGGCTGCGGGTGGTGCTGCTCGACGACCTTCAGGCCGAGCCGGGCGCCACCTACGCGGACGTGTGCGGGTTCCTGGGCGTCGACGGCGACTTCCGGCCGCCCCGGCTGGGGGAGCGGGTCAACCGGTTCGTGTCGTTCCGCTCCCGGCGGGTGCGGGGCGCCCGGCGCAGGCTGCCCAAGGCGTTCCGCATCGGGCGCATCGTGGGCAGGCTCAACGCGGTGGAGGGCGAGTACCCGCCCATGGCCGAGGCCACGGCGGCCGGCCTCCGGGCCCGGCTCGCCCCCGACAACGCCGCCCTGGCCGCGTGGCTGGGCCGCGACCTGTCGGCCTGGGCCTGACGCCCGCGCGTATCTCACGCCCGCGGCCTCGCACTTCCCATCGAGAAGTCTTCGACGACGAGCGCAGGAGGCGGACGGATGGCTGCTCGATCAACCCATGTGACCCTGATCAACCGGGCCGGAAGGCTCAACCTGATAAAGCTGAAGCAGGAGCTCGACCACGGCGTCTGGTCGTCGGAGCCCCCGGCCCTGATCGGCAACCTCGGCACCTGGATGTCCGAGTCCGACGGCTTCGCCACCGGCACCGAGGGCCGGGTCGTCTACCAGATCCAGACCGACGAGGGTGAGCTCGTCGGCCAGTTGCGGCTCGGCTGGGACAACCCGTTCGTCGGCTCCAACGAGTACTCCGAGAGCGTGAGCCCCCAGGCCACCTCGGCCACGACGCCGGGGTTCTCCGTCGTCCACGTGGGCGGCGGCGGCGACAACGCGGAGGTCACCTTCGAGCTGCTCGACGGCTTCTGCTCGGTGAACGACGCGGGCGAGATCTCGTGCGCGGTGGCCAGCCCGGTGGTCAGCGACAAGCAGCGCCTGGCGGCGATCTGGGAGGCGACTCCCGGGCCCAACTGGTTTGCGGTGCACGGGCTGACCAACGGCCAGTACCAGCAGCGCTTCGACGAGCTCGTCGGCCAGGGCTTCCGTCCCGTGGACGTGAGTGGGTACGACGTCGGCGGCGAGGACCGCTACGCGGCCATCTTCGAGCAGCGCGAGGGGCCGGCGTTCGCCGCCCGTCACGGGCTGACCAACGCCCAGTACCAGCAGACCTTCGACGAGCTGGTGGGCCAGGGCTTCCGGCTCGTGGACGTGTCCGGCTACGAGGTCGACGGCCAGGACCGCTATGCGGCCATCTTCGAGCAGCGGCCGGGCCCGGCCTTCGTGGCCCGCCACGGCCTGACCAACCAGCAATACCAGGCGGCCTTCGACGAGTTCGTCGGCCAGGGCTTCCGGCTGCGGCGGATCAGCGGCTACGCCGTGAACGGCCAGGACTTCTACGCCGCCATCTGGGAAGCCGACGGCGGCCCGTCCTTCGTGGCCCGCCACAACCTCAGCAACCCCCACTACCAGGCAGCCTTCGACGAGTTCGTCGGCCAGGGCTTCCGGCTCCGCCAGGTGAGCGGGTACAACGTCAACGGCGAGGACCGCTACGCGGCCATCTGGGAAGCCGACGGCGGCCCGGCCTTCACGGCCCGCCACGGCCTCAACTCGGACCAGTACCAGCAGACGTTCGACCGGGTGGTGGCCGAGGGCTTCCGCCTGACCAACGTCAGCGGCTACTCGGTCGGCTAGTGGCCCACCTTGCGTTCGTCCGTGCCAGTCGCCCGCACGGACGGACGCAGGAGGTCAGTCAAAGCCGGGGTCTGGTGAGTCCGCAGGCGCGATCGACCGAAGGCGCAGCCGGCGACCTTCGCTGCCCGTCGCCCTGCGGGAGACGATTTCGTCGACCACCGCAATGACGTCGTCGCCGATGCGCAGCCCGACGAGTTGCGGGCGTACGGCCATCGGCACCGAGCCGCGCACGGTCTCGTCGCCGACCTTGACAGGGACCCGCCAAGCGGGGAGCCGGAGGCGAGGGCTTCGCCGACCAAACGTCAGCGCTACTCGGTCGGCTGATGCACGGCGCCCGGTTCGTCCCCGAACCGGGCGCGCATCCGCCGGGCGGTGCGGGCCCGGCGCCAGCCGCGCCAGGTCCACGCCGCCGCCAGCGCCAGCAACAGGACGCCGATGACGGCCAGGAACGGCGAGCCGCCGGCGATCCCGAGGGCGAGCGCCCCGGCACCGACGGCGCCGGTCGCCACGGTGGCCGCCACGACGCTGCCCACCGCTGTCCTGGGCGAGCCAGGCGAAGACGGTCGGATGCGGGTTGGTCCATCGGTGCCGGCCAGGCTACTTCCCGTCAGGGGCTCAGTAGGACCCGGTGTCGGTGCGGTGCTCGGCGGCTCGGGGGCCGAAGGGCGACGAGTCCAGCCAGGCGCCACTGCGGAGGCCCCGCTGCGCCGCCGCCGCATGCAGGCGGCGGCGCAGGCGCACCCGCCAGCCGTTGGCCTGCATGTGGCGCAGGGCCAGGTTGGAGGCGTTGCGGTTGTAGAGGGCGGCCTCGCGGCGGACGGACGCGGCGTGCGTGATGGCGTCGGTCGCCGCCGCGGGGTCGTCGAGGGCGCGGCGGATGGCCTGAGCGGCCACCAGGGCGTCGGGGATGCCCGAGTTCAGGCCGCGGGCGCCGAAGGGGGCGAACAGGTGGGCGGCCTCCCCGGCCAGCAGCACCCGGCGGTGGGGGTCGGTGAAGGCGTCGGACACGGCCTGGTGGAACCGGTAGGTCGACACCCAGGTGACCCGTTCGGCGTAGCGCTCGGGCAGCACCCGGGCGATCCACGCCTTGACGCCCTCGGGGTCGTCGAAGCGGGCGGGGTCGTCCTCCGGCCCGAGCTGGAGGTCGGCCCGCACCCCGCCGGCGAACGGCACGAGCAGCACGTTGCGGCCCCCGACCGCCGGGTGCTCGTAGTGGTAGACGCGCTCGGGCACCAGGGGGTGGTCGGGGTCGTCCGCGACATCGACGATGACGAACGAGCTGTCGACGCGCGGGCCCTCCAGCGCCGCGCCGATGCCGTCCCGCACCACCGAGCGGGCCCCGTCTGCGCCCACCACGTACTGCGCCCGCCACTCCCGGCCCGCAGCGGTGGTGAGAACCACGCCGTCGGGGTCGGTGGCGACGGTGGCGACCTCCTGGTCCCAGGCCAGCTCGACGCCGGCGGCGCTTGGCCGCGTCGAGCACGGCCGCCTCGATGTCGACCTGCGACAGGTTGGTCGAGTGCGGCAGGCGGGCGGGCGAGGGCGGGGGATAGGTGCGCTCGTACACGAGGTGCTCGCGCCAGAACGTGCGCTTGGTGGTCCACACCAGGCCCCGCCGGGCCAGGTCCCACCCCAGGCCCGGGCGCATGGCCTCCAGGTGCTCCAGCGACTCGCGGTGCAGGAAGATGGCCCGGCTGCCCGGCCGCTCCCGGCCCTCGGGCGCGCCCTCCAGCACCACCACCGGCAGGTCCTGCGCCCGCAGCGCCAGCGCGGCGGCCAGCCCCACGGGGCCCGCCCCCACCACCAGGACCGGGTGCGCGCCGGCCATCAGGCGTAGCGGGCCATGAGCCGCTGGCGCGCCGGCCGGATGGCCTCGGTGAACGTCACCAGCTCGTGCGCCAGGCGGTCGAGCCTCGCGAGGATGTCGGGGTCGGACACCCGGCCCTCGTCGTCGTAGTCGCCCAGGGCCGCCACCACCTGGGTGGGCAGCACCACCGCCAGCAGCCCCCGCAGCGAGCCGCGCAGGGCGTCGACGGCCTGGGGGCTGCGCACCCGGCCGCCGTGGCCGACCACCGAGGCCGGCTTGTACAGCATCTGGGCGATGCCCAGGTGGTCGAGCACGTTCTTGACCGCCCCCGAGTAGGAGGCGTGGTACACGGGCGTGCCGACCACGAAGGCGTCGGCCGCGTCCGCCGCCTCCACCAGGCGCCGCACGTCCGGGTCGGGATGGCGCCGCGGGTCACGGTGGTAGGCCGGGTCGGCGAGGGGCAGCAGCGGGTCGGCGACGTCCCAGCGGTCGACCACCGCCCCCGCCCGGGCGAGCGCCTCGGCGGTGGCGTCGCACACCGACCGGGTGAACGACGGCCGGCGCAGGCTCCCCGCCACCACGAGGACCCGGACGGGGTCGGTGGTCATCCGGTCAAGCTATCGCCACCACCAGGTTGGACTCGAAGGGCGCGGCCACGCTGCCGTCGGCGGCGGTGAAGGGGGCCAGCACGGTCCTCGCCTCGTCCCGGATCCGCTGGTAGGTCTCGGCGCTGATGCGCTCGACCAGCGGGGTGCTCTCCACCTCGGTGGTGACGAAGGCGTCGACGCTGGGGGCCCGGTAGGTGCCGTCCACCCGCCGCCGATCCGTCACGGTCGTCGCTGCCGGCCCAGCTGGGCGGCCAGGCGGTCGAGGTCGCCGCTGCGGAAGTAGGCGGTCAGCAGGTCGAGGGCCTCGGGCCCGGCGTGACGGGCGGCCATCTCCACGAAGGGGGCGAACGCGGCCTGCCGCTCCAGGGCGCCGGGGACCAGCACCGCCACGGTCCCGCCGGGGCGGACCACCCGGGCCATCTCGGCCAGCGCCGCCGCGGGCTCGGGGAAGAACATGAGCGCCATCTGGCTCATGACCACGTCGAACGACCCGTCGGCGAGGGGCAGGTCCTGCGCGTTCCCCTGGCGCCAGTCGAGCTCGGGCCGGACGCGGCGGGCCACGGTGAGCATGGCCTCGTTGAGGTCGACGCCGGTCACCGTGGCGCCCTGGTCCGCCGCGGTGCGGGCCACGATGCCGGTGCCGCAGGCCACGTCGAGCACCCGGCGCCCGGGCGCCACGCCCGCGGCCTCGCACAGCGTGGGCGCCCACTGGGCGAAGAAGGCGGGCACGAACGCCGCCTCGTACAGCTCGGCCGCTGCGAGGGGGATCTGGAAGGTCTCGGTGGACTCGCTCATGGCCCGAGCATGCGACGGGCGAGGCCGCCGGGCATCGGGCAGGTGACCTACATCGGGACGCTCGCGGCGTAGGCCGCGGCCTCGGCCCGGTTGCGCAGGCCCAGCTTGGTGAGGATGTGGCTGACGTGGTGGGCGACGGTCTTGCGGCTCACGTGCAGGCGCTCGGCGATCTCCGGGTTGGACAGCCCGGCGGCCAGCAGCCCGAGCACCTGGCGCTCCCGGTCGGTGAGCAGGCCCACGCCCTTGGCTCCGGTCCGGGCGGGCACGCCCAGCGCCCGCAGCGCGGCCGCCGCCCGGTCGGCCTCCAGCACCGCGCCCAGCTGCTCGAAGCCGGCCAGGGCGCGGCGCAGGTGGTCGACCGCGTCGTTGCCGCCGCCGGCCGCCAGGCTGCATCCGAGGTCGTAACGGGTGCGGGCGGCCTCGAACGGCAGGTCGAGCCGGGTCCACGCCGCCAGCGCGGCCCGCAGCCGGTCCGGCGCGCCGGCCTCGCCCCGCGCCGCGCCGGTCCGTCCCTGGGCGGCGGCGGCCAGCGCGTCGAGCCGGGGGCTGTCGGCCCCGGCCGCCAGCGCCGCCAGCCGCGCCGGCCGCGGCTTCGGCCGCCTCGACGTCGCCGCGCGCCAGGTGGGCGTCCACCAGCAGGTCGAGCGCGACGCCGAGGTGGGCCCGGTGCTCCGCCAGGTCGGCCAGCCGCTGCACGAGCCGCTGGCTCGCCCCGGCCGCGTCGCCCCGGGCGAGGAGCAGCGCGGCGATCGACACCGCGGTCTCGGCCTCCTCCTCGCCGCTCTCGGCCACCCGGTCGAGCAGCCGGCCCGCGTCCTCCAGCCGGCCCTGGCGCACCCGCAGGGCGGCCAGCCGGGTCAGGGCCCGGGTGTGGAGGCCGGGACAGGTGCCGTCGGTGATGCGCAGGCCCGCCCGCAGCGCCTCCTCGGCGTCGTCCCAGCGGCCCTGGGCGGACAGGACGCTGCCGTAGAGGATGCGGCACTCGGCGTAGAGGAACGGGCAGCCGTAGGTGTCCACGAACTCGTCGGCCACCCGGCACCACTGCGCGGCCCGCTCGGCGTCGCTGGCCAGCTCGCAGGCGTTGAGCATGTCGCAGCAGGCGTAGACGACGGTCTCGAGGTTCGACCGCTCGCCGGCCAGCGCCGCGGCCATGGCCTCGTCGATGAGGGCGAACCCCTCGGCGGTGCGCCCCTGCCCGACGGTGATCAACCCCAGCTGCGCCAGCGCCGTCAGCTCGAGGTCGGCATCCCCGGCCGCCCGCCCCAGCTCGGCCGCCCGCCCGGTGAGCCTCGCCGCGGCGTCGAGGTCCGCCATCCGGTAGGCCCGCGCCACCTGCACCCACCCGTGCAACGGCCCCGGCTCGACCGGCCCCAACAGCCGCTCGGCCCGCCCCAGCCATCCGTTCGCGGCGGTGTAGTTGGCGAAGTCGGCCTTGTAGGTGATCCCGAGCCACACGGCGCTCTGCACCGCCCCGGCCAGGTCCCCCTCCCGCCGGAACTGGGCGTAGGCCCGCGACCCGTGGGTGACCCCCGCCGCGCTCTCGCCCAGCCACCACAGCGCCGCCCCCAACCCCGCCGAGGCCTCGGCCGACTCCTGCTCGGCCAGCACCGCCTCGAACGCCGCCCGGGCGTCCGCCCACCGCCCGGCCCCGAGCGCCGCCTGCCCCGCGGCGAGCGATCCGTCCGACATCACCGCCATTGTCGCAGGACGACGTAGTGATCGACGGTCGCCACCAGGTGGGCGGCGATCGTCCAGCCGGTGCCTTCGACCAGGGGGGCCACGTCGGCCACGGGGACGTTGAGCAGGTCCCACCACGGGGTCGTGCGGGGGCCGTAGTGGAGGCGGAGCCGGATCTGGCCGGGAGGGAGGCCCGCCTCGCGGTTGCGGGCGGCATGGGTGCGGGAATGGTCGTCGGTGAGGGCCGTCGGGTCGATGCTGTCGGCGATGAGGACGGCGCCGGGTGCGCAGACGGTGGCGAGCCGGCCGAGCAGGGCGCGGGTCTCGTCCCAGCCGCCCGCCAGGCCGAGGTTGCCGCACAGCAGCAGGACCGTGGACCACGGCCGGTCGGCGGGCGGGTCGGTGAGGTCGCCCAGGCGGGCGTCCGCCACGCCCCGGGCGCGGCAGACCTCGACGGCGCCGGGAGAGGCGTCGACCGCGGTGACCTCGCGCCCGCGGGACTGGAACCACAGGGCATGGCGGCCGGCGCCCGCGCCGAGGTCGAGGACCGGACCGCCGGCCGGGGCGTGGGCGAGGACCTGGCGCTCCTCCGGGCTCCAGGCGGCCTCGGGGAGGAAGAACCAGGAGGCGGGGAGGGCGGGGGTGCGGTAGCCGTCGTCCACCTCCAGGACCAGCTCCGGGGGTTGGGGCCCGGGCACGGTCGGCGCCGCGAAGGCATGGTCGGCCAGCGCGGCACCGAAGGCGTCGTCGTCGGGAGCGAGGACCGGCATCCGACCATGGTGCCCGCCCTACGATGCCGCCCGTGACCGCCACCCCTGCCGTCGGCTTCCTGGTCGGTCCCGGCGTGCTCGCCCACGTGGACGGCGTGCGGGCGCTGGCCGAGCGGCTGGGCGTGGCGGCCGTCAACACGTGGGGGGCGAAGGGGGTGTTCCGCTGGGACTCGCCGTTCCACGGGGGCACCGCCGGGTTGCAGGCGCGGGACTTCGAGCTGGCCGGGTTGGGCGAGATCGACGTGCTGGTCACGTCCGGGCTCGACCCGGCGGAGGTGACCAGCCGGCCGTGGGAGGGGCGGGCCGAGGTCGTCGACGTCGAGCCTGCCGGCCTCGCCGCCTTCGGGGAGACCTGGGCCCACCCGCCGGCCACGCCCTCCCGGCCCCGGCTCTACACCGACCTGGCGGCGGTGGTGGGGCCGCTGTACGACGATCCCGCCACGCCCGCCGCCCGGGCCCGGGCGCTGAGCCAGGGCCTCGCCCCGGGCGGGGTGGTGGTGGCGCCGCCCGGGCTCGCCGGCTTCTGGGTGGCGCGCACCTGGCCGACGGTCGAGCCCGGCAGCGTGATCGTCCCGGCCACCACCGAGCCGGGACGGGCCGAGCGGGCGGCCCGGGCGGCGGCGGCCGAGGGTCGCCCGGTCCTGTTCGTGTCCGACCGGCCGGCGGAGATCGACGGGGTCGAGACCGTGGTGTGGGACGGTGACCTCGCCATCCCGCCCGCGCTGCTGGACGTGGCCGGCCCGCTGGTCGCCTGGGCGTCCTGACGGTCCGTCAGGGACCGGCCGCTAAGGTCCAGGCCCGTGAGCGATCAGGACTCGATCAACCTCGCCCTGGCCGTGTTCCGCATGGGCGTGGGCGCGGTCATGCTGGCGCACGGCATCAACCACATCTTCGGCGGCGGCAAGATCGCGGGCACGGCCCGCTGGTTCCAGAGCCTCGGCATGCGGCCCGGCATCGTGCACGCCTGGCTGGCCAGCGTGACCGAGGTGGCGGGCGGCATCGCGCTGGTCCTCGGCCTGCTCACGCCGCTCGGGGGCGCGGCGGTGATCGGGGTGATGCTGGTGGCCTGGATCACCAACCACCGGGGCAACGGCTTCTTCATCTTCCGGCCCGGCGAGGGCTGGGAGTACGTGATGACCCTCACCATCTGCGGCCTGGCGCTGGCCGTGCTGGGGCCGGGCAAGTGGTCGCTGGACCAGGCCATCGGCTGGCGGAGAGACCTCATCGGCTCCACCGGCCTGCTCATCGCGGTGCTGGCCGGCGGCGGCGGCGCCGGCCTGCTGCTCGCCACCGCCTGGCGGCCCAAGCCCAAGCCCGCGGAGGCGTGACACCGGGTCTACGCCGGCCGCGGGCTAGCTGGGCCCGTGGTCGACCAGTGCCAGGGCTCCTCCGGCAGGTTGTAGAAGCCGTAGTCGGCGGCGTGGGCCGCCAGCCAGCTGTAGCAGGTCGTGCCCCGGCTGACGGTGCCGCCGCCGTTGCAGGTGAAGTCGATGGCCAGCCCCACCTCGTGCTGGGAGTAGCCCGGCTTGGCCGTGGGCGGGTCGCACTGCGACGACGGCATCTGGTAGATGGCGTAGTTGGAGGTCCCGCAGTGCTCCATGCGCAGCTGGATCTGGGCCTGGGGGTCGCGCCAGCCGCCCCCGCACAGGAGCACCCCGTCGGCGGCGGCGTCCCGCAGCAGGGCGGCCAGGCTTTCGGCGATGGCGCCCGCCACCGTGATGGAGCCGCCCGTCGGGCAGCTCACGGTGGCGAGGCCGCCGGGCACGGGCGCGATGACCCCGGGCGGGACGTCGCCGTTGGGCCCGGTGCTCGCGCCCCGCATGGCGGCCAGCTGGGCGGCCAGCGCCGCCTGCTGGGCCTCGATCTGCGCCGACAGCGTCGCGTCCTGCTGCCGCAGCGCCTCGGCCTCGGCCAGCCGAGAGTCGAGCCGCGCCTCGAGGTCGGCCGCGAACTGCTGCTGCTGGCTCAGCGCGGTCTGCAGCTCGGCCAGCGCCGCGTCGGACGTGGAGCGCCGGTCCGCGGCCAGGTCGGCGGCCTCCTGCTTGGCGGCCTGGTCGGTCTCGAGCTGGGCCTCGGCCTGCTCCAGCTCCTCCAGCAGGTCGGCATCGTCCTGGGCCTGGATCTTGAGCAGCGCGGCCTTGACCGCGGCGTCGCTCAGCGATCCGGAGCGGAAGATCTCCAGGGCGTTGTTGATGGGCGGGTCCATGAAGGACTGGTACACCATCTCGTCGGCCGCGGCGTTCAGGCCCGCCACCAGGCTCTGGGTCCCGGCCAGCTGGCCGTTGGCCTCGGCCAGCGCGGCGTCGGCCGCGGCCTGGGCGTCGGCGGCGGCGTTGACGTCCGCCTGCTGGGCGTCCACGTTGACCTGCAGGTCGGCCAGCGCCTGCTGCACCACGGCGTCCTCGGCCCGCAGCGCGTCGATGTCGAGCGCGGCTTCGGCGGCTTGCTGGCGGACCTCGTCGCGCTGCTGCTCGGGCGTCGGCTGCTGGGCGTCGCTGACGGCCGGCGTGGCCGTGACCGCGACCACCAGCGCCACCGCGAATCCCCGTAGCAGTACGGCCTTGTGGCTGAACGATCTCACGATGCTCCCCAGCTCGTTCCATCGCGCCCCCCGGCGAATGTAACGAATCGCAGGCATGGCTGTCACCCAGTCGCAATGAAACGCCAGGTGGAAGGCCACGGGAGCGTCACGGCACGGGAGCGGGTTCCGGGGCCGGCTCCACCGGCTCGGGCTCGGGCTCGGCCGTGACGGTGGGCAGCAGCCGGTCCAGCCAGTCGGGGCAGCCACCAGTTGCGGTCGCCCAGCAGCTCCATGGTGGCCGGCACCAGCACCAGCCGGACGATGGTGGCGTCGAGCAGCACGGCCACCGCCAGCCCCAGTCCGAACATCTTGAGCGACCGGCTCGACCCCAGGGCGAAGGCGCCGAACACGCACACCATGACCGCCGCCGCGGCGGTGATCACCCGGGCGGTGGCGGCCACGCCGTTGGCCACCGCGGTGGAGTTGTCGTGGTGGCGCTCGTAGTCCTCGCGGATGCGGGACAGGAGGAAGACCTCGTAGTCCATGGACAGCCCGAAGATCACGGCGAAGAGCATCATCGGCACCCAGGCGTCGATGGGCCCGGGCTTGCCCACCCCCAGCAGGCCCAGTCCCCAGCCCCACTGGAACGTGGCCACCAGCACGCCGTAGCAGGCGCCCAGCGACAGCAGGTTGAGGACCACCGCCTTGAGCGGGACCAGCACGCTGCGGAACACCACCAGCAACAGCAGGAACGACAGCACCAGCACCGCCCCGGTGAACCACAGCAGCCGGGAGGCGACGAACTCCCCGAAGTCGATGGACGCGGCGGTGGCCCCGGTGACCCGGGCCGTCACCGTGGTGCCCGCCACCGTCTGGGGGATCAGGTCGTCCCGGATGGTGTGCACCAGCGCCTGCGTCTCCTCCGCCTGGGGCGAGGCGGTGGGGAAGATCTGCATGAGGGCGGCGTCGCCCACGTCGTTGAGCAGCGGCGGGGTGGCGAAGCGCACCTCGGGCAGGTCGTCGAGCTTGTCCCGCAGGCCCATCAGCACGGTGAAGTCGATGGGGCCGCCGGGCAGCTCGGCCACGATCAGCAGCGGCCCGTTGGCGCCGGGCCCGAAGCCCTCGGACACCAGGTCGTAGGCCCGCCGGGTCGTGTCGGCCGTGGGCCGGTTGCCGGCGTCGCCGAAGCCGTGGCGCAACTGGATGGCGGGCAGCGCCAGCAGCAGCCAGCACGCCCGCCCCCGCGGCCAGGGCGGGCCACGGGCGTCGCTGCACCCGGTGGCTCCACGCCGCGCCACTGCTCGCGGCGGGCCGGCCTCGCGCTCCCGGGTGCGGCCGGGGAGCGACAGGCGGTCGATCCGGGTGCCCACGAAGCCGAACACGGCGGGCAGCAGCGTCACCGACGCCACCATGGTGGTGAACACGCCGATGGAGATGCCCAGCGCCAGGCCCCGGATCATCTCCAGGCCGACGGTGAACATGCCCAGCACCGCGATCAGCACGACGCTGCCGGCCAGCAGCACCGCGCGCCCGCGGTCTCGACGGCCCGCACCGTGGCCTGCTCGGCGTCCAGCCCCTCGCCCAGGCCCTCCCGGTAGCGGGTGACGATGAACAGGGCGTAGTCGATGCCGACGCCGATCCCGATCATGGCCACGGCCTCGACCGCGTAGCTGGGCATGCCCATGAACGGCACGACCAGCGTCACCAGTGAGATGCCGGCGAGGATGCCGCAGGCCGCGGTGAGCAGCGGCAGGCCCATGGCGAGCACCGAGCCGAAGGCGATGAGCAGGACGATCATGGCGGCGAGGAAGCCGTAGGTCTCGCTGGAGAAGTCCGGCGGCTCCGCGAACACGCTGCCGCCCAGCTCGACCTGGGTGCCGGGGACGTCGGCCTGCGTCCACCAGGGCCCGGGCGCGGGCGGCCGCGGCGTCGTACTCGTCCTGGCTGCGGTCGCCCATGTGGATGATGGCGAAGGCGATGGTGTCGTCGTCGTTGACGAAGTGCTCGCCGTCGAGGGTGTACGGGCTGATGATGTCCACCGGCGCCAGCGCCCGGTCGAGCCCGGCGAACAGGTTGCGCATGCCGTCGTGCACGGCCCGGTCGTTGATGTCGTCGGCCGCGAACACGACCTGCCCGGATTCGCCCGCGTGGGTGGGGAAGCCGTGGGCTTCGAGCACTTCCTGCGCCCGCTGACTCTCGGACCCCGGCAGCGTGAAGTCGTTGACGAACTCGCCGCCGTAGGCCGAGCTCAGCGACATCAGCCCGATCAAAAGGCCGGCCCAGCCGACCAACACCAACCACCGCCGCCGGTAACAAGCGCGGCCAAGGCGCGTGAGCATGGTGACCGACCCCCTCGTGCGAACTATCGCAAGCCCCGTTTGCCCGGCGCAACGGTCTCCGAATGGGCGTCTCCGGCCCAGCGGCGGGCCGCTCACCCGCACGGAGTGATGCGCGCGGGGCCGGGCCTCACCATGGTCGGGGGGTGGGCGACGCCGTCGAAGCCGCCGGGTCGGCCGGCACTGTGGACGTGGAAGTGCACGAGAGCCCGCCGGCGGTGGCCGAGCGGTCGCCGGCGGACATCCTGCGCGCGGGCGTGGCCGCGGTCGCGCTGATCGTGCTGCTGCTGGTGCAGTGGCTGGCCGGGGACCTCCTGACCGACAACACCCACGACCTGCTCCGCGGCGTCGACACGGTGCCCTCCTGGCTGGTCACGCTGGTGGTCGCTCGTCACCTGGCTGGCCGGCCTGGTCGCCTTCGTCGGCGGAGCGGTGGTGGCCGTGGCGCACCAGCGCTGGCGGGCGCTCGGCGCCGCGGTGCTGGGCGGGGCGATGGGGCTGGTCATCGCCGCGCTGGTCGGGCTGGGCCGACGCGCCGAGCGCGCGCCCGGTGACCCAGAAGCCCGATGCGCTCGACTGGTTCATCGACAACCCGACCGCCACCCAGCTGACGGTGGCCATCACCGCCGGCGTCGCCACCGCCGCGGCGCCCTGGGTGGGCCGGGCCTGGCGGCGCTGGGCGTGGGTGGTGGTGCTCGGCGTGATGTTCGGCCGCCTGCTGGTCACGCCGGTCAACCTGTCCTCCCTGCGCGCCCTGCTGGCGGGCTGGCTGGGCGGCGCCCTGGCCGTGCTCATCCTGGGCGCGCCGCCGCGCCGGGCCCGGGCGACCGCCATCGCGGGCGGCCTCGCCGCCGTCGGCGTGCCCGGTGCGGCGCATCGACCAGGCCAGCCTGGACGCCCGCGGCTCCACGCCCTACTTCGCCGACGCCCGCGACGGCCGCCGCCTGTTCGTCAAGGCGCTGGGCGAGGACGAGCGCAGCGCCGACCTGCTGTTCCGCTTCTACCGCTGGGTGGTGCCCCGCAACCTGGGCGACGAGAAGGGCTTCCGGTCCCTGCGCCGGGCCGTCGAGCACGAGGCGCTGGTGGCGCTGGCGGCCCGCGACCTCGGCGTGCGCACCCCCCGGTTCGTGTCGCTGGCCACCGCCGAGCCGGCGTCGTTCGTGCTGGTGTACGAGGGCATCGACGGCCGCTCGCTGGACCGGGTCGAGCCCGACCAGGTCGACGACGAGCTGCTGCGGGCCATCTGGGCCCAGGTCCAGCTCCTGCGGGACCGGCGCCTGGCCCATCGGGACCTGCGCCTGGCCAACGTGTTCGTGGCGGCCGACGGCGCCGTGTGGATGATCGACTTCGGCTTCAGCGAGCTGGCGGCCAGCGACACGCTGCTGGCCAACGACGTGGCCGAGCTGCTGGCGGCCACCTCGCTGCACGTGGGCGTCGACCGGGCCGTCGCCGCGGCCCACGCCGTCATCGGGCCGGAGGCCACGGCCAGCGCCCTGCCCCGGCTCCAGCCCTGGGCGCTGAGCGGCGCCACCCGCACCGCGCTCAAGGAGCGGCACGGGGCATCTGGACGAGCTGCGGTCCCGGGTTAGCCTCCCGGCGTGAGCACCGAGGGGACCGGCCGCCCCTACCGCCGCCACCGTCCCACCGCCAGTCCGCGCACCGGGGAGCGCTTCGGCTACTTCGGCCGGATCGACCTCCAGCTCTCCACCATCATCACCATCGCCAGCGGCGTGGCCTACGTGATCGGCGTGCTGGTCACCGACTCGTACTGGCGGCGGCTGGGGACCAGCCCCGCCGCGGTCGGCATGCAGACCGCCGACCGCATCGCCATCTCCGGCGTGATCGTCATCGGCGCCGCGGCCACCGCCTTCGTGGCCGTGAGCGTGCAGGACCGGCGCGGCTCGGGCGGTCCCGCGGCCCGGCTGCGCTGGCTGCTGTCGCCCTGGGCCGCGGTGGGGGCGCTGGCCATCGTGGCCGTGCTGCTGTCGGGCGGCTGGCGGCTCGTCCTGTTCTGGACCGTCGGCACCATGGTCGCCATCGCCCTGGTCGGCCTGCTGGCGGGGCGCTTCCCCGGCTACGAGGGCCGCACCAACCTGGTGTTCGTGGCCGCGGTGTCGCTGCTGGTGTCGTCGGTGGCGGCCGAGCTGGACCTGCGCCTGGCCGGCCTCACGCTGGCCGAGACCACCGACGCCCACGACATCGAGCGGCCCATGCTCACCCGCCTGGGGCCCTCCATCCGGGGCGCGGTGGCGGTGGCCGAGGACCCGGCCAGCCCGGTGGCCCAGCGCCTCGACGGCCGGTGCGTCTGGCTGCTGGGCGACAGCGCCGACGACGACGTGGTGCGGGACCCGGCCATCGGCGTGACGTTCACGCTCCCGGCCGGCGAGCTCTCCTTCGAGCAGCTCAAGGACCGCACCGTCTGCCCCGGCTAGGGGGGTGGCGCTGAAGTTGCCGCTGGTATCACGCGTCCACCAGCGGCGTCGGGTGTGGGGTGCGTGGTGACGATGTGCGGGTTGTCTCAGCGTTGGGAGGTGGCGCTCGTGGCGCTTCTGGCCGGGGCAAGGCAATAGGGGTCGCTGCGGCTGTCGCGAGGCAATAGGGGTCGGGGGCCGGCCGCTATTGCCTCGCCCCCCGGGCGACCCCTATTGCCTCGCCCCTCGGTCGGTGGGGTCCGGCTGGAGGTATCGCTTGAGAGATACCGGCGGATCATCTGCCCCCGTAGGGGGCCAAGCACGCTCCAAGCGAGCGTCAAGCCGCCCGTGGTCCTCTGGGCGGCATGATCACCACGCACCTCTTCGGGTTCTTCACCGCCGCCGGCCCCGACGAGGTGTGGGCAGCCCTCACCGACGGTGAGACCGGGCGCCACCTGCGGGGCGTCACGCTGCGCTCGGACTGGCGCCCCGGCTCCCCGGTGGAGCTGATCCACGCAGGGCGTGGTCGCCGCCCGCGGCGACGTGGTGGTGGCCGACCCGCACCGGCGCCTGTCCTTCGCCATCGAGGGCGGCCACGACCCCTCCACCATCGTGACCTGGGAGCTGCGGCCCGCGGCGGGCGGGACCGTGGTGCGGCTGTACGTGGACGAGCCGGGCGCCGAGGGCGACGACGGTCGCGACGTGGAGGACGCGTGGCTCCCGACGCTGGCCGGCCTCCAGGGCGTGCTGGCCGCGGAGGTCGTGGACGGGCACGCCGCGAACTGACACGGTGTGCCCGTGCCCTACGCCGCCCACAAGGTCGTCCTGGAGAGCGTGTCCGACGCCTCCGGCCTCGCCGGACCTGATCCGCACCGGGACGATCACCGCCGACGGCGTGGTGGCCGTCGTCGGCAAGACCGAGGGCAACGGCGGGGTCAACGACTTCACCCGCATCCTGGCCGACCAGGCGTTCCGGTCCACGCTGCTGGCGCACGGGCAGCCGCGGCGAGGCCGAGGTGGCGGAGATCCCCATGGTGTGGTCGGGGGGCACCGACGGGGTGCTGACGCCGCACGCCACCGTGTTCGCCCGCGTCGACGGGCCGCCCGAGCCCGACGCCGAGCCCCGCCTGACCGTGGGCGTGGCCATGAGCGACGTGATCCTGCCCGAGCACATCGGGCGGCCCGAGATGGTGGCGACGGTGGCCGAGGGCGTGCGCCGGGCCATGGCCGGCGCGGGCATCGAGGATCCCGCCGACGTCCACTACGTGCAGACCAAGACCCCGCTGCTCACCATGGCCACCATCGAGCAGGCCCGGGCCCGCGGCCGGGACACGGTCACCGACGAGCCGCTGGAGTCGATGAACCTGTCCAACGGCACGACCGCGCTGGGCATCGCGGTGGCCCTGGGCGAGATCGCCACCCCCAGCCGCCGAGCAGATCGGGCGGGACCTGTCGCTCTACTCCAGCGTGGCGTCGTGCTCGTCGGGCGTGGAGCTGGACCGGGCCCAGATCGTGGTGGTGGGCAACGCCCCCGGGCTGGGCGGCCGCTACCGCATCGGCCACTCGGTCATGCGGGACGCGCTCGACGCCGAGGGCGTGTACGCCGCCATCCGCTCGGCCGGGCTCGACCTGCCCGAGCGCCCGGTGGCCGCCGACCTCGGGGACCGGCTGGTCAACGTGTTCCTCAAGTGCGAGGCCGACCCCACCGCCCGGCTGCGCGGACGGCGCCAGGTGGCCCTGGACGACTCCGACGTGCACCACCACCGCCACATCAAGGGCGCGGTGGGCGGGGTGGTGGCGGCCGCGGTCGGCGACCCCGCGGTGTTCGTGTCGGTGGCCGCTCTCCACCAGGGCCCGTCCGGCGGCGGCCCGGTAGCGGCGGTGGTGGACCTCGGCCCCGCCTAACATCCCCCTCTTGGAACACGGGAAGGCGACACCCCTGGCGGCAAGCGTGCTGGTCCACGACGTCCTGACGGGACCGGTGCGGCGCGCCACCGTGGTGGCGGCGGGCCCGGCGGCCACGTACCTCGCCGTGGGCGACGACCTGCTGGCCCTGGTGGCCGCGGGCGGCGTGCGCCTGCCGTGCGCCGCGGTGCTGGCCGGCGACGGCCCGTCCGCCGTGCCGGCGGCGACCTGGCGGTCGGTGGCGGCGGCGTGTGGGACGGCGAGCGCCCGGTGGCGGCCGTGCGGCGCTGGTTCGACCCGAGGGTGCGCCTGGCGTGGGATCGACCCCGATGCCGTCGCCCGGGTCGCGGCCCGGGTGCACGCCCTGGCGCCGCCCGACCCGGCCGTCCCCGCCGCGGCGGTGGAGGCCGTGGCGGCCGATCCCGCGGCCGCGGTGGACGATCTGGTGGGCCGGGGCGGCGGGCTCACGCCCGCGGGCGACGACCTGCTGGCCGGCTGCCTGGCCGCCCTCCGGGCCCGGGGTGCGCCCGGGGCCGAGCGCGCTGGGTGCGGCCGTGCTCCGCCGGGCGCGGGGCCGGACCACGCCGGCTGTCGGCCGCCCTGCTGGCCGCGGCAGACCACGCCGCCGTCGTCCCCGAGGCCGCCGCCGTCCTGCGGGCCGTGGCGGACGGCGGGCCGGACCTCGACGGGGCCACCGACCGGCTGCTCGGGCTGGGCCACACCAGCGGGTGGTACCTGGCCGCGGGCCTGGCCGTGGGGTGCGCGGCGTGAGCGAGAGCGTGCGGGTCGAGCGCGGCCGCTACCACGACTCCGTGACGCTCATGCGGGCCAGCGCCGCCGCCTCGGACGAGCCCGGGGTGGAGACCGTGATCGCGGCCATGGCCACGCCGCTGAACCGGGACCAGCTGGCCGGGGCCGGGTTCCCGCTCCCCGAGGCGGGGCCCGACGACCTCGTGATCGCGGTGCGGGCCGCCGGCGACGCCGCGGTCGAGGCCGCCGTCGCCGCGGTCGAGCGGGTGCTGGCCGAGCGCCGCCGCCCCGCGCCCGGCGGGGCCGCCCGCGTCCCGCCCCACACGGTGGAGGCGGCGGCGAGCGAGCGCCCCGACGCCGGGGTGGTGGTGGTGTCGGTCCCCGGGCCGCACGCCTACGTCGAGGCGGTGGCCGCGCTGCGTGCGGGACGGCACGTGATGGTGTTCAGCGACGGCGTCGACCTGGCCGCCGAGGTGGCCCTCAAGCGGGAGGGCACGGCCCGGGGCCGGCTGGTCATGGGGCCGGACTGCGGGACCGTCATCCTCGCCGGGGCGGGCCTCGGCTTCGCCAACGTGGTGGTGCCGGGGCCGGTGGGCCTGGTGGCGGCGTCGGGGACCGGCGCCCAGCAGCTGTGCGGCCTGCTGGACGGCGCCGGCATCGGCGTGCGCCACGTGCTGGGCGTCGGCGGCCGGGACCTGTCGGCGGCGGTGGGCGGGATCTCGGCCCTCGCCGCGCTGGCCGCCCTCGACGCCGATCCCGAGGTCGAGGTCATCGCCCTGGTGTCCAAGCCGCCCGCCCCCGACGTGGCCGACGCGGTGGCGGCCGCGGCCGCGGCGTGCGCCACGCCCGGTCGTGCTGGCGCCCGTCGGGCCGGGGTGCCCCACCCTCACCGACGCCGCCGCCGAGATCGCCCGCACCCTGGGGCGGCCGTTCCCCGAGCCCACCGCCTGGGGCCAGGGGCGGGTGCCGCAGCCGGGACCGCTGCTCGGCCTGTTCAGCGGGGGGACCAACTGCCTGGAGGCCCTCGCGCTGCTGGAGGAGCGGATCGGCCCGGTGCGGTCGAACGTCCACCCGGACCCCGCCGCGCCACATCGGCCCCGGCGACGACCCGGGCGGCGGGCCCAGCCTGCTCGACCTGGGCGACGACGAGCTCACGGCCGGGCGGCCCCATCCCATGATCGACCCGGCGCCGGTGGCCGAGCGGCTGGCGGCCGCCCGGGCCGGGGTCGTCCTGCTCGACGTGGTGCTGGGCCACGGCGCCCATCCCGACCCGGCCTCGGTGCTGGCACCGGCGCTGGCCGCCACCGGCGCCGCCCCGGTCGTCACCCTGGTGGGCACGGCCGGCGACCCCCAGGGCCTCGACCGCCAGGCCCAGGCCCTGGCCGCGGCCGGCGCCATCGTGCACCGCAGCCTCGCCCGGGCCGCCACCCACGCCGCCGGCCTGCTGGCCGGCGGCCCGGCGGAGGCAGGCTGAGCCGCATGGCCGACGGCTGCCGCGCGACCTCGGCGACCTGCTGTCCCCGCCCGGCGCGGTGATCACCGTGGGCGCGCCCACGTTCGACGAGGCGCTGGCCGCCCAGGGCATCGAGACGGTCCCGGTGGACTGGCGCCCGCCCCCGGCGGCGTCGGCTGCGGCGGTGGCCGCGGTGGCGGGCGATCCCCGCCTGGTGGACGCCAACCGCACCGCGGTCGAGCGGATGGGTGCGGTGCGCCCCCGGCTGGTGGACGTGCGGCCGGCCGCCGAGCTGGTGGGCATCGGCCGTCGCCAGCTCCTGCACGCCGGGCCCCCCATCGCCTGGGCCGACGCGTCCGGCCCGCTGCGGGGCGCGATCGTGGGCGCCTGCCTGTACGAGGGCTGGGCCGACAGCCCCGAGGCGGCCGAGAAGCTGGCCGCCGCGGGCGGCATCGAGCTGTCCCCGTGCCACGACCACCACGCGGTGGGGCCCATGGCCGGCGTGGTCAGCCCCTCCATGCCCATGTGGGTCCTGGAGGACGCGGGCCGGCCCGGCTACAGCACCCTCAACGAGGGCCTGGGCAAGGTGCTCCGCTACGGGGCGTTCGGCGACGACATCACCGAGCGCCTGCTGTGGATGGAGCTGGTCCTCGGCCCCTGCCTCGGCGCCGCCCTCCGGCGCCACGGGCCGCTCGACGTGGGCGCGCTGATCGCCTCGATGGTGGCCATGGGCGACGAGGGCCACAACCGCAACCGGGCCGGCACGTCCCTGCTGGTGCGGGCGCTGGCGCCCGACCTCGTGCGCACCATCGAGGTGGGCCAGCGGCGGGCCGACGACGTGGCCGAGGTGCTGTCCTTCATCGACGCCAACGACCACTTCCTGCTCAACGTGGTCATGGCCGCGGGCAAGCTGGTGGCCGACGCGGGCGCGGGCGTGCCCGGGTCGAGCGTGGTGGTGGCCATGGCCCGCAACGGCACCGAGTTCGGGATCCGGGTCTCGGGCACCGGCGACCGCTGGTTCACCGGCCCCGCCGCCGTCCCCGACGGGCTCTACCTCGGCGGCTTCGGCCCCGGCGACGCCAACCCCGACATCGGCGACTCGGCCATCACCGAGACGGTGGGGCTCGGCGGGTTCGCCATGGCCGGGGCGCCCGCCATCGTCGGCCTGGTCGGGGGCGAGGTGGACGACGCCCGCACCTGGACCGAGCTGATGTACCAGCTCACCGTGACCGAGCACCCCATCTGGACGCTGCCGGTGCTGGGGTTCCGGGGCGTGCCCTTCGGCATCGACACCCTCGCGGTGGTGCGCACCGGCATCGCGCCGATCATCAACACGGGCATGGCCGGCCGGGTGGCGGGGACGGGCCAGGTGGGCGCCGGCCTGGTCCGCCCGCCGCTGGAGTGCTTCGCCGCCGCGCTGGACGCCCTGGCGGCGTCGGCCGCGGTCGACGTCGCCGGGGAGGCGCCGTGAAGCCGCCGCCGTTCACCTACCACCGGCCGGCGGACGTGACCGCCGCGGCCCGGCTGCTGGCCGAGCTGGGCGAGGACGCCAAGGTGCTGGCCGGCGGCCAGAGCCTGGTCCCGCTCATGAACTTCCGCCTGGCCGCCCCCGAGCACCTGGTCGACGTCAACCACCTCGGCCTCGACGCCATCACCCTGGACGGCGGCGAGATGGTGGTGGGCGCCACCGTCCGCCACGCCCGCCTGCTGGGCGACACCGACGTGGCCGCCGTCCACCCGCTGCTGGTGGAGGCCGCGGGCTGGATCGCCCACGCGGTGATCCGCAACCGGGGCACGGTGTGCGGCTCGCTGGCCCACGGCGACCCCGCGGCCGAGCTGCCCGCGGTCCTGGCCCTGCTGGACGGCTCGCTGGAGGCGGTGGCGTGGCGAGACGGGCGTCTGGCCACCCGGCGGGTGCCGGCCGCCGAGCTGTTCGTCGGCCCGCTGCAGACGAGCCTGGCGCCCGACGAGCTGGCGGTGGCCGCCCGCTTCCCGTTGCTGGCGGCCCGCACCGGCTGGGCCGTGGACGAGCTGGCCCGGCGCAAGGGCGACTACGCCCTGGCGGGCGTGGCCCTGACCGTCACGGTGGACGCCGGGGGCGGGCCGGTGGCGGGCCGGGCCGCCTACCTGTCGTGCGCCCCGGTCCCGGTGGTGCTGGACCTGACGCCGGCGCTGGCGGGCGACGGCGACGTGTACGACCTGGTGGCGAGCGCCCTCGATCCCACCGACGACATCCACGCCAGCGGCGCCTACCGCCGCCACCTGGCGGCCACGCTCACCGCCCGGGCGTTGCCCACCGCGCTGGCCCGGGCCCGGGAGACGGCGGAGGTCCCGGCGTGAGCGACCGTAGGGAGCGAATCATCAACACAGTGCGTTACTCGGCCCTCTGGGCCGAACGCCAGCGCGGATCCCGAAGGGTGCGCAACGAACCATCAACACAGTGCGTTACTCGGCCCTCGGGCCGACGCTCGCGCATCCCGCAGGGTGCGCCAATGAGCGCCGAGCCCACCCAGAGGTGGTGCTGACCGTCAACGGCGTGCGCGCGCCGGTCCCCGCCCGGCGGCTGCTGTCCGACCTGCTGCGCCACGACCTGCGGCTCACCGGCACCCACGTGGGCTGCGAGCACGGCGTGTGCGGGGCGTGCACCGTGCTGGTGGACGGCGAGCCCGTGCGGTCGTGCCTCACCTTCGCGGTCATGGTCGACGGCGCCGAGGTCACCACCGTCGAGGGCCTGGCCGGGCGGGACGGCGAGCTGAGCCCGGTGCAGCAGGCGTTCAAGGAGTGCCACGGCCTCCAGTGCGGCTTCTGCACCCCGGGCTTCCTGTTGCTCACCCGCGACCTGCTGGCCCGCAGCCCCCATCCCAGCGACGACGAGATCGCCGAGGCCCTGGGCGGCAACCTGTGCCGCTGCACCGGCTACGTCAACATCGTGCGCTCGGTGCGCCGGGCGGCCGAGCTGGCGGGGGAGGGGCCGTGACCACCCAGTGGTTCGGCGAGCGGGTCGAGCGCCGGGAGGACGAGCGCCTGGTCCGGGGCGCGGGCCGGTTCCTGGACGACGCCGGTCACGACGCCCTGGCCGCGGCCTTCGTGCGCAGCCCCCACGCCCACGCCCGCATCACCGGCATCGACGCCGGCGGCGCGCTCGACGTCGACGGGCCTGGTGGGCGTGTACACCTGGGACGACCTGCCCGGGCGCCTGGCCGATCCGCTGCCCCTGCTGATCCCGCATCCCGACCTCACCCACCCGCGCACCCAGTACGCCCTGGCCCGGGGCGAGGTGAACCACGTGGGCGAGGCGGTGGCCATGGTGGTGGCGTCCGACCGCTACGTGGCCGAGGACGCGGCCGAGCGCATCGTGGTCGACTACGAGCCGCTGCCCGCGGTGGTGGGCCTGGACGCGGCCCGGGCCGGCGACCGGCTGGTGCACGAGGACGTGCCCGGCAACGTCGCCGCCGTCACCACCCAGGAGCTGGGCGACGCGGCCGCCGCCATCGCCGCCGCGCCCCACGTCCTGGAGCTCGACTTCGCCATGGAGCGCTCGCTGTCGTCGCCGCTGGAGGGCCGGGGCGTGCACGCGCGCTGGGACGAGGAGGACGGCCGGCTGCGGCTGCGCACCTCCACCCAGACCTCGACCGGGGTGCGGGCCGCGGTGGCCAACATCCTCGGCCTGCCCGACGTGGCGGTGGACGTCATCACCCCCGACGTGGGCGGCGGCTTCGGCACCAAGGTGGTCCATCCCTATCCCGAGGAGGTGCTGGTGCCGTGGGTCGGCCCGGCTGCTGGGCCGGGAGGTCAAGTGGGTCGAGGACCGCTACGAGCACTTCGTGTCCGCCACCCACGAGCGGGGCCAGCAGCACCACGTGCGGGTCGGCTTCGACGGCGACGGCACCATCCTCGGCCTGGAGGTCGACTTCTGGCACGACACCGGGGCCTACGCGCCCTACGGCATCGTGCTGCCCATCATCACCGCCACCCAGCTACCCGGCCCCTACCGGCACCGGAACTACCGGGTGACGTTCACGTCGCTCTACACCAACACCGTGACGGTCACGCCCTACCGGGGCGCGGGGCGGCCGCAGGGCTGCTTCGTGATGGAGCGGACCATGGACCGCATCGCCGAGGCCCTGGGCCTGGGGCGGGACGAGGTGCGGGCGCGCAACCTGATCGGGCCGGACGAGTTCCCCTACGACTTCCACATGACGTTCCAGGACGGGCGCCCGCTGATCTACGACTCGGGCGACTACCCGGAGCTGCTGGCCCGGCTGCGGGAGCTGGTGGGCTGGGACGGCTTCGCGGCCGAGCAGGCGGAGGCCGCGGCGTCCGGGCGGCGGCTGGGCATCGGCCTGGCCTGCTACGTGGAGGGCACCGGCGTCGGTCCCTACGAGGGCGCCCACGTGCACGTGGAGACGAACGGGCGGGTCATGGTGGCCACCGGCCTGACCTCGCAGGGCCAGGGCCACGAGACCGTGTTCGCCCAGATCGTGGCGGACGAGCTGGGCGTCGACATGGCCGACGTGTACGTCACCACCGGCGACACCCGGCGCTTCCCCTACGCGGTGGGCACCTACGCCAGCCGGGCCGCGGTGATGAGCGGCAACGCGGTGGCGCTGGCCGCCCGGGCGGTGCGGGCCAAGGCGGTCCGCATCGCGGCCGAGGCGCTGGAGGCCGCCCCCGAGGACCTGGACATCGCGGCCGGCGTGGTCCACGTGCGGGGCACGCCCAGCCGGGGGATCCCGCTGTCGCAGGTGGCGGTGCTGTCCAACCCGCTGCGCTACTCGTTCTCCCGGGAGGCGCAGGCCGCCACCCAGTTCGCCTCCCCGGCCGACCCCGACGTGGCCCCGGTGCCCGACGACGACGAGCCCGGCCTGGAGGCCCGCGACTACTACTCGCCCGTGCGCTCGACCTTCGCCGCGGGCATGCACGCCGCGGTGGTGGAGGTCGACCCGGAGCTGGGCACGGTGGCGATCCGGCGCTACGCGGTGGTCCACGACTGCGGCCCGCTGATCAACCCCATGATCGTGGAGGGCCAGATCCACGGCGGCGTGGCCCAGGGCGTGGCCGGCGCCCTGCTGGAGCGGGTGGCCTACGACGAGGCGGGCAACCTGGTCAACGCCAGCTTCATGGACTTCCTGATGCCGTACCTGAGCGAGGTGCCCACCCCGGAGATCGCGCACACCGAGACCCCGTCGCCCCTCAACCCGCTGGGGATCAAGGGCGCGGGCGAGGCGGGCGTCATCCCGGTCTCGGCCTGCCTGGCCGCCGCCATCGAGGACGCGGTGGGCGTCCGCATGGACCGCATGCCCATCTCGCCCCCCGAGCTGTGGGCCGCCCTGGAGGCCACCCGGTGAGGATGCGGGCGAGCTTCCCCGTCTCCGCCCCGCCGGAGGCCTGGGCGGCGTTGGCCGACCCCGCTCGGCTCGCCGCGGCCCTGCCCGGCGCCCGCTCGGTCGAACGCGGACGCCGACGGCAACCTGGCGGTGCTCGTCGACGTGTCGATCGCCACGGTCATGGGCCTGTGGGCGGGCACGGTGACCCTCGCTCGACGCGGACGCCGTCCGCATCACCGGCTCGGGCGCCCCCGGTGACGTCGACGTCACGGTCCGCGCCAACCCCGCCCGCACGTCCCTCGACGGTGGAGGGCGAGGTAGTCCGGTCCAGCTGGCCACGGTGGGCAGCAGCGTCCGGGCCGCCGCCGCCCGCCGCCTGGCCGAGACCTTGCTCGCCAACCTGGCACCGCCGCCGCCCGGCCCCGCACCTGTCCGGCTCCGCCCCAGCTCCGGACCCCGGCCCCGCCGTCCGCCAGCGGGCCCCGCCGGCGCCGTAGCCGCCGCAGCCGTGGTGACCGGAGCCGTCGCCGTCGTCCGCTGGCGGCGCCGGAGGCAGCCTGAGGCCGTCGCCGGTTGATGCCGGACGGCGCTGCCGGAGTTCCGGGTGAGGCCGTTCATGGCCGCCGGGCTCCAGGTCGGGCCGGTGCCCGGGGCCGTCACACCCGACGCGCATCGCGGCCAACATCGCCGCCGCGCTCGACCTCACCCGCCGCTGCGTCGACGCCACCGGGAGCGGAGCTGGTCGTGGTGCCCGAGACGGTGACCACCGGCTTCGCCCCCGGCCTCGGCGCCCGACGCGCTGTGGGACCTCGTCGGACTCGATCCCCGGGCCCGCTCACCGAGGCCGCCCAGGCGCAGCCGCGGACCTGGGCATCCACCTGGTGTGGCCCACCTACGAGGCCGGGCCCGAGCGGGGCACCGTCTACAACTCCGCCGCCGTCATCGCCCCCACCGGCGACGTGCTGGGCGTGTACCGCAAGACCCACCTGTTCCCCGCCGAGCAGTCGTGGGTCACCCCGGGCGACGACGTGCTGGTGGTGGGCACCGACCTCGGGCGCCTGGGGAGCGTGATCTGCTTCGACGGCGACTTCCCCGAGCTGGTCCGCATCGAGGCCGGCCTGGGCGCCGAGGTCGTCGTCCGGCCGTCCGCCTTCCTGCGGGCCGCCGACATCTGGGAGCTGACCACCCGGGCCCGCGCCTACGACAACCATGTCTACGTCGTCGCCCCCAACGCCGTGGGGGTCGACGCGGGCGGCCACGTCTACTTCGGCAACTCGCTGATCGTGGGACCGACCGGCGAGGTCCTGGCCCGGGGCACCAGCCAGCCGGGCTGGGTGTCCGCCACCGTCGGCGTCGACCCCATGGGCACGATCAGCCCCGGGTCGTCGGTGCGCCAGGGGTTCGACCACCTGGCCGAGCGCAACCTGGCCCTCTACCGGCGCCACCGGGACGTGCTGGAGTCCGAGGCCACCGCCCCGTTCCCGCTGCGGGGACCCGAGTGACTCGCCTGCGGGTCGGGGTCGACACCGGGGGCACGTTCACCGACGTCGTGGTGCTCGACGAGGCCACCGGCGCCCTCACCACCACCAAGACCCCGTCCACGCCCGCCGACCCCGCCCAGGGCTTCCTCACCGGGGCGGACAAGGCCCTGGCCGCCGCGGGCGCGGGCTGGGACGCGGTGGCGTCCGTGTTCCACGGCACCACGGTGGCCACCAACGCCCTGCTCCAGGGCGAGGTCGAGGGCCTCGGCTTCCTCACCACCGCGGGCTTCCGCCACCTGCTGGAGATCGGCCGCCAGAGCGTCCCCGACGGCTACGGCAACTCCTACTTCTGGGTGAAGCCGGACCGCATCGTGCCCCTCCACCTGGTGCGGGAGGTGCCCGAGCGGCTCGACGCCACCGGCCGGGTACTGCGCCCGCTGGACGAGGGCGCGGTGCGGGACCAGGCCGCCTGGTTCCGCGACCCACGGGGTCACCGCGGTGGGCGTCTGCCTGCTCCACGCCTACGCCAACCCCGCCCACGAGCAGCGGGTCCGCGACCTGTTCGCCGAGGCCTACCCCGAGTGCTCGCTGTCGATCAGCTCCGACGTGCTGCGCGAGTACCGGGAGTACGAGCGCTCGGTGACCACGCTGGTCGACGCCTTCGTCAAGCCGACCATCGCCCGCTACGTCCGCACCCTGGCCGAGCGGCTGGCCGAGCGCACCGGTCGGCGGCGTCCCGTTCTTCGTGATGAAGTCCAACGGCGGGGTGACCTCGGCCGCGGGGGTGGCGGGCAAGCCCATCACCACGGTCCTGTCGGGACCGGCGGCCGGGGCGCTGGGCGCCGCGGTGGTGACCGCGGCGGCCGGGTTCGACCGGGTGGTCACCCTGGACGGGGGCGGGACCTCGACCGACGTGGCGGTGATCCGGGACGGCACGCCCACCCTCACCACCGACGCCACCATCGGCCGCTTCCCGGCCAAGGTCCCCATGATCGACATCGTGACCGTGGGGGCCGGGGGCGGGTCGGTCGCCTGGGTGTCGCCCGAGGGGGCGCTCAAGGTCGGTCCCCGATCGGCCGGCGCCGACCCCGGGCCGCTGTGCTACGGCCGGGGCGGCACCGAGCCCACGCTCACCGACGCCGCCCTGGTGCTCGGGCGCATCCCGCCCCACCTGCTGGGCGGCGAGATCCCCCTCGACGTCGAGGCCGCCCGGGCCGGGATCGACGCCCTGGCCGCGGCGGTGGGCCTCGGGCCCGAGGCGTGCGCGGAGGGCATCGTCGAGATCTGGACCTGGAACCAGGCCAACGCCATCCGCCAGGCCACCGTCCGCCGCGGGATCGACGTCCGCGACCTGGCCCTGTGCGCCTTCGGCGGGTCCGGGCCGCTGGAGGCGGCCCGCCTGCTGGACATCCTCGACCTGCCCGCCGCCGTCATCCCGCCCGACCCCGGCAACCTGTGCGCCCGCGGCCTGCTCAGCGTGGACGTCCGCATCGACGACGTCCGCACCTTCGTGGCCGCCCACGCCCAGCTGGACCTGGGCGCCCTGGCCGGGGTGTTCGCCGGCCTGGAGTCCGAGGCGGCCGCCGCCCTGGGCGCCGAGGGGTTCGACCCCGGCGACCAGCGGTTCCTGCGCTCGGCCGACCTGCGCTACGACGGCCAGGCGTTCGAGGTGCGGGTCGACGTCCCCGCCGGGCCGGTCGACGCCGGCCTGGCCGCCGCGGTCCTCGCCCGCTTCCACGACGAGCACGAGCGGCTGTACGGCTACTGCTACCGGGACCGGCCCGGGCACGGGGTCGAGTGGGTGAACGTGCGCCTCACCGGCGTCGGCCCGCTCGACGCCCCGCCGCTGGCGCCCGCCCGGCCGGGGACGGGCACGGTCGTGCCCACGGGGTCCCGCCCGGTGTTCTTCGCCGGTGCCTGGCACGACACGCCGATCGTGTGGCGCCCCGACCTGGGCGCGGGCGACGAGGTGCGGGGCCCGGCGGTGGTCGAGGAGTACGGCTCGACCCTGCCCGTGCCCCCGGGCGTGCGGGTGGTGGTGGACCGGCTCGGCGCGCTGGTGGCCCGGCGGGAGACGGAGCGGGCGCGGTGACCGACGTCGACCCGGTGCTGGTGGAGATCGTGGAGGGCACGCTGGCCTCCATCGAGGCCGAGGTGGAGGACCAGATCGGGCGCACCTCCCGCTCGCCCATGATCCGGGACCAGCACGACTTCCGGGCCGGCATCCACGACCGCCGGCTGCGCAAGCTCACCGGCCGGTCGTACTCGGCGCTGGTCCATCCCGTGGCGCGGGACTTCCCCCTCGAGACCATGCGGCCCGGGCGACATCTTCTTCCACAACGACGTGTACCTGTCGGAGGGCGGCATCGGGCACCTGCCCGACCTGTGCGTGACCGTGCCGGTGTTCCACGAGGGCGAGGTCGTGGCCTTCGTGCAGGCGTTCGGCCACCACGACGACATCGGCGGCGCCGTCCCCGGCTCGATGCCCAGCCACGCCACCTCGGTGTTCGAGGAGGGGCTGATGGTGCCCCCGGTCAAGCTGTACGACGCCGGGCGTGCCCAACGAGGGCGTGATCCGCATCATGACCCGCAACTCCCGCATGCCGGACTCGATCGCGGGCGACCTCGACGCCGAGTGCTCGGCCTGCCTCATGGGCGCGCGGCGGCTGGGTGACCTGTTCGCCCGCTACGGCCGGGAGGCGGTCGAGGCCTGCTTCGACGCCATCGTGTCGGCCGTGCGCCGAGACGTTCCGGCGCGAGCTGCTGGCCAAGATCCCCGACGGCACCTGGACGTGGGAGGACTACGCCGAGCACGACGGCGTGGACGAGCCCCGGCTCCACCGCCAGCGCATCACGCTGACCAAGACCGCCGACCGGCTGATCCTCGACCTGGCCGGGACCGGCCCCCAGGCCAAGGGGCCGATCAACCACGCGGGCGACTACGCGGACGGCAACTTCCTGAAGAAGTGGCTGGCGCCCATCCTCCGCAACCTGGCCGACACCCCCGAGCGCATGGCCGAGCTCGACGTCAACGAGGGCGTGGTCGAGCTCATCGACATCCGCTTCCCGCCGCCGGGCACGCTGGTCACGCCGGTGTTCCCCGCGCCCACCAACGCCCGCACGTTCGTGATCCTGCGGCTGCTCGGGGTGCTGGCCGGGGTCATCGCCAAGGCGGTCGACGGCTACATGCCCGCCGACCAGGAGACGATCCGCTACACGGGCATCTCCGGCTACGACGCCGAGGGCCGCTGGTACCTCAACCGGGAGATCCTGGGCGGCGGGTCGGGCGGGCGCTACTACGCCGACGGCAGCGACACCATCCACGTGGTGCCCGAGTCCCGCAACCTGCCGGTCGAGTTCGTGGAGACCCGGTTCCCGGTGCGGGTGGAGACGCTGGGCCTGGCCACCGATTCGGGGGGCGCCGGGGCCTTCCGGGGCGGGCTGGGCTACCGCAAGGAGATCCGGGTGCTGGAGGACGCCACCTTCATGTCGGTGGCCGACCGGTCGATCCTGTCGTGCTGGGGGGTGCGGGGCGGCCGGGCGGGCACGCCGTTCCGGGTCACCATCGACCCGGGCGGGCCCGCCGAGCGGGTCATGCCCGGCCTGTGCGACTGGGAGCCGGTGGCCCGGGGCGAGGTCATCCGCATCGAGACCACCGGCGGCGGCGGGCTGGGGCGATCCCGCTCACCCGCGACCCCCGGGCCGTCGCCCTCGACGTGGCCCAGGGCAAGGTCAGCCGCGAGGCCGCCGAGCGGGACTACGGCGTGGTCCTGGCGGACGGCGGCGAGGTCGACGCGGCCGCCACCGCGGCCCGCCGGGCGGCCCTGGCCGCCGCCCGCGGCGAGCCGGCCATGTTCGACCGCGGCCCCGGCTATCCCCGGCTGGCCGGCGGCGCCACCCAGGCCGACGTCGACTGACAACCGGTTCTGTCAGCGCTCACGTGCAATGGAGCGGCTCACGTCTGACAGAAGCGGTGGTTCATGCCGTGAGGAGCTCCTTCACGCCGGTGCCGATCCCCTCGGCCAGGACGTCGATGTCGGCCGCGGTGTCGTAGTCGCCGGTGATGCCGAAGGTCAGCTCGCCGTCGTAGGAGAAGATCGACACGCCCACCCGCAGCGGGGCGGCCAGCGGCACGTAGGGCGTGGCCCGCAGCAGGCGGCGGCCGCAGGAGTACAGCGGGAACTGGGGGCCGGGCACGTTGGTGGTGACGGTGTCGAGGTTGCCGGTGCGCCGGGCCGCCCGGGTGGCGATCCGGGTGCCGAGGGTCAGCAGCATGGGCGGGGCGAACCCCGCGGCCGAGGTCAGGGCCTCGCCCGCCACCGCCTGGCGCGACTCCTTCAGGTCCTGGAGCTGGGCGGTGATGGCGTGCAGCCGCTCGACCGGGTCGGCGATGCCCACCGGCAGCTCGGCGAACATGGCCGACACCTTGTTGTTGAGCGTGCCGTCGCCGCCCGCGGGGCCGCTGTCGCCCCGCGGCCCGCACCGACACCGGGACCAGCGTGCGGATGGTGCGGCCGTCGGCGTCCTCGCCCCGGGACAGCAGCAGGTCGCGGAAGCCCCGGGTGATGAGGGCCAGCACCACGTCGTTGACCGTGCCCCCGTGGGCGGCCCGGATGCGCTTGACGTCGGCCAGGTCCGCGCTGGTCCACGCGTAGCGGCGGTGGGGCCCGATGGGGCCGTTGAGGCTGGTGGGCGGGGTGGGCCGGACCAGGCTGGACAGCGCCAGCGACCCCCGGAGCACCTCCGCCAGCGCGTCGAGGGCCCGCCGGGGCCGGCGCACGGCGGCGGTGACGGCCCGCATCTGCTCGTAGGGGCTGGTGGCGAGGCCGACCGTGGCGTCGCCGCGAGCCGCAGGGGCGACGGGGCCGGCCGGGGCTGCCAGTCGTCCTCCACCGGCGCGGGCACGTCGGGCGTGAGGTCGAGGATCACGGCCAGCAGCTCGGTGCCGGACACGCCGTCCACCAGGCAGTGGTGGACCTTGGACACCATGGCCCACCGGTCGTCGCCCAGGCCCTCGACCATCCAGATCTCCCACAGCGGCTTGGTCCGGTCGAGCTGCTGGGACATGACCCGGCCGACCAGCCGCCGCAGCTCCTCGTCGCCGCCGGGGGCGGGCAGGGCCGTGTGGCGGATGTGGTACTCGATGTTGAAGTGGGGGTCGTCCACCCACACCGGGCGGCCCAGCGCCAGCGGCACGGTAGCGACCCGCTGGCGGTAGCGGGGGACCAGCGCCAGCCGGCCGCCGACGGTGGCGGTCAGCTCCTCGTAAGCCGGCGGCGGGCCTTCGAAGATGCCGATCGACCCGATGTGCATGTGGTTGACGTCGTCTTCCACGTGCAGGAACGACGCGTCCAGCGGGCTCAGGCGGTCCATGTGCACTTCCCCCTTCGACCGAGGTTCGCTTCCCCCTCGTGGGCATCTAAACGCGTTCCGAGACGGCGCGGGGCCGAACCGGACGATTTGGCTCGTGATTTAACGTTCGCGAGGGCTAGAAACCCCGACCATGGCGATGGAGGTCCCGGCCGAGCTCGACAACGCGGTGTGGCACTCGCTGATCGGTCCCCGCGCGCGCCTGGCCGAGCGTCGGGGCCAGGCGGCCCGCTTCGACCCGGACGTGTCGGTGTTCGCGGCGCTGCCCGACGACCCGGGGCCCGAGGCCTGGGAGGATCTCGCCGCCCTCGTGGCGCCGGGCGGCTTCACCGTCCTGTTCCGCCGGACGCTCGAAATCCCCGACGGCTGGGAGATCCTGGAGCAGGGCGTGGGCGTGCAGATGCTGGCCGGCCCCGACCTGGACGTGACCACCACCGGCGAGGCCGTGCTCGAGCCTCTGGGCCCCGGGGACGTGGACGAGATGGTGGCCCTGGTGACGGCCACCGACCCCGGCCCGTTCGAGCGCCGCACGGTCGAGATCGGCGGCTACCTGGGCGTGCGGGCCGGCGGCCGGCTCGTGGCCATGGCCGGCGAGCGCCTGAGCTGCGCCGGGTACACCGAGATCGAGCGCGGTGTGCACCGACGCCGGCCACCGGGGCCGGGGCCTGGCCTCCCTGCTCACCCGGGCGGTCGCCGCCCGGATCCGGGCCCGGGGCGAGGAGGCGTACCTCCACGCCGCGGCCCACAACACCAACGCCATCCGCCTCTACGAGTCCCTGGGCTTCGCCACCCGCACCACCTGCGACTACGCCGTGATGCGCCCGCGTCAGCGCCGGTACACGTCCCGCCGGTGACCCACCCGCACCACATGCACGATGAGGCGATCGTCGATCACCTCGTACCCCATCCGGTAGTCGCCGACCCGCACCCGGTAGGCGTCCGACTCGCCCGTCAGCGCCCGACACCCGGGCGGGCGGGGCTGCTCGGCCAGGAGGTCGATGGCCGCCCGCACCCGCTGCTGCTCCCTCCGGGGCAGGGAGGCCAGTGCCTTGAGCCACGGTCTCGACCGTAGCCCGGTCACTCCAGCCCGAGTCGGCCTTGACCCGTCCAGGGCACGTAGTCCTCCGGGGCGACCTCGAAGCGGTCGACGTCCTCGGCCGTCCACCACTGCTCGTACTATCGGCGTCGAGGATGACGGCTACCGCGCCCGCGGTCACGAAGACCGGGTCGCCCGCACCCGCGCCGAGTCGATCACTCGGCCAGTGCTCCGGACCTCGCTGGCACGTCAGTCTGACGATCGCCACCGTCACGACCTCGCGGAGGGCGCCGGTCTCGATGTCGTAGACGAAGCCGCGGACCGACCCGGTGTGGGGGAGGTAGGGGTTGGCGCGGACGGCGGCGACGGACTGGCGGACGTTCTCGTCGAGGTCGGGGAACGAGCGGAGGGCGAAGTCGGGGCGGGTGCCGACCTCGGCCTCGATCTGCGACAGCACCGCGTCGTCGGTGAAGCTGAGCATGCCGCAGCCGGTGTGGTGGATCAGCACGATCTCCTCGGTGCCCAGCAGCCGCTGGCTGATGACCAGGGAGCGGATGGCGTCCTCGGTCACCACCCCGCCCGCGTTGCGGATGACGTGGGCGTCGCCGGGCTTCAGCCCCAGGGCCCGGGCGGGGTCGAGGCGGGCGTCCATGCAGGCGAGCACGGCCAGCTTGCGGGCGGGAGGCGCGGCCAGGCCGCCGGCGTCGAAGCCGGCCGCGTGCTCGGCGTTGCGGGCCAGCAGGTCCTCGATGTTGGTCATCGGCCGAACCCCAGGGCGTCGGGGTCAGGGATGGGACGGGGACGGGGCCGCGCCCGGCACCTCGAACAGCAGCTCGTCGACGTAGCACCACCACCAGTCCTCGCCCGGCTCGAAGGAGCGGATGAGCGGGTGCGACGTCTCGTGGAAGTGGGCGGTGGCGTGGCGGTTGGGTGAGTTGTCGCAGCAGCCCACGTGACCGCACGACTGGCACATCCGCAGGTGGACCCAGTGCCCGCCCATGCGCAGGCAGTCCTCGCAGCCCTCGGCGGACGGCGACACGGGCTCGACCTCGGTCAGGTGGGTGCAGGTGTCGGCCATGGGATCCCCCTTACCCGGCAGCCTCGACGGTGAAGCGGGCCAGGTCGGCGGCCGCGCCCTCCCGCACCCGGGCCGCGAGCGGGCCCCGCAGGACCTCCTTGGTCTGGGCGTAGGCCCGGGAGCTGTAGGCGCCCAGGCGGCGGGCCTCGGCGACCGACTCGGCGACCACATCCCCGGCCGGCACCACCCGGTCCAGGTAGCCGGCGGCGACCGCGCCGTGCGGGTCGAAGATCTCGGCCCCCAGCGTGGCCCGGGCCACGACCTTGCGGTCGAGGCGGTCCTCGGCCAGCGCCAGCGCGAACAGCGGCAGCGGCATGCCGATGGCCGTCTCGTTGAGCCCGATCTTGGCGGGCACGTCGGCCCCGATGCGCACGTCGCACGACAGCACCAGCAGCGCCCCCGCGGCCAGGGCGTGGCCGGTGACGGCCACCACCACCGGCTGGGGGTGCAGGAAGATGCGCATGAGCAGCTCGCCGCCCGCCGCCACCAGGCCCTGCGCCGCCTCGGGCCCGGCGGTCATGACCGTCAGGTCGAACCCGGCGCACAGCTTCCCGTCCCGGCCGACCACGCACACGGCGTCGGCGTCCGCCTGCGCCCGGTCCAGCGCCCGGTCCAGTGCCTCGACGGCGGCGTACGACAGCACGTTGGCCTTGCCGTCGTCGAAGCGGACGACGGCGACGCCGTCCTCGACGGTGGTGGTCACGGGACCGTTGGCGTCCGACATGCCGCGGACCCTAAGCCGCGCCGCCCCGGCCCGGCTACTCCGCTCACGCCGCCCCCTCAGGCGGGTGGCTCGACGACCGGCCCGAGATAGATGCGCACGGTGCTGGCCGAGATGATGTCCCGGAGCTCCATCCAGCGCGGGATCGACTCGATCGGGAAGCGCTCTGCGTCGATCACGGGGCCATCCTGGTCGAGGGGGATCCAGTGGGACAGGAGCGCGAGCACATCGCGCTCGAGGACGGCATCGGGGTCGGTGCGCGCATTCTCGATGACCGGGAGCAGGTCGGCGCGGCCGGCGGCGAGCACCCGCTCGGCCCCTCCGGGCGCGAGGGGGACGCCCCGGGCCGCCAGAGCCGAGCGCAGCTCGTCGTCGAGCCGCTCGAACTCGGTGACCTGCGCATCACTCGTCCCCGACCAGTCCGCGACCAGCTCGTGGCCGGCCGGGGGCTGGGCCTCCTCGAGGCCCAGGATCGTCAGCTGCCAGCGGGCGTCACCCGGCTGGTAGCGGCGGCGCTCGCCCAGCGTGCGCGCCATGCTGTCATCCCTCACCACGAAGGGGATCCGCTCGCGCTGCAGCACGGGCAACAGCGCCGGTCCGATCAGTGCGGACTGGTCGGCCGTGGGGATGTCGATCAGGATCGGGCCCTTGCCCCGCACGGCCGCGAGCACGTCGTCCTCGACGGCGGGGACCGCGGGCCAGGCCCAGCTGTACGGCCGGTGTATGCCGGCCCGCGTGGGCACGGCGGCGAGGCCCGCGACCAGCGCCGTGGCGCACGCCACGCCGGCCACGAGCCGGGGCCGGGAGCGGACGGCCGCCGCCCGCCACTCGTCCACCGCGGCCAGGGCGATCACGAGCCAGGCGAACATGCCGAGGGGCCAGAGCCACAGGATCTCGTGGAAGGGGATGCCGACGAACAGCGGCACCCGCACCATGGTGATCGCGCCCAGCGCCAGCGCGGCCAGCGAGGTGACGCCCGCGGCGGCGATGGCGTTCGACCCGCGGCGTCGCGCCCGCCAGGCCAGCAGCGCGGTCGCCGCCACCAGCAGGGCCAGCGCCGGTGCCGCCCGGCTCATCGGCGGCGGGATCGACGTCGGCTCGGGCGGCGAGTTGAACGTCGGCGGGAGCCACGCCCGCGGCAGCGCCACCGTCTGCGCCATTCGCCGCAGTGCGACGCCGAGGCCGGGCGTGGCGCCGCCCCCGCCCGCGCTGTGGGCCAGGTCGGAGAGGTTGTGCTGCCGGCCGGTGAGCTGCTCGAGCACCGGCTGGGCCCAGACGAGGGCGGCCACGGCCAGGGCCACGGCGGCCCCGCGGGCGGTGGCGCGCCGGGCCGCCGCACCGGCCGCCGACGTGTCGCCCCGGGGCAGGAGCCGGAGCACCGTCGCCCCCGCCGCCAGCGCGGCCAGGCCCGGGACCAGCAGCGCGTACGCCAGGTTGGTCTGCAGGCAGTAGCTCCCGGCCACGACCGCGACCACCAGCGCGACGCGGTCGCCGGCGACGCCGCCCCAGACGGCGACGAGGTACAGCGTGAAGGGCAGGACGACGGCGTAGGGCCCCCACGGACGGTAGAGGACCTCCGACCCCATGGACCACACGAGCAGGGCGCAGCCCGCCATCGCCACGGTGGCGGCGACCCGACCCAGGAGGCGGTGGACCAGCCAGGCCATCAGCAGGACGGCGACCGCGTTGATGAGCGCCTGGCCCAACGTCGTGCCGACCGTGTGGCCCAGGGCGCGGGTGGGCAGCGCCAGCAGGTCGAACTGGAGCGGTCCGGGGTGGTTGATCGCCCGATCGGTCACCCGTCCCGAGCCCGACGAGGCCGTCCCCAGGAGCGGGATGTCCCGGCTGAACACGTCCCAGGCGCGCACGCTGAAGTAGGCGTCGTCGCCGATGGGCAGCCAGCCGCGCCCCAAGGCCCGGGGCGCGGCCACCAGGATCGGCAGGACGGCCGCGGCGGTCGCCACCAGCGGAGCCCAGGCGGGCACCGCCTCGTCGCTCGGTGCTGCGCGTGTCGGCGTCCGACGCCTCGCCGTCGCCGCGCTCCGCGCTGAGCGTGCCGGCGCGCATGAGATCGCCCCTCTCGGTAGTCACCTACCTTCCCGAACTAGCTCACGCTAACAGTCCCCCCGGGTGGGGAAGGACGGTTCGAGGTCGTGCCGGCGGTCCTCGGGGAGCGGGAGCCCGGCCGGTAACGTCGAGGCACATGGACGGCACGGCTCCCGCGGGGCGGATCATCGGGACCGAGCCGGCCACGCCCCTCGAGTTCTGGGTGGGCGTGGCGGAGGGGCACTACCTCCAGCTCGACGACGTCGTGGTGGTCGACCGGGTGCTGCCGGACGGGCAGGCGCTGCGGATCTCGGGGATCGTGTCCCAGGTGCGGGCCACGCACGAGGGTGCCCGCCTGGACAGCGACGTGTTCCTCGTGGCCGACGGCGTGCTGCCCGCCCAGGTGTCCGAGGCGGCCCAGGTGCTGGCCACCCGGTTCGAGCCCGAGGTGTTCGTGCCGCCGCTGCCGGGCGAGGAGGTGCGCAAGGCCACCGGCGCCGAGCGGGACGACGCCCTGCTGTTCTCCGAGATGCGCCAGCGGCTGCCCGCGGGCCTGTCCCGCGACGACGAGCCGTTCTTCCTCAACCTCGAGTTCCTGGACGGCACCCGGGGCGCCCACGTGAACATCAGCGGCGTGTCCGGCGTGGCCACCAAGACCAGCTACGCCACCTTCCTGCTCTACAGCCTGTTCCACTCGGGCGTGCTGGGCGCCGAGGCGGCCAACACCAAGGCGCTGATCTTCAACGTCAAGGGCGAGGACCTGCTGTTCCTCGACCACCCCAACGTCGACCTCGGGCCCGACCAGCCCGCCCGCTACGCCCGCCTGGGCCTGCCCGCGGGGCCGTTCGAGTCGGTCGCCTTCTTCGCCCCGCCGGTGCGGGACGACCCCAACGCCAGCCCCGACGTGGCCGCCCGCCAGCGGGACGTGACCTCGTTCTTCTGGACCCTGGAGCAGTTCTGCGCCGAGGAGCTGCTGCCCTTCCTGTTCGCCGACGCCGAGGACGACCGCCAGCAGTACACGATGGTCGTGCACAACGTGACCGCCCGCCTGCGCCGGGAGGCGACGCCCGTGGGCGACGGGGCGGTCGGCATCGACGGCGACGTCGTGCGGACGTTCGACGACCTGGTCGAGCTGATCGAGGTCAAGGTCGACCCCGACGGCCTCGACCAGTGGGCCGGCCGGGCCATCGGGGCGGGCACCATCAACGCCTTCCTGCGCCGGCTGCACGGCTCGCGCGCCCACATGCGCCACCTGATCCGGGCCGACATCCCCAAGCCCGACGCCCACAAGGTCGACTTCGACCGGGCCCAGGTCACCGTGGTCGACATGCACAACCTGAACGACCGGGCCAAGCGCTTCGTGGTGGGCGTGGTGCTGGGCCAGGCCTTCCGGCGCAAGGAGCGCTCCGGTCAGGCCCGCCCGCTCCAGCTCGTGGTGCTGGACGAGCTCAACAAGTACGCGCCCCGGGAGGGGTCGAGCCCCATCAAGGAGATCCTGCTCGACGTGGCCGAGCGGGGCCGCTCCCTGGGGATCATCCTCATCGGCGCCCAGCAGACCGCCAGCGAGGTGGAGCGGCGGGTGGTGGCCAACTCGGCCGTGCGGGTGGTGGGCCGGCTCGACTCGGCGGAGGCGGCCCGGGGCGAGTACGGCTTCCTGCCTCCGGTCCAGCGCCAGCGGGCCACCATCGTCAAGCCCGGCACCATGCTCGTGTCCCAGCCCGAGCTGCCCATCCCGCTGGTCATGCAGTTCCCGTTCCCGGCCTGGGCCACCCGGGCCGCCGAGGCCGGGATCCTGCCCGGGCAGGCGGGCGACGAGGACCCGTTCGCCTCCTTCCCCTCCGGCGGGTAGGGCGTGCGGCTGCTGCACACCTCCGACTGGCACGTGGGCAAGGCCATCCGCGGCCGCAGCCGGGCGGACGAGCACCGCGCCGTGCTGGCCGAGATCGCCACGCTGGCGGACCGAGCGCGACGTCGACCTGGTCATCGTGGCGGGCGACCTGTTCGACACGGCCGCCCCCACCGCCGAGTCGGAGGCCATCGTCTACCGCGCCCTGCTCGACCTGGCCGCCGGGGGCCGCCCGGTGGTCGTGGTGGCCGGCAACCACGACTCGGCCCAGCGCCTGGCGGCGGTGGCGCCGCTGTCGCAGGCCAGCGGCATCCACGTGGCCGCGGCCATCCGCCCCCCGGGCGAGGGCGGGGTGCTGGAGGTCGAGGCCGGGGGCGAGACCGCCCAGGTGGCGCTGCTGCCGTTCCCGTCCCAGCGCTACGTGGTCACCGCCGACCTGCTGTGCTCGGGCGACGCCGCCGACGCCCATGCGGCCTATGCCGAGCGGGTGGTGCGCATCCTCGGTGTCCTCGCCGGCGGGTTCCGGGCGGGGGCGGTCACCGTGGTGGCCGCCCACCTCATGGTCATGGGCGGGACCATGGGCGGCGGCGAGCGGGGCGCGCACACCGTGTTCGACTACTGGGTGCCGGCCACCGCCTTCCCGCCCGTCGTGCAGTACGCGGCCCTCGGCCACCTGCACCGGGCCCAGCAGCTGCCGGGACCGGCGCCGCTGCACTACTGCGGCTCGCCCCTCCAGCTGGACTTCGGCGAGACCGCCAACCAGCCGGTCGTGAACGTGGTGGACGTCCGCCCCGGCCTGCCGGCCGAGGTCACGGCGGTGCCCCTCACGGCCGGGCGCCGGCTGCGGACCGTGCGGGGCACCCTGGTCGACGTGCTGGCGGCCGCGGGCGGGGTCGAGGGCGGGGACCACCTGCGGGTGGTGCTGGACGAGCCGGCCCGGGCCGGCCTGGCCGACGAGGTGCGGGGGCGGCTGCCCGACGCGGTGGAGGTGGTGCTCGCCCCCCGGGAGGCCGAGCGGCCCGGGGTGACGCCCGGCGGGGAGCGGCTGCGGCGCACGCCCCAGGACCTGTTCCGCGACTACCTGGCCGAGCGCGACGCGGCCGACGAGCGGGTCATCCGCCTGTTCGACGAGCTGGTGGACGAGCTGGTGGCCGAGCCGTGAGGCCGGTCCGCCTCGAGGTCGAGGGGTTCACCGTGTTCCGGGAGCCGACGGTGGTCGACTTCTCCGGTGCCGACCTGTTCGCCCTGGTCGGAGCGACCGGCGCGGGCAAGACCAGCATCATCGACGCCCTCACCTTCGCCCTGTACGGCAGCGTGCCCCGGCTGGACGACAAGCGGGCCGTGGCCCCCGTCATCAGCCAGAACCTGACCGAGGCCACGGTGCGCCTCGACTTCACCGTGGAGGGCGTCGCCCACACCGCGGTGCGGGTCGTGCGGGCGACCAAGGGGGGCGCCACCACCAAGGAGGCCCGCCTGGAGCGGTCCGGCGAGGTGCTGGCCGGCACGGCCAAGGAGGTCACCGACGCGGTCACCGCCCTCCTCGGGCTGAGCTTCGAGCACTTCATCACCTGCGTGTCGCTGCCTCAGGGCCAGTTCGCCCGCTTCCTCCACGACGAGCCCCGCTCCCGCCAGGACCTGCTGGTGCGCCTGCTCGACCTCGGTCTGTTCGACCGGGTGGCGGTCGCGGCCCGCCAGCGGGGGGCGCTGGCCGGCAACGCCGCGGCCGTGGCCGCGACCCGGCTGGCGGAGCTGGCGGACGCCACCCCGGAGGCCCGAGCCGCGGCCGGGGCCCGGCTCACCGTGCTGGCGGCGCTGGGCGAGCGGCTGGCGGCCGAGCGGCCCGCGGTGGACGAGGCCCAGGCCACCATCGCCCGGGAGCAGGCCGAGAGCCGACGCGGTGACCGCCCAGCTGCGGCTGCTGGACGCCCTGGTCGTGCCGGAGGGAACCGACCCGCTGGCGTCCGACCTGGCGGCGGCGGTGGCGGCCCGGGCCCGCTGCGCCGAGCTGGACGAGGAGGCCCACGAGGCGGTCACCGAGGGCGAGGCCCGGGTGAAGGCACTGCCCGAACGCCGGGTGCTCGACGCCCAGCGGCACGACCACGGCCTGCGGGCCGACCTGGCTCGCCCAGGCCGATCGGGGCGAGGTGCGGGAGGCCGAGGTGCTGGCCGAGGTGGAGCACGCCGAGGGGGCCGTCGAGGCGGCCGAGGCCCACCGGGCCGAGCGGGCGGCCCACCTGGAGCGGGTGCGGGTCGAGCTGCGGGCCCAGGCCCTGGTCCCGGAGCTGGCGGTGGGACACCCGTGCCCGGTGTGCGGCCAGGAGGTCGCGGCGCTGCCGGCCCACGAGCACCCGCCCGACCTGGCGCGGGCCGAGCGCGACCTGAGGGACGCCGACAAGGACCTGGCCCGGCTGAACGCGGCCCTGACCAAGGCGCGCAACGAGCAGGTCCGGGTGGACGAGAAGCTCACCCGGGTGCGCCGTGACCTGGCCGAAGTCGAGGCCGCCTGGCCGGGGTCCCCGACCTCGGCCGCCCTGGACGACCAGCTGGCGCTGGTGGACGAGGCCGAGGGCGCCCTGGACAAGGCCCGCCAGGCCGAGCGCGACGCCCGCAAGGCGATCACCGCCGCGAACCGCCTGGTCGAAGACCTGTCGGCGCCGGGAGGTCCGGGCCCGGCGGGCGTTCGACACCGCCCGCGACGCCGTGGCCGCCCTGGGCCCCCCGCCGGCCGAGCGGGCGGACCTGGCGGCCGACTGGCGGGCGCTGGTCGGCTGGGCCGCCGCTCGGGCCCCGGCGCTGGTCGAGGTGCAGGCCGCCCACCGCGAGGCCGCCGACGCGGCGCGGGCGCAGGTGGTCGGGCGCCTGGCCGAGCTGGCGGACGCCTGCCGGGACGCGGGCGTCGAGCCGCCGCCGGGGACCTGGCCGGGCGAGGCGGTGGCCGCGGCCCATGCCCACGCCGAGGCGGCGCTGGGCCGCATCGACGAGCGGCTGGCCGCGGCCGAGCAGCTGCGGGCCGACCAGCGGACCGCCGGCGAGCAGCAGCAGGTGGCCGACGCCCTGGCCGGCCACCTGGCCGCCAACCGGTTCGAGAAGTGGCTGCTGGACGAGGCGCTCCAGCAGCTGGTGGCGGGGGCGTCGATCCTGCTGGCCGAGCTGAGCGCGGGCGGCTACGCCCTGGCCGTCGACGCCCGCAGCGGCGGCTTCGCGGTGATCGACCACACCCACGCCTCGCAGGTGCGCTCTGCCCGCACGCTGTCGGGAGGCGAGACGTTCCTGGCCTCGCTGGCCCTGGCCCTGGCGCTGGCCGACCAGGTGGCGGGCCTGGCGGTGGCCGGCGCGGCCCGGCTGGAGGCGCTGTTCCTGGACGAGGGCTTCGGCACGCTCGACCCCGACACGCTCGACGTGGTGGCGACGGCCCTGGACGAGCTCGGCGCCCGCGGCCGCATGGTCGGGATCGTCACCCACGTCCGCGAGCTGGCCGACCGCCTGCCCGTCCGCTTCGAGGTCCGCAAGGTGGGGGGATCCGCCGTGGTGGAGAGGGTCGAGGCGTGAGGTTCGCGGTCGAGACCTGGGCGCCGGAGTACGGGGCGCCGCTGGACGCCGAGGCGCTGGGACCGTCCGACGCCGCGGTGGACGTGGCCGTCGAGCGGGCACAGGCCGACTGGGCGCCGATCCCGCCCGCCCAGGCCCCGGCCGGCATCGTGCTGTTCGTGGACGGCGTCCAGCGCATCGACGCCCGGGTGTGGATCACCGGCGACGACGAGAGCACCCACGGCGGGCGTGTGCGCGTCGTGGGCCGCGGGCGTGGTGCGCTGCGACGGCCGGGCCACGGTGGTGGCGGCCGAGGTGGAGCGGGGCGTGCTGTGCCCGGGCGCCGCCGTCGACCCCATCGCCACCCGCCACGGCTGCTACCCCGCGTGCGCGGTCCCGCCCGCGGCGGCGGGCGCCGACCCGGTGGGCCAGGCCCTCGGCCACGCCCGGGGCGACCTGGAGGGCCGGGTGGCGGTGCGGGCCGGGGCCGGCCGGGACCTGCTGGTGGTGGACGGGCCGCTCGGCGCCCGCCGCCACATCGCCGGGGCCGTGGGCTACGTGAAGGCCCACCACGTCTCCTACCTGGAACCGGCGCTCCAGGCCGTGGTGGGCCGCCTGGCGCCCGGCGAGCGGTCGCCGCTGTTCACGGTCGGCGAAGCGCGCTTCCGCTACTCGTGGTACCTGCGGCTCCCGGGCCCCGCCACCCATCCCTGGTGGGGAGTGGTCCGGTGCGAGGCGTCCGGCGACCTGGGCCCGGCCGACGCCGCGGCGGTGGCCGACCGGGTGGCGGCCACGCTGCCCCGCTTCGCCAGCCAGCCCCACAACGATCCCCGCGCCCCCCAGAACCTGCACCCCATCGCCGGCCTGGAGCGCGAGCTGAAGCGCCGCCTCGGCGACCCGTGGCTGCTGGAGCGCGCGCTGCGCCGGGCGGCGGCGGAGCCGGCGGTCAGCCCTCGGTGACGAAGTCGATGAGCTCCTCGACCGCCCCCACCAGGGTCGGATCGAGGTCGGCGAACGTCGGTGACCTTGGCCAGCAGGGTGCGCCAGAACTCGCCGGGCGTGACCGACAGGCCCAGGGCGGCGATCACGCCCTCCTTCCACGGCCGGCCCCGCGGGATCTCGGGCCAGGCGGCGATGCCCGCGGCCCGGGGCCGGACGGCCTGCCAGACGTCCACGTAGGGCGTGCCCCGCACCAGCACGTGCGGGTGGCGGACGGCGGCGGCCACCCGGGCCTCCTTGGTCCCGTCCACCAGGTGGTCCAGCAGCACGCCCAGGCGCCGCCCGGGACCGGGCCGGAACTCGTCGATGGCCGCGGCCAGGTGGTCCATGCCGTCCAGCCGCTCGACCACCACGCCCTCGACCCGCAGGTCGTCGCCCCACACCTTCTCCACCAGCTCGGCGTCGTGGACCCCCTCGACCAGGATGCGGCTGGCCCGCGCCACCCGCGCCCGCTGCCCGGCCACGCGCGGTCGAGCCCGAGGCGGTGCGGCTCGGCGCCCGGGGGGCACGCGCGGGCCGGGGCGGGACCAGCGTGACGAGGCGCCCGCCCACCCGGAACCCGCCGGGGTCGAGGCGCACCAGGCGCCGCGTGCCCGTGTGCCGGTCGAGCACGGCCACCCCGCCGTGCTCGAACCCGAGCACCGTGCCTTCCACCCCGGTGGCCCGGTGGAGCACCACCAGGCCGGGGCGCCCCTCGACCTCGGGATAGGTGGGCGGGCGTCGCCGGGGGCCGTCGAGGTCGATGGGGCCGGAGAGGATGCCGTCGCCAGGCATAGGGCGTCGACCGTAGCGGCCGGTACCGTCGCCAGCCCGTGATACTTGGCCGTGATACTCGTCGACGCCCGGGGCGTGGCCGCCAGCCGGCCGGGCAAGCCCCTGTTCCGCGACCTGGACCTGACCGTGTCGTCGGGCGACCGGCTGGCGGTGGTGGGGATCAACGGCTGCGGCAAGTCCACGCTGCTCGGCGTGCTGGCCGGGACGGTCGAGCCCGACGAGGGGATCGTCCGCCGGGGCCGGGGCGCCCGGGTGGTGGCCCTGGACCAGACCGCGGTGCTGCCCGCGGGCACGGTGAGGGACGTGGTGGGCGGGGACTGGGAGGGCGCCGCCATCCTCGACCGCCTCGGCATGGGCGACCTGGCCGGCGCCGAGATCGCCCGGCTGTCCGGGGGCCAGGCCAAGCGGGCCGCGCTGGCCCGGGCCCTGGTGGCGGTGGGCGAGGCGAGCGAGGACGACCTCCTGATCCTCGACGAGCCCACCAACCACCTGGACATGGACGCCATCGCCTGGCTGGAGGAGCACCTCGCGGGGTTCAAGGGCGGGCTGGTGCTGGTCACCCACGACCGCCACGTGCTGGACCGGCTGACCACCCGCATCCTGGAGCTGGACCGGGGCGCGGGCCACGTCCACGAGGGCGGCTACGCCTCCTACCTGGAGGCCCGCGCCGCCCGCGCCGAGCGCGAGGCCGGCGCCGAGCGCAAGCGGCGCAACCTGGCCCGGGCCGAGCTGGCGTGGCTGCGGCGCGGCGCCCCGGCCCGCACCCGCAAGCCCAAGGCGGGGATCGCCGCCGCCCGCGCCGTGGTCGACGGCCGGGCCCCGGAGCCGGCCCGGGCCGACGACCTGCCCCTCGCCGAGCTGGTCCGCATGCCCCGGCTGGGCGACACGGTGCTCGAGCTCGACGGGGTGAGCGACGGCTACGGCGACCTCACGGTGTTCGAGGGCGTCGACCTCAAGCTCGGCCCCGGCGAGCGCCTGGGCGTGGTGGGCGCCAACGGCAGCGGCAAGTCGACCCTGCTCGACGTGCTGGCGGGCCGGCGGCCGCCCCGCACCGGCACCGTGCTGCGGGGCGCCACGGTGCGGGTGGGCTACTACGACCAGCGGGGCGTGGACCTGCCGCTCGACGCCCGGGTGCGGGAGCTGGTGGCCGGGCCCGCCCGCCAGCCGGACTGGAGCGACGCCGCCCTGCTGGAGCGCCTGTGGTTCAACAGCGATGCCCAGTGGGCGCCGGTCCGGCTGCTGTCGGGCGGCGAGCGCCGCCGGCTGCAGCTGGCGCTGGTGCTGCGGGAGGGCCCCAACGTGCTGCTGCTGGACGAGCCCACCAACGACCTCGACCTCGACACCCTGCGCGCCCTGGAGGACATGCTCGACGCGTGGCCCGGGACCCTGGTGGTGGTGAGCCACGACCGGGCGTTCCTGGAGCGCACGGTGGAGGACGTGGTGGTCATGGACGGCCACGCAGGGCGGCCGGGCCACGCCGCTCGGATGCCCGGCGGGTTCGCCGCCTACGTGGCCGCGCGGCGGGAGGCGCGGCGTCCCGGGTGGGCGGGACCGGCCTCGACCCGGCCCCCGGCGGCGGCCCGCCCCGCACCGGATCGGGCCCGGGCGCCGGCCGGCGAGCGACGCCGCTCAGCGAGCACGCTCCGTCACCTCATGCGCAAGGCCGAGGCGGAGATGCTCCGGCTGTCCGACGCGCCAGGCGGAGCTGGAGGCCGAGCTGACCGCGGTCGGTGGCGACCACGTGGCGCTCGCCGAGGTGGGGGAGCGCCTCTCGACGGTCACCGCCGACCTGGCGGCGGCCGAGGAAGCCTGGCTGGCGCTGGCCGAGGAGGCCGAGACCGCCACCCTCCCGCCACGCCGAGCGCCGGGGCCGCTCCGCTGCCGCGCGCGGGCTCCGGGAGGCGACCGCCGGGCCTCAGGCCGGATCCGAGGGCTGAGGCGCCGGGGCCGGGTCGGCCGCTGGTCCGTCGCCGGGCTGGCGCCTCACCTTGCGCCAGCCGGCCTTGACCGCCCCGGTGGCCTGGGTGACCCCCGGGATCTTCTGGCTGGCCTGGCCCGCCTTCTCCGCCTGCTTGCGGGCCTTGGTCAGCAGGTGCTCGGCCCAGGCGAACTCGGTGGCCAGCACGGCCAGCCCGGCCACCAGGAACAGGATGCCGGGGCCGGGGGTCACGAACATGATGAGCCCGACCACCAGCAGGGCCACGCCCACCACGAACACCACGGCGCGCTTGGTGCTGCGCCAGATGAACCGCACGATCCCGCCCAGGGAGGTCATGGCGGGGAGGGTAGCGGCTGACCGGCGGCGGTCAGCCCGTCACCCCCCGCGCTGCGGGGCGCTGACCTGGTTCGATGCGCGGCCCCGGGCGGTAGCCTGAGCGCATGGTGCTGATCGTCACCGCGCCGGCCCGGGACAAGATCCTCGAGCTGCGGGCCCAAGAAGACGAGCCCGACATCGCTGGGCCTCCGCATCGAGGTCACCGGCGTCCAGGGCGTCGAGTACACGTACGACCTCACCTTCGACCCGGTGGCCGAGGCCGACGAGGCCGCGGGCGACCTCGTCGAGGACGGCAGGCGACCTGCCGCTCATCATCCCGGTCGACAGCATCGACTCGCTGCGCGGCGCCACCCTCGACCTGCCGTCGTCCGGCAACCAGCAGGGCCTGGTGCTGCGCAACCCCAACCGCCCCGACCCGCTCTCCGGCATGCACATCGAGCTGAGCGGCACGCCCGAGGAGAAGGTCCGCCAGCTCCTCGACGGCCAGATCAACCCGGCGCTGGCCATGCACGGCGGCTACGCGGCGCTCGACCGGGTGGAGGGCGACGTGGCCTACGTGACCATGGGCGGCGGCTGCCAGGGCTGCGCCGTCTCGGCCATGACGCTGCGTGAGGGCATCGCCCGCTCCATCAAGGAGGCGATCCCGGAGGTGTCGGAAGTGGTCGACGTCACCGATCACGCCCTGGGTGAGAATCCGTACTACGCCTGATAACGGCGCCCTGCGTTACCTTTTCGGCGAATTCGCCGATAACAACATGTGACAGGCGACACCTCGCTCGACTAAGGTGACCCTTGATCCGCTGGGGGCGACCAGGGGGAGAGGCCCGGGCCGGAGTCATCCGGTCCGGGCCTTGTCGCGTGGTGCGGGCGAACGCGTGCGTGCCGGGCGCCGCGCACGCTCGACAGTCCTGCTCACGGGCGCCAAGAGGCTTGGCAGGCGCGCACCGTAGTGCCGGCCCACGGCCCGTACGCCGAGGCGGCTCAGGCGAGCAGGTCGCGGGCGGCGCGGGCGACGCCGGCGGCGTCGAGCCCGAGCGACGCCAGGATGGCGTCCGGCTTGCCGTGCTGGATGAACTGGACGGGCACGCCCAGGACCGCCACCCGGGGCACCGCCCCGGAGGGGGCCAGCACGCCGAGGCGGCCGGCGATGGCGGCGCCGATCCCGCCCTCGCGGTAGCCGTCCTCCATGGTCACCACCGCGGGGTGGCGGGCCGCGTCGGCCAGCATCTCCTCGTCGAGCGGCTTCGCCACCCGCACGTCCCACACGCTGGCCTCGACGCCCTCGGCCGCCAGCGCCTCGGCCGCCTCGCGGGCGGCCGCCAGCATCTTGCCCACGGCCAGCAGGCACACGTCGCCGCCCGGCCCGCACCTTGCGGGCCGACAGCCCCGAGCCCACCTCGTCGCCCGCGGTCTCCTCGGGCGGCATCGTCTTGGAGAAGCGGATCGACGGCGGGGCCGTCGGTGCACAGCTCGAGGGCGTCGTGCAGCATCACGCCCAGCTCGTGGTACGAGGACGGGGCGAAGATGGTCATGCCCGGCACCTTGGACAGCAGCACCATGTCGAGCACGCCGTGGTGGCTGGCGCCGTCGTCGCCGGTGATGCCGGCCCGGTCGAGGCAGAACACCACGGGCTGGCCGTGCAGGGCCACGTCCAGGTTGACCTGGTCGAAGGCCCGCGACGAGGAACGTCGAGTAGATGGCCACCACCGGGCGCAGGCCGCCCATGGCCATGCCGGCCGCCGCGGTCACCGCGTGCTGCTCGGCGATGCCGACGTCGAAGAACCGGTCGGGGAAGCGCTCCTTGAACGGCAGCAGGCCGGTCGAGTCGGGCATGGCCGCGGTGATCGCCACCAGCTCGGGCCGGTGCTCGGCCTCCTTGATGACCGCCTCGGTGAAGGCCGCGGTGTAGCTGCCGGGCTTGGCGTCGGACAGGTCGTGCAGGCGCTTGATCGGGTCGGTCTCGGCCGGCGCGTAGCCCCGGCCCTTCTGGGTGAGGACGTGCACCACGATGGGGCCGTCGTACTCGCCCGCGTTGCGCAGCGCCGACTCCAGGCCCGCGATGTCGTGGCCGTCGAACGGGCCCGTGTAGCGCACGCCCAGCATCTCGAAGAAGGCGGGCGGCTCGAACATCTCGCGCAGCGCGGCCAGTGCGCCCTCGACGCCCCGCTCCAGGTGCTCGCCCACCAGCGGCACCTCGTGGAGGATGCGGTCGAGGCGGGCCCGGTTGCGCACGTAGGAGGGGTGGAGGCGCAGCCGGCCCAGGCTGTCGCTGAGCTTCGACACCGTCGGCGCGTAGCTGCGGCCGTTGTCGTTGAGGATGATGATCGAGCGGGTGTCGGAGTGGCCGAGGTTGTTCAGGCCCTCGAAGGCCATGCCCCCGGTGAGCGACCCGTCGCCGATGATCGACACGACGCGCCGGTCCTCGATGCCCTGCACCCGGAAGGCCTCCGCCACCCCGAAGGCGTAGCTGAGGATGGTGGAGGCGTGGCTGTTCTCGATCCAGTCGTGCGTCGGACTCGGCCCGGCACGGGTAGCCCGACAGCCCGCCCGCCTGGCGCAGGTGGGCGAAGTCGTCGCGCCGCCCGGTGAGGATCTTGTGGACGTAGGCCTGGTGGCCGGTGTCCCACAGGATCACGTCGCGCGGCGAGTCGAACACCCGGTGCACCGCCAGCGTGAGCTCCACGACGCCCAGGTTCGAGCCGAGGTGGCCGCCGTTGGCCGACACCGCGCTCACGATGTGGTCGCGGATCTCGGCCGCCAGCGTGTCCAGCTGGTCAGCGGTGAGGTCGCGCAGGTCGGAGGGGTGGTCGATCGACTCGAGCAGCATGCAGCGACCAACGCTACCGCTCGCCGGATGCCGGCCGCCCATGTGGTCCGGCCGGTGCTAGAAGGACGGGATGCCGTACCCGCAGGTAGCTGCCCCTCGAGGAGCTGCTCCGCCACCAGGCGCGACGAATGCGGGAAGCTGGGCTCGACGCTGTACGCCCAGGTGCTCGACGGGCGTGCTGGACGACCTGGCCGCGGGGGGCGTGTGCGCGGCCATCCTCGAGCCCCGCGCCGGCGACACGTGAACACGGCGCTGCCGCTGCGCTTCCTCGGCGCGGTCCACCGCCAGGTGCTCGACGGGCGGGCGCCGGCGCTGGCGGCCCACTACCCGTCGGTGGGCGGGACGCCGGGACCGTCGCTGGTGCGCCGACTTCCTGGCCGCGGTGGCCGACCTGCGCCCCGAGATCGAGGAGCGCATCGAGTACGGCGTGCAGACCAACGAGGTGGGCCGGGCCGCGGTGCTGGTCGGCGGCTACGTCGAGGTGGCGCGGCGCTCCGGGCTGCCGCTGCGGGTGCTGGAGGTGGGCGCCAGCGCCGGGCTGAACCTGCGCTGGGACCGGTTCTGGTACGACACCGGCGCCTCCACGTTCGGCGACCCGGACAGCGGCGTGCGCTTCGAGGGCTGGTGGGAGGGCGAGCCCGCCGACCGGCCCGACCTGGCGACCGGGGCCGAGGTGGCGGTGCGGGAGGGCTGCGACCGCAACCCGCTCGACGCCACCAGCGAGGACGGCCGCAACACGCTGCGGTCCTACGTCTGGCCCGACCAGCGCGAGCGCTTCGCCCGGCTCGACGCCGCCCTCGACGTCGCGGCCGGGCTGCCCGCACCGGTCGTCGCCGCCGACGTGGGCGAGTGGGTGGAGGCGCGCCTGGCCGAGCCCGCCCCGGGCCTGGCCACCGTGGTCGTCCACTCCATCGTGTGGCAGTACCTGTCGCGCGAGTCCCGTGACCGCATGCGGGCCGCGCTGCGCCGGGCCGGCGAGCGTGCCACGCCGTCGTCGCCGGTGGCCTGGCTGCGGATGGAGCCCGCCGGCCCGCTGGCCGACCTGCGCCTGACGTGGTGGCCGGGCGGCGGCGAGGAGGTCCTCGGCTACGGCGGCTACCACGGCCGCCCGGTCCGCTGGGGGGCGGAGGCGGCGGGCGCCGGTCAGCCGGTGACGGCGGCGTTGGCCGGGCTGGGCTCGGACACCACGACGGCGCCCCAGCGGGCCTCGTACCAGGACGTCAGCACCCGGGCCAGCAGGTAGCCGACGCCGAGGCACGCCAGGCCGCCCAGCCCGTCGATCCAGTAGTGGTTGGCCGTGACCATGATGTCGAACAGGGTGAAGCAGCGGATAGGCGATGACCAGGGCCTTGACCCAGCGCCGCCGCACCAGCGGGGCCAGCACGAAGGCGCACCAGGTGGACCAGCCGATGTGCATGCTGGGCATGGCCGCGTACTGGTTGGACACCGCCTTCATCTCGTCGCTGCCGAACGAGGCCCAGCCGCCGTAGACGGCCACGGTGTCGACGTAGCCGTACTTGTCGCACGGCGGGTCGCCGGCCTCGTCGGCCCGCTCGGCGCGGTCACCGGCGTGGATGGCGCAGCCGCCGTAGATGCCGGGGTCGTCGAGCAGCCGGGGCGGCATGAGCGAGAACGTGGCGAAGCCGACCAGCGCCAGCAGCGTGGTGAAGGCCAGCGTGTTGCGCCACACCCGGTAGCGCTGGGGCGCCTTCCGGTACAGGTACACCAGGGCGAAGGCCGCCACCACGAAGTGGAACACCCCGTAGTACACGTTCCAGAAGCGGATCAGCCCGTCGAGCGGCAGGTCGAGGTACCACTGCTGGAGGCGGTCCTCGAAGTAGAGGTGGAGGTTGCGCTCGATCTGGATGATGGCCTCGGCGTGGTGGAAGGCCGGGTCGGCGTCGACCGACGTGCCCGCGCCCGAGCCGAACTGGTTCCGGACCGCCGAGTACCCGAGGTACACGAGCACGATGTAGATGACCTCGTGCCACCACCGCAGCGAGCTGCGGGGCCCGGTGCGCGCGGGAGGGGAGCCGGCCGGCCCGTCGTCGCCGGGGGTCGCGGCGTCGAGCGCTGTCATGCCGCCAGTCTGGAGCGCCGGCGCCCGCCTGCCGCAAAGGCGGGGGCGCCCAGCAGGCTCACGAGCAGGTTGAGCAGGTAGAGCAGGAGGCCGAGGGCGATGGCCTGATCGTGCGCCACGCCCAGCGGGGCCAGGAACAGCACGAACGCACCCTCGCGCACGCCGAGGCCGGACATGCTGATCGGCAGCACCTGGGCGATGAGCACCGCGGGGAAGAAGGCCAGGAGGGCGGTGAGGCCCGCGGCCTGCAGCCCCAGCGCCTGGGCCGCGGCCACGGCCGCCAGCACCAGGGCGAGCTGGTAGGCGAACCCGGCCACCAGCACGTTGGCCGCCGCCGCCGGGTCGGAGCGCAGCCGGTCGACGCCCAGGTGGACGGCGCCCACGAAGCGCCGCCAGCCGGCGCTGGTGGCGAAGCGGCCCCCGATGCGACTGCGGCCCGCGGCGGCGAGCACGGCCAGCAGCAGCACGAGCGTGCCGAAGGCGAGGCCCAGGGCCAGGCGGGTGGCGGTGCCCAGGTGGCGCAGCCCGGGGTTGACGATGAAGCCCACGATGGTGATGACCGGCAGCACCAGCCAGCCGGTGAGCCGCTCCAGCACCACGGACGCGAACGTGCCGGGCGACTCGCCCGTGTCGCGGCTGAGCCGGCTGACCCGCAGCACGTCGCCGCCGATGGTGGTGGGCAGGACGTTGGACACGAACTGGCCCGCCATGTAGTGCGACATCAGCTGGGGGAGGCCGGCGCGGATCTCCAGGGCGTCGAGCACCTTCTGCCAGCGCACCGCGGACAGGATGAGGCCGACCAGCGTCAGCACCGCGGCGATGCCGAGCCACACCGCGGTGGTCCATGACCATTCGGGCACGAGGTCGGACGGGTCGAACGACGGCACCTTGGCCACGAGCACGGCAAGCATCCCGGCGCTGACGGCGATGCGCACCCCCAGCGTCATCGCCTGCTTCCGATCCACCCTGACCTCCTGGGTTCCACGTGCACGAGCATCGTCGGTCGAAGGCTCGCCGAACCGTTGAACAGTCTATGTGCGCGTGGCCCCCGGTTCCCCGCGGGTTCGCCCGGCGTTCGGTTGAGGTACCCTGCGGGCGCCGTCGGGCCCGGGTCCGGGAGCGGCGGCATCTGCTGGAGCTTTCGTGCGGGCGCACGCCGGCCGGCCCCCGGGTCGGCGGGCCGGGTTGCCCGTGCGGCAACGGCTTGGCCACGGGCGGTGCTGTGCACAGCACTGCTCGATGTGGTCATGATCTTCACCATGCCTGATCCCGCCGACTCACCCACCGATGCCCTGGGGCCCGACACCCTGGCCACAGCGCTGGCTGTGACCCGCACCGTCGAGCGGGCCCGCATCGAGCTCCGCACCACGGTGGTCGGCGCCGGGGACACGCTCACGTTCGTCCACCGGGGCGCGTTCGAGCAGGGCGGCGCCCGGGTCCAGGCCGAGTCGGACATGACCGAGGCGGCGGCCACCCTGGCGGCCGCGGGCCAGCCGGTGGCGGGCGACTGGTCGCACCCGACCCGCATGGTGGTCGACGGCGAGACGGTCTATTCGCAGCTGGGGCCCATGGCCGAGGCGCTGGGCCGCGAGCCCACGGACTGGACCAGCGCCCGGCTCATGGCCGTGATGGCCCAGGGCGCCACCGACAACGACGCCCTGGCGCTGGCCCTCGACCCGCTGGGCCCCCTCGACCTGCTGGAGCGGCGGGTGGAGGAGATCGGCGAGGGCGACGGCGAGGAGGAGATCCGGGGCATCCGGGCGGTCCACCTGCGGGCCACGCTGGCCCTGGCGGGCGAGACGTCGGACGGCGCCACCGAGCCGTCCCCCGGCTCGTTCGAGGGCCGGCTGCGGGCCGCGGGCGTGGAGACCCTCCCGGTCGACGTCTGGGTCGACCGCGCCGGGGTCGTCCGCCGCCTGACGGTCCGCCTCGACGCCTCCCTGGCGGGCGGCTCGCCCGAGTCGTCGCTGACGACGACGTTCGACGTCTACGACGTGGGCGAGAACATCGAGGTCGAGGTCCCCGACCCGGCCGACGTCATCGCCACCTGAGCCCCGGGGAGTCAGGCGCTCCGGTCGTGAAGCTGGCGGTGTCGAAGTGGACCGCCCGCTCCTCGTAGCGCGAGAGCAGGGCCAGGGCCTGGGGCTCGAGGACCGGGGTCTCGTAGTCCTCACCGGCGAAGGCGCGGATGGCTTCGAGCGAGTCGAAGCGCGTCAGGGTGACGAAGGCGACCTCGCCGCCGTCGACCCGACGGAGGACGTCCGCGCCGCGGAAGCCGGGGATCGCCCGCATCGTGGGGAACAGCTCGCCCAGGAGGAACCGCTCGTAGGCGTCCGCGTCGTCGATCGCCGTCCAGCCGCGCCACATGCGGGTGATCATGGCCGGGTTCTAGTCGCGCTCGAAGGTCCAGTCGCGGTCGGTCATCGTCAGGCGATGGCGGGGACCGGGGAGGTGGGGATCGCCGCTGGCGTAGCCGGCGTCGCCGTGCCACAGCGCGATCCGGACGGCGCCGGTGACGGCCATGCGGGACAGGTAGACGACGGGCTCGCGCCCGCGGGCCAGCGCCAGCACATCGGCCACCGAGCCGGCTTCGGCCAGGGCGTGCAGGGTCACCCACGTCGGGGCCACCACGTCCAGCTCGCCCCGGTCCCGGGCGCGCCAGGGCCTCGGCCGGGGCCAGCCAGCGGTGGTCCAGCGTCTCCCGCCCGTCGAGCACCACCGCCCCGGCGGGCGCCGGGGCCACGAAGTACCAGGCCGCGTAGCGCCGGGCCTGGGCCGCGCCCCCGGTCCAGTGGCTGAGGGGGACGAGGGCGTCGGGCGGGAAGGCGAGGCCCACCTCCTCGCGGGCCTCCCGGACCGCGGTGCGCCGGGCCGCGGCCAGCTCGTCACCGGGGCGGGCGGGGTCGGCGTCCGCCGGGTCCACCCGGCCGCCGGGGAAGGCCCACATGCCGCCGTAGGCCAGCGCCGCGGCCCGCTCGACCATCAACACCTCCAGCCCGCCTCCGGGCCGGTCCCGCAACGGGACCACCGTGGCGCTGGGGATGGGGGGTGCGGGCTCGCTCAGGTGCACTTGTCCATGAACTTGGCGACGTCGACGACCACCCGGGTGACCTTCCCGGCGGCGATGAGGCCGCGGTCGTCGGACGCCGAGACCGAGAAGGTCAGGCGCCGGCCCTCGATCTTGTCCAGCCGGGCCTCGGCCGTGACGGCCGCGCCCACCGGCGTGGGAGCGAGGTGGTCGAGCTGGACCCGCATGCCCACCGTGGTGTGCCCGTCGGGGACGTGGCCGGCGACGGCCTGCACGGTGGCTTCCTCGCACGCGGCGATCAGGCGGGGCGTTCCCAGCACGGGGACCTCGCCCGTGTGCAGGGCCAAGGCGGTGTCGGCGTCGCACACGTCGATGACGACCTTGGCTGCCAGGCCGGGTTGGAGAGGCACCCGGGTACAGTACGCAGCCACGCCTCCGGCGGGCGAAAGGCCCGGAACCCGACCTGTTCCGACCCGGGCCCGCCGAGGTCAGGCTCGCTCCGTCCCCGTCCCGTCCGGAATCGAGGTCCTCGTGCTCGACGAAGCGGTCATCCAGCGCACGCTCTCCGCCGCCCTGCGCACCGGCGGCGACTTCGCCGAAGTGTTCGTGGAGGACAAGCGCTCGTCGGCGGCCATGCTCGACGACGGCCGGGTCGAGGAGCTGTCCTCGGGCCGGGACCGGGGGGCCGGCATCCGGGTCGTGGTGGGGGAGACGACGGGGTTCGCGCACACCGCCGACCTCAGCGAGGAAGGCCTGCGCACCGCGGCCGCCGCGGCTGCGGCCGCCGCCCGCTCCGGCGGGGGCGGGGTTCGCGAGGTGGCGCTCACCCGCAGCTCGGTGCCCCGGCCCAACGGGGTGGCGGTGCTGCCCGAGACGGTGTCCAAGGGGGCCAAGGTCGACCTGCTGCGCCGGGCCGACGGCGCCGCCCGCTCGGCGGGCGCGGCGATCCGCCAGGTCCGGGCCCGCTACGGCGACTCGCGGCGCCAGATCCTCGTGGCCAACAGCGAGGGCCTGCTGGCGTCGGACGACCAGGTGCGCACGCTGTTCGTGGTGTCGGCGGTGGCGTCGGGCGACACCGGCATGCAGACCGGCTACGAGTCGGTGGGGCGCACGGTCGGGTTCGAGCTGTTCGACCGCTACGAGGTCGACGAGATCGCCCGCACCGCGGCCCAGCGCGCCATCACCAAGCTGGCCGCCCGCCCGGCCCCGTCCGGCACCCTGCCGGTCGTCATCGGGCCCGGGGGCGGCGGCGTGCTGTTCCACGAGGCGTGCGGCCACGGCCTGGAGAAGGACCTGGTCGACAAGGGCGCCTCGGTGTTCAGGGACAAGCTGGGCCAGCAGGTGGCGTCGCCGCTGGTCACCCTGGTCGACGACGGCACCATGGCCGAGGAGTGGGGCTGCTACGCCATCGACGACGAGGGCACCCCGGCCCAGCGCAACGTGCTCATCGAGGACGGGGTGCTCACCGACTACATGTGGGACATGCTGCGCTCCCGCAAGGACGGTCGGGCCCGCAGCGGCAACGGCCGGCGCCAGAGCTACCAGCACCTGCCGATGGTGCGGATGACCAACACGTACCTGCTGGGCGGCGACGGCGACCCCGCCGACATCCTGGCCACGACCGACCACGGCGTGTACGTCGCGTCGCTGGGCGGCGGCCAGGTCAACACGGCCACCGGCGACTTCGTGTTCGGGATGACCGAGGCGTACCTGATCGAGGACGGCCGCATCACGGAGCCGCTGCGGGAGGGCAACCTCATCGGCAACGGCCCCAAGGTGCTGCGCGACATCGACGCGGTGGGCAACGACTTCGCCATGGGCCACCCCGGCACCTGCGGCAAGGACGGCCAGGGCGTCCCGGTCGGCGACGGCGTCCCCACCCTGCGGGTCACGGCCCTCACGGTGGGCGGCACCGCCACGTGACCGAGGGCGTCGACCTCGCCGGCCGGGCGGCGACGGTGGAGGGTGGTGAGGAGCCGTGGGAGTGAGCGGCAACGTGGACCTGGCCGGCCTGGCGGATCGCCTGGTGGCGATGGCCGAGGGCGGCGAGGAGCTCGAGGCGTACGTGGCCCGATCGAGCGACACCTCGGTGCGGGTCTACCAGGGCGAGGTCGAGCAGCTGTCGGTGGCCGAGTCGCTGGGCGTCGGCGTGCGGATCGTCAGTGACCACCGCCAGGGCTTCGCCTACTGCGGCAGCTTCGACCCCGCGGCGCTGGCCGAGACGGTGGCCGAGGCCCGGGACAACGCCGCCTTCGGCGAGCCCGACGAGGCCGCGGGCCTGGCGGTCCCCGACGGCGTGGAGCCGGCGGCGATGGACCTGTGGCGGCCGGGCCTGGCCGAGGTCCCCACCGACGACAAGGTGGCGCTGGCGGTCGAGCTGGAGCGGGCCGTGCTGGGCGCCGATCCCCGCATCATGGGCGTCGAGTCCTGCGACTACGGGGACTCGCTGGCGGAGTCGGCGGTGGCGACGACCACCGGCATCCGCCGCTCCTCCCGGGAGACCAGCTGCGAGCTGGTGGCCTACTCGCTGGCGGCCGAGGGCGACGAGACCCAGACCGGCTTCGGGTTCTCGCTGGGCCGCTCGTTCGACGAGCTCGACGTGGGCGCCGCCGCGGGCGACGCGGCCGAGCGTGCCGTGCGCATGTTGGGCGCCATCAAGCCGCCGTCGGGCCGGCTCACCATCGTGCTCGACCCCTGGGTGACGGCCCAGCTGCTCGGCATCGTGGCCGGGACGCTCGGCGCCGAGGAGGTCATCAAGGCCCGCTCGCTGTTCGCCGACCGGGTCGGCGAGCAGGTGGCAGCTCCGCTCGTCAGCCTGGTGGAGGACCCGACGGACGCCCGGTCGCTGGCCGCCACGCCGGTCGACGACGAGGGCCTGGCCACCCGGCGGATCCCGCTCATCGAGGCGGGCGTGCTGCAAGGGTTCGTGCACTCGACGTGGACCGCCCGCCGGCTGGGCACGGTCTCGACCGGCTCGGCGGTGCGGGCCGGGTTCAAGTCGACCCCCACGGCCGGGTGCCGCGCGGTCGCGCTGGCCCCGGGCACCGCGGACCCGGCCACGCTGCTCGCAGGCGTGGAGGACGGCGTGCTGGTCCAGGAGGTCTCCGGCCTGCACTCGGGCGTCAACCCGGTCTCGGGCGACCTGTCGACGGGGGCCGAGGGCCTGCGCATCCGCCACGGCGCCGTGGCGGAACCGCTGCGGGAGTTCACCATCGCCTCGACGCTCCAGCGCCTGCTGCTGGACGTGGTGGCCGTGGGCTCGGATCTCACCTGGCTCCCGATGCGGGCCGCCGGCCTCACCCTGGTGGTGGGCGACGTGGCGGTGTCGGGGTCGTGAGCGGGGCCGGCGAGGAGGAGCTGGCGGCCCTGGCCGCCAAGGTCGCGGGCGAGGCGGTCGCCGGGGAGCAGGTCGAGGCGTTCGTCGGCAGCTCCACGTCCACCAGCGTGCGGGTGCACGGGGGCCAGATCGAGTCGCTGACCCAGGCCAGCTCGTCCGGCATCGGCGTCCGGGTGGTGCGCGACGGGCGTCAGGGCTTCGCCTATGCCGGCTCGCTGGACCCGGGGGTGATCGCCGAGGTGCTGGCCGACGCCCGCGACAACGCCCGCTACGCCGAGCCCGAGGAGTGGGTGGGCCTGGCCGAGCCCGACGGGGTGGCCCCCGTCGAGCTGGACCTGTGGCGCGACGCCCTGGCCGAGATGCCCACCGACCGCAAGGTCGCCCTGGCGCTCGAGCTCGAGCGGGCGGTGAAGGCCCGCGACCCTCGGGTCACCGGCGTGAGGGTGGCGTCCTGGGGCGACGGCTCGGGCGTCGGCGCGGTGGCCACGTCGACCGGCATCCTGGTCTCGGGACGCTCGACGTTCTGCCACCTGTCGGTCCAGGCCCTGGCCAGCGACGGCGACGAGACCAAGACCGGCTACGGCGTCTCGGTGGGACGCGAGCCCGGCGACGTGGATCTGGAGGAGGCGGCCGGCGACGCCGCCGACCGGGCCACCCGGCTGCTGGGCGCGGTGCAGCCCGCCAGCGGCACGGTCACCCTGGTCCTGGAGCCGCAGATGGCGGCGACGCTGCTGGGCGTCGTGGCCGGGACGCTCAACGGGGAGTCGGTGCTCAAGGGCCGGTCCCCGTTCGCCGACCGGGTGGGCGAGGCGATCGCCTCGCCGCTGGTCACCCTGGTCGACGATCCCACCGAGCCGGAGTCGCTCGGCGCCGACAGCCACGACGGCGAAGGCCTGGCCACCCGGCGGGTCCCGCTCATCGAGGGCGGCGTGCTGTCGGGGTTCCTGCACAACACCATGACCGGCCGCCGCGCGGGTGTGCCGTCGACGGCGTCGGCCGTCCGCGGCTTCCGCTCGACGCCCGGCGTGGGCGCCCAGGCCCTGGCCATCGCCACCGGCGAGGGCACGCTCGACGAGCTGATCGCGGGCGTCGACCACGGTGTCCTGGTCCAGTCGATGACCGGGCTCCACTCCGGCGTCAACCCGGTGTCCGGTGACTTCTCGGTGGGCGTCGAGGGCCTGATGCTGCGAGCCGGCGCCCGCGCCGAGCCCATCCGCGAGGCCACCGTGGCCTCGACCCTGCAGCGCCTGCTGCTGGACGTGGCCGCGGTCGGAGGCGAGCGCGAGTGGACACCCGGGCGGCACCGGGGCCGCAGCCCTCGTCATCCCCGGGGTCACCCTCAGCGGCCAGTGACCGGGCGCTAGCCTGCCGGCGACCCCGTCGATGGTGTGGCGCCACCGCCAAGCGCGCCGGACATGACCCTGCGGAGGACCCTCCCGCCCGGCCGGTGACGCCGGGCCCGAAGTCCCGCCCCGCGACCTGCGGGCCGCCCGCCGGCGACGGCAGCACGGTGCTGGGACCACCTCGTGATCGCCCCCCTGTGGGTGGCCTACACCGCCAACCTGGGCACCCTGGCCCGCACCTGCGACGCCGTGGGAGCCTGCATGGCCGTCCGGGACACACCCCACTACCGCCAGGCGCTGGCACGCGGCGACACCCTGCCCCGACGACCCCACATCCACTGGGTGGGCAGATCGCCGCTGTCCTGGCTGGAACGGGAGCGGGCGGGTGGCGCGGCCATCGTGGCGGTCGAGCTGGCCGAGGATGCCACCCCGCTCACCCGCCTGGCGCCCGCCCGGCGGAAGACGGTCGTGGTGCTCGGCCACGAGCACGAGGGCGTCCCCCGGAAGCGTGGCCGCTGCTCGACGAGGTCGTCGAGATCCCGATGGTCGGCCGCGGCGCTAGCCTCAACGTGGCAGTGGCGGGCTCGCTCGTGCTGTACCGGCTGGCGGGGCTCGCATGAGTCCGACATGTACCTGCAATCCGATCGGGTTGCGCGGGTCATCTCCGGTCGGTGACCATCTAGTGCTTTCGCGGGCGGCGGACGCCCCCCGCATCGACCGCAAGCGGGAACAGTGTCGATCCTCCACGCCATCATCCTCGGGATCACGCAAGGGCTTTCCGAGTACCTCCCCATCTCGTCGTCGGGCCACCTCGTGCTGGTGCCCTGGCTGTTCGGGTGGGACGACTTCGCCGGCAACGCCTCGCTGGAGAAGACCTTCGACGTGGCGCTCCACCTGGGCACCCTGGTCGGCGCGCTCGCCTACTTCCGCCACGACGTGGTGCGGCTCGGCAAGGCCGCGCTGACCAAGCCGCGCTCGAAGGACGGCCGCCTCGGCTGGCTGGTGGCCATCTCGGCGGTGCCCGCCGTCGATCACCGGGGCGCTGCTGGCCGACACCATCGAGCGCAACACCGATCAGATCTGGCTCATCGGCGTGATGATCATCGTGGGCGCCCTGCTGCTCGCCCTGGCCGACGGCGTGCGGGGCAAGCGCACCATCGACGAGGTCGGGCTCGCCGACGCCCTGGCCATGGGCGTCGGCCAGGCCATCGCCCTGCAGCCCGGCGTGTCGCGCTCGGGTGTGACCATCACCGTCGGGCGGTTCATGGGCCTCGGCCGGGACGGCGCCGCTCGCTTCGCCTTCCTGATGAGCCTGCCCATCACCACCGGGGCGCTGCTGTTCAAGTGGTTCGACGTCCAGGGTGAGGGCGGCATCCCCACCGGCATGCGAGGCGCCGTTCATCTGCGGGATCATCGCCTCGGGCATCACCGGCTACATCGCCGTGTGGGGAACCCTCAAGCTCATCCGCACGCACTCGTTCCTTCCTTTCGTGCTCTATCGCCTGGTGCTGGGCACGCTGGTCCTGCTGCTGGCGGCCAGCTCCTTCCGCTGACTTCCGCCGACCCGTCCCGGCGCTGACCCACCCGTGGAGCGGGGCCGGCCGGCTCAGCCGCCGGCCAGGGCCAGGACGGCCGCCCCCTGGGTCACCGCCCACGCCACCCGGGCGGCGTCGGCCTCGGGCACGGCCACCGAGATGGCGTCGTCGCGCCACGTCGACGACGGTCGCCCGCTCGGCCACCGGGAACGCCGGGGGATCGCGCCCGCTGTCGCGGTCGGGCGGCAACACGACCAGAACGTCGACCACGTCGCCGGTGACCAGCGGAGGCGCCGCCACCGGGCCGCGGGGCACGGCCACCGCCCGGCGGCCCGGGCCGACCAGCGCGGCCGGGCCGACCAGGCCCGCGGGCGCGAGGCGCTGGAGGACCACCGGTTCGCCCTCGAGGATGGGGTGCAGCGCCACCGCACCCACCGGTAGCTCGGAGAGCGCCCCGGCGGGCGTCATCGCCCGGGGGAGCGTGTGCACCGCGACCGACGCCTGGTCCAAGCGGTCACCCGGGCTCAGGTCGTGGGTCGCCACGAGCACCGCTCGGGTCGACCCCCAGCGCGCCCGGCTCGCCTCGGCGCCGCCGAGGACCGCGACCGTGACCCCGACGGTGGCCACGGCCAGAGGCCGCGACGGCCAGGCGGCGGAGGGTGGGATGGAACAGCGCACGGCGAACGCGCACGCCCAGGATCGTGGTGGCAGAGGCCACGGCATACTCCGGCGGAGACGAGAAAGGAGTGGGAAGTGACTGGAACCACCCTAGCACGCCGGAATAGTGCTCAAAACACTTAAAAAGACGTCTATGGCATCGAGGCCAGCATCGAGTCGTCGAGCAGCTCGATCGCCCGGAACAGCACGCTGCGCACCCGCTCGGCGTTGCGCTCGACCGTCGCGAACACCTCTTCCATGGTCACGGGCTCGGTGCCGGGGGCGCCGGACAGGCCCGCGTCGTAGTCGGTGACCAGGGCGATGCCGGCGAACGGCACGCCTATCTCGGCTGCCAGGGCGGCCTCGGGCATCTGGGTCATGCCGATCACGTGCCAGCCCTGGTCCATGTACCACTGCGACTCGGCGCGGGTGGAGAACCGGGGGCCCGCGATCACCACGACGGTCCCCTCGGGGTGGGTGACGACGCCCTCGGCCTCGCACGCCGCCAGCACGACCCGGCGCAGCCGGGCGTCGTAGGGCTCGGCAAACGTGACGTGGTCGACCGGGGTGATGCCCTCGGGGCTGCCGGGACCGTCGTGGAACGAGGACGGGCGCCCGACCGCCCGGTCGAAGATCTGGTCCACCACCACGAACTCGCCCGGGTGGATGTCCGGCTTCAGCGACCCGCAGGCGAACGGGGCGAACAGGGCCCGCACGCCCAGCGTGCGCATGGCCCAGGCGTTGGCCCGGTACGGCACCCGGTGCGGGGGCAGCGTGTGGCCCCGCCCGTGCCGGGGCAGGAACGCCACCCGGCGCCGGCCCACCAGGCCGATCGTGACCGGCGCCGAGGGCGGCCCGTACGGGGTGTCGAGCTCGACCTCCTCGACGTCGTCGAGCAGCGAGTACAGGCCGGAGCCGCCGTAGACCCCGACGTCCGCCCGGGCCCCGCTCCCCCCAGCGGTGGCGCTCACGCCGTGCTGGCCGGCGTCTTGCTGCTCGACGAGTCGCTGCTGGACGACGAGCTCGACGAGCCGTCCGACGGGGACGAGGACGAGTCGCTCGATCCGCTCGATCGGACGACTCGCGTGGAGGAGCCGGACGAGGAAGCGGACGTGGACGACTTGGACGACGAGGACGACTTGGCCCGGCTGTCGTTCTTGTAGAAGCCGCTGCCCTTGAACGCGATGCCCACCGAGTTGAACACCTTGCGCAGGGAGCCCGAGCAGGCTGGGGCACTCGGTCAGCGGGTCATCCGAGAAGGACTGGACGACCTCGAGGTGTTCGCCGCACTCCCTGCAGCGGTATTCATAGGTGGGCATCGTGGCTCCGAGGGCTGGCACTCTCACCTTGAGAGTGCCAAGGCTAGTGCACCTACGATCGAACCGTCGTGCTCGTGGCCTCCGCTTCGCCCGGGGTGGCGACCGCTGTCGTGGTCGCCTCGTACCTCATCGGGACGTTCCCGACGGCCCTGCTGGTCGGGCGCCGGCAGGGCGTGGACCCGACCCGCAGCGGGGTCGGGCAACCCCGGAGCCACCAACATGGCCCGCACCGCAGGGCGGCGGGCGGGCGTGGCCACGCTGGTCGGGGACCTGGCCAAGGGCGTGCTGGCCGCAGGCATCGGGTGGGCGGCGGGGGGCCAGGGCCTGGCCGCCGCCTGCGGGCTGGCCGCGGTGGTCGGGCACGTGCTGCCGGTCACCCGGGGCTTCCGGGGCGGCAAGGGCGTGGCCACCGGGGCCGGGCATGGCGCTGGTGGTGGCCCCGGCGGCGCTGGTGTGGCCGCGGTGGTGTTCGCCGTCACCGTGGCGGTGAGCCGGACGGTCTCGCTCGGCTCGGTCGTGGGGGCGGCGGCGCTGCCGCTGGCGGCGGCTGCGCTGGGCTCGCCCGGGCGACGTGGTGGCGGCCCTGGCCGGCGTGCGCCGTGCTGATCGTGGCCCGCCACTGGGAGAACCTCCGGCGGATCGCCCATGGCGACGAGCACCGCTTGGGCTGCGGCAGGTCCGGTTGATCCTGGGGGCCTGCGCATGCGTGGCGGGGCGACGCTCGCGCCTGGGCGCCGCCGGACGTCGGCGCGCTGTGCCCGCTGGTTGGCGCGGTCGAGGGCAGGGGAAGCAGTGCGACATGGTCCTGGCCGAGGGTGCCTCCGTTGCGAGCTCGCGTGTTCGCAACTCGGGGGCCGGCGAGCGCCTAGCGTTCGGCGCGGGCGGACGGCGGACGGCGCGGCGCTCCTTCGAGGACTCCACGGCACGAGGACAGAGACAAGGGAGGCGACCGGTTCCATGAGCGCGGTTCGCAAGGCAGTGATCCCGGCGGCGGGTCTGGGCACCCGCTTCCTCCCGGCCACCAAGGCGCAGCCCAAGGAGATGCTGCCGGTCGTCGACAAGCCGGCCATCCAGTACGTCGTGGAGGAGGCCGTCCGCTCCGGCATCGACGACATCCTGATCATCACCGGGCGGGGCAAGCGCAGCCTCGAGGACCACTTCGACCGGTCCATCGAGTTGGAGGTGTCGCTCGAGGCGTCGGGCAAGCACGACCAGCTCAGCGAGGTGCGGGGCCTGGCCGACCTGGCCGACATCCACTACGTCCGCCAGGGCGAGGCCCTGGGGTTGGGGCACGCCGTGTCGGTGGCCCGCAAGCACGTGGGCGACAGCCCCTTCGTCGTCATGCTGGGCGACGACATCATGGACGAGCACTCCACCGTGCTGGGCGACATGATCGCGGTCTACGGGGAGACGGGCGCCTCGGTGGTGGCCTTCAAGTCGTTCCCGCCCGAGGAGATCTCGTCCTACGGCTGCGCCGACCCGGAGCCCACCGACCGGCCCGGCCTGGTGCGGCTGCGGGGCATCGTCGAGAAGCCCAAGCCCGAGGACGCCCCCTCCGACCTGGCCGTCATGGGCCGCTACCTCTTCACCCACGAGATCTTCGACGCCCTCGACCGGACCAAGCCCGGGCGTGGGCGGCGAGATCCAGCTCACCGACGCCATCGCCATCCTGCTCGCCGAGCAGCCGGTGTACGGCTTCGTGTTCGACGAGGGCCGCTTCGACATCGGCAAGAAGCTCGACTACCTGCGGGCCACGGTCGAGCTGGCGCTGGACCGCGAGGACCTCGGTCCCGAGTTCCGCGAGTTCCTCGCCGACGTGGTGCGGCGCCGGGGCATCGTGTGAACCGGTAGCGGTGCCGGCACGGCCGCCGTCCTAGGGTGGCGGCCGTGGTCCCGCTCGACGACGCCATCGCCCACGTGCTCGCCGGCTGCGAGCCGCTCCGCGCCGGCGACCGTGCCGTCCGACGGAGGCGGCCGGGCTGGTGCTGGCGGACGACGTGGTGGCGGCCGAGGCCGATGCCGCCGTTCGCCAACACCGCCATGGACGGCTACGCCGTGCGGGCCGCGGACGTGGCCGGGGCGCCGGTGACGCTGCCGGTGGTGGCCGAGGTGGCGGCCGGGCACCCGGCCGACGCAGGCGCTCGGGGCCGGGCGAGGCCATGCGCATCTTCACCGGGGCGCCGCTGCCCGACGGCGCCGACGCGGTCGTGATGGTGGAGCGGACCGAGCGGCTGGACGGCGGCCGCGCCGTGCGCATCGACGTGGCGGTCGAGCCCGGCACCCACCTGCGGGCCGCGGGTGAGGACCTGAAGCCGGGCGAGGTGGTGCTGTCCGCCGGCGACGAGATCACCCCGGCGCGGGTCGGGGTGCTGGCGTCGCTGGGGGTGGACGGCGGTGCTCGCCCATCCCCGCCCCCGGGTCGGCGTCATGTCCACGGGCGACGAGCTGGTGTCCGGATCGGCGCCGCTGCAACCCGGCCAGATCCGGGACAGCAACCGGCCCACGCTGCTGGCCATGGCGGCCGAGGCGGGCTTCACCCCGGTCGACCTGGGCTGGGTGCCCGACGACGAGGACGCCATCCGCGTCCGCCATCGAGCGGGGCGCGGCGACCTGCGACGCGGTCCTGTCCAGCGGCGGGGTGTCCATGGGCGACATCGACCTGGTGCGGGTGGTGCTCGACCGGATCGGCGACATGCGGTGGATGCAGGTGGCCATCCGCCCGGCCAAGCCCCTCGCCTTCGGCGTCGTGCCCGGGCCCGACGGCCGAGCGGCCGGTCCCGGTGTTCGGCCTGCCCGGCAACCCGGTGTCGTCGATGGTGAGCTTCGCCCTCTTCGCCCGGCCCGGCCTGCGGCGGATGGCGGGGCACCCGCCGACGCGGCTGCACCTGCCCCGGTTCCGGGCCGTGGCCGCCGAGCCGTTCCGCCGGTCGGCCGACGGCAAGACCCACTTCGTGCGGGTGACGGTGGCCGCGGGCGGCGGGCCGGCCGGCGAGCTGGTCGTGCGGTCGTCGGGCGGGCAGGGATCGCACCAGCTCGGCGCCATGGCCCGGGCCGACGGGCTGGTGCTGTTGCCCGACGGCGACGGCGTGGCCGCGGGTGAGCCCGGTAGACGTGTTTTCCTCTCCGAGCCGCCGACTATCGGTCAACCGCCCCTAGGCTGAGGCCCGATGACCGAACCGCTCGTCGACACCTACGGCCGCGTGCACCGCGACCTGCGCATCTCGGTCACGGACCGCTGCAACTTCCGCTGCACCTACTGCATGCCGGAGGAGGGCATGGAGTGGATCCCCCGGTCCGAGGTGCTGACGTTCGAGGAGATCGAGCGCATCGCCCGGGTGTGCGTCGAGCGCTTCGGGGTCGACAGCATCCGCCTCACCGGCGGCGAGCCCACCGTGCGGGCCCACCTGCCGGTGCTGGTGGCCAAGATCGCCGCCCTGCGCTTGCCGGACGGCGCTCCCGTCGACGTGGCGCTGACCACCAACGGGGCCACGCTGCGGTCGCTGGCCCCGGACCTGCGCGACGCCGGGCTGCGCCGGGTCAACATCTCGCTCGACACCCTCCGCCGCGACCGCTTCATCGAGCTCACCCGGCGGGACGAGCTGGCCCGGGTGCTCGACGGCATCGACGCGGCGCGTCGAGGCCGGGTTCGACCCGGTCAAGATCAACGCCGTGGTCATGCGGGGCGTCAACGACGACGAGATCCTGGACCTCGCCCGCTTCGGGCGGGACCGGGGCGTCACCATGCGCTTCATCGAGTGGATGCCGCTCGACGCCGACAACCGCTGGGACGGCGACGCGGTGGTCAGCCAGGACGAGATCGTGGCCACCGTGGCGGCCGAGTACCCGGTCGACCCGCTGGTCCGGGGGCACCAGCCGGCCGAGCGCTTCGCCTACCGGGACGGGCGGGGCGAGATCGGGGTCATCCCGTCCGTGACCCGGGCGTTCTGCGGGTCGTGCGACCGCATCCGGCTCACCGCCGACGGCCAGCTGCGCTCGTGCCTGTTCGCGGTGGACGAGGTCGACCTGCGGGCGCTGGTGCGGGACGGCACGTCGTCCGATGACGACGTGGCCGACGCGGTCAAGCGCTGCGTGGCGGGCAAGTGGGCCGGCCACATGATCGGGCAGGTGACCTTCGTCCGGCCCCGCCGCAGCATGAGCCAGATCGGCGGCTGAGCCACCTCGAGGCGGTCCTGCGGGGGACATCTGTCCTGCGTGACTAGTCTGGGGACCATGCCTGACCGTGGACTCACCCATCTCGACCCCCTCGGCCGGGCCCGCATGGTCGACGTCACGCCGAAGGACCCGACCCACCGCAGGGCCGTCGCCCGGGGCCGGGTCCACATGAAGGCCGAGACCACGTCGCTGGTCGCCCGGGGGGCCATCAACAAGGGGGACGTCCTCGCCGTGGCCCGCGTGGCGGGCATCCAGGCGGCCAAGCGCACGCCGGAGCTGATCCCGCTGTGCCACCCGCTGCTGGTCGGCTCGGTGCTGGTCAACTTCCGGATCGAGGACGACTTCATCGAGGTCGAGGCGCACGTCGAGACCGTCGACCGCACCGGAGTCGAGATGGAGGCGCTCACCGCCTGCGCGGTGGCCTGCCTGACCATCTACGACATGTGCAAGTCGTCGGACCGCGGCATGGTGATCGGCGACATCGCCCTGTGGGAGAAGACGGGCGGGCGCAGCGGCACCTACCGCCGCACCGACGGCCTCGACGCCGAGCTCGGGCCTCTAGGGCCCGCGCCCGGTTCGGGGCCCGGGGCCGCTGACGGCCAGGTCAGACGGCATCCACCACGATTCTGCCGATGAGGTTTAGGGTCGCCTCAAGGCAGTGGTCGGAGAGTGATGCCGTGGAAGTTTTCTTGCTCCTCGGGGCGATCTGGGCGGCGGTTCTGGTGCCCCCGTGGCTGGAGAGCCGGCGGGAGGCACGCTCGATCGCGTCGATCATGTCCTTCCGCAGCCAGCTCTGGTCCCTGCAGCGGGCCACGCCGCACTTCGGTCTCGACAGCTACGGTGCCGACGGCGACGATGAGTACGACGACGTCGCCGAGAGTGAGGACGCCGAGGTGCATGCGCTGAGTCTTCCCAGGCGGCTCGACAGCGGGCCCGGGGCCATCGCCCCGGGGTGATCGGTGCGGTGGTGCGGCCGCCGTCCGACGGCTTCGGCGGGCGGTCGGTGAGCGCCCTGTCGGCGGCCATGCACCAGCGGCGGGCCGTGGCCTTCCGGCGCCGCCGCCGGGTGCTGTCGATGCTGCTGCTGGCCGGCCTGGCGGGCGTCGCCCCGGCGGTGATGCTCGGTGGCGCCGTGGATCGTGGCCGAGGCCGTGGCGGCCACGCTGCTGGTGGCCTACCTGGCGCTGCTGGTGCGCCGGGGCCGGCGGGAGGCCGAGCGGGCGGCCAAGGTGCGGTACCTCACCCCGATCCGGGCGCCTCGTCCGTCCGTGGTCATCATCGGCAGCGGCGCCGCCCGCTAGCCGTCGGTGTCCGAACCTGGGGGCGGCGGCGACCGCCGCGAGCATCTGCACGCCATCGTGGCGGCCATCGGCACCGACCTGGCCGGTGCCAACGGCGCCCGCGAGCAGGCGCTGCCCGCCTGCCGCCGGGCGATCCGGGCCGCGGGATCGAGCATCCGGGCGGTCCACCGGCTCGACGTCGCCGCGGCCGCGGCGCTGGCGGCCGAGTCGGAGGCCGCGGTCCGGGACGCCCAGCGGGCGCTGGTCCCGTTCCCGGCGCTGGCGCATGCCGGGTTCCTGCACGACGCGGAGAAGGAGTACGTCGAGGCCCGGCGGTGGCCGCCCTGGTGGCGGGCGAGCCGTCCCCGGCCCGGGACCAGGCCCGACGGGCTGGCGGTGTCACCCACGGCCTGGATGCGCGGCGTGGCCGAAGCCGCCAGCGAGCTGCGGCGCCACCTCCTCGACCGGCTGCGGGAGGGCGACCTCGAGCGGGGCGAGGCGCTGCTGGCGGCCATGGACGACGTGTACGACGCCCTCGTCACGGTGGACTACCCCGACGCCCTCACGAACGGCCTGCGCCGCACGCTGGACGCGCTGCGGGCGGTGCTGGAGCGCTCCCGGGGCGATGTGACGACGACGGTGCTGCAGACCCGCCTGCAGCGGGCCATCGAGTCCGCCGGGCGAGGTCGTGGGCCGCGAGGACCGTCCGCTACCATGAGCCGTCCCGTACGGGGGTGTAGCTCAGCTGGCTAGAGCGCTTCGGTCGCATCGAAGAAGTCGTGGGTTCGAATCCCATCACCTCCACGCAGCGGTCCTGGACGGTGCACAACCGTCCAGGAGAGTCCCCCTGACCAGCACCTACGGTCCAGCGTCGGGTCAGGGCCTCATCCGGTGGCGCAGGGCGGTTGCTCCCACCGTTGCTCCCAAACTCCCCGGGGTGATTCCGAACCCTACGCGGGTTCGGTTCGTCCTCGTCGGCCTGGCCGTCGAGCACGGCTGCCGCCCGCTGGGCGACGGTCTGGGGTCGGCGGCCGAGCCGCTTGACGTAGCCCGCCGCGCACGGCACCGGAGACCTGCCGACGCTCACCGCCCGCCTATCCGCGCCGACACGGCCCGACCGCGACCATCGTCCGGCCCGTCGTAGAGTCACGCCGTGGCGCTGGTGTGGTCTGGGCACGACGCCTTCGACGCGAGGGGGACACGTGTGGCGTCCGTTGCCCGTTTCCGGGATCCCATCACCGGTGAGAACGCCTTCGCGTTCACGAAGCCGTACTGGAATGCGTTCGTCGCTCACGAGTACGTGCTCGTGGACGGGGTGCCTGGGCGCTGGGCCACAGAGAGCGAGGCGAAGGCGGCCACGGCGATCGCCTACCGGGCCTACATCGGCGCGGCGGACGACGGCTCCTCGCCCGGCGACCCTGGCCGGATCCCACCTACCGACCGGTCCTGGAGCCAACCGCGGGGCGTGGTCGGCCACGTCCGCAGCCTGTACCGGGCCTGGCGCCGCACACACGGTCAGGTCGAGGGGAGCCACGAGGGGAGCCCAACCGAGTCGGATGGTCGTTGACCGGCTTAGAACCAGCCCGAACGACTGACCCCATATACGCAGGCCAGGCCGGACGGCGACGGACGGCGGCGGGCGGTCAGGAGGGCATGACGCGCAAGTGGTCGGAGTGCCAGCCCGGCCGGTTGCTCTCAGCCGTTGCTCTCCTCGGCAACGATGACCAGCGGCGAGACCGAATCCCGTCACCTCCACCAACCGTCCCGAGCCGTCCGTGACGATGCGGCTCTGGCCCTCTGACCACTCCCCCCGAGATTCAGGCGCCGTTCACCCCGGTCCGTCCGGGACATCGGGCGGTGAGGAAGAGAACCACGGTTAACGTGGTATGGGACACTGAGCACGTGGGCGAAGAGCCTCCGGTCCACATCGAGGCTGAGGTCACGATGGACGAGGACGTGGTGGCCGCGGGGCAAGGGGCCCCGGGTCTGGTGGCGTCGGAGCGCCGGGTGGTGCGGGAACCTGGGCGCTGGTCTCGGCTGATCGCGGTTGTCGTGGTGGTGGGGCTCGTCGCGGGGGGACTGCTGTGGTGGGCCGGCACGGGTTGGCCGGGCGACGATGGAGGCGAGGAGCCCAGGTCGGGTAGCGCCGGCGACGGGCGGCCCACCCGCGTCGCCTTCCGTCAGGCTCTGACCCGGCTTCCCCAGTTCGGATCGTTTGCCTACAGCGGCGACGTGCACGCCGTCGGGCAGAGCGCATTCCGGCCTGGTGACGGGATCGCCCTCGATGTCAGCGTCGAGGGTGCGGTGCTCCTGAACCATGGCCTCACCCGAGAGGTGGCGGTCGATCCCATGGGCCGGGCGGTGGAGACCGTGACCTCCGGTCCCACCATGTGGACCCGCAGCGCAACGACCGCAGAAGGGCTCGGCGCCGAGCCTTGGGAGGTCCGCGAGCCTGCCGGTTCGATCTCGCTGGGGATGGCCGCCGTGGCCCCTCTGGTCGTCTCGGCGACGGATCCCCGCGAAGAGCCGCCCGACCCTGACGGGCGGCGCGTCATACGGGGCACGATGCCCACGGCGGACCGGCAGCACGGCGACGATGATCTGCTCGCCAGCGCCGACCTGGTGGTCACGCTGGACGAGGACGGCAACATCGCCCGCATGATCGTGTCGTCGACGCCCGTCGATCCGAAGCTCCGGCTCGAGCTCGACATCACGCGTCTGGGCGAGCCGCAGGCCATTGCACCCCCGGACGACGGCGAGACGGGCCTGCGTCGAACGATCCCCGTCGCGGAATTGGAGGCTGCGGGCGTGCGCCCGCTCGAGCTCGGCCGAGTCCCGGCGGGATGGAAGCTCACCGGCGCCCGGGTGGTCTCGGGACCGGCATCGGGCGAGTGCCCGCGGCTCCTACTCTCCTACCGCGACCCGAACGCCGTGCGCTGGGACTCCCTGCGGCTCACGGTGACGTCCACCACGTGTCCCTGGGCGCAGCTCGGACATGGCGAGCCGCAACCGCTGGCCGTCGGCTCGTTCCAGGGGCTGGTTGTCGAAGCCGGGTCAGACACGAGCGGCGATCTCGCTGACGGCACGACCCGTGTTTCCTTCTTGACCGACCTCTCCACCGAGGACGCCGCCACGGTGTTGGGGTCGCTGCGGCCGTTCGACCCGGACACGGAACCGGCACCGATCCCGGGCATCCCATCGACATGACCAGCTGTCCGACCAGGGCGACAGGGGGCCGCTGGGCCTCGCTGTCGGCCCGCGGAGTCGCCGGACCGCCGTCACCCGTCTGAGCATGGCAGGCGTGGCGGTTCACCGACGACCGAGCACGTCGCCCCGAAGGCCGTCGACCGCCGACACGACCTCGTCGATGAGGGCCGGCGACACACCGAGTCCGGCCAGCACGGCGGCGAGGTGGCCGGCGACCAGGTCCACGTGATGGTCGTCGATGGCCAGGTGGCGGTGGGCCTCGGCCAGACCGCGGCCCGAGGACCGGCGCGGACCGCCGAGAGCCATCGCGAGGAACGCCTGCTGGTGGGCCCGCAGGCGGCGCAGGTCGACGCGATCGAAGAACGGCGCCAGCTCCGGATCGCGGATGACTCGCTCGTAGAACTGGTCGACGGCGGCGTCGATGCTCACCATGCCGCCGAGCCGCTCGTAGATGGTGGTGGCGACCGTGGGCGCGCTCATGCCGCCTTCTCCGACCGCGGTGGCCGAACCGGGCACGCGACTGTTCGAACCAGCGGACCAGACCGCGCGGAGCCGGGCGGCACCGCCGCCGGCCGGCGCGACCAGGCCGGTCGGCCCAGGGCCAACTGTTGGGTTGCAGGTAGTAAGCCATGCGGCGAGTAGACCCCGGGGCACCGGCTGGGTCGTGAGTGCCAGCTACTCAATCCGCGCGCCACATACTTGATCTGCGGATCGAGCGTGACTGCTGCGCTCGCGGCCCGACAGCAGCATGTACGTCACCGATGGTCCAGTAACCGCCGCACTGCATCCTGGTCGCTCCGCCCGTCGGCTCCCGCTCGCCGCGAATCATCCCCAATGGTTGATGAACTCGCGACCGGAGTAGGTGCTCAATCACGGAGCGATGTCATCTCTCGGTGCGTGACAGGAGGGCCACCCGATGAGCAACTCCGCACACGCGCATGGTCGCCGGGCTGGGCGCGGCGTGGATCCTCGACGGCTTGCAGATCACGATCGCCAGTTCGGTCACCGGGGTGCTCACCCAGCCCAGCGACGCTCGACATGACGTCGACCGTGGTGGGGCTCATCGCCTCCGTCTACCTGATCGGTGAGCTGATCGGTGCGCTGGTGTTCGGCCGGTTGTCCGACCAGCTCGGACGCAAGCGGCTGCTGATCACGACCTTGCTCCTGTACCTGCTCGGCACGGGTCTGGCGGCCTTCGTCACCGGCCATCACACCGGCTGGCTGGTGTTCTTCTACGCACCCGTCTCCTGGCGGGGATGGGTATCGGAGGCCAGTACGCGGCGATCAACTCCGCGATCGACGAGATGATGCCGTCCAAGTACCGCGGCAGAGTCGACATCTGGATCAACGGGTCCTACTGGGCCGGGGCGATCATCGGATCCTTCGCTTCGCTCATCTTCCTCAACGCGTTCGCGGAGAACGTCGGCTGGCGGCTGGCCTTCCTGATGGGCCCCGTCCTGGCCCTGGTCGTCATCGTGGTGGGACGCACCCTCCCCGAGAGCCCTCGGTGGCTGCTGACCCACGGCCGCGTCGAGGAGGCAGAAGCAGAGGCACAGTCCCTGACGCCTGCCGTCCCGAGCCGTGGGTCTTGGCGCGAGGCTGTGGAGCCATGAGCCTCGACTACGCCAGAGACCACTTGGCGGCCGCGGTGCGGTCGCTCGCCACGAGTGAGGATGCGTTGACCGTGCGGTTGCAGGGCGCCTGGGACGAGCCGGTCGGGATGCTGTGGATGAAGCCCTGCCTCACCGTCGAGCTGCTGCGTGACTTCCGGGACATGTGGCGGCGGTACACGGCGCCGTCCGATGACCGCCAGAGCACCAAGCTCCGCGAGCTCAGCCACGATGAGGCGGTCGCCGCGGTGGACGACATCGTGTCCTTGCTGCTCGCAACGGCGGTGGCTGCGGCCCAGGGCGGCGAGGACCAGCCCCTCGCCACGCTGGCCGATCTCGCCTAGGCGACTGTCACGGTCGTGCGACGCGCCCGCGGAGCGATCCGGCGCCGGCCTGGGGTCGTCGGGATCCTGGCGCTGGCCCTGTTCAGGTCGGCATGTACCGGCGGTGGCGGTGGCAGCGACGATCGGGTTGCGCTCCGACCCACGGAGCGACCGGCCGTGCGGCCCACGGTGGAGCCGGCCTTGGAGCGCCGGCTTCCCCTGGTCACGGACGTCGTGCGTCAGCCGGGGGGAACCATGTCGAGCGCGGCGGGCTCGCTGGTGGTCGTGCCCCTCGGTGGGTCGCACTGCTGGCGTTCGACGTCAGCAGCCTGAACCGGGCCCAGGGAAGTCCACAGGCACGGCCGTCCTCGGATGGCAGCGCGCTCACATGGGACGTCCTGAGCCTGCTCCGGTGGGATCGCAACCACCAACCGAGCACGGCGCACTTCGTCGTCGTGCTCAGGCCGGCCTTCAGCGTCGGTGCTGCGCCGATCGAGCTCGGTGCCATGAAGGCGGCGCACGGCGCGGTGCTGTCGGTCACCGAGGCCACCCTCTGCGGGACCTAGCCCGACCCGGTCGTCAGGGCACGGGAGCCCAGGCGAGGGCCGTGACCCAGAACCGGGCCGCGAAGGCGCCCGGGTGCTCGCCCCAGCGGTCCCAGGCGGCGGCCACCGCGGCCATCTCGCCGGGATCGGCGACGTCCCGCTCGACCACGTAGGCCACCGCCTCCGGGCGGGCGAACCAGGACGCCTCGACGGCGGCCATCCGCCGGGCGGCCTCGGCGGTGCCGTCGGCGTGGCCGGTCACGGACGCCTGGCTGCGCTCGAACCCGGCCTCCGCCAGGAGGCCGCGTAGCTCCCGCCCGACCCGGACGTCCCCGCGGGGCCGGAGAGCGGCGCGGATGGCCAGCCCCCGATCGATGGCGGGATCGGACGGGTGCACCAGCGCGCCGCCCCAGTCGGCGTCGCCCACGCCGATCACCGCACCCGGGCGCGCCACCCGGCGGGCCTCCCGGAGCACCGCCAAGGGGTCGGCGACGTGCTGGAGCAGGGCGTTGGCGTACAGCGCGTCGAAGCTGGCGTCGGGGAACGGCAGCGCGGTGGCGTCGGCCGCGGCCACCGGGACCGACTCGACGGGCACCGGGTCGAGGTCGACGCCCACCGCGGTGAGGCCGGCGGCCAGGCCCGCGGTGATCGAGCCGGGCCCGCAGCCCAGATCGAGCAGGCGCATGCCCGGCCGGAGGTGGGGCAGGAGGAAGCCGGCCCACCGCTCGGCCGTGCGGCGGCCGTGCGCGGGCCGATGCCGGGCGCGCAGGTACCGCTCGTAGTCGTGCCGGGCCGTCACCGGCGCTCACGCTACTGCCAGGGCCTCCGCCAGCCGGATCGTCACACGCTCGTCCCGTCGGCCACCCGGGGCCCCTGGCCCACCCTGAGGCGGAACCCGAGGCAATGGGGGCCACCGGCACAGCCTCGAGGAAATAGGGGTCGGCCCCCGACCCCTATTGCCTCCGGCGCCGCCGTCCGGCCCCCATTGCCTCGCCCCGCCTCGGGTCCGGCGGCGCCGGCGGACGCTAGAGGCCGAGGCCGCAAGGCCCGAGAGCGGCCGTTCGTGCGCACCGATGGCGCACCCTGGGCGACTCAGGGCGGCGGGGGGATGTGGACGACCAGGGCGCGGTGGAGGCCGTCGGCGTCGTACCAGGTGGTGGCCTCCGTGCCGGCACGGCCGTCGGCGGTCAACCTCAGGTCGAGGTCGAGGCCCTGGCCATCGGCGACCGCGGCCCGCACCATCGTCAGGACGTCGCGCTGGAAGCGTTCCGGCTGGGCGTTGAGGTGGGCGACGTGGTCGGGATCGATCTCGTCCCCGACGATGGAGGCGACCACGTCGCCCAGGAGGTCCGAGGACTCCAGCTTGCCCAGGCTCTGGCGCATGAGGGCGGCGTCGGCCACCGGCTGGGGGCCGACTTGGCGCCGGACGGCGTCGAGCGTGGCGCCGGCCCTGAGGCAGACCCTGCGGGGCGGCTGGGCTTCGTCGGCCGGGCTCATGGCGCCAGGAGGGTACTACGCTCCGAGTCGCGGTGGCGTCAGTGCGTGGGTGACCAGGCGGTCCACGCCCAGGCCCTTGCCGGTGGCCTCCGCCGTCGCCGCCAGGCCCTCGGCCCGGCCGGCGTCGCCGGGACCACCGCGGCGGAACAGGACTTCGGCCAGGTCGTGCTGGGCCGCCGCCTCCCACAGCGGGCTGCCCATGCGCCGGTTGGCGGCCACCGCCGTGTCGAGCAGGCTCACCGCCTCGTCGAGCCGCCCTGGTCCGGCTGGCGGCGGCCGGCTGTGACACCGCGTGGAACGAGCTGGTGCGGCGGTACGACACCCTCGTGGTGCGGGCGCCCCGCCGCACCGGGCTCGGCCCGCGCGACGCCGCGGACGTGGCCCAGGTCACCTGGATGCGGCTGTTCGAGCATGTGGAGAACATCCGCGATCCGGACCGGCTCGCGGGCTGGCTGGTGACGACGGCCCGGCGGGAGAGCATCCGGGCATCGATCCGCGCCTCCCGGGTGCCGCTGGACGACGGCGGGCCGGACGTCGAGTCGCTCGGCACGGCGGTGGCGCGCCGACGCCGGCGTCCTCGCACGGGAGAGCGTCGAGGCGCTGGCGCGGGCGGTCGAGGGCCTGCCCGACCGCTACCGGGTGCTGCTGCGGCTGCTCCTGTCCGACGAGGGCCTGAGCTACGCCGAGATCGCGCGCCGGCTCGAGCTGCCGGTGGGCAGCATCGGCCCCATGCGGGGCCGCGGCCTGGAGATGCTGCGGCGCAGCTTCGGCGCCGCCGACGCCGCCTGAGCGATCTGGCCCGGCTCAGGGCGAGCTTCGGGCGGGCGCCCGCTCCTCCTCGCTGGCGACCGCCCTGACGTACTCGTCGAAGCCGATGTCCTCTTCCTCGACCGTGAGCGACTTGAGGCCGCGGCCCAAGCCCACACGTCCCTTGACGACGGCCTCGTCGGGCACGTTCTCGATGGAGGCGAGGAAGTGCCGAAGGTCGCCCAGCGTCATGCGGCGGTTGGTGGCAAGTCCGGTGATGGTGCGCTTCATGCCTCCATCATCCCATCGCCGCCGAGGGCGGTACGTTCGCAATCCATGGCCACGCCGTTCGGAAGCTTCCAGAGCGAGATCTACCTGAGGGGGACCACTGGGGAGCGGCCGCCCTTCACCACCGACCTGGCCCGGTTGGAGGACGCGGCGCGGGAGGCGCTGCCACCCGAGGCCTTCGGCTACGTGGCGGGCAGCGCGGGCAGCGGTGCCACCGCCCGCGCCAACCGCCGGGCGTTCGACCGCTGGCGCATCGTGCCCCGCATGCTGCGGGACGTGGCCGAGCGCGACCTGTCCACGACCGTGCTGGGCACGGACATGCCGGCGCCGGTGCTGCTGGCGCCGATCGGCGTGCAGACCATCGTCCACCCCGACGGTGAGCTGGCCTCGGCCCGGGCCGCGGCGGGCGCGGGCCTCACCTTCGTGCACTCGACCGCGGCGGCCCACTCGATCGAGCAGGTGGCCGAGGCGTCGGGCTCCGGCCCCCGCTGGTACCAGCTCTACTGGCCGGCCGAGCGCGAGGTGGCGGCCTCGCTGGTGGCGCGGGCCGAGGCGGCCGGCTTCGGGGCGCTGATGGTCACGCTCGACACGTTCATGATGGGCTGGCGGCCCACCGACCTCGACGCCGCCTACCTGCCGTTCCTGGCCGGCACCGGCATCGCCAACTACCTGACCGACCCGGCGTTCAACGCGCCCCTGTCGGAGGACGCGCCGCTGGGCGACAAGGTGTTCCGCTGGGCCGCCATGTTCGGCAACCCCCGTCTCACCTGGGCCGACCTGGCCTGGCTGCGGGAGCGGACCCGCCTGCCCATCGTGCTCAAGGGCGTGCTCCACCCCGACGACGCCCGGGCCGCGCTGGACGCGGGGGTGGACGGGATCGTGGTGTCCAACCACGGCGGGCGCCAGGTGGACGGGGCGGTCGCCTCCCTCGACGCGCTGCCCGCCATGGTCGAGGCGGCCGGCGGGGCGGTGCCCGTGCTGGTCGACTCCGGGGTGCGGACCGGCGCCGACGTGATCAAGGCCGTGGCCCTGGGCGCGGCCGCGGTGCTCTACGGGCGGCCCTACGTCTACGGGCTGGGCCTCGGCGGCCAGGCGGGCGTCGAGCACGTCCTGCGCTGCCTGCTCGGCGAGCTGGACGTGACCCTGGCGCTGTCCGGCCACCGCAGCCTGGCCGAGCTGGGCCCGCACGTGCTGGCGCCCGCCCCCGGGTGAGGGCCATCATCCGGGTCCATGGGAACCAACCAGCGGGCGCAGATCACCATGTCGGACGAGGAGGTGGCCGCGTTCGTGGAGCGCAGCCGCACGGCCACGATGGCCACCGTGGGCCCGACCGGCGCGCCCCATCTGGTGGCCATGTGGTACGCGGTCATCGACGGCAAGATCTGGTTCGAGACCAAGTCGGCGTCGCAGAAGGCGCAGAACCTGCGGCGTGACGACCGGCTCACCTGCATGATCGAGGACGGCCTCACCTACGACACCCTGCGGGGCGTGTCGCTGGAGGGCCGCGGCGTGATCGTCGAGGATCCCCAGGCGCTGTGGGACATCGGGGTCAACGTGTGGGAGCGCTACACGGGGCCCTACAGCGACGACGCCAAGCCGATGATCGAGGCCATGCTGCGCAAGCGCGTGGCGGTGCGGCTCGACGTCGAGCGGGTCCGGTCCTGGGACCACCACAAGCTCGGCATGCCCGCCATGCCCCTGGGGGGCACCACCGCGCCCTGACCCGTTCGGGGGACTTGCGCCCGCTCCGGTGGGGTAGATCTGCGCCACCACTGGATTGCTGGGTGAAAGGAACCTCCGATGATCTACGCGGTGAGCGGGCTCGACCCGACCTTACGGATGATCTTCTTCGCGGTGGCGCTCGTGCTGTTCGCGCTGGCCGGGGTCGGCTACACGTGGGGCAAGGTGCACCTGATCGCGCTGGGCCTCGCCTTCTTCACCTTCCCGTTCTTCTGGGACGCCCTGGCGGCGTCCTGATCCCTCAGGCGCCGACCAGGGCGACCAGCTCGGCGCGGCTCGGGCCCGGCGCCGCCGCAGGCTCGCCGATGGCGGCGGCGGCCTCGGCGATGCCGGGCTGAGCCCACACGTCGACCGGGCGCTCGAGGAGCGAGCGGACGGACATGTGCGCCCGCAGGAGGTCGGGGTGGCGGGGGGCGCCCTGGCGCAGCGCCTCCAGCCGGTGCCATGCGGGGTCGTCGGTCTCGTAGGGCCGGCCCGCGATCTGGGCGTTGATCTCCGCGAGGCGGTGGCGGTCGTAGCACAGGGTGTCGCGGTACAGCGGCTCCACCGTGTCCAGCGTGGCCTGGTCGAAGCGCCCGACCAGGGCCACCGGGTCGGTCGGGGGCACCTCGCGCAGGACGTCGCGCAGGCACACCGCGTGGATGCCGGCGATCGAGGCGCCCCGGCCCGAGGACGGGTTGGTGCAGGCCCAGGCGTCGCCCACCGCCACCACGCCGGTCACCGTCGGCCCGCCGTCGCGCCAGTAGCGGCGGTGGCGGTCCTCGAGCTTGGCCATGATGTCGATGCCGGTGATCGGCTCGCCCTCGAGCCAGTGGGCCACCATCGGGTAGTTCTTGACGATGCGGGTCCAGGTCTCCTCGTCGCGTGCGGCGTGCATGGCCGTGTCGTCGGCGCTGGTGACGATGGCGATGCCCCAGGTGCCGTTGTCCGCCGGCAGCACGACCAGGCTGATGGAGTCGTAGTGCTGGAGCGGGGGGCCGAAGGCGGGCGGGACCGATCCGTCGCCGGAGCGGAAGTGCCGCCCGTAGTAGCGGAACCCGCTGTCCTCCATCTCCTCGACGGGCGGCGGGGCGCCCACGGCCGCCAGCCAGCGGGGCAGCGGGGAGCGCCGGCCGCCGGCGTCGACCACCAGGTCGGCGTGCAGCAGGCGGCCGTCCTCGGTCTCGACCCCCGTGACGTGGGGGACCCCGGGCAGGCGGGGCCGGTCGGCCACCAGCAGGCCCTTCACCGCCACGCCCCGGCAGACCTCCACGCCGGGCGTGGCGGCCGCCAGCCGCGCCATCACCGCCTCGGTGACCGGGCGGCGGGCGGTCACGAGGGTGAAGCGCTCGTCGCCGGGCCGGAACCCGCCGGAGACCTGCTCCGGCACGTTGGCCACGAAGTTGAAGCCGAGGGCGCCGGCGGCCTCGAGCGCGGGGAGGAGCTCGGGCAGCTCGGCCTCGATGGTCTGGCGCCAGCGGGGCAGGAACATGTGGAGCAGGCGGAACTGGTTGACGCCCCGGCGCTCCCACTCCGTCCAGCAGGCGGCGGGGTCGTCGGGCGGCGGGGCCGGGTCCCGCTCCAGGAGCCGCACGCGGTGCCCGTCCCGGGCCAGCAGGGTGGCGGTCGTCAGCCCGCCGATGCCTCCACCCACCACGATCACGTCCACCGGGTCCACCTCCCGAAGTTATACATACATGCTGCATGTATGATAACCATGGGTGTCAAGTGGTGAGACGGACGGCCGACGATGCCGAGCAGACCCGGCAGGCGATCGTGGGTGCAGCCCACGACCTCTTCGCCGCGCACGGGTTCGCAGCCACGTCGACCACCGCGGTGGTCGAAGCCGCGGGCGTGACCCGCGGCGCGCTCTACCACCACTTCGCGGACAAGACCGACCTGTTCCGGGCCGTGTTCGAGCGGTTGGAGGCCGAGCTCAACCACACGCATCCTCGCCACCGCGCTGGACCGAGGCCGACGCCCGGGCGGCCTTCGTGGCCGGGTGCGGGGCCATGCTCGACTTCATGGTCCGCCCCGACTACCACCAGATCGCGGTGGTCGACGCCCCCGCGGTCCTGGGATCGAACCTGTGGCACGCCATCGACTCCGAGCATCGGCCTGGCCAGCCTCCAGATGGGCCTCCGCGCCCTGGACAAGGCCGGCTACCTGCGGGTCCCCAACAGCCCCGCCCTGGCCATCGCCATGTTCGGCGCCCTCACCGAGGCCGGCATCGCCCTCAGCCGCGGCAGCGAGGGCACCCCCACCCGCGACGAGCTGCTCGACTCGGTGGTCAGCCTGGTGTGCCGCTGACGCCGGGGCCGTAGCCGTCAGGCACAGGGCTGAGCGCCGGTGACGCCGAGGCTGCCGCGAACAGGTTCAGCGTCGCGACGCATCGGAAGCCGGTGTCGTCGTCGCACATCTCGGCCGAGGCGTCGTTGAAGGTCGACGGAGTTGCCCGACGAAACGGGCTCGTGAAGGCGCTGCCCTTCAATTCGTGTCGGCCAGGGTCCGTCTCGCTCGAACACCACTCCCAGACGTTGCCGCAGAGGTCGTAGACCCCGAATGGGCTCACGCCGCTGTGATAGCGATCGACGGGTGTCGTCGAGCCGACGTCGCCTTCGCGAACATTGCACTTCGCCGGCGTCGGCTGATTGCCCCAGGGGTAGACGTGGCCCCTCGAGCCTCGGGCCGCCTTCTCCCATTGCTGGCTGGTCGGCAATGACTTTCCCGCCCACCGCGCATAGGCCGTGGCGTCGTGCCAGGTGACGAACACGACAGGGTGGTCGTGCACGGCGACGGGACAGCGCCCGTCGGGCCAGTTCGAGGGCGTTGTGTGACCGGTCGCTCTGGCGAACCTTGCGTAGTCGGCGTTTGTGGTGGGATGAACGTCAATGAGGAAGGCGTCGAGCCACACGGGTTCGTTGTCGCGGCCACACAGAAAAATCCCCGCAGGTACCAGGGTCATGAACTTGCCGTCCACGGGATGGCGCTGCTGCTGCACCTGACCGTACGACCCAGTGGCCGGCGCTCCGGCCGCAATCGGCGAAGGAGCGCGGTCAAGCAGGAGAGCGAAGCGGGCTTGAACGTCGTCGCTGGACCTCGCGAGTGACGTGTCCAGAGCCTCTTGATTCACGGGCCGGGGGCAGATCCTGTCAGCGCCGGCCTCCCATTTCGACACCATCCGATCGCTGACCCCCAAATGCTGGGCGAACTCTCGGAGGCTCATCCTCCTCGCCTCGCGCAGGGCGCGAACCTCTCGGCCGGACCACCGTTGAACCGTCGTCGCCATGTGAGGCTCCCCACCACCGACCTTCTCACCTGAGCGTAGCGGGCGGGCATCACTACGTTGAGTAGCTAGATCGGTTCCGACGGCACGCTGAGGTACTCGTGTTGCAATCGCTCGATGATGGGGTGGTCGCCCGCCCAGCGAGCGCCATCTATCGCAGCGATGGCTCGCACCCCGATGACCGCATTCGTCGCGAATGCGGCCTGCATGTCGCCAAGTTGTGCCAAGTTCACCGGTGCAGTCACTATCGGACCGCCATGGACCTGGTCCAACAATGTGACCGTGACGCCCGTGAGTACCTCCGCCTTGGGCCAGAGAAGCCGCTCACCATCAAAGAACCCAATGTTCGTCGTCGTTGCCTCCGAGACGTAGGACTGTGAGTCGGTGAACAGTGCGTCGTCATAGCCATTGATCTGCGCGATGCGCCGGTGCCGTAGCGAGCCGAACAGCCCCACGTGTTTGACCTCGGGCATGTCCCGACAGAACACGGCGGACTGAAGGTGCAGCGGTGGTAGCGGTGACTGTGTTGCGGAGCGAAAGGTGACGAGGACGCTGGGCCGTGCGTCGGCACCAGGGTGGCCGAGTTCAAGGTCGGGGTCGAAGACGGTCACACGCACGACGACTGGCCGAGCGACATCCGCGGTTGCCTGTCCGACGAGTCGACGCACGCGATCGGGATCGAGCTCGGTGTCGAAGACCAAGCGAGCGTCACGAGCGAGACGTGCCAGATGCAACGAGAGGCCGCGAACACCACCCTCCTCGAGGAGCATCGAGGTGAAGTGGCCGTAGTTCATCAGAGCGAGGGGCGCGACCTCATGAACACCTGCCGGGCGACCATCGAGTTGCGTCATTCGGCCAGTCTGACAGTTCCATTCGGCCGCGTTCGCGGTTCATTCGCCCAGGGAAACCGTGATTCGGCACAGGTTCAGCAGTAGTTCAGTGCTGTGCGGGTGATGAGGCAGTCGTCGCCTGAGTCACCACGTCTGCATGGTCGTGGCGACACGAAACGTGCGTGCTGGAGGAGCCAATCATGCGAGAAGGCGGCCGAGTCGAGCCTCCCGAGCGCGTCGACCCCGACGGAGCTTGGTGGTGTGGGTTCTACCAGGGCTGGCGGGATCGGGCAGATGGGCGGGAGCCGGCGACGATCAGCGACGGTGCGATCCTGTGGTCGCTGGGCTACCGCGACGGCTGGAGAGCTTGCGCCTGCGACTACGCGGTCGGTCGAAGGCCGGCGGGTTCGGCTCGCCGGTGTGGCCACGGGCCACGGTCATCACGGGACCGGTCGTCGGGCCTGCGGAGACGGCGATCCTGAGCCGCGGATCGTGATCAGCCGCTAACGCTGGAGGCGTAGCCGTCGGGGTTGCGGGACTGCCAGCGCCAGTGGTCGGCGGCCATCTCGTCGAGGGTGCGGGTGGCTTCCCAGCCAGCAGGCGGCGGGCGCAGGGAGGCGTCGGCCCAGGTGGCGGCGATGTCGCCCGGGCGGCGCTCGACCACCTTGTAGGGCAGGTCGTGGCCCGACGGCCTGGGAGGCGGCCGCGATCACCTCCAGCACCGTGCAGCCGGTGCCGGTGCCCAGGTTGACCGGGACGCAGCCGGCCACGTCGGGGACGGCCTCCAGGGCGGCGACGTGGCCCAGGGCCAGGTCGACCACGTGGAGGTAGTCGCGGATGCCGGTGCCGTCCCGGGTGGGGTAGTCGTCGCCGAACACCCGCACGAACGGCTGGCGCCCCGCCGCCACCTGCATCACGTACGGCATGAGGTTGTTGGGGATGCCGACCGGGTCCTCGCCCAGGCGGCCGCTGGCGTGGGCGCCCACCGGGTTGAAGTAGCGCAGCGCCAGCATCTGCCAGCGGTCGTCGCTGGCGGCCAGGTCGAACAGCATGTCCTCGATGATCAGCTTGGTGCGGCCGTACGGGTTGGACGCTTCGCGCCGGGCCGTCTCCTCCACGGGGATGCGCTCCGGGTCGCCGTAGACCGTGCACGACGACGAGAACACCAGGCGCCGCACGCCGGTCCGGTCCATCGCCCGCAGCAGCGAGGCCGTGCCGCCCACGTTCACCGTGTAGTACCGCAGCGGGTGCTCCACCGACTCGCCCACGGCCTTGAGCCCCGCGAAGTGCACCACCGCGTCCACGCCGTCCAGCGCCTCGACCATGCCCTCGGTGTCGGCCATGTCGAGCTGATGCCGGCGCAGCGTGCCGGTCCCGCCGCCCGGCGGCGCCACCTCGGGCACCCGGTCGAGGGCGACGGGGCTGGAGTTGGAGTAGTCGTCCACCACCACGACGTCCCAGCCGGCGGTGAGCAGCTCGACGGCGGTGTGGCTGCCGATGTAGCCGGCGCCCCCGGTGAGCAGTGCGGTCCCTTTGGTCACCGGACCACGGTGGCACACGCGGCGGCGCGGGCGACAGGCTGGGCCCCGTGACCGTCACCGATCCCTACGCCGCCTTCCCGCACCTGCGCTTCGACCGGCCGAGCGACGGCGTGCTGCGCATCACCCTCGACGGGCCCGGGCCTCAACGCCGTCGACCACGACGTCCACCGCGAGCTGGCCGACGTGTGGCTGGCCGTGGACCGCGACCCCGACACCCGGGTGGCCCTGATCCAGGGGCGCCGGCAAGGCGTTCTCCGCGGGCGGCAGCTTCGAGCTGCTCGACTCGCTGATGTCGGACTACGCGGTGCGGACCCGGGTGCTGCGCGAGGCGCGGGACCTGGTGTTCAACGTCATCAACTGCTCCAAGCCCGTGGTGTCCGCCCTGCACGGGCCCGCGGTGGGGGCCGGGCTGGTGGCCGGGATCCTGGCCGACGTGTCGGTGGCCGGCCGCTCCGCCCGCATCATCGACGGCCACACCCGCCTGGGCGTGGCCGCGGGCGACCACGCCGCGCTGTGCTGGCCGCTGCTGTGCGGCATGGCCAAGGCCAAGTACTACCTGCTCACCTGCGACACGCTCACCGGCGAGGAGGCCGAGCGCATCGGCCTGGTCTCGCTGTGCGTGGACGACGACCGGGTGCAGGAGCGGGCCCTGGAGGTGGCGGTCCAGCTCGCGGGCGGGCGCCCAGTCGGCCATCCGCTGGACCAAGCACACGCTCAACCACTGGTACCGGGCCCAGTCGGCCATCCTCGACGCCTCGCTGGCGTATGAGTTCCTCGGCTTCGGCGGCCCCGACGCCCGCGAGGGCCTGGCCTCCCACCGGGACAAGCGCGACCCCGCCTTCGACGGCCCGACCTCCGAGTAGGGCGGCTCAGCGGTCCCGCCACTCGGCGGCGGTGACCGAGAACAGCACCGCCTCGACCGCGCCGCGCCGCTCGGTGGCCGGGATCGTCAGCGTGCGCACCGCCCGCAGGCCCAGGCGCTCGGCGACCCGCACCGAGGCGGGGTTGGCGGCCTGGGGGAGCGAGCACACCTGGTCCAGCCCCAGGGTGGCGAAAGCCTGGTCCAGCGCCGCGGTGGCCGCCTCGGTGGCGTAGCCCCGACCCCAGACAGTCGGGGTCGAAGCGCCAGCCCACCTCGACCGCGGGCAGCACCTCCGGCAGGAACGTCGGGACCGACAGGCCGGCGTAGCCCACGGCCCGGCCGCCCCGGCGCTCACGGGCGAGCCAGCAGCCGAACCCGCAGGCGTCCCAGTGGGCGGCCTGCGTGGCGACGAACGCAGCCGTCTCCTCGGCGCGTGAAGCCGCGCCCGTAGGGGAAGCGCCACACCTCCGGCTTGGCGAACACCGGGGCCAGGACCGCCTCGTCGCCCGGCCGGAACCGCCGCAGGTCCAGCCGGTCGGTGGTCACATCGGGCAGGGGACCGGCGATCGGCGGGTGCAGCGCGCGGAGGTCGGGCTCGGTCACGCACCATCGTCGCATCCGCGTGCCAGTCTGGGGAACGTGCCGGACTGGGGTGCGATCACGATCGAGGAGCTGGAGCCGGCCTCGTGGCTGGTGGTGGCGACCGGCGTCGTCGCGCTGGCGGCGGTGGCGCTGGACGACGTGTGGCGCTGGTCCCGCAACGTCGTGACCATCGTGCACGAGGGCGGGCACGCGCTGGCCGCCGTCCTCACCGGGCGGCGGCTCACCGGCATCCGGCTCCACTCGGACACCTCGGGGCTCACCCTGTCGGTGGGGCGGCCCTCGGGGCCGGGCATGGTGGTGACCACCGCGGCCGGCTACCTCAGCCCCTCGCTCGTGGGCCTGGTGGGCGTCGCCCTGCTGGCCGCCGACCAGGTGACCGTGATGCTGTGGGGGACGGCCGCGCTGCTGGTCGCCATGCTGGTCATGATCCGCAACGTCTACGGGGCGTTCACGCTGGTGCTCAGCGGGGCGGTGGTGGTGGGGCTGTCGCTCTACGCCTCGCCCGACGTCCAGGCCGGGTTCGGCTACGCCATGACCTGGTTCCTGCTGTTCGGCGCGGTGCGCCCGTGGGCGAGCTGTGGCGGCAGCGGCGCCAGAACGAGGGCCGCTACTCCGACGCGGCCCAACTGGCCCGCCTCACGCACTTCCCCACCAGCGTGTGGGTGGGGTTCTTCGGCCTGGCCACGGGGGCGGCGCTGGCGGCGGGTGGCTTCCTGCTGCTGACCTGAGCGCATCGCCCCGACCCCGATCCCACCGCACCGCCGCATGCCGCCGAGGCGCTCGACGCCGCCGACCCCCTCGGCGCCGTTCGTCGCCGAGTCCGTCGTGGCCGACCCCGACCTGCTGTACCTGGACGGCAACTCGCTGGGGCGGCTGACCGCAGCGGGCCCGGCGCCGCCTGGCCGAGACGGTCGAGCGGAGTGGGGCGCCGGGCTGGTGGGCTCGTGGGAGGACTGGATCGACCTGCCGTGCCGGGTGGGCGACGCCATCGCCCGCCACCTGGTGGGGGCCGAGCCCGGCGAGGTGGTGGTGGGCGACTCCACCACGGTGTGCCTGTACCGGGCGGCCGAGGCCGCGGTCGCCGCCCGGCCCGGCGCCGTCGCCCTGGTGACCGACGACGACAACTTCCCCACCGACCGCTACGTGCTGGAGGGCGTGGCCGCTCGCCACGGCCTGGAGTACCGGGAGGTGGCGAGCGACCCGGTCGCCGGGCCCGACCCCGCGGCGCTGGCGCCCGCGCTCGACGGCGCCGCGCTGCTGTGCCTGTCGCACGTGGCCTACCGGTCGGGGGCGCTGGCCGACATGGCCGGGCTCACCCGGCTGGCCCACGACCACGGCGCCCTGGCGCTGTGGGACCTGTCCCACTCGGCGGGCGCGGTGCCGGTCGACCTGGGCGGCGCGGGCGCGGACCTCGCGGTCGGCTGCGGCTACAAGTACCTCAACGGCGGCCCCGGCGCCCCTGCCTTCAGCTACGTCCGCCGGGACCGCCAGGCCGAGCTGCGCCCGCCCATCTGGGGCTGGTTCGGCCGGCGCGACCAGTTCGGCATGGGCCCGGGCTACGACGCGGCCGAGCGGGATCGGCGCCTGGCTGGCGGGCACGCCCGCGGTGCTCGGCCTGGTGTGCGTCGAGGAGGGCGTGGGCGCTGCTGGCCGAGGCGGGGATCGACCGGCTGCGGGCCAAGGGCATGGCGCTCACCGCGCTGGCCGTGGACCTGGCCGACGCCTGGCTGGCCCCGCTCGGCTTCACCGCTGGCCAGCCCGCGCCAGCCCGGCCGGCGGGGCTCGCACGTGGCGCTGGCCCATCCCGACGGCCGCCGCATCGCCCGGGCGCTGCGGGAGCGGGCGGGCGTCGTCCCCGACTTCCGGGCGCCCGACCGCATCCGGCTCGGGCCGGCGCCGATCGCCACCCGCTTCGTGGACGTGTGGGACGCCCTCGACCGGCTGCGGCGCCTGGTCGAGCGGGGCGGGCACGAGGCGCTGGGCCCGGACACCCGGCGCGTCGTGTAACACCCGGGCGGTACGGTCCAGGCATCGACACCGACACGCGACCCGATTCCGCCAGCTGCACGCCTCGGGGACCTTCGTGATCCCCAACCCGTGGGACGTCGGGTCGGCCACCATCCTCGTGGAGCTGGGCTTCCAGGCCCTGGCCACCACCAGCAGCGGCCACGCCATGTCGCTCGGCCGCCGCGACGGCGAGGTGACCCGCGACGAGCTGGTCGACCACGTGGCCACGCTGGTGCGGGCGGTCGACGTGCCCGTCCACGTCGACGCCGAGCGCTGCTTCGCCGACACGCCCGAGGGCGTGGCCGAGACCGTGCACCTGCTGGCCGCCACCGGCGCCGCCGGCTTGTCCATCGAGGACTGGGACCGGGCCACGGGCGAGGTCGACCCGATCGACGTGGCCACCGCCCGGGTGGCGGCGGCGGTGAAGGCCGCCGCCGAGCACGGCATGGTGGTCACCGCCCGGGCCGAGAACCACATCCGGACCACCCCGACCTCGACGACACCATCGCCCGCCTCGTGTCCTACCGGGACCAGGGCGCCGAGGTGCTCTACGCCCCCGGGCTGGTCGTCCTCGACGAGATCGCCCGCCTGGTGCGGGAGGTGGCGGCGCCGGTCAACGTGCTGGCCCTGCCGAACGGTCCTTCGGTGCCGGAGCTGGCGTCGGTGGGCGTGCGCCGGGTGTCCACCGGCGGCGCGCTGGCCCACCACGCCTACGGCGCGCTGCGGCGCGCGGGCCGCGAGCTGCACGACGAGGGCACCTCCACGTACGGGACCCGCTAGCAGGCTTCCCTACACGCGCATCGCCCGTCGCTACGGTGCGCGATGATGGGGGTCCGATCCGCTGGGGCAATGGCTGGAGTCACTCCGTCGCGTGGCGACTGCCGCTCCGACGTGGGCGCGCACCCCCGCCACATGCACCGCCAGGAGGCGTCCATGCGTCGCATACCCATCCGCCTCAAGCTCGCGGCGGCCCTGGCCGTGCCTCTCCTGGCCTTGGTGGCGGTCGTGGGCGTCGAGGTCAGCGCGGCGGCGCAGAACGCCGACGAGGTGAACCAGCAGGCGGCCCTCGCCCGCGGCCGCGGTCGGCCCCGAGGGGCCTCATCAACCAGCTGCAGAGCGAGCGCACCTGGGCCGCGGTCGACCTCGTCGGGTCGGACGCCCTCGGCGTCACCGCCCCGGTCGAGAGCTATCCCCAGACCCGGAGCGACACCGACGAGGCGCTGGCCGCCTTCAAGCGCCAGACCGAGGAGGCGGGCCCCGAGGTGGCGGCCGTCTTCGCCCCCGCCTTCGAGGGCCTGGAGGGGCTGGAGGCGCTGCGGGCCGACATCGACAACAACATCGCCACGTCGCCCACCTACCGCACCTCGGAGAACGAGGAGTTCGCCGAGGAGATGTACAACCGCTACATCGCCATGATCCGGCCGCTGTTCGACGCCACCGACCAGATCACCCGGTCGATCGACGACGAGACGCTGCGGACGGGCGCCCAGCTGGTCAACACCACCAGCCGCACCATCGAGCTGTTCGTGGACATGGCCCGCATGCACCTCATCGTGGGCGCCCGCCACGGGGGCATCAACGACCGCAACGAGATCGACGCGGCCGCCTCCCGCAAGGTGCTGTGGGACAGGTACAACGCGGCGCTGCTGGCGGCGGAGCCGCCGTATGACCGGGTGGTCGACGACACCTACCCGACGGAGTTCAACCAGGGCTTCACCAGCCTGGTCGAGCGGGCGATGACCGGGGAGCTGGTGCCGATCGCCCGAGCTGATCGAGCCGCTGACCACCACCAACTGGGGCGGCATGAAGGAGCTGCGCGAGGAGCTGGCGGCCGAGGTCAACCACACCGCCGACGACCTGGTGGCCGAGGCCCGCATGCGGGAGCGGCTGTTCATCGGGCTGGCGGTGGCGTCGGTCGTGGCCGCCTTCGTGCTCACGTGGCTGGTCTCGCGGTCCATCACCCGGCCGCTGCGGTCGCTGACCGCCCAGGCCAAGGCGATGGCGGGCGATCGCCTGCCGCGGGCGGTGATGGAGGTGCTCCAGACGCCGCTGGGCGAGGACGTGGCCGTGCCCCAGGTCGAGCCGGTCCGGGTGAAGACCAGGGACGAGGTGGTGGACGTGGCCCAGGCCCTCAACACCGTGCAGGACACCGCGCTGGGCCTGGCCGTGGAGCAGGCCGTGCTGCGCCGCAACATCGCCGACAGCTTCGTCAACCTGGGCCGCCGCAACCAGAACCTGCTGGTGCGCCAGCTCGACTTCATCACCTCGCTGGAGCGGGTCGAGACCGACCCCGACGTGCTCGCCAACCTGTTCCGCCTCGACCACCTGGCCACCCGCATGCGGCGCAACGCCGAGTCGCTGCTGGTGCTGGCGGGCGTCGAGCCGCCCCGGCAGTGGACGACGCCCGGTGCCCGTCACGGACGTGGTGCGGGCCGCGCTGGGCGAGGTCGAGGACTACCAGCGGGTGGCGGTGCGGGCCATGGACCCGGTCACGGTGGTCGGGTCCATCGCCTCCGACCTGGCCCACCTGCTGGCCGAGCTCATGGAGAACGCCCTGGTGTTCTCGCCCGAGGACCACCTGGTCGACATCCGGGGCCACGCCCGGGCCGACGGTGGCTACCTCATCGGGGTGATCGACACCGGCACGGGCATGCCGCCCGAGGCCCTGGACACGGCCAACCGGCGGCTGGCGGGGTCCGAGAGCTTCACCGTGGCGCCGTCCAAGTACCTGGGCCACTACGTGGCCGGGAACCTGGCCGCTCGCCACGGCATCCGGGTCAGCCTGAGCACCACCTCGGGCGCCCGCGGCACCACCGCCACCATCGACCTCCCGGCCGGGCTGCTCCACCAGGACGCGCTGGCCGTGGGGCCGCCCCCGCCGCCGCCCGGGCCGGCGCCTGCGCTGGAGCCCGAGGCGGTCGGCGCCCCCTGGCCCTCGCTGCCTCCGACGGCCGGCGGACGGCTCGCCGGCTGACCGCGACTAGGCCCGCTCGAACCAGGTGCGGGGGTTGCGGACCAGCATCTCGTCGATCTGGTCGTCGGTCACGCCCCGGTCGGACAGCGCGGGCAGCACGTCGTTGGTGATGTGCAGGTAGTGCCAGTTGGGCGAGAAGGCCAGCAGGTTGGGATCGATCCAGTCGATGTAGCACGACGCGTCGTGGGCCAGCACCATGCGGGACGACAGGCCCCGCCGGCACAGCTCGGCCACCGTGTCCACCCGGGCCTCGAAGCCCAGGATGACGTCGACGCCGAACCGGTCCATGCCGAGCAGGAAGCCCTCCTCCGCCAGGGCCGCCAGCAGGTCCACGTCGGGCGAGTCGCCCACGTGCGCCAGCAGCACGTGGCGCGGCTCGACGCCCTCCTCGCCCAGCACCCGGCGCACCTCGGCCATCGTGTTCTGGCCCGGGTTGTTGTGCACCATGACCGGGGCGCCGGTCTCCAGGTGGGCCTTGGCCACCGCCCGCAGGACCCGCTCGACGCCCTCGGTCAGGCCGTGGTGGTCGATGGCGCACTTGAAGAAGGCGGCCTTGATGTCGGTGCCCTGGATGCCCTCGCGGACGTCGCGCACGAACAGGTCGACCATGGGCTCGGGCAGGTCGGGCAGGGCGCCCGGGCCCCGGATGGCGAACCAGTGGGGCACGTCGGAGTAGGTGTAGACGCCCGGTGGCGGGGATGATGTTGAGGTCGGGGACGGCCTCGTTGACGCGGGCGATGCGGCGGATGTCGCGGCCCAGGCCGTCGACGGTGGGGTCGACGATGGTGCGGATGCCGGCCCCCGCCAGCTGGGTCAGCTTGTCGATCGCCTCGGCGACCTTGGCCTCCTCGTCCCACTCGTCGGACCAGTTGGCCGCGCTCTCGGGGGACAGCACGAAGACGTGCTCGTGCATGAGGGTCCTGCCCAGCTCGGCCGTCGCCACCGGCCCCCGCACCGTCTCCACCTCTGTGACTGACTCGCCGTGTCCATCGTCACACCTTGACAGGCTAAGGGCTGTTAGCCTCAGACTGTCGGCTAACAACATTAGCCTCATCCTGACCGCAGCCACGACTGATCGGAGCCCCCGATGTCCTCGCACCCCCGCCCACTACCGCAAGCCCGGCTTCATCACCCAGCGGCTGTTCAACCCGTTCATCGCCTTCCTCACCCGGCGGGGCATCAGCGTGTGGGGCAGCCGGGTGCTGGAGGTGCGGGGCCGCACCAGCGGCGAGCCGCGGCGGGTCCCGGTCAACCTGCTCACCCTGGACGACCGGCAGTACCTGGTGTCGCCCCGGGGCGAGGGCCAGTGGGTGCGCAACGTGCGGGCCGCGGAGGGCCGGCTGGCCACGCTGGTGGGCCACCGCCGCGACGAGTGGGTGGCCCACGAGCTCGTCGACGACGCCGAGAAGGTGCCGGTGCTGCGGGCCTACCTGAAGCGCTGGAAGGCCGAGGTGGGCGTGTTCTTCGACGGCACCTCGGCCGACTCGTCCGACGAGGAGCTGGCGGCCATCGCCCCCCGCCACCCCGTGTTCCGCCTGGAGCCGGCGGGGCAGGCGGCCGAGGGGTGAGCCGGGCGGAGGAGGTGGTGGCCGCGGCCCGCCTGGTCCTGGAGCGGGACGGGCCCGCCGGCCTCACCATGCGCTCGGTCGCCGACGAGCTGGGCATCCGGGCGCCCGTCGCTGTACAAGCACGTGGCGGGCAAGGGCGCCATCGAGGTCATGCTGATCGAGGAGGCGCTCCGGGAGATGGGCGCCGAGCTGCACGCCGCCCTGCAGCGCCCGGGCCGGTCCAGGCCGCTGGCCGTCCTGGTGCGGGCCTACCGCCGCCACGCCCTGGCCCACCCCAACCTCTACCGGCTGGCCACCGCCGGGCCGCTGCCCCGCAGCGAGCTGGAGCCGGGCCTGGAGGACTGGGCCGGGGAGCCGTTCCTCCTGGTCACCGGCGACCCGCACCGGGCCCAGGCGCTGTGGGCCTTCACCCACGGCATGGTCGTCCTGGAGCTGGACGGGCGCTTTCCCGACGGCTCCGACCTCGACCGCACCTGGGCCCGGGGCGCGGCCGCGTTCACGTGATCAGTCGTCGGGCAGGAGGGACACGTCGAGGGCGCACACCTGCGGGCTGGTGAACACGCCCACCCGGGTGCCCTCGCGCTCCAGCCGGGTGGCGCGGGCCGCGTCTTCGGCGGTGACCGAGTCGGGGTCGAGGCGCTGGAGGCGCATGTCGTCCACGAAGGCCCGCTCCTCGGGCGTGATGGCGTCCCACGACGCCACCAGCTCGGTGGTGGGCGAGCGCTCGCACTGGGCATACGCGTCGTCGTAGGCGCCGCCGTCGTGGACCGCGATGGTCAGCAGCATGTCGTAGTGGTCGCCGCGCAGGTAGCGGTGCTCGCGGCCCCACTTCACGCCCGACTCGCCGTCGCTTGTCACGACGTTCACGCCGTTGTCGAGCAGGGAGTAGATCAGCGCGGGGCCGTAGATGTGCCAGGGCTCGCCCCGGCGCTCGACCCGGATCGTCTGGCCCTCCGGCAGCTGGGCCGCCAGCCGGGCGCCCAGCTCGCGCATGGGCTCACCCGCGGTGCCGAAGCGCGGCTCGACCTGGGCGGCGTCGCCCCACGACCAGGCGGCGGTGCCCACGACCGCGACCACGCCGAGGGCCGCGGCCGCGATCCGCCGGCGGGGCACCGCCCGCACGGCCGGCTCGACCACCCGCCACAGGGTCCAGGCGGCGGTGAACCACACCAGGCCGCCGACCACCTTGAGCCACTGGGCCAGGTAGGCCTCGACCGGCACCACGAACTGGCTGGCGGCGGGGATGGCGCCCAGGACCAGCGTGCCGGCCAGGGCGGACAGGGCGACCACGTCGACCAGCCCGCGCCGGCGGCCCACCCGCAGGCACCAGGCCACCACGCCCAGGGCGATCAGGACCGGCAGAGGCCCGGAGCCGGCCACCTGGAGGTCGTGCAGGGGCGTGGGCCCGCCCATCCACGGCCCGTCGGGGCGGACGTAGCGGCCCACCATGCCCACGGCCTCGATCGGGCCCAGCCGCTCGGTGTCGCCCCCGAACGAGTACAGGATCGCGCGGGGTTGTGCATGTCGAGGAAGCTGTCGAGGAGCGGGCCGATGCTGAGCACCGCCACCACCAGCACCGCCCAGCGCAGGGACCGCCACCAGCGGGACCACGGCGGCCGGGGCAGCTCGGCCGTGGCGGCCCCGGACTCGGGCAGCAGCCGGGGCCACCAGCGCGACCAGGCCCACAGCCAGGCGGCCAGCAGCGCCACCAGCGGCACGAAGGCCAGGTGGCACTGCATGGCGAAGCAGGCGGGCACGGCCGCCTCCACCAGCGCCCGGCGCCGGCCCAGCGCCGCGTCCCACACCAGCAGCACCGTGAGCAGGAACGCCAGCAGCGGCACGTGGGGGTTCCACAGGTCGACCATCAGCTCGGGGGTGAAGGCGTGGATCAGCACCCCGGTGAGCACCATCACCGCCAGCGTCAGCGCCAGCCGGCCCCGGCGCCACGCCACCGCGGCCAGGGCCACGATGACGGCCACGTTGATCAGGGCGCCCGTCCACTCCAGGGTGCGGGCGTCGCCGCCCGACAGGCGGTACAGCGGGGCGGCCAGCCAGAACAGCAGGGGCCCGGGGTGGGCCCAGCCCTTGACCGTGTAGGCCCCTACCAGCGGCGTGTCGGACGTGCCCACCTGGGAGGTGCGCCAGGCCATGCTGGCCCAGTCGCCCATCGGCCACCACGACTGGCCCACGATGGCCAGGCTGCCCACGAGCAGCGGGCTGGCGACCAGCGCCACCAGGGCCGCCACGCCCAGCCGGTGGCGCCACGGGCTCGCAGCCGGCGGCGAAGGTGCGGCCTGGTCGGCGAGCGCCGCGGTCACCGCGGTCAAGTTCGTCTCCCCACCTCGAGCACTCGGCGCACCAGCGATATCCCCCCGGGTGACCCCGGGCGAGGCTAGCAGGAGTGGTCGCGCCGCCCGCTACGGTGACGCCACCATCAGCGAACACCCCAGGGGGAAGCACATGGACACGACGGTGGCGGGACCGGACCGGTTCGGCATCTTCCTGGCCCCGTTCCACCCCGTGGGCCAGAACCCGACGCTGGCGCTGCAGCGGGACCTCGACCTGATCGTCCACCTCGACCGCCTGGGCTTCGACGAGGCCTGGATCGGCGAGCACCACTCGGCGGGCTACGAGATCATCGCCTCGCCCGAGGTGTTCATCGGCGTGGCGGCGGAGCGCACCCGCCGCATCCGGCTGGGGACCGGCGTGTCGTCGCTGCCCTACCACCACCCGCTGATGCTGGCCGACCGCATGGTGCTGCTCGACCACCTCACCGGGGGCCGGGTCATGCTGGGCGTGGGCCCGGGCGCGCTGCCCTCGGACGCCTACATGATGGGCATCGAGGTCGCCCGCCAGCGGGACATGATGGAGGAGTCGCTGGAGGCCATCCTCGCCCTGCTCCGCTCGGACGAGCCGGTGGACCGTGCACGACCGACTGGTTCACCCTGCGCAACGCCCGCCTCCAGCTCCGGCCCTTCACCAAGCCGCACTTCGAGGTGGCGGTGGCCGCCCAGGTGTCGCCGGCCGGGCCCCGGGCCGCGGGCCGCTTCGGCTGCGGGATGCTGTCGATCGGCGCCACCAGCGCGGGCGGGTTCGACATCCTCGGCCACCACTGGCAGACGGTGGAGGAGCGGGCCGCCGAGTTCGGGACCACCGGCCGACCGGTCGAGCTGGCGGCTGGTCGGTCCCATGCACATCGCCGAGACCCGCGAGCAGGCCGTGGCCGACGTCGTCGTTCGGCCTGGAGGAGTGGGTCGACTACTTCCAGCGGGTGGCGGCCCTGCCCCTGGCGCCCGACACCGAGAACCACGGCGACCTGGTGGAGGCGCTCAACGCCTCGGGCTTCGCGGTGATCGGCACGCCCGACGACGCGGTGGCCCAGATCCGGCGGCTGGCCGACCAGTCCGGCGGCTTCGGCACCTACCTGCTCATGGCGCACGAGTGGGCCGACCGGCCCCAGACCCTGCGGTCCTACGAGCTGTTCTCCCGCTACGTCATGCCCGAGGTGACCGGCCACGCGGCCACGCTCACCACCAGCCGGGACTGGGCGGCCGAGAACCGCCCCGAGTTCATCGGCGCCGCCGGCAACGCGGTCATGTCCGCCATCCAGCAGCACGCCCAGGAGCGGGCGGCCAAGGCGGACGAGGGCTGAGCCCGGCCTGGACTTCACGCCGGACGAGGACCACGAGGCCATCGCCGAGGGCGTGCGCCGGGTGTGCGCCGCGCTTCGACGACGAGTACTGGGCCCGCTGCGAGGCCGAGCACGCCTTCCCCTGGGACTTCTACCGGACGCATGGCCGAGGGCGGCTGGGTCGGCATCGCCATCCCCGAGGAGTACGGCGGCGGGGGCCGGGGCATCAGCCGAGGCCGCCATCGTGCTGCGGGAGGTGGCCCGCAGCGGCGCGGCCATGAACGGCTGCTCGGCCCTCCACCTGACCATCTTCGGGCTCAACCCGGTGGTCCGCTTCGGCAGCGAGCGGCTCAAGCAGGCGTTCCTGCCCCGGGCCGCCGCGGGCGAGCTGCACGTGGCCTTCGGGGTGACCGAGCCGGACGCCGGCACCGACACCTCGCGCATCACCACCCGGGCCGAGCCCGACGGCGAGGGCGGCTACGTGGTGCGCGGGCCGCAAGGTGTGGACGTCCAAGGCGCTGGAGTCCGAGGTGGTGCTGCTGCTGGTCCGCACCGGCGGCGAGGGCTTCGGCGGCCTGTCCCTGCTGCTGGCCGACCTCGACCCCGACCACGTGGACATCCGGCCCATCCCCAAGATGGGGCGCAACGCGGTGGCGTCGTGCGAGGTGGCCTACGACGGGCTGCCGGTGCCGGGCTGGCGGCTGGTGGGCGAGGAGGGCCAGGGCTGGCGCCACCTGCTGCACGGCCTCAACCCCGAGCGCATCCTGCTGGCGGCCGAGGCCACCGGGATCGGCGAGGTGGCCCTGGCCCGGGCGGTGGCCTACGCCAAGGAGCGCGAGGTGTTCGGCCGGCCCATCGGCGCCAACCAGGCCATCGCCCACCCCCTGGCCCAGGCCCACATCCAGCTGGCGGCCGCGTGGCAGCTGGCCCAGCACGCGGCCTGGCGCTACGACCAGGGCCTCGACTGCGGTGAGGCGGCCCAGAGCGCCAAGTACCTGGCCGCCGAGGCCAGCTTCTTCGCCGCCGACCGGGCGGTGCAGACCTTCGGCGGCATGGGCTACGCCACCGAGTACCACGTCGAGCGCTACTTCCGCGAGGCCCGCCTCCAGCGCATCGTGCCGGTCAGCCAGGAGATGACGCTCAACTACATCGCCCAGCAGGTCCTGGGGCTGCCCCGCAGCTACTGAGACGGCTCGGACGGCTCGGGCTCGACCAGGGCGGTGACCAACGCGGCGAGCAGGGCGCGGGCGGCCTCCTCGGGCGGGGCGGCCTGCCAGCGGGCCATGGCGCCGTCCCAGCCGCGGGCGGCCTCGTCGAGGCCCTCGCGGAACTGCGCGGGTCAGGGCGTCCCGCCAGATGATCGAGCGCCACCCCCACCATGAGCCGTCCCCAGGACCGGCCCCGGCCCCGGGCGTCGCCGTGGACCGTCCAGCGGCCGTGCCCGGGTGCGCCCGGGCCGTCATCGTGGCCCGGGCCCAGCGGTGCTCGACGGTGGCCTCGATGGCCGGCTCGGCCCGCCCACCAGCTGGTCGAGGTCGACCTGTGCGTCCCAGCGAAGCCGGCGCATGCGTGGGGAAGGGCCCGGCGACCTGGAGCCGGCCGGACACGGTGACGGCCCGGGACCGCAGGCCGGGGACCACCTCGACGTCGGTCGTGACCGACGCCACGGGCCGCTCGTCCGCCACCGTGAACGCGATTCGGGACTGCGGGTGCCACTCGTGCACGGTGATCTCGTCGCCGTCGTGGCCGAGGCGGTAGCGGGACCCGGGGCCGAGGTGGGGGCCCTGCGCTGAGCCGCACGTCGGCCGCGGCCAGCGCCGGCTCGGCCAGGCGGCGCTGGTCGTCGAAGCGGGCGGACTCGATCTCCGCCACCACCGCGTCGAGCACCGCGTCGGCCCACTCCCGTGGTGGCGCGATCATCGTCACCTCGTGGCGCAGGTGGGTCACGGGCGGCATCGTGCCACGCGGGCGGGGCCACAACTCGCTCGCCCCGCCTCCGCGGGCGTGCGGCAGGCTGGCGGGGCCATGGCCGACGCTCCGCCCGCCGACCCCGAGGCGCCGCTGCCCCGCGAGGTCCGGCGCAACGCGACCGTGCTGGGCGTGGCGGTCGGCGTGTTCGGGCTGTCCTTCGGGGTGCTGGCCACCACCGCGGGGCTGACCGTGGGCCAGGCCTGTGTGATGTCGCTGCTGGTGTTCACCGGCGCCAGCCAGTTCGCGGCGGTGGGCGTGGTGGCGACGGGCGGGTCCCTGGCCACCGCGCTGGGCTCGGCGCTGCTGCTGGCGGCCCGCAACGCCGCCTACGGCGTGGCCATGGCGCCCACCTTCGCCATGGCGCCGCTGCGCCGCCGGGTGGTGGCCGCCCAGCTGGTGATCGACGAGTCCACGGCCATGGCCACCGCCCAGGAGGGGCGCCGGGCCCGGGAGGAGGCGTTCTGGCTGACGGGCGTGGCCATGTTCGTGTTCTGGAACGCCGGCACGCTGCTGGGGGCGGTGGCCGGCGACGCCATCGGCCACCCCGAGGTGTGGGGCCTCGACGCCGCCTTCCCCGCCGGCTACCTGGCCCTCGCCATGCCCCACCTGCGCACCCGCGCCGGGCCGGGTGGCGGCCGCCTGCGGCGTGGCCATCGCCCTGGTGCTGATCCCGCTCGCCCCCGCGGGCGTGCCCATCGTGGCCGCCGCCCTGGGCATCTTCCCCGCCGTGCTGTTCGTCCCCCGGGAGCCGGCATCGTGAGCTGGGCCGCCATCCTGGCGCTGGGCCTCGCGGCCTACGCGCTCAAGGCCCTGGGCCTGGTGGTGCTGGGCCCCCGGGCGGTCGAGGGCACGTTCCTGCGCCTGGCCGGGCTGCTGCCCGCGGCGCTGCTCCCCGCCCTGGTGGTGGTGAACACCTTCGCGGGTGACCGCCGCCTGGTGCTCGACGCCCGGGCCGTGGGCCTGGCCGTGGCCGCGCTGGCGGTCTGGCGCAAGGCCCCGTTCGTGGTGGTGGTGGGCGGCGCCGTCGCCGCCACCGCCCTCGACGCGGGCTCTCGCCTAGGCGGCCCAGCGGATAGGCCGCTGGCTTCTCCAGCAGGCGAGGGCCAAGAAGCAATTCTCGATTGAGCCGCGACAGATCGGGTAGCAGCGGTCGTGCGCACAGTCTCGGAGGCCCCGTGACCACGACCGACCGACGCCAGAGGCAGCGGCTGCGGCGGCGCGGCCTGCGCTCGAGCGCGCCTGGACCCAGGCGGAGACCGACCTGTCCAGAACCCGAACAGGTCGACCGGCCCGTTCGTGGAGTACCGGGCCACCCAGGACCGGGCGCTCCGCAACCAGCTGGTCGAGGAGCACCGCTGGCTGGCGCAGCACTGCGCCCGGCGCTTCGCCCGCAAGGGCGAGCCGCTCGACGACCTGGTGCAGGTGGCGACGGTCGGGGTGCTGAAGGCGGTCGAGCGCTTCGACCCCTCGTTCGGCGTGGTGTTCACCACGTTCGCCATGCCCACGGTCATGGGCGAGCTTCGCCGCCACTTCCGGGACAAGACCTGGTCGGTGCACGTGCCCCGGCGGGCCAAGGAGCTCTACCAGTCGGTCAGCGGCGTGGCGGAGGAGCTGAGCCAGACGCTGATGCGGTCGCCGACCGTGCCCGAGATCGCCCAGCGGGCGGGCACGACGGTGGAGGACGCGTTGGAGGCGATCGACGTGCGGGCCTCGTACCGGGGCGTGCCGCTGGCCCCGCCGGGCGACGACGAGCGCTCGGAGGGCCCCGTGCTTCGGCCGGCCCGACTACGGCTACGACGCGGCCGAGGCCCGCCTGACGGTCGGCCGGCTGCTGGAGACGCTGCCCGAGCGCGACCGGCGCATCGTGGAGATGCGGTTCATCGACGAGATGACGCAGTCGGAGATCGCCGGCCAGGTGGGCGTCAGCCAGGTGCAGGTGTCGCGGCTGCTGCGGGCCGCGCTCGACCGCATGCGCCGGCCGCTCACGCGCGAGCGCGGCTGACGGGCCTGGCTCCGGGATGCGCCGCGCGATGCGGGTCATCGACTGCGACGGTCCCGGCATCACGCGCCGGAGGGCGGGCAGGGGCTTCAGCTACCGCGACGAGGACGGCCGGCGGATCGACGACCCGGAGCTGCTCGGCCGCATCAAGGCGCTGGCCATCCCGCCCGCCTGGACCGACGTGTGGATCTGCCCGGACCCCGGCGGCCACATCCAGGCCACGGGCACCGACGCCAAGGGCCGCCGCCAGTACCGCTACCACGACGAGTGGCGGGCGCGGCGGGACCGCGCGAAGCACGACCGCATGCTGGAGATGGCCCGCGCCCTGCCCCGCCTGCGCGAGCGGCTGGCCCAGGACCTGGCGGCCGAGGGCATGGGCCGCGACCGGGTGCTGGCCGCCGCCGTGCGGCTGCTGGAGCTGGGCCTGTTCCGGGTGGGGGGCGAGGCCTACGTCGAGGACGGCAGCTACGGCCTGGCCACGGTGCGCAAGGGCCACGTGCGGGTCGGTGGGCGGCGAGCTGCGCTTCGACTACCCGGCCAAGAGTGGCCAGCGGCGGATCGTGACCATCGGGGACCCCGAGGTGGCCGAGGTGGTGCGGGCGCTCAAGCGCCGGCGGGGCGGGGGACCGGAGCTGCTGGCCTACAAGGACGAGCGGGGCCGCTGGGTCGACGTGCGCTCGTCCGACATCAACGAGTACCTCCAGGAGGCCCTGGGCCCGGACTTCTCGGCCAAGGACTTCCGCACCTGGGCGGCCACGGTGCTCGCCGCCGTGGCCCTGGCCGCCGAGGAGGCCGACGGCGACGGGGAGCCCAGCGAGGCGCAGCGGCACCGGGCGGTCGTCCGCGTGGTGCGCGGGCGTCGCCGAGCAGCTCGGCAACACCCCGGCCGTGGCGCGGGGCTCCTACGTGGACCCCCGGGTCATCGAGCAGTTCGAGCAGGGCGAGACGGTGGGCGAGGACGCTGCGGGCTGACGGTGCTGGACGACGACACCGCCGCGCTCGACGGGGTCGCCCCGGAGCTGCTGGCCGAGATCGAGGCCGCGGTGGTGGCGCTCATCGAGCGGGGCGGCGGACGGCGAAGGGGCTGAGCACCAGGGCCCGTGGGGCGACTGCGCCGCCCCGGGCGTCCGGCGGCCCGAACGAGGCCCCCGGACGCCCGGACGGCGAGCTGCGCCGATCGGGTACCCGCATCGGGGGCGACGCCCGTCGACCGCGGCTCTCTGCGGCGTCGGGAACGGCTACTCCGTGAGCGGGGCCAGCGCCTTGGCCACGGGCTCGAGGACGGCCGGGTCGTACGGCGCGTGGAAGTAGACGATGCCCAGGTCGAGCCCGGCCTCGGCCCAGGCCGCGGCGTCGGCGGCGATGGCCCGGGGGTCCACCGGGTCGGGACGGGTCGACCCGCAGGTGGGTCGACGTCATGATCTCGGCCGGGTCGCGGCCGAGCGCCGCACAGTGCTCGGCCAGCACGCCCCGCAGCCGGGTGAACTCCTCGATCGACCCCCTCGGGAGGTTCCAGTGCTGGGCCACGCGGGCCACCGTGCGCAGGGTGCGTCGCTCGCCGCGGCCGCCGATGCAGATCGGCGGGTGGGGCTGCTGGACCGGCTTGGGCTCGCAGTAGGCCCCGGCGAGGCGGAAGTGCTCGCCCTCGTAGTCGAACACCGGCTGGGTGAGCAGGCCCAGGATCACGTCGCAGGCCTCGTCGAAGCGGTCCATGCGGGGGCCGAGCGCGCAGCAGGTCCATGCCGTAGGCGCTCGGCCTCGGCCGTGTTCCAGCCGGCCCCGAGGCCCAGCTCCAGCCGGCCGCCGGAGAGCACGTCCACCGTGGCCGCCATGTTGGCCAGCAGCGCCGGGTGCCGGTAGGGCGTGCCGGTGACGAGCACCCCGACCCGGATGCGCTCGGTGGCCTGGGCCAGGGCGGCGATGCTGGTCCACCCCTCGAAGCACGGCTGGCTCCGGTCGCCGTAGATCGGCTCGAAGTGGTCGAACACCCAGGCGGACTCGAAGACCTCGATCTCGTCCGCCGCGCACCACATGGCGAGCATGTCCTCCCAACCCGTCCGCTCGGGCGAGGTCTTGATGGCGAAGCGCATGCGCTTATCCTGTCGCGCCGGGGGGCCGAGGGAGGACACGATGAGACTGGCGCGAAGCTGCGCGGCGGGCATGGCGCTGGCCGGGCTGATCGTGGCGGGCCTGGGCGGCTGCGGCGGCGGGGACGACGACGACTCGTCGAGCGGCGACCACCGAAGCCACCAGCGAGGACGGCAGTGACACCACGGCCGCGGCGGACGTCGACGTCGCCAAGTTCTGCCAGGGGTTCACCGCCGTGGACAAGGCCTTCTTCGGCCTGCCCAACGACCCCGACGCGATGGCCCAGTTCGTCGAGGCGAACATCACGCCCTACATCGAGCCCACGATCGCCAACGCCCCGCCCGAGCTGGCCGACGGCGTCCAGGTCATGTTCGACGCCCTGGACCAGGCGCTGACCGAGAGCGACTTCTCCGCCTTCGGCACGCCCGAGTACGTGGCGGCGCAGAGCGAGGTCTACCCGCAGCTGGCCGAGGTCTGTGGCCTGGGCTCGCTCGACACGATCGCCATCGACTACGGCTTCGAGGGCATCCCGGCCACGCTGCCCGCGGGCACGACGATCGTGACGATCGACAACCAGAGCGCGGCCGGCGAGTTCCACGAGCTGACCATCGCCCGCTTCAACGACGGGGTCACCGAGACCGCCGAGCAGATCCTGGCCCTGTCCGGCGAGGACGCCGCCGCCCGCGTCATGCTCCAGGCCAGCGCCTCGGCCGAGGCCGGCGAGATCGGTGGTGCCACCATCAACCTGGTCCCCGGGCGCTACCTGTACGCCTGCTTCGTCCCCATGGGCAGCATCGGCGCCCAGGAGGGCGACGGCGCCCCCCACTACACCGCCGGCATGTACGGCGAGTTCACCGTGGCCTGAGCGCGCCGGCTCAGCCCGAGCTGGCGAAGCGGCCCACCCGCACGACGTAGCCCGCCTTCTCCAGCGCGGCGACGACCCGCTCGGCGTGGGTGAGGTCGAGCGTCTCCACCGTGACCTCCACCTCGGCCGAGCGGGCCGACAGGTCCACGAACAGCCGCTGGTGCAGGATCTCGACGATGTTGGCGCCCACGTCGCCGAGCAGGGTGGTGAGGTCGCCCATGCTCCCGGGCACGTCGGGCACCGCCACGTGGAGCCGGGTCAGCCGCCCGTGGCGGATGAGGCCCCGCATGATCACCGAGGCCAGCAGCCGGGGGTCGACGTTGCCGCCGGTGAGCACCACGCCCACCTTCCGGCCGGCGAAGCGCTCGCGGTGCGCGACCAGGGCGGCCACCCCGGCGGCGCCGGCCCCCTCGACCACCACCTTCTCGATCTCCAGCAGGAGGTTCATGGCCTCCTCGACGTGCTCCTCGCTGACCGTGACGATGGCGTCGACCAGGGCCTCGACGATGCGGCCGGTCAGGCGCCCGGCCCGGGCCACGGCGATGCCCTCGGCGATGGTGGGGCCCCCGCAGTCCGGCTCGTCGCCGGCGACGCGGGCCGCCATGGACGCGTAGCGCTCGGTCTCCACCCCCACCAGCTCGATGCCGGGGGCCAGGTGGCGGGCGGCCACCGCCATGCCGGCCAGCAGCCCGCCCCCGCCCACCGGCACCACCAGCACGTCGAGGTCGGGGTCGTCCTCCAGCATCTCCAGCGCGCAGGTGCCCTGGCCCGCGATGACGTCGGCGTCGTCGTAGGGGTGGACGTAGGTGCGGCCCTCGGCCTCGGCCAGCCGCAGCGCCTCGACCTCGGCCTCGGCCAGGTCCTCGCCCAGCAGCACCACCGTCGCCCCCAGCTCCCGGGTGCGCTGCACCTTCACGAACGGCGTGGCCGTCGGCATGACGATGGTGGCGTCGATGCCGAGCCGGGTGGCGTGGTAGGCGACGGCCTGGGCGTGGTTCCCGGCCGACATGGCCACCACGCCGTGGGGGCGCTCGTCCTCGCCCAGCAGGAGCAGCTTGTTCAGCGCGCCCCGCTCCTTGAACGCGGCCACGAACTGGAGGTTCTCGAACTTGACCACCACCGTGCACCCGAGGACCTGGGACAGGGTGCGCGAGTGGGTGCTGGGGGTCCGCTCCACGGCCCCGGCGATGCGCCCGGCCGCGGCCACGATGTCCTCGTAGGTGACCGGCAGGTCGCGGTCACCTGTCGGTCCGCAGGGTGCGCTGGTTGATGGTCATGTCCTCCAACGCCTCGGGATCGGGCGACACGCCCAGGCCGGGCCCGCTGGGCACGATCATGGTGCCACCCCGGGACTCGAACGGCGGCGTGAGGTCCCGGCTGTAGTAGCGGGCCGAGGGGCCGAGGTCGGGCGGCAGGTTGCAGCCGGGCAGCGCCGCCACCGCCAGGTTCAGGGCCCGGCCCAGGCCGGTCTCCAGCATCCCGCCGCAGCGCAGCGCCACGCCCGCGTCCCGGCAGCGCTGGTGGATGCGCCGGGCCTCCACCAGCCCGCCCACCCGGCCGGCCTTGAGGCTCACGGCCCCGCAGGCGTCGAGCGCCAGCGCGGAGTCGAGCTGGGCCAGCGAGCCGATCGACTCGTCCAGGCACACCGGGACGTCGATGCGGCGGGCCAGCCGGGCGTGGCCCACCAGGTCGTCGGGGGCGAAGGGCTGCTCCAGGGCCACCAGCCCGATGGCGCCGTCGGCCAGGCGGCCCAGCGTGGCCAGGTGCTCGACCGAGTCGCTGCGGTAGCTGCCGTTGGCGTCGGCCAGCAGCGCCACCTCGTCGCCCACCTCGGTGCGGATGGCCCGCAGCGGCTCGACGTCCCAGCCCGGCCGGACCTTGATCTTGAACGCCCGGTGGCCCTGCCCGTGCCAGCGCAGGACGGCGTCGACGAGGTCGTCCACGTCGGGCGCCAGGCCCAGGGCGATGCCGGTGGGCACGACCGGGCGGGTGGCGCCGAGGAACGAGGCCAGGGAGCGGCCCTCGGCCCGCAGCCCGGCGTCGAGCGCGGCGCACTCCAGCGCCGCCTTGGCCATCTGGTGGCCCCGCACCTCCCGCAGCGAGCGCCCGTCCAGCAGGCGGGGGACCAGGTGGTGCTCGAGCACGTGGAGGACGCCGGACGTGTACTCCGGCCAGTAGGTGGGCTCGGGCTCGGCCACGCACTCGCCCCAGCCGTCGGGCCCGTCGGCCACCAGCGCCCGGACCACGACCACGTCCCGCCGGCGCAGGGTGCCGCGGGAGGTGACGAACGGCTCGGCCAGGGGAACACGGACCATGCGCAGCTCGATCCCGTCGAGCGCGACCTCCATGCTCCTATCATCGCGGCCCGGGAAGGTCCCGGGCGGGAACCCGGGAGGGCGCCGGGTCGGTAGCCTGGTCGCGCGATGTCCCGTGTCATGTCCACCACCCTGCTGGCCCCCAAGGCCAACGATCCCTGCTGGTGCGGGAGCGGGCGCAAGTTCAAGCGCTGCCACAAGGCCAGCACCGAGCACATCCGCCCTGGTCACCTCAGCCCTCCCCGGCCGGTGCCGCCCGAGATCCCGCGCCCGCCCTACGCCGAGTCGGGCGTGGCCGTGCGGCGGGCCGAGGCGCACGTGCGCACGCCCGAGGTCATCGAGCGCATGCGCCGGGCCGGCCGGGCCGCGGGCGAGATCCTGCGGACCGTGGGGGCGGCGGTGGCGCCCGGCGTCACCACCGACGAGCTCGACGCCCTGTGCCACGAGGAGTGCATCCGCCGCGGCGGCTATCCCAGCCCGCTCAACTACGGGAAGTTCCCCAAGTCGCTCTGCACCTCGGTCAACGAGGTGATCTGCCACGGCATCCCCGACGACCGGGCGCTGGTCGACGGCGACATCGTCAACCTGGACGTGACCATCTTCCTCGACGGGGTGCACGGCGACACCAACGCCACCTTCCCGGTGGGCACCATCGACCAGGCGTCGGCCGACCTCATCCGGGTCACCCGCGAGTGCCTCGACCTGGGCATCGCCGCGGTGGAGCCCGGCCGCCAGATCCGCGAGATCGGTCGGGCCATCCAGGCGCACGCCGAGGGCCACGGCTACGGCGTGGTGCGGGCCTTCGTGGGCCACGGCATCGCCGAGCAGTTCCACACCGACCTCCAGATCCCCCACTACGACGACCCGCGGGCCACCACCGTGATCGAGCCGGGCATGACCTTCACCATCGAGCCGATGATCACCATGGGCGCCTTCCAGCACGAGCTGTGGCCCGACCGCTGGACCGCGGTCACGGTCGACCGGCGCCGCACCGCCCAGTTCGAGCACACGCTGCTCGTCACCGACAGACGGCGTCGACATCCTCACCCTGGTCGACTGACCGCGGCGCAGAAGTCGTCGATCCGGGCCCGCAGCACGTCGAGGCTGGCGGTCCAGAAGGCCTCGTCGGCCAGGTCGATCCCGAAGCGGGCGCCCAGCTGGGATGCGGTCTCCATGCCGGTGGAGGACAGCATGTCCGCGTACTCGGCCCGGAAGGCGGTCGGCGTCGTCCAGCCAGCGGGCGTAGAGGCCCAGGCCGAACAGCAGGCCGAAGGTGTACGGCCAGTTGTAGAAGGTCGAGCCGTAGTAGTGGGGCTTGGCCGCCCACATGAGCGGGTGGCGCTCGGCCGGGTCGAGCGCGTCGCCGTAGGCCTCCGCCTGGGCCTCGGCCATCAGCTCCGAGAGCTCCCGCACCGGCACCGTGGACCGGCGGCGGCGCTCGAACAGCCGCGACTCGAACAGGAAGCGGCTGCGGATGTCCACCACCACCTGGCAGGCGCCCTGGAGGTCGGCCTCCAGGAGGGCGAGCCGCTCGGCGCCGGTGGCCGAGTCCAGGGCCCGGTCGGTGAGGATCGTCTCGCAGAAGATGCTGGCGGTCTCGGCCAGGGCCATGGGCGTCGAGCGCTGGAGCGGGCTGCGGCCCGCCAGCGTGGTGTTGTGGTAGGCGTGGCCCAGCTCGTGGGCGAGCGTGTGCACCGAGTCGATGGAGCCGTCGAAGTTCATGAGGATGCGGCTGGCCCCGTCGCCCACGTGCATGCAGAAGCCGCCGCCCACCTTGCCGGCCCGGGGCCCGGCGTCGACCCAGCGCTGGTCCCGGGCGGTGCGGGCCACGGCCGCCAGCTCGTCGCCGTAGCCGGCGAAGGCCGCGTCGACGGTGGCGGTGGCGTCGTCCCAGCCGACGGTCGGGGCGTCGCCGACCGGGGCGAACAGGTCCCAGAACGCCAGCCGGTCCTTGCCCAGCGCCTGCGCCTTGGCCGCCAGGTAGCGCCGGAAGTGCGGGAGGGACTCGTCCACCGCGGCCTGCATGGCGTCGAACGCGGGGCGCTCGACCGCGCTGGCCTCCAGCACGGGGTCGAGCGGGTCGTCCCAGCCCCGGCGGGCGCCCAGCGCCAGGGTCTCGCCCTTGATGGCGTTGAGGGCGGCGGCGAGGGGGACCGCGTGCGCCTGCCAGGCGGCCAGCTCGGCCCGGAACGCGGCCTGCCGGGTGCCGGCGTCGGGGTGGGTGGCCAGGCCCCGCACCGCGAAGATGGGCAGCTCCTCGGCCCGGCCGTCCGGGTGGTCCACGGCGGCGGTGACGCCCGCGGTCACGTCCCCGTACAGGCGGGTCCAGGCGGTGCTGCCGGTGATGCCCAGCTCGGCCGCCAGCGCCTCCTCCGGCTCGGGCATCTGGTGGGCGGCGCGGCGGGCGGCCTTGCGCAGCGGCCAGGCGTGGGCCGCGGCCGCGGGACTGGCCGCCACCAGGGCGTCGAGGTCGAGGCCGCCGACCCAGGCGTCGAAGCGGGTGCGCAGCACGGTGACGCGGGCCTCCAGCGTCGCCAGGCGCGACAGCAGCGCCTGCGCGGCCTCGTTGCCGGTGTCGGTGCTGACGTGGCCGTGGGCGAAGCTGTCGAGCCGGGAGAACCGCTCCAGCACGTCGTTGAGGGCCGTGAGCACGGCGTCGAAGTCCTCGCCGGCGAAGAGCTCAGTCGCAGCGCGTCGACGGCGTCGCTCGAGCGCGGCCTCGGCCGCCGTGACCTCGGGGCCGTCGACGGTGGGGAACAGGCTGTCCAGGTCCCAGGTGGGGAGCATCCGGCCATGCTGCCATCCACGGGCGCGCGCGCAACGGCCGGCCGATGCAGGTGGCGGGGATCGGCCGGCCGTCGCTGGTTCCCCGAAGGGGCTGGGGACTTACGCGAGCAATGCCGCGAATATGGAGACGCCGCCGGGGCCGACCAGGCAGCCCACGATGATCAGCACGATGCCGAGGAGCACCTCGCCCTGCACGATGCGGATGATGCCGAACACGACGAGCACCGCTGCGATGAGCCAGAGGATGAAAAGCATGGCCCGGGCGTACCCACGCAGCGCGCGGGTCAGACACGCCGGCTCAGCCCACCGCCCGGCCCAGGTCGGGAGCCAGGTCGCCGCGGGGCTCGACCGTGACCCCTTGCGGCAGGCCCAGCCACGCGGCCATGGCCGCCAGCTCGGCGGCCAGCTCCGCGCTCACCCGGTCCCGATCGGCGCCCACCGTGGGCTCGGCCCAGGCCGAGCGCACCCGCAGCACGCCGGCCTGGCGGTCGGCCTTGAGGTCCACCCGGGCCACCAGGGCCTCGTCCAGCAGGAACGGCAGCACGTAGTAGCCGTGCACCCGCTTGGGCTCGGGCACGTAGATCTCGATGCGGTAGCGCATGTCCCACAGCCGCTCGGTGCGGGACCGCTCCCAGATCAGCGAGTCGAAGGGTGACAGCAGCGCCCGGGCGCGGAGCCGGCGCCGCGGCAGGCGGGCCTCGGGGTGCAGGTAGGCGGGCTCGGACCAGCCCTCGACCCGAACCGGGACCAGCGCCCCCTCGGCGGCCAGCTCGGCCACCAGCGGGCGGGCCGCGGGGACGTTGAGCCGGTAGTAGTCGGCGAGGTCGCGGGCGGTGCCGATGCCGTGGGCCGCCGCCGCCACCAGCAGCAGCTCGCGGCGGGCCTCCTCGTGCGGCGGCGGCTCGGCGTCCAGCAGGTCGGCGGGCAGCCACTGCGAGGGCAGCATGTAGTAGCGGGTGAAGCCGTTGCGGCGCACCGCGGTGACCTCACCCGTGTAGAAGAGGTGCTCGACCACCCGCTTGCCGTCGCCCCAGCCCCACCAGCTGCCCTCGCGGCGGGGCGCCCGCCGGTTCACGTCCATCTCGCCGATGGGCAGCGGGCCCCGCTCCGAGATCTCGGCCAGGGCCGACGCCACCAGCTCGGGGCTGTCCCGGACGCTGCGCCGCACCCCGTCCCAGACATGGGCGCCGGCCATCCGCCAGCGCAGCAGCGGGTAGCGCTCCACCGGGTGCAGCGAGGCCTCGTGGCCCCAGTACTCGAACACCTCACGGCTCTCCCACAGCCAGCGGGTCAGCGCCGTGCGGTCGTAGGCGCCCAGCCGGGCGAAGAACACCAGCTCGTGGCTGCGGGTGAGCACGTTGACCGAGTCGATCTGCACCGTGGCCAGCCGGTCGAGCACGCGGCGGAAGTGGCGGCGGTCGACCCGCCCGGTGGGCCGGGGATCGGTGAAGCCCTGGGCGGCGAGCGCGACCCGCCGGGCGTCGCGCAGGCTCATGTCGATGGTGCCGGTCGTGTGGCCCTCGTCGGGCCGGTCGTGGGGCCGGTCATGATCCGCCGAAGCTACCGGGACTAGCTTTCCCCGGTCAGGCGCGTTCTAGGAAGGGAAGGCCCATGGGCTACCGCGTGGTGGTCGACTTCGACCTGTGTGAGAGCAACGCCCGCTGCATGGAGGCGGCGCCGGAAGTGTTCGAGGTCCGGGAGGACGACTTCCTGTACATCCTGGACGAGACCCCGCCGGACGAGCTCCGGTCCAAGGTGGACGAGGCCGTCCGCCGCTGCCCCAAGGCGGCCATCAGCGTCGTCGACGAGTGACGCACCCGGGTCGTCGTCGTCGGCGCCTCGCTGGCCGGGCTGCGGGCGGCCGAGGAGCTGCGGGCCCGGGGCTTCGACGGGACGATCACGGTCGTGGGCGACGAGCCGCACGCGCCCTACGACCGCCCGCCGCTGTCCAAGCAGATCCTGGCGGGGACGTGGCCCGCCTCCCGCGCCGAGCTGGACGTGTCGGCCGACGGCGGCATCGACGGGCTGGCGCTCGACTGGCGGCTGGGGGAGCGGGCCACGGGCCTCGACCCCGGCGCCCGCGAGGTCGCCCTGGCGGGCGGGGAGCGGCTGGGCTACGACGGCCTGGTCATCGCCACCGGCGCCGCGCCCCGCGAGCTGCCCGGCACCGAGGACCTGGCCGGGGCGTACACGCTGCGCACCGTGGACGACTGCGAGGCCATCCGGGCCGCGCTCGACGCCGGCCCCGGCCGGGTGGTGGTGGTGGGCGCGGGGTTCATCGGCGCCGAGGTGGCCGCCACCTGCCGCAGCCGGGGCCACGAGGTCACCGTGCTGGAGGCGCTGCCGGTGCCGCTGGGCCGGGCGCTGGGCGACGAGATGGGCGCGGTCATGGGCGAGCTGCACCGGGACCACGGGGTCGAGGTCCGGCTGGGCACCGGGGTCGCCGGCTTCGAGGCGGGCGCGGGGGGCCGCGTCGAGCGGGTCCGCCTGGCCGACGGCGGCGCCCTCGACGCCGACCTGGTGGTGGTGGGCATCGGGGTCACGCCCAACACCGGCTGGCTGGAGGGCTCGGGCCTGGCGCTGGACGACGGGGTGGTGTGCGACGCCTCGACCTGGGTGGCCCCCGGGATCGTGGCCGCGGGCGACGTGGCCCGCTGGCCCAGCCACCGCTTCGGCGAGCTGATGCGGGTGGAGCACTGGGACAACGCCATCACCATGGGCGAGCACGCGGCCCGGCGCCTGCTGGCCGACCTGGCGGGGACCGACCCCGGGCCCGGCGGGGCGCACGAGCCCTACGACCCGGTCCCGTGGTTCTGGTCCGACCAGTACGACCGCAAGATCCAGCTCGCGGGCCGCTCGTCGGGCGCCGACGAGGTGCGGGTGGTCGACGGCGACGTGGCCGACCGGCGCTTCGTCGCCCTCTACCGGCGGGGCGAGCGCCTGGCCGGGGTGCTGGCCATGAACCGGCCCCGGCCCGCTCATGGCCTACCGGGCGCTGGTCGAGCGCCGGGCCACCTGGGACGAGGCGATGGCGGAGGCCGGCGCGGCGTGACCGCCGCGGCCTTCCTGTGGCTGTGCCTGGCCCTGGTGGCCGCGGGCGCGGACTGGGTGGCCGTCTACCACGGCAACCGCCGCCTGGAGGTGGTGGCCAAGCCGCTGACCATGGTCACGCTGATCGGCGCGGCCGTGGCCCTCGACCCGCACGACGCCGCGGTCCGCTACTGGTTCGTGGTGGCCCTGCTGCTGTCGCTGGCGGGCGACGTCCTGCTCATGCTGCGCCGCGACCTGTTCGTGGCCGGCCTCGGCGCCTTCGCCCTGGCCCACGTCGCCTATGTCATCGGCCTGCTCGCCTCGGGCGTCCACCCCGGCGGCCTGCTGGTGGGCCTGGTGGTCGCGGTGGCCGGCTTCGTCGTGGTCGGCCCCCGCCTGCTGGCCGGGGTCCGGCGCACCGACCGGGCGCTGGTCCCCCCGGTGCTGGCCTACATCGTCGTGATCTCGGCCCTGGTGGTGACCGCGTGCGGCACCGGCCGGGCCCTGGCCATCGCGGGCGCCGGCCTGTTCTACGTCTCGGACTCCCTCCTCGGCCGCCAGCGCTTCGTCGAGGCCCGCGAGCGGGGCGACACCGCGGTCATGGTCACCTACCACCTGGCCCAGATCCTGCTGGTGCTGTCGCTCATGTGAGTCTGGGTGCGCCGGCCGGGTTGAGGGGCGGCGAGGGGTAGCTGGCGGGGGTCGGACCGAAGGAGGTTCCGCATGGCCGTGACCGCTTTCCAGGATCTGCCGCTCGCCGATCGGGACCGTCCGTGGGACGGGGATGCCGCCGACAAGCGGGTGCGGAAGTGGGCGGATGCCACCGACGAGCCCGACGCGAGGTACCGGGACGCGCACGTGTGGTACGACGCGGACAACAAGGACGAGTTCGGGGCCTACAAGCTGCTCATCGCCGATGTGGTCGACGGGAAGCTCAAGGCCGTGCCCCGGGGTGTGATGGCCGCGGGGAACGTCATGCAGGGGGCTCGGGGCGGCGTGAAGCTGCCCAAGGGCGACATCCCGCGGGTCAAGTCCCACCTGGCGAAGTACTACGCCAAGATGGGTGACGAGGCGCCCTGGGAGCGGGACAGCTAGCCCAGGGCGTCCGCCAGGCGGGCGGACTCGCGCTCGGCCAGGGCCACCGTGACCCACATGCGCTCGACGTGCTGGCGGACCTGGCGCTCGCCCTGGGGGATCGGGTGGGCGTCCAGGAAGGCCACCACCTGATCCGCCACCGCCCGGTCGTTGAGCGAGCGGATGCCGCTCACCAGGCGGGACAGGCTGTTGGCCGGGAACCGCTTCTCGATCTCGGGCCAGTTGTCGGTCACGAACCCCCACGCCGCAGCGCCGTTGTCGCGGTTGCCGATGGTCTCGCGCAGCAGGTAGGGCGCGTCCTGGGTGCGGACGTCGCCCGACAGGCTCAGCTCCAGCGTGCGGGCCAGGGCGGCCGGGTCCCGGAAGCGGGACAGGGCCAGCAGCAGCCGCTCCCGGTCCTGGGGGTTGTCGGCCGACCGGAACCGCTCGGCGAGCCGCTCGTGCAGCGCCACGTCGCCGAGCGTGGCCGCGGCCACCAGGGCCGGTGAGGCCAGGCTGGGATCGAGGCTCGGCGCGTGGGCCAGGAACTGCTCCAGCAGGTCCCCGGCCCGGCGCACGGCCGCCTCGTCGCCGGCCAGCAGCGCCGCCGCCTGGAGCAGCAGGCCCCGCAGCGTGCGGGTGCGGTCCTCGTCGCCCGGCTTGGCGTCCGGCCCCAGCTCCACCCGGATCGGGCCGATCAGCGCCGCCACCCTGGTGTGCAGGGCGGTGGCCGCGTCGCCCGCGGCCAGCCGGTCGATCTGGCCCAGGCCGCCCACGATGCGCTCCCACACCGACAGGTCGCGCTCGTCGCCGTAGCGCTCGGCCAGCCGGACGAAGTCGGCCGCGGTGAACGAGCCCGACAGCACCGAGGCCCAGGCGTCGTCGACCACCGTGTAGCGCTCCAGGGCGCTCAGGGACGTCCAGGTTGTCGAGCAGGCCGTCCAGCAGCGCGCCCGTGTAGCGCACGCGGTAGAAGCCGTGGGCGCCCGCGTTGGCATTGACCCAGCCGGGCGTGCCCCCGTCCAGCGCCACCGTGGTGCTGTCCCCGTCGAGCAGGACCCGCCGGGCCTCGCCGCCGTCGGCCTCGTGGCGGACCACCACCGGCACCGACCACCGCTCGGCGTCGGCGTCGCCGGCCTCACCGTCGTCGAAGGCGAAGCGCCGCTGGGCCAGCGTCACGCCCGCCCCGCCGTCGAGGCCCACCGTGACCTCGGGGAAGCCGCCCTGGAAGATCCAGCTCTCGGCGATGCGCCGGACCGGCTCGCCGGTCTCGGCCTCGAGCGCGTCCCACAGGTCCGAGGTCTCGGTGTTGCCGTACTGGTGGCGGGCCATGTAGCGGCGGATGCCGGCCCGGAAGCGGTCGGCCCCCAGGTACTGCTCCAGCATGCGCACCACCGAGGCGCCCTTCTCGTAGGTGAGCACGTCGAACATGCCGTCGGCGTCGGCGGGGGAGACGACCGGGTACTCGATCGGCCGGGTGGAGGCGAGCGCGTCGGTGTCGAAGGCGGCCGAGCGCGACAGCCCGAAGTCGACCCAGCGCTGCCACTCGGGGCGGAAGGCGTCGGTGCAGGTCATCTCCATGAAGGTGGCGAAGGCCTCGTTGAGCCAGATGCCGTTCCACCACTTCATGGTCACCAGGTCGCCGAACCACATGTGGGCCAGCTCGTGGGCGATGACGTCCACCACCGCCTGGAGCTCGGCCTGGGTGGCGGTGGCCGGGTCGATCAGGACGTAGCGCTCGCGGAAGGTGACGCAGCCCAGGTTCTCCATGGCCCCGAAGGCGAAGTCGGGGATGGCCACCAGGTCGAGCTTGTCGCCCGGGTAGGCCATGCCGAACCAGTCGGTGAAGTAGCGCAGGGCGAAGGCGCCCACCTCCAGGGCGAAGTGGGTGAGGTGCTCCTTGCCCGGCGGGTGCACCACCCGCAGCGGCTTGCCGTCCACGTCCACCGGGTCGGTGACCGCCATGGGGCCCACCACGAACGCCACCAGGTAGGTGGACATGGGCATGGTGTCGGCGAAGCGCACGGCCACCTTGCCCTCGCCCGCGGGCTCCCGGCCGATCTCGCCCGCGTTGGCGATGGCCGCCAGGTCGCTCGGGGACCACCAGGGTGACGCCGAAGACGGCCTTGGCGTCGGGCTCGTCCCAGCACGGGAAGGCCCGGCGGGCGTCGGTGGCCTCCATCTGGGTGGTGGCCAGGACCCGCTCGGCGCCGCTGTCGTCGGTGAACGTCGAGCGGTAGAAGCCGACCAGCTTGTCGTTGAGGATGCCGCGGAAGCGCAGGCGGAGCGAGGCCGGCCCCGCGGGCAGCTCGGACGGGAAGGTGAGCGTGGCCCGCTCGCTCTCCGGGTCGAGCGCCACGGTGGCGGCCAGGGGCTCGCCCTCGCCGGCCCGGATGGTGGCCTCGTCGATCTCGATCTCGGCCGAGTTGAGCACGACCTCGGCCGTGGGCGTCACCACCTCGACGGTGATCGTCTCCTCGCCTGCGAACGTGGCCGCATCGAGGTCGGGCGCCAGCGTGAGGTCGTAGCGGCTGGGGACGACGGTGCGGGGAAGCCGGTGGGGGTTCTCGGACACGGGGAGCCACCGTAGCGAGAACTGCCCCGACTGCGTTCCCGCGTATTGCGGGATTGCTAGCCTCGCCCGGATGACCACCGAGGCCAGCCTCGACGTCGTCGGGATCGGCAACGCCCTCGTCGACGTCATCTCCCACGAGACCGACGAGTTCATCGCCGCCCACGGCCTCGTGAAGAGCGCCATGACCCTGATCGACACCGAGCGGGCCGAGGAGCTCTACGCGGCCATGGGCGTGGCCATCGAGATGTCGGGCGGCTCGGCCGGCAACACGGTGGCCGGGGTGGCCAGCTTCGGGGGCCGCGCCGCCTACCTGGGCCGCGTCTTCGACGACCAGCTCGGCACGGTGTTCGCCCACGACATGAAGGCCCAGGGCGTCCACTTCGCCAACCCGCCGGTCAGCGATGGCCCGCCCACCGGGCGCAGCCTGATCGTGGTCACGCCCGACGCCCACCGCACCATGAACACCTACCTGGGCGCCTCGGCGTTCTTCTGCCCCGGCGACGTGGACGCCGAGCTGATCCGCAGCGCCCAGGTGACGTTCCTGGAGGGCTACCTGTTCGACCGGCCCGAGTCGCAGGACGCGTACTGGACCGCCTCGAAGTACGCCACCGACGCGGGCCGCAAGGTCTCCCTCACGCTGTCGGACCTGTTCTGCGTGGAGCGCCACCGCGAGGGCTTCCTGCCGCTGGTGCGCGAGCGGGTCGACATCCTGTTCGCCAACGAGGCCGAGGCCTGCGCCCTGTGGGGCTGCGACGAGGTGGGCGCCGCGGTCGAGCGGGCGCGGTCCGAGGTGGCCGTGAGCTGCATCACCCTGTCGGAGAAGGGCTCGGTGGTGGTGGCGGGGGCCGAGACGCACGAGATCCCGGCCCACCCGGTCGACGTGGTGGACACCACCGGCGCCGGGCGACCTGTACGCGGCCGGGTTCCTCTACGGCTTCACCGCCGGCCTCCCCCTGCCCCGCTGCGGCGAGCTGGGCTCGCTGGCCGCCGCCGAGGTCATCAGCCACATCGGCGCCCGGCCCGAGATCAGCCTGGCCACGCTGCTCGACGGCTAGCTCCGGCGGCCGGCCAGGGCCACCAGCCCGGCCACGATCAGCCCGACGCCGGCCAGGGTGGTGCCGCCGAAGCGCTCGCCCACCACCACGATGCCGAGGACCGCGGCGGTGGCCGGCTCGGCCAGCGTCAGCGTGCCCGCGGTGGCCACCCCCACGCCCAGCAGGCCCCGGCCGAACAGGACGTAGGCCAGCGCCACCGTGGCGACCCCCAGCCAGGCCACCATGGCCACGCCGCCCGGGGTGGCCAGCGGGCCGAGCCCGGCCACCAGGGCCACGGGCACGAGCAGCACCGCGGCCGCGGTGAACACCCGGGCCGTCACCGCGTCGGGCGGCCAGCCCCGGTCGAGGACCAGCTTGGAGGCCAGCACGTAGCCCGCGTAGGCCACGCCCGCCCCCAGCGCCAGGGCGATGCCCAGCGGGTCCACGTCGTCGCGGTCCCCCGTCCCGAGCAGCAGGGCGGTGCCCGACAGCGCCAGGGCGGTGGCCACCAGCCAGCGCCGCCCGGGCCGCTCGCCCCGCACCACCCGGCCGAGGATCCCCGCGAACACCGGCGCACTGCCGATGCCCACCACGGTGCCGACGGCGACGCCGGTGCGGGCCACGCCCCCGAAGAACAGCGGCTGGTAGGCCGCCATGGCCAGCGCCGCCGCCCCCAGGCCCGCCAGGTCGGCCCGCTCCACCGGGCGGCCGGGCCCGCCGCCGAGCCCGGGGCCGTGGCGCAGGGTCACGATCCCGAGCAGCAGGAGCCCGCCCACGATCAGCCGGGCCGCGCCCACCGCCGCGGGCGCGGCGCCGTCCGGCCCCAGGGCCCGCGCCGTGCCCGTCGTCCCCCACAGGGTGGCCGCGGCCAGGATCAGCAGCCGCGGGTCCACGCCCCGCAGTCTGGCGCCTGACGGCCGCTGCTTCCCGCTCTTGGCGCCCGAGGCGCCAGCCTCAGGCCACGTCGACGACAGTGGGTTGCTGGCCGGGCGGGGCGAGCTGGAGGTCGCCCTCGGGCGTGGGGGTGACCGCGGTGCCGGGGGCGAGGCCGGCCGCCACCTGGCGTGTCGGGCAGGCGCCGGACCTGGCCGTCGGCGCCGAACAGGACCGTGCGGGCGACGCCGTCGGCGCCGATCGCCAGGTAGCGGCTGGTGCCGTCGGGCTGGGGGACGCTCACGCACGTGCCCCGGTCGATCTCGGCCGCCGTCAGCAGGCCGGGCACCGGCTCGCACTCGACGGTGCCCGACTCCCACAGCGGCTCGCCCTCGGCCGCCGCCTCGGCCGCCGCCGCGGCGGGGTCGGCCCGCTGCGCGCTCCGACTCGGCCAGCAGCGCGCCCACGTCGCCTCGCGGGTCGCGCCGTGGCCCGGCCGGGCACGGGCGCCCGCAGCTGGTCGAGGCTCTCCTGGAGCATGCGCACCTTGGGGTGGTCGGCCGGCAGCCCTGCGGCCCGCAGGGCGTCGATCTCGGCCTGGAGCTGCTGTTCGAGCGCGGTGGGCGCGGACGAGCCGGAGCCGCTCGAGCGCGGCGCTGGCGGCGGCCGACGCGCCCACCGCGGCCAGCACCACCGCGGCGAACAGCACGGCAGCCCCGCAGCGCGAGCCCGGCTCGGCCGCCCGGCTCGCTGGCTGGCGCCTTCTCGCTCATCGCATCGCTCCGATCACGTGTTCCAGCGGATGTCGGTCAGGCCGTCGATCTCGCCCTGCTGCGTGCGGGCGTCGGTCGCGAGCCACCACGTCAGGAAGTCCCAGGCCGTGTGGGGGGGATTGTCGGTGCCGGCGCAGCCGCCGTTCTGCTGGCACGCCCCGTACTGGCTCATGGTCCCGAAGAAGAACATGCCGTCGCCGAGGGCGGTGGTGGCGTACAGGTCGATGAGCTGCCACTGGTGGGCGTTCACCCCGCTGGTGGCGTAGATCTGGGGGAAGGGCAGCGCCGGGTCGTGGTCCCAGGCCAGGTGCCACATCCACCCCTGGTTCCAGCCGTTGTCGCACGGCCCGCTGTTGGCCGTGCTGGTCGGGCAGCCGTCGGCGGAGGCGTTGATATACATGCCCGGGCGGCCCGGCGATGGAGTCGTAGCCGTGCATCCAGTGGTCTCGGCCTTGCACGGTGACGACCACGACGGCTCGAAGTCCCAGGCGCCGAAGATCTGGGCGGTGCCGGGCCAGTACGTGTTCACCACGTCGGACACCCGACGGACCATCGTCGGCCCAGGCCAGGCCGTGCAGGTAGAGCCAGTCGTCCGTCTTGCCGTCGATGGCGCTGTTGCTGGTGCCTATGCCGATGAGCAGCCGGAAGCCGGGGTTGCTGCGGCAGTAGGCATAGCCGCGCACGAAGTCGATCACGGTCTGGCCGATCTGGTTCACGTCGCGGTCGGGCGCGCCCCACACGGTGGCGCCGGGGATGCCGTTGAGCGTGGTCGGCGCGCCGAAGAACAGCGTCATCCGGCCGGCCTTGTCGGCGTTGTAGCAGCCCAGCGCGACGGCGTCGGCCTCGCTGGTGCGGGCCATGTAGTAGCTGTTCGTCTCGTAGTTGAGCGGCTTGTGGCAGCCGGCGGCCGAACCGATGGCCGACGGCGCACAGGACGGCCGCCAGCCACCGGGTCGGGCGCTTCGCCATCACGAACCTCTCCGCTCGACGATGGGGGGATCGCCGGCGGGGAACGTTTCCGCAGCGAGCCGGCGCGAAATCAAGCGCTGAGTGGTTGGAAACGGCGCTAAGTGGTGGTGATCACTCGTGCTCGTCGACCGGGGGGAGGAACGGCAGCGTGAGATCCCCGAGCTTGACCAGCGTCGAGGCGATCCAGCCGCCCATGGCGCTCAGGTGGTCGTCGAGGATGGTGCCGTCGGCCAGCGTCGCCTCGTCCAGGTCGTAGCTGCCCTCGTAGGACACCTCGATGGCGAACTCGCGCTCGTTGAGGTCGGCCGAGCAGACCGTCTCGATGGTGGGGCCGGAGCGCTCCAGGTGCTCGGACCCGATCGGCGCGCTCGACTCGGGCAGCACGGCCAGGACCACGCTCGGATCGGGCGACTCGGCCAGCCGCTGCACCCGCAGCACCAGCTCGATCTCGATGCGGGGCGGGTCGTGGAACGGCTCGCCGATGTACCACGACCGGTAGGCCGTCTGGGCCCAGGTGGGCCAGTCGAGCGTCAGGTCGGCCTGGACCCGGGGCGGCAGGCCCTCGCCGGGCAGGCCGTAGGACGTCTCCCACGTGATGTCGCCCAGCAGCACGTCGACCTGGAACCGCTCCTCGAACGCCTGCCGTTCCAGCAGGGCGCCTTCGAGCGAGTCCCGCAGGGCCCCGATGGCATCGGTGAAGACGTGGTCGAGCATGGCGTCGGCAGGCTAGCGGCGCGGGCGCTCGGTCCACTCAGCGGTGGACTCGACGCCCGACATGAAGGCCACCGGCACCGAGATGGCGTCGCCGGCGTGCAGCGTGGCGATGCGCCGGCCCGGCTGCACCGCCGCCTTGGGCTCACCGATCCGGCCCCCGAGGCGGACCGCGGTGCCGTCGAGGTCGGCCACGGTGAAGGCCAGGCCCCAGAACGAGGCGGGCCCGTCGCCCTCCGGCTCCTGAGGCCCCATCACCTCGAGGATCACCTCGCCCATGCGGAAGAAGCGCTGGCTGCGGCCCTGCCACGCCTCGCGTGTGCGCCGGGCCCGGATGCCCCGGGCCTCCAGCGCCGCGGTGGTGCGCTCCAGGTCGGGGGTGGTCACGACGAGGTGGTCGATGGCCACCACGCCGTTGGGGTGGGGGCCGTTGCGGTGTCGGGCCGGGGCGCTCGGGAGCGACCCGAGGTCGGCCGCGGCCGTCGCCAGGCCGTCGATGTCGCCGCCGCCGTCTGCCAGCGCCCACCCGGTGATGCCCCGGCCCGCGGCCTGACCGGCGAGGCGCAGCGCCACGGTGCCGACCATGGCGACACCGCCCTCGTCGACCGTGAAGCCGATGGACATCCAGGCCGCGGGCTCGTCGCCCACGGTGATCTCGACCAGCGGCGGTCCCGGTGTCCCCACGGGTGCGGACGCTAGCCCGCCGTCAGTACCAGGAGCAGCGGCAGCGGTGCCGCGGCACGGCTTTGACGGCGGGGTCCTGGCCCCGCTGCCACAGCTGGTGGTCGATCGCCGCCGGAGGGAGGCCGGAGGGCCCGGAGAGCAGCTCCACCGCGTGCACGCCGCAGGCGCGGATCTCCACCTCCTCGGCGCTGCCGGGCGCCAGCCGGGTGCCCGCCTCGATGCGGGCCGCCAGCCCGTCGTCGTAGCTCAGGACGCCCGCCATGCGCAGCACGTGGGGCACCAGGTTGTCGGCGAAGGCGGTGAGCCGGTCCGCGTCGGCGAAGGCGCCGAGGCCCTCGCCGCCGGTGGCCCGGGCCAGGTGGGACGCGGTGATCTGGGCCCGCTTGTACAGCGGGACCTCCACGCCGCCGATGGCGGGCCACGTCGTGCGCCAGCGGCATGGTGCCGAGGATGTCGACCAGCGTCGGCGGCCGATCCGCCCGCCGAGCGGACCAGGGCGGCGGCCGAGCCCCCGAACCGGCCGGCGAGCAGCGCCCCCAGGTCGCGCCAGGCCCGGGCGAACAGCTCCAGCAGGTCGTCCACCGGGCCGGGGTAGGGCTGGTCGAACAGCCGGGCGCAGCGGGCCGCGCCGGCCTCGGCCAGCCAGCGCCGCGGTCGGGGCTCCGTCCCGGGCCACGTGGTCGGACCAGGCGGCGGCCAGGCTGCGGGCGCCGGACAGGCCCGGGCGCTTGCGGAGGTCGGGGAACCAGCCCGAGCCGAAGTTGACCGCGTTCCAGGCCAGCACCGAGGCGGCCACGGCCTCGTCGTCGCCGGCCAGCCGCTCCTCCGGCAGCAGCGGCGGCTCGACCGGGTCGAGGTCGGCGGCCAGCCCCTCGATCGCCTCCGGGTGGATCGTCACGTGCCGGGCCCGGGCCGCCACCGTGGCGCACCCGGCGCGGACCCGGTCGAGGACGTTCACCCCGGCGGGCCGAGGCCGATCTGGGCCCGCAGGAAGGCCTGCACGTCGGCGGCCTCCTCCGCCTGCTTCGACGCAGGCTTGCCCTGGCCGTGGCCGGCCCGTGCCTCGATGCGGACCAGCACGGGCCGCTCGTCGGGGCAGGCGGTGGCCCACCCCAGCGCGGCGCCGAACTTGCGGGCGTGGGCGGGGTCCACCCGGCTGTCCTCCTCGCCGGTGAGGATCAGCGTGGCGGGGTAGCAGGTGCCCGGGGCGAGGTGGTGGTAGGGCGAGTAGCCCCACAGCCAGCCGAACTCCTCGGCCACCTCGGGGTCGCCGTACTCGGGGGTCCACAGCTGGGCGATGAGGAAGCGGGGGAAGCGCACCATGTCGGTCAGCGGGACCGCGCACACCACCGCCCGGCACAGCTCCGGCCGCTGGGTGAGCGTGGCCGCCACCAGCAGCCCGCCGTTGCTGCCGCCCTCGATGGCCAGCCGCTCGGGCGAGGTGCGGCCCTGGTCCACCAGCCAGCCGGCCGCGGCGGCGAAGTCGTCGAGCACCTGCTGGCGGTGCTCGCGCATGCCCGCCCGGTGCCAGTCCTCGCCCTCCTCCGAGCCGCCCCGGATGCACGCGGCCGCGTAGACGCCGCCGTCGTCGGCCACCGCCACCGCCCGCGGGCTGTAGCCCGGGCTCATGGTCACCGCGAAGCCGCCGTACCCGGTGAGCAGGGTGGGGGTGTCGGGACCGGGGTCGGTGCCCGCCCGGCGCACGGTGAACAGCGTGACCTCGGCGCCGTCGGTGGAGGGGTAGCGGTCGACGCCCACCGTGTAGGCCGCGGGGTCGACGGGGGAGGGGAGGTCGCTCCAGCGCACCAGCCCGTCGCCGGCTTCGCCCGGCGACCAGCGCCACAGCTCGGAGGGCCGGGCCCACGAGGTGAAGGCCACCACCGCGGTGTCGCTGTCCCGGTCCCCGGCCGAGCCCGGCCAGCGACCCCGGCTCGGGCAGCGGGATCTCGGCCGGGACCACGGGCTCGGCCGCGGCCAGCGCGGCCCGGGAGACCCGGGACAGGCGGGCGGTGGCCCGGCGGGTGGACGCCAGCACCAGGGACGCGGCGGTCACGGCCACGCCCTCGATCACGTCGTCGGACTCGGCCACCACGGTGCGCCAGTGCCCGGGCGTGGGGGTCGCCAGCGGGGCGGCCACCACCCGGCCGCGGGGGGCGTCCAGCGTGGTGGTGCCGACCAGCAGGTCGTCCACCACCGTGAACGACGACATGACGTCCACGCCCTCGATCACCGTGGTGCGCTCGCCGGTGCTGCGGTCGACGAGGTGGACGTCGCACCGGGTCCAGCCCAGCGTCAGCTCCACCACCAGCCAGCGACCGTCGCGGGACAGCTCCACCGAGGCCCACGCCCGCTTGTCCGGCAGGTCGCCGAACACCAGCTCGTCGTGGCCCGGGTCGTCGCCCAGCACGTGCCACCAGACCGTGCGGTGGTAATTGGCCTCCTCCTCGCCCACGGCCGCAGGATCGGGGTAGCGGGTGTAGGCGAAGGCCCGGCCGTCCGGGGCCCAGGCCACCGAGCACGCCCGGGTGCGGGGGATGCGATCGGCCAGCACCTCGCCGGTGGCCACGTCGATGACGCCCAGCGTGCTGCGCTCGTCGCCGCCGAGGGACGTGCCGAAGGCGACGAGCCGGCCGTCGTTCGAGGGCGAGTACCAGTCGAGCGCGGCGGTGGGGTCGCCGGTCAGCTCGTGGGGGTCGAGCAGGGTGCGGGCCGCGGGCACCCGGTCGCCGTGGACGTCCCGGACCACCAGCACCGCCTGCTCGTGGCCGGCCCAGCGGTCGACCGAGAACAGCCGCCCGCCCCGGATCGACGGCGCCCCGGCCCGGCCCGCGGCGTAGAGGGCGCCGAACCGCTCGACCAGGCCGGGCCGGTCGGGCCGGGCGTCGATCACCGCCCGGGTGCGGGCGTTGTGCGCCGCCACCCAGGCCCGGGTGTCGGGGGCGTCGCCGTCCTCCAGCCAGCGGTAGGGGTCGGGCACCTCCACGCCGTGGTACACGTCGACGACGTCGTCGCGGCGCGCGGCAGGAGCGGGCGGCGGCGGCACCGGCGGGGTCAGCGGGCGTTGGGCTTGCGCCGGTGGTTGGCCTTCTTGCGTCGGGCCTTCGCCCGGCGCTTGGCCGTCTTCTTCGACATGGCCGAGAGGCTAGCCGTGCCGCGTCAGTCGAGAAGCTCGCCGAGGTCGCTGGAGCGGGGCACGGCCGCCACCGCGATGCCGGTCTCCGCCCACAGGCGGTCGAGCAACGCGTCGTCGACCGTGCGCCGCCGGCCCAGGGGCCAGCGCGTGCGCTCGCCGGCCGGCCCGAACAGGGCCAGCGCCCGGCTGCCGCTCGGGTCGTGGCGCACCCGGTAGCGCACGCCCTGGTAGCCGGCGGCGGCGAAGGCGGCCGCCCAGCGCTGGGGCAGGTCGTAGGGCGTCATGCTGGCCAGCTCGGCGGTGATCCCGTAGCCGCGGGCGGCCCGCACGGTGGTGTCCGCGGCCCGGCACTGGTGGGGCAGGTCCAGGTGCCACATGGACAGCCGGCGTGCCCAGCCCGAGCTGACCACCACGATGGGGCCGAGCACCTCCAGCAGCGCGCCGATCTCGTCGTCGGCCAGGTAGCAGGTGCCCCGGGGCGGCGCCAGGTCGAAGCGGCCCTCGCCGTCGCTGGAGAACCACCAGGGCCCGAAGCCCGAGGTGGTCACCCGGCACAGGGTGGCGCCCGCGTGCACGTGCCACACGGGGAAGCCGGCCAGGTCGTCGGGGTCGGGCGGCGCCCCGATGCTGGGGATCTGGCGGGTGTCGGGATGGCGCTTGGCGTCTTGGACCATGGCCTCGGGCGGCCTCCGGGCGCGGGGCCGCGATCGCTGGGTGGTGCTCCGCCGGTGCGAGAGGTTACGACGCCGGAGACCAGCGGGCGGCGCGCTCGCGGGCCAGGGCGACGATCGGGTCGAGGTCGCCCCCGTCCCGGAGGTGGTCGACGACGCTGAGGCCGCCCAACCCGGGCTGGGGGGCGGCCAGGAACGAGGCGATCATCCACTCGTCGTCGCCGGTCTGCGGGCGGAAGCGGGCCAGCACGTCGGCCAGGCCCCGGAGGACCTGGTTGTGCCCGTCGAGCTGGAAGGCGGGGTAGACCCAGACGTCGTCGGCCGTGCGCAGGGCCAGGATGGTGCGGCGGCGGCGCCGCTCCTCGACCGCCTGGCGGGACACCCCGCCGAGCACCCGGGCGATGCCCGTCGTGCTGTAGTACGGCCCCAGCTCGGCCCACGGGGACGGCTCGGGCACGGTGGCCAGCATGCGGGCGGCCAGGTCGTCGGGGTCGCCCAGGTCATCGGCGTCGTGGCCCAGCTCGCGCAGGGCGACCAGCCGTTGGGCCAGGCCCTCGGTCACCCGGTGCGAGACCCGCTCGACGTAGGGGTCGGTCATGGCCGCCGCGGTGTTGCTCGCCCGGGGTGACCGCTTGTCCATGCCCTCAGGCTAGGGACGCAAGGGCGTCAAGGCAACCCCGTCAAGGTTCCTGCCCGGCGGCCCAGGCCAGCAGGTCGTCGGCGGACCAGGTGTTGACGATGCGCTCGGGCTCGATGCCGTGGCGGGCGGCCTTGTCGCAGCCGTACGCCTGCCACTCCATCTGGCCGGGGGCGTGGGCGTCGGTGTCGATGGCGAAGCGCAGGTCCCACTCGAGGGCCAGGTCGACCAGCTCGTCGGGCGGGTCCTGGCGCTCGGGCCGGCAGTTGATCTCCAGGGCGGTGTCGAACTGGGCACAGGCGGCGAACACGATCTCGGCGTCGAAGGTCGACTGCGGCCGGCCCCGGCCCACCAGCTTGCGCCCGGTGCAGTGGCCCAGGATGTCCACGTGCGGGCTGGCCACGGCCGACACCATCCGCCGGGTCATCTCCTGGCGCTCCATGCGCAGCTTGGAGTGGACGCTGGCCACCACCACGTCCAGGGAGGCCAGGATGTCCTCGCGCTGGTCGAGCGAGCCGTCCGGCATGATGTCGACCTCGATGCCGGTGAGGATGCGGAACGGCGCCAGCTCGCTCGTTGAGCTCGCGCACCTCGGCCAGCTGGTCCTTCAGCCGGGCGGCGGTGAGGCCGTGGGCCACGGTGAGGCGGGGCGAGTGGTCGGTGAGCACCATGTAGTCGTGGCCGAGGGCGATGGCGGTGCGGGCCATCTTCTCGATCGACGCCCCGCCGTCCGACCAGGTCGAGTGGGTGTGGCAGTCGCCCCGCAGCGCGGCCCGCAGGGCGGTGCCCTCGCCCGGGTCGATGACCGTCTCGGCCTCCAGCACGGCCAGGTAGCCGGGCACCTCGCCGTCCAGCGCCTCGGCGATGACCTTGCCCGTGGTGGCGCCGATCCCGGCCAGGTCGGTGAGCTTCCCCGCGGCGTGGAGGCGGGCGATGGCGTCGTCGCCCTCGGCCTCCACCACGTCCCGGGCCCGGGCGAAGGCCTTCACCTTCTGGCCCTCGGCCAGGGCGCGGTCGAGCAGGTAGACGATGCGGTCGAGGGCGTCGGCGGGGCGCATGGTCACAGGATCTCGAACCCGACCTCGACGGCCGCCTGCACGGTCATCTCGGCCGCGTCGAGGCTCTCGGACGGCTCGGCCTCGGCCCCGGCCGAGGCCATGCCGGCCACGGCCAGCATGGGCCGGGGCCCGGGCTCGAAGGGCGGCTGCGCGCCCCGCAGGCCGGGCTCGGCGATCCAGGCGATCGGCCCCAGCCCGACGTCCAGGGCCTCGGCGTAGGCCTGCGCCCGCAGCCGGGCGTCCTCGGCCGCGGCCCGGCGGGCCTCGCCGTGGGCGGGGTTGGTGACCGCCAGGCTCCACGTCGGTCCGGTGACCGCCGCGCCCGCCTCGACCAGGCCCGCCATCAACGGGCCGAGGGCGTCGAGGCCGGAGACCTCCACGATGTTGGTGCGGCCGGCCCGCCAGCCGTCCGGCACCTGCTTGTCGTGCTGCCAGCGGAACTTGGGCTGGACGGACAGCGAGGCGATGGTCGAGCGCGAGATGTCCTGCTCGTGGCGGGCGAGCACCGCGTCCACCGCCTCGGGCCAGCTCCGTGCGGCCGCGGTAGGCCTCACCCTGGTCGCGGTGCTCGGCGCTGACCTCGATCCGCAGGCCGGCCAGGTCGGGCAGGGTCCGGGCCTCGCCGGTCCCCCGAACGACGATCTCGCGCTCCATGGGTCCGCAAGCTATCGCCGGCCTCACGGCTCAGTAGCCTCGCACGGTGGAACGGTTCGGGTTCGTCGGCCTCCCCAACGCCGGCAAGTCGTCGCTGTACAACGCCCTCGCCGGCGGGGGCGCCCTGGCCGCGCCCTACGCCTTCGCCACCCGCGACCCGAACGTGGGCGTGGCCAAGGTGGTGGACCAGCGGCTCGACGCGCTGGCGGCCATGTCGGCGAGCCGCAACGTCGTGCCCGCCAGCGTGCAGTTCGTCGACATCGGCGGCCTGGTCGAGGGGGCCAGCAAGGGCGAGGGCCTCGGCAACCGGTTCCTGGCCAGCATCCGCGAGGTCGACGCCGTGGTCTACGTGCTGCGGGCCTTCGCCGACGGCGAGGTGCCCGGTCCCTCCGACCCGCTGGAGCACCTGCGGGTGGTGGAGCTCGAGCTCACCCTGGCCGACCTGGAGTCGGTCGAGAACCAGGTGGCCAAGCGGCGCAAGGCCGCCAAGGGCGACCGGGCCCTGGCCGACGAGGTGGCGGCGCTCGAGGCGGCCGAGGCGGTGCTGGGCGAGGGCGTGCCGCTGTACCGGTCCGGGCTCGACCCCGAGGCGTCGGCGCTGCTGCGGCCCTACTTCCTGCTCACCAACCGCCCGGTCCTGGCCGTGGTCAACCTGGGCGAGGACCAGCTCGACGACGCGGCGTCGATCCTGGCCCCGGTGGAGGCCGAGCTGGCGGGCCGGGCCGAGGTGCTGGGCATGTGCGTCCAGCTGGAGGCCGAGGCCGCCCAGCTCAGCCTGGAGGAGCGGGGCGAGATGCTGGAGGCGCTGGGCCTGGGCGAGGGCGCGCTGGTCCGCTTCGTGCACAGCGCCTACCACCTGCTGGGCCTGCGCACGTTCTTCACCACCGGCGAGAAGGAGTCCCGCGCCTGGACGTTCAAGGCGGGCTGGAAGGCCCCGCGCTGCGCGGGCGTCATCCACACCGACTTCGAGAAGGGCTTCATCCGGGCCGAGGTCATCGCCTGGGACGAGCTGATCGGGATCGGCTCGTGGTCCAAGGCCCGCGACGTGGGCAAGCTGCGGGTCGAGGGCAAGGACTACGAGGTGGCCGACGGCGACACCCTGGAGATCCGCTTCAACGTGTAGCAATCGCCACGATCTGCCGCCTGACCTGGTGATCCTTGCCCCGCCGGTCACGTCGCAGCCTCGTCGGTCCTCAGCCGGTCCTCAGAGGCGAGGGCGACCGCCTGGTCGACGGCCTGGCGGATCCGGTCCTCGTCACCGGGCCACAGATGCACATAGAGGTTCAGCGTCGTGGTCGACGACGCATGCGCGAGCGCCTTCTGCACCGCCTTGCCGTTGCGGTGGATCACGAACCCCTCGTGCCACCGACCGACATGGCTGCTCAACACGCTGAGCAGGTAGTCCGACGCCGGGATGGTGCGGACGCTCGACTTCGTCTTGGGCGGACCGAAATGTGAGGGGCGCATGCGCGTCACCCACTGCCGGTCGGTCAAGCGGATCTGCGCTCCTGGCGGAACGTCGCGTCGGTGACGGGAAACCGACCACGACCGCCGGCTGTGTGAAGCGCCTCGGGCCCCGTCCGGAGTCGGTGGCCGAGCGGGCGGCCACGATTCTCGAGGCTACGGACGGCGCGAGCGTGCCGAGTGGACGGTGGGTTCAGCGGGCGGCTGCCATTCTCGACGGTCACGCTGAGCGTGAGGATTCGGCAAGGCAGCGGTCATAGCACCCCTCTATGTTGTCGCGCCGTGGAAGCCCCAGTCGTCGACGTCGAGGCGCGGCGCCTCAGCGGCCGGTACTGGCGCTTGTGGTCCGCCAGCACCATCTCGAACCTCGGCGACGGGATCGCGATCGTGGCGCTGCCACTGCTGGCTGTGTCGCTCACCCGGAACCCGGTGCTGGTGTCGCTGCTGGGGTTCGTCCAGTACCTGCCGTGGCTGTTGTTCTCGTTGATCTCGGGGGCGCTGGTCGACCGGTTGGACCGGCGGGTGCTGATGTGGCGGACCGACGTGTTCCGGGCGGTCGTGATCGAGCGCGGTCGGGCTGCTGGTGGCGGTCGACTGGATGAACCTGCCGGTCCTGTTCACCGCGGCGTTCCTGCTGGGCACCGCCGAGACCCTGTTCGACAACGCCTCCCAGGCGATCCTCCCGTCGCTGGTGGACCGCGACGACCTGGCCAAGGCGAACGGCCGGCTGCAAGGCGCCGAGGTGGTCACCAACCAGTTCGTCGGCCCACCGCTCGGCGGCCTGCTGTTCGCGGCGGCGGCCGCGACGCCGTTCCTGCTCGACGGGGCGAGCTTCCTGGCCGCGGCGGTCCTCGTCGCGCTCATCCCCGGCTCGTTCCGGCCCGAGCGGGCGGCGGTGGCGTCGGACACGCCGGTGGTCCGCCAGGTCCGCGATGACATCGCCGAGGGGCTGCGGTGGCTCTGGCGGCACCGGGTGCTGCGCACGCTGGCGATGGTGCTGGGTGGGGCCAACCTGTTCTGGTGGGCCGGTGAGAGCATGATGGTCCTGTTCGCCCAGGACATCCTGGGCCTCGAAGAGGCCGGCTACGGCGTGCTGTTGACCAGCTTCGCCGCGGGCAGCGTGGCGGCGAGCGTCACCGCGGAGCGGCTGATCGCCTGGCTCGGATCGGGCACCGCGCTCATCGCCTCCCTCGTCGCCATGGGCGTCTCCGCGCTGATCGCCGGGCTGCTCTCGTCACCCTGGCTCGTCGGTGTCATGTTCGTCGGCATGGGGTTCTCGACGGTGGTCTGGAACATCATCACCGTCTCGCTGCGCCAGTCGCTCATTCCCGACGAGATCCTGGGCCAGGTCGACAGCGCCTACCGCTTCGTCGGCTGGGCGTGATCCCGCTGGGCGCGCTGCTCGGCGGCGTGCTCGCCGAGGTGTTCGGCCTGCGCGCACCCTTCGTCGTCGGCGGCGCCGGGATGATCGTGCTCGCCGTGGTGATGGCGCCCATCGTGGAACACCCGCACGATCCGGGAGGCGCAGCAGCGGTGAGCCACGTGCGCCCGAGACGACCACGGCAGGAAGTCGCCTGGTCAGAGCGGTCGACGCCTGATGCCGCGACTGGCGCGGCGGAGCCGTCCGGACCTGCGTGTGCGGAGGGAGACCTGCTCGCTCGTCGCTGCCTGGCCCACTCGCAGTCGACACGTCACGCTCGGTCGCGAGTTCTCCGCTGATGGACATGCGGAGCACCGGCCACCTGATCCGGCATCGACGACCCGCAACGGTGACGGTGCCTTACGGTGGGACCGGTGTCGCAGTTCCACTTCGATCCCGAGACATACCTCGAATTGATGGCGGCCGAGGTGCCGGAGTATGAGCGGCTGCAGATCGAGGTCGCCCGCGCCACCGCTGGGCGGGTCGTGCGGCGGTTCCTCGACCTGGGCGTCGGGACCGGCATGACGGCGCTGGGCGTGCTGTCCGTGCACCCCGACGCCCAGGTGGTGGGCATCGACGAAAGCGCCGACATGCTCGCGTACGCCCGACAGGCGCTGCCGGCCGAGGGCCGAGCTGCGGGTCGCCCGCATTGAAGACCCGCTGCTCGAAGGTCCGTTCGACCTCGTTGCCTCTGCGCTCGCGGTCCACCATCTCGACGGCGAGGGCAAGGCCGACCTGTTCGCCCGGGTTGCTCGGGTGCTTGCGCCTGGTGGGCGGTTCGTGCTCGGCGACGTCGTCGTGCCGGACGATCCGGCCGATGTCGTGACGCCGATCGACGGCGTGTACGACACGCCGAGCCGTGCCAGCCGACCAGGTCGGCTGGATGGCGGACGCCGGCTTGGACGCCCGGGTGGTCTGGTCGAGCAGGGACCTCGCAGTGCTCGTCGGCGATCTCAGAGGCGGGCGGCTGTCATGTGAGCGGTCGCCCCTAGGCGGACCAGTCGATCGTGACCGCCTGATGACCGGGTTCGCCGCGCGCACGGCGTCGTCGACGCCTGGTCAGTGCGGCCCGATCGGTCGGATCGCTGGCGGCCTTCCACACCTGCTCGACGCGTTGGCCGATGTCCTCGAAGTCGTACGGGTCGCCGCTCGATGACGACGAGGTCGGCGAGTTTGCCCTCCTCGACGCTCCCCAGCCGGTCGTCGACGCCGAGCAGGCGGGCCGCTTCGAGGGTCGTCGCCTCGCAGCACCGCGGCGGGCGCCATTCCCGCCTTTGCCATGAGGGACAGCTCGCGCAGGTTGTCGCCGTGTGGCCCGACGCCGGCGTCGGTGCCCATCGCCACCTTCACACCAGCGGCGACGGCCCGGGCCACGGAGTCCAGCGTGGATCTCCGACCGTGTCTCGGGCTTTGCGAATGGAGGCGTCGGAGATCTGGGCACCGGCCTCGACCGACTCGAGCACCCAGATCGGCGCGATGAGCGTCGGCACCAGCCATGTGCCCCGCTCGAGCATCAGGCCGATCGCCTCGTCGTCGAGGTAGATGCCGTGCTCGATCGAGCGAACGCCGGCCCGCACCGCGTTCTTGATGCCGTCCGCGGCCTGGGCATGGGCCATGACCGCCCGCCCGGCGGCCGTCGCCTCATCGACGAGGGCGGCCAGCTCCGCCGGCCGGAAGTGGGCACGCCGCGGATCGCTCCCGACACTCAGCACGCCGCCGCTGGTGGCGCACCTTGATCACGTCGGCGCCCACCCGGATCAGCTCACGGACCGTGCGGCGCATCTCGTCGGGGCCGTCCACGACACAACGCGGCACGCCCGGGTACGGCAGGCTCAGCAGCGGGACGTCGAACCCGCAGGGGAAGTATTCGTCACCGTGGCCACCGGTTTGGCTGAGCATGCCGATGGCGATCTGCATGCGGGGTCCGGCCACCAGGCCCCGCTCGACCGCCAGCTTGACCCCGGCATCCGCGCCGGCCGCGTCGCGCACGCTGGTGATGCCGGCCCGCAGCGTCACTGCGAGGTTGCGGGCTGCGTCGAAGAACCGGAACGAGAACGGTGTCTGCAGGTCCCGGAGGATGTCGATGCCCGAGAACAGCACGTGGACGTGGCAATCGAACAGACCCGGCAGCAGCGTGCGGCCGTCGAGTGCGACACCGTGATCGCCGTCACCGGTCCCGGGTCCCCCGACCGCGACGACACGGTCGCCGTCCACCACGACATCAGCCGGCGCCGGGTCCGTTCCCGTCCCGTCGAACACGTTGCCGCCGTGGAACAGGGTCCGCGTCATCGCCGCCACCCTACGTCTTGGGCTCGCTGGCCTTCGTCGGTAGCGCAGGTCGGCGCAACCCAGCGCTCCCGTCGCCCACGTCCACGCCCGGCCCGCTGTTCCGCTTCAACGTCTGAAATCCGCTGGCCGCCCCGGCGCGGCGACGGCATAGTGCGACGTGCCTCGGATCGGTGTGATCGGCGAGTTCGACCCCGGCAACGAAACCCACGTGGCCACCGACGACGCCCTGGGCCACTCGGCCCTGCGGCTGGGGACGCAGGTGGACGTGGAGTGGCTCTCCACCGCGGACGTGGGCGACGCCGCGGACAGCCTGGGCTCGTTCGAGGGCCTGTTCATCGCCCCCGGGAGCCCCTACCGCAGCCAGGACGGGGCGCTGGCCGCCATCGAGCACGCCCGCACCGCGGGCGTCCCGCTGCATCGGGACGTGCGGCGGCTTCCAGCACGTGGTGATCGAGCTCGCCCGGAACGTGGCGGGCATCGCCGGGGCGCAGCACGCCGAGTCCCACCCCGAAGCGCCCACGCTGATGGTCACGCCCGCTGGCCTGCTCGCTGGCGGGCCAGGTCATGGCGGTCGAGGTGCGGGAGGGCACCCGGGCGGGCGACGCGTACGGGGAGACGGGGGCCACGCGAGCACTACTACTGCCAGTTCGGCCTCAACCCCGCGTACCTCGACGACCTGGTGGCCGCCGGCCTGGCGGTGAGCGGCATCGACCAGGACGGCGAGGTGCGGATCGTCGAGCTGGAGGACCACCCCTTCTTCGTGGCGACGCTGTTCGTGCCGCAGGCCCGCAGCACCGTGGTGCACCCCCACCCCCTGGTCACCGCGTTCGTGGCCGCCGGCGAAATCGGGCTGACTGTCCCTCCCGGCCGCCGTCTCGGCATGATGAGCGCGGTGGCCTGGTTGCTGAGAGACGGTGAGGTGCTGGCCAGCCTCGAAGTGGCGCCCACCCGCCGCGCCCGGGCCCGGGGGCTGCTGGGCCGGGACGGGCTCGAGGGGGCGCTCATGCTGGCGCCCTCCCGGGCCGTGCACACGCTGGGCATGCGCTTCCCCATCGACGTCGCCTTCTGCGACGGCGACCTGCGGGTGCTGCGGGTGGTGACCATGCACCGCCACCGCCTGTCCCGGCCGGTGTGGCGGGCCCGCTCGGTGATCGAGGCGGAGGCGGGCGCGTTCGGCCGCTGGAACCTGCGACCCGGCGACCAGCTGGAGGTCAAGGGGTGAGCGAGCCGGGCGCCCTCGTGCTGGTGGGCACGCCCATCGGCAACCTCGGGGACCTGTCGCCGCGGGCCGCCGCCGCCCTGGCCGGGGCGGACGTGGTGTGCTGCGAGGACACCCGCCGGACCGGCAAGCTGCTCACCCTGGCCGGCATCGAGCGCCGGCCGCTGGTGGTCGTGAACGAGCACACCGAGCAACGCGAGATCCCCCGGGTGCTGTCCCGCCTGGCCCGGGGCGAGCGCGTCGCCCTGGTGTCGGACGCGGGCATGCCGGGCATCTCCGACCCGGGCGAGCGTCTGGTGGCGGCGGCGGTGGCCGCCGGTCACCCCGTCGAGGTGGTGCCGGGGCCGTCGGCCTCGCTGGCCGCGCTGGTGGTCAGCGGGCTGCCCGCGGGCCGTTTCGTGTTCGAGGGCTTCCTGCCCCGCAAGGGCTCGGGCCGGTCCGAGCGGCTGGCGGCGGTGGCGGCCGAGCCGCGCACCACCGTCCTCTACGAGGCCCCCCACCGCCTGGCCCGCACGCTGGCGGACCTGGCGGCCGCCTGCGGCGATACCCGCCGCGTGGTGGTGGCCCGCGAGATCACCAAGCTGCACGAGGAGGTGTGGCGGGGGACCCTGGCCGGCGCGGTCGCCTGGGCCGGCGAGCGCGAGCCCCCGGGCGAGATGGTGATCGTGCTCGCGGGTGCCCCGGAGGCCGCCCCGCCGGGCGACGCCGACGTGCTGGCCGCGGTGCGGGACGAGCTGGCCGCCGGGGCCACGGCCCGCGACGCGGCCAAGGCGGTGGCCGCCCGGCTCTCCGTGCCCCGCCGCCGGGCCTACGACCTGGCCGTCGCCGCCAGCCACGACGGCGACTGACGGCCCCGGTCAGCCCACGACGTTCAGGTGCTTGGCCGCGATCTCGGGGGCCACGATGTCGATCATCACGCCGGTGCCCTGCTCGAAGCCGGCCACGCTGGTGACCCGCGGCAGCACGTGCACGTGCCAGTGGAACGGGCCGGCGTGGCGGTGGGGCGCGGTGTGGAACACCAGGTTGTAGGCCACCGCGCCCAGGCTGCCCCGCAGCTGGGCCAGGACCGTGCGGATGGCACGGCCCACCGCGGCCACGTCCGCCGGGGCGGCGTCCATGACCTGCACCGCGTGCTGCCGGGGCAGCACCAGCATCTCGTAGGGGGTGCCCGACCAGAACGGGCACACCACCACCACCCGGTCGTCGGCGTAGACCAGGCGGTGGTGGGCTGCCTCCTCGGCCTCCAGGGTGGTGCACAGCAGGCACGAGCCCTCGAAGCGCCGGAACCCGGCCTCCTCCTCGGCGATCTCGCCGGGGACGAAGGGGATGCCCGAGCAGCTGGCCGTGCGGGTGCTCCAGGCTGGCGCCCGCCTCCCGGCCGTGGTTCACGATGACCTGCGTGTAGCGGATGGAGGGCCGGCGGGCGTGGTCCTCCATGCGGTCGCGGATGGCGGCCATGGTGACGGCGGCCTGGGCGTCGTCGAGGTCGGCCCAGCCGGCGCCGTGGTCGGGCGAGAACACCAGCACCTCGTGGATGCCGCTCGCCGCGGCCTGGGTGAACACCGGCCCCATGTTCTGGACCCTCAGCGGCTCGTCGCCGTCGAAGGCGGGGAAGCGGTTCGGGCACCACCCGCACCACCCAGTCGCCGTGCTTGCCGTAGGTCTCGAGGGCGGGCGGCGTCGCCTCCTCGTTGCCGGGGCAGAACGGGCAGGGCCGGTCGGGATCGGCCTCGACCGGGAGCTGGCGGGAGACCAGGTCACCGGGGCGGTTCTCGCGATCGACGGCGACGGCCACCCAGCGGCCGGTGAGGGGGTTGAGGCGGAGCTGACTCATTGACGCGGCGGAAGGAAGCGGCGGCGGCTGACCACGAACATGGACACCGCGTCAACGTACCGCTTCGGCCCCGGCGCACGGACCGTGTTCTTCACGGCATCTTCATCGGGGGCGGGCATAGCTGCTCACATGGGTGTCCGACGACAGCGTGTACGGCTCACCCTGCCACCCAGAGTGGCGCTGCCACCAAGGCCAGTCCCGCCTCGGCGGCCAGGGCGTCGATCTCCTCCGGCCCCGCGTAGTGGAGCACGAAGGGCCGCAGGCGGATGCCCTCCTCCCGGATCTGGACGTGCTGGCCGGTGACCGTGCGGGCGGCGGGGTCGGTGCGGCTCACGGTCAGCACCACCTCGTCCAGGCCGATGTGGCGGGGCTCGACCGCGCTCACCGCCGCGTCCCCCTCGCCGCCCGGCGGAGGCACGAAGGCCTCGACCACCAGCCGGCCACCGGGCGCCAGCACGTCCGCCACCCGGGCCAGGCAGCGGCGCTGGGCGTCCGTGTCGGTGAGGTTGAACAGCGTGTTGTAGGCGCACAGGACGACCGCGAAGCCCGACGGGGCCCCGGGTCCCAGGTCCAGGTCGGCCATGTCGCCCACCACCGCGTGCACCGCGGCGGCGCCCGGCTTGGCCGCCAGCCGCTCGATCATGGCGGCCGAGGCGTCGAGCGCCCACACCTCCAGGCCGCGGGCGGCCAGCGGCAGGGCGAGGCGCCCGCTGCCCGCCCCCAGCTCCAGCACCGGGCCGGGCGGGTCGCCCGCCAGCGAGGCCACCCGCGCGACCGTGGCCCCGACGTCGGTGACGTCCTGGTACCAGCCGTCGTACACGTCGGCCAGGCGATCGCCGTAGGTGCCGGGTCCGTAGCCCTCCACGGGTCCCTCCACAAGTCCCTCGACGTGGCGATGCGCGTACGCGCCCCGTGCCCATGATGGGGGATGATGGCCCCGTGAACGACCCCGGGGTGACGAGGCCGGGCTGGGCCATGCCCGGCTCGGTGGTCGACCAGCCGGTCACGGACGCGCCGATCGCGGCGGCCCCGGTCGAGCCCCGGACCGGGCCCGTCGACGGTGAGGCCCCGCCCGGCCCGGAGGCCGTGCCCGCCATCCCGCTGATGCCCCGCACCACCGCCGACATCCTCGACGGGGGCTTCGCGGTGATCAAGGCCCGCCCGGCGCGCATCGTGGGCCTCACCGCCGCGTTCGTCGTCCCCCTCCAGCTGGTGGCCGCCTACATCCAGCGCGACTACACCGGCGGGGTCCCCATCGCCGACATCCTCAGCGACGACCCGACCGTGTTCAACGAGCAGGCCAACGGGAGCCAGGGCGGCGAGCTCGCGGTGCAGATCGCCGTGGTCATCCTGTCGACGTTCGCGCTGGTGTGCGTGGCCGCGGGCCTGGCGCACCTGGTGACCCAGTGGATGATGGGCCGCGACCCCAAGGCCCGCGAGCTCTTCGGGGTGATCGGGCGCCGCTCCTGGCCCCTGCTGGTGACCTTCGTGGTGGTGAAGCTGGCCGAGCTCGGCGGGGCCGCCGCCTGCTACGTGGGGCTGCCCTTCGTGATGGCCCTGTTCGTCCCGGTGGCGCCGATCGTGGCCGTCGAGGGCCTCGGCCCCTTCGCCAGCCTGGGCCGCTCGACCAGGCTCACCCGGGCCCGCTACTGGCCCACGCTGGGGATCGCCCTGCTCATGGGCCTGACGAGCTGGCTGCTGTCCACCGCGCTCAGCGCCCTGCCGGCGTTCCTGGCCGGCTGGGTCGGCCTGGAGCGCGGCTGGCCCATCCTGGCCGTCGGGGAGATCGCCGCCGAGGTGATCGTCGTGCCGTTCGTGGCGGCCTCCACCGTGTTGCTGTACCTCGACCTGCGGGTGCGGACCGAGGGCCTCGACATCGAGATGGCCGCCGGCCGGGCGCTCGATCGGCCGGCCTGACGTGCTGCTGGCTGCCGGTGCGGCCCTGGCTGCCGCTCGACCTGCCCGATCCCGCCCACGAGCCCGCCCAGGCCCGGGAGGCGGCCGACGAGATCCTGTCCCGACCCCAGTACCAGTGGCACGACCAGCGCACGCATCGTCGACCGGGTCGGCGACTGGATCTCCGAGCAGCTGTCGCGCCTGCTGGCGCCGCTGGGGCTCGGCGCGGTGCCGGTGTGGGTGGGCTGGCTGCGTGCTGTTCGCGCTGGTCGGGCTGGTGGTGTACCTCGTGTACCGCAGCCGCGCCGGCTGGGCCGTGGGCGGCCGGCCCGGGAAGGCCGACGGCAGCCGGATCGTGGTGGCCGACGGCGAGGAGGACGTCGACTGGCCCGCGGAGGTCGTGCGCGCCGAGGCGGAGGGTCGCTGGCGCGACGCCGTGCGGGCCCGCTACCGGGTCCTGGTGGGCGAGCTGGCCGCCCGCGAGGTCATCCCCGACCTGGTGGGGCGCACCGCGGGCGAGTTCGTGGCCGACGTGCGCGGGACCGCACCCGACGCCGGGCCCGCCTTCGCCGCGGCCACCGAGGTGTTCGAGGCGGTGTGGTACGGCGGCGACCCGGCGGGCCCCGAGGCGCGCGACCGCTTCGCCGGCCGCTGGCCGACGAGGTGCTCCGGCTGGCGATGCCCGTGCGGGCGCGGTGAGCGAGCGGTGAGGAACGGTCCCCGGGGCCCGCTCATCGCCGGGGCCATCGTGCTGGCGACGCTGCTGGGCGTGTGGCTGGTGGGACGGTCGTCCGGCGGCTCGCAGCGGCCCCGCCTTGTCGCCGACCTCCGACGACCGGCTCGGCACCAGTGCGCTCGTGGCCCTGGCCGGCGAGCTGGGCACCGACGTCGAGGTGGCGGACCGGCTGCCCGACCTCGCCGCCGACCCCGAGCCGCCCGACATCGTGCTCCTGCTGGAGGACCTGCTGGACGAGGACCAGACCGGCATCGTCCAGGACTGGGTCGACCGGGGCGGCACGCTGGTGGTCACCGATCCGGCGTCGTCCTTCGTCCCCGCCCGCGCCGGGGTGTTCGAGGAGACCTCCGAGCTGGGCGCCCCGGCCAGCCTGCGCCGGGACTGCGAGATCGGCCCGCTGGCGGGCATCGACGTCGCCCGGGTCCGGCTCCGGAACGGCGGCGTGCTCTACCACCCGCCCCTGGGGTCGGACTCGTGCATCACGGACGGGGCCGGCGACGCCTACCTGGTCGCCACCGGCGAGGGCGACGGCACCGTCGTCGCCTTCGGTGGCGCAGGCGTGCTGGTCAACGCGGCGCTGGCCGACGGCGAGAACGCCCCGGTGGCCGCGGCGCTGCTGGCGCCTCAGCCGGGCACCCGCCTGGTGGTGCTGGAGCCCGGCCCGCTGGCCACCGCCGGCGGCGGCCGCTCGCTGATCGAGCTGATCGCCCCGGGGGTCAAGGCCGCCCTGCTCCAGCTCGCGCTCGCCTTCGGCGTCTACGTGCTGTGGCGGGCGCGGCGGCTCGGCCGGCCCGTGCTGGAGCCCCAGCCGGTGGCGGTGGCCGGGTCCGAGCTGGTCGCGGCCACGGGCAGCCTGCTCGACCGCAGCCGTTCGCCCCAGCACGCCGCCGAGCTGCTGCGCCGCGACCTGCGGGGCTTCCTGTGCGACCGGCTGGGGGTGCCGCGGGACGCCGAGCTGGGCGTGCTGGTAACCGTGACCGCCGAGCGCACGGGCCTGGACCCGAGCATGCTGGGATGGGCGCTGGGACCCGATCCGGTCTCCGGCGACGCCCAGCTCGTGAGCCTGGCCCACACCATCGACCGCATCCGTGAGGAGGTCCTCGCCCATGTATGACGAGCCCACCGACGCGCCCGGCGGGCGCGACCCGCGCACGGCCATCCTCGCCGTGCGCGACGAGGTGGCGAAGCTGGTCGTCGGCCAGGACGGCACGCTGTCGGGCCTGGTGGCCGCGCTGCTGGCCCGGGGGCACGTGCTGCTGGAGGGCGTCCCCGGGGTGGCCAAGACGCTGATCGTCAAGGCGCTGGCCGCGGCGGTGGACCTCGACGTCAAGCGGGTGCAGTTCACCCCCGACCTGATGCCGTCGGACGTGACCGGCCAGCTCATCCTGGACGGCGAGGGCGCGGGGGAGAGCCGCTTCCGGTTCCGGCAGGGCCCGGTGTTCACCAACGTGCTGCTGGCGGACGAGATCAACCGCACCCCGCCCAAGACCCAGGCCGCGCTGCTGGAGTCGATGGAGGAGCGCCAGGTCACCTCCGAGGGCATCGCCCACCCGCTGCCCGAGCCGTTCATGGTGGTGGCGACCCAGAACCCGATCGAGTACGAGGGCACCTACCCGCTGCCCGAGGCCCAGCTCGACCGCTTCCTGTTCAAGCTGGCGGTGGCCTATCCCACCCCCGAGCAGGAGCAGGAGGTGCTGGCCCGCCACGACCGGGGCCTCGACCCCCACGACATCACGGCCGCGGGCATCAAGCCGGTGGCGGGGGCCGAGGACATCGCCGCGGCGCGGGCGCAGATCCAGCAGATCCGGGTGGACCCGGCCATCCTCGCCTACATCGTGGCGGTCGTCCGGGCCACCCGGTCGGCGCCCGCGGTCACCCTCGGCGTGTCGCCCCGCGGGGCGGCCATGGTGCTGCACGCGGCCAAGGCATGGGCCTGGCTGGCGGGGCGGCAGTTCGTCACCCCCGACGAGGTCAAGGCCGTGGTCAAGCCGTGCGTGCGGCACCGGATCCAGCTCCGGCCCGAGCTGGAGCTGGAGGGGACCACCGTGGACGGTGTGCTCGACGGCATCCTGGCCGCGGTGCCGGTGCCGCGTTGAGCAGCCGCCCGGGCCGGCGCCGGCGGGCCGTGGTCCCCACCCGGCGGGCGGCGCTGGTGGCGGCGCTGGCCTCGGCCGTCGTGCTGGTCCTGCCCGGGCCCGTCTGGCGCAACCTGCTGGCGGTCAACCTGGCGCTGGTGGCGGTGGCGCTGGCCGACGCCCTGGCCGCGCCCTCGCCCGGAAAGCTCGACGTGCGGCGGTCCCTGCCCGCGGCGGTCACGCTGGACCGGCCGGCCGAGGTGTCCTGGACCGTGCGCAACCCGCGCCGCCGCTCGCTCCGGGTGGCGCTGGCCGACGAGCTGGCCCCGTCGCTGCGGGCGGACACGCGCCGGGCCGCGGCCCGCATCCCGGGGCACGGCACCCTGCGGGCCTCGACGCCGATCCGCCCCGCCCGGCGCGGCCGCTTCCTGGTGCGGGAGCTGGTCGTGCGGGTCGAGGGCCCGCTGGGCCTGGCCGCGCGCCAGGCCGCCCTGACGGTGCCCGGGGTGCTGCGGGTCTTCCCCTCGTTCCGCTCCAAGGACGAGGCCGAGCTGCGCATCCGCAAGGCCCGCATCCTGGAGGTGGGCCTGCGCTCGGCCCAGGGCCGGGGCGGGGGCACCGAGTTCGACCAGCTGCGCGAGTACACCGTCGACGACGAGTTCCGCCGGGTGGACTGGGCCGCCACCGCCCGGACCGGGCGCGCCATCGTGCGCACCTACCGGGCCGAGCGCAACCAGACGGTGCTGGTGCTGCTGGACAACGGCCGCGTCATGGCCGGGCGGGTCGACGGGGTGCCCCGCGTCGAGCACGCGGTCGACGCGGTGATGATGCTGACCGCGGTGTCGACCGGGCTGGGGGACCGCTGCGGCGTGGTGGCCTTCGACCGGGAGGTGCGGGCGGCGGTGCCCCCGGGCAGCGGGCGCTCGCAGCTCGGGCGGGTGGTGGAGGCCCTCTACGACCTCGAGCCGGTGCTGGCGGAGAGCGACTACGCGGGCGCGTTCAGCGAGACGCTGGCCCGGTTCCGGCGCCGGACGATGCTGGTGGTGCTGACCGACCTGGTGGCCCAGGCCGTGGACGAGTGGCTGGTCCCGGCGCTGCCCCTGATCCTGCGCGACCACGTGGTGGTGGTGGCCGGGGTCAGCGACCCCGACGTGGCCCGCTGGTCGACGGCGCCGGGCGAGGACCCGGCGACCGTGTACCGGCGAGCCGCGGCGCTGAGCGCGCTGGAGGCCCGGCGCCGCACCGCGCTGCGGCTGCGCAGCCTGGGGGCGACGGTCATCGACGCCCGGCCCGGCCGGCTCTCCCCGGCCCTGGCCGACACCTACCTGCGGGTCAAGGCCACCGGGCGCCTGTGATCAGCCGGTCATGCCACCGGGCGGCTGTGATCAGCCGGCCCAGGCCCGCTCGCGGGCGGCGGCCAGGTCGGCCCACCCCCGGTCGAGCTCGCCGAGATCGCCGGTGACGCCCCGGGCGGCGGCGGCCCGGCCCTGGACCACGATCCAGCCCACGAACACGGCCTCGGCGGCCACGCCCAGCCCCACCCGCAGGGCGGTGGGCACGCCGCGGCCGGTGACGAACCCCTCGATGGTCCCCGCGGTGGCGAACGCCAGCATCAGCCCGAGGGCGATCACGCCCGCGCGCCGCGCCTCCTGGCCCACGGCCCGGCCCCGGGGGAGGTCCCCGGCGCGATGACGGCCCAGCCCAGCCGCAGCCCGGCCGCCCCCGCGATCACGATGGCGGTCAGCTCCAGCAACCCGTGGGGCAGGATCAGCCCGAAGAACTTTCCCAGCTCGCCGGCGTCGGCGAACAGGCCGGCGGCGAAGCCCAGCAGCGCGCCGTTCACCACCAGTCGAGGCCACGGTGGGCACGCACAGCAGGATCCCGCCGGCGAAGGCCACCACCGCCACCTGGATGTTGTTGACGGTCACCTCGGTGGCGAACTGCGACGCGGGCTCGGACGAGTAGTAGTCCTCGAAGTCCTCGTTGAGGTAGGCCTCGCGCACGGCGTCGGAGGCGGTGGCCTCGAGGGCCTCCTCGCTGGTGCCCAGCCAGGTCCCGAAGGCCAGCGCCGGGAGCAGCAGCAGCGCGGCGGACACGGCCACGAACCGGCCGCTCTGCCACACCGCGGCGGGGAAGCGCCAGGCGAAGAAGTCGGCGATCGCCCGGGCGGTGCGGGTGCGGCGGGCGTAGACGACGCCGTTGGCCTGGCCCACCAGCCGGGTCAGCCAGCGCACCAGGCCGGGGTCGTCGTAGGCCACCCGGGCGTGCGACAGGTGCGACGACACCCGCTGGTACAGGTCGACCAGCTCGTCCACCTCGGCCGGGCTCAGGCGGCTGGTGCCGCGGCCGGCGCGGCGCGACGAGCGCGTCGAGCCGGTCCCACGCCGGGCGGTTGCGGGCGATGAAGCGGTCGATGTCCACGGGTGCCGGGGACGCTAGCGGTGGGTGCGGCGCTAACGTGCGCGCATGGAGCCCCTGGCGACCGGGGCGACGGCGGCGTCCCAGCGCATCGTCACCCCCGAGGCGGTCATCCTCGACCTCGAGCGGGCGGGCGTGGCCTCCCGCACGCTGGCGTTCGCCCTCGACATCCTGGCCCTGGCGGCGGTCGTGCTGGCGCTGGCCCTGGCCACCGTCCAGCTCGTGGGCAGCGTCGAGGGCCTGGGCGGGGCGGTGTTCGCCGTCCTCACCAGCGCGGGCGTGGTGGTCGTGTGGTTCTGCGCGTGGGAGACCCTGTGGCGCGGGCGCACCCCGGGCAAGGCGGCCCTGGGCCTGCGAGCGGTGAGCCTCGACGGCACCACCATCCGGTTCCAGCAGGCGTTCGTGCGGGCGGCGATGCTGCTCGTCGACGTCCTGGTGCCCCCGATCGGGTTCACGGCGGTCGTGTCCTGCCTGCTGTCGCCGCGCGACCAGCGGCTGGGCGACATGGCGGCCGGCACGCTGGTGGTGCGGGAGCGGGCGGCCCAGGCCCGCGTGCAACCCGCCTGGTTCGCCCCGCCCCCGGGCTACGAGGGCTACGTGGCCTCGCTCGACGTGAGCGCCCTGGACGACGACGACTACGGCCTCGTGCGCACGTACCTGCTGCGCTACGCCCAGCTGACGCCCGGGCGCCCGCGACCACCTGGCGCTGCGCCTGGCCAACCCGCTGGCCGTCCGCATCGACCACTCGCCGCCCCGCTGGCTCCACCCGTACATGTTCCTCGTGTGCCTGGCCGCCGCCTGGCAGCGGGCCCACGGCGCGCCCGCGCCCCCCGCCTGGCGCTGAGGTACCGCGTCCGGCCCGGCGCTGCGACACTGGCGGGGTGCCGGACCGGCTCACCTACCTCGACCACGCGGCCACGACGCCGCTGCGCCCCGAGGCGGCCGCGGCCATGGCGCCGTGGCTGGGCGAGCGGTTCGGCAACCCGTCGGGCGCCCACCGGGTGGCCCGGGCGGCCCGCCAGGCCGTGGACGAGGCCCGCGACGCCGTCGCCGCCGCGGTGGGGTGCCGGCCGGGCGACGTGGTGTTCACCGGCGGGGGCACGGAGGCCGACAACCTCGCGGTCCTCGGCGTCCACGCGGCGCGGCCCGGGCCGGTGCTGGGCAGCGCGATCGAGCACGAGGCGGTCCTCAACGCGGTGGCGCTGGTGGGGGGCGGCACCGTGGCGGTGGACCCGGACGGACGTGGTCGACCTCGAGGCCCTGGCCGCGGCGCTGACGCCCGGGACGACCCTGGTCTCGGTCATGGCGGCCAACAACGAGGTGGGCACGGTCCAGCCGCTGCCCGAGGTGGCCGAGCTGGTGCGCCGCCGGGCGCCCGGGGCGGCGCTGCACGTCGACGCGGTGCAGGCCGCGCCCTGGCTCGACCTCCCGGAGCTGGTGGGCGGGGCCGACCTGGTCAGCCTCAGCTCGCACAAGCTGGGCGGGCCCCAGGGCGTGGGGGCGCTGGTGGTGCGCCCGGGCACCCCGCTGCGGGCGCGGGCCCTCGGCGGAGGCCAGGAGCGCGAGCTGCGCAGCGGCACCCACAACGTGGCCGGCATCGCCGGCTTCGCCGCCGCCCTCGACGCCACGCGTGCCGGGCGGGAGGAGACCGGGGCGCGGGTGCGGGCGCTGCGCGACCGCCTGGCCGGCGGGCTGCTGGCCGCCGTCCCCGGGGCCACGGAGACCGGCCGCCGGCGCCGCGGCCCGGCTGCCGGGGCTGGTGCACCTGTGCCTGCCGGGGATCGAGAGCGAGCCCCTGCTGTTCCTGCTGGACGAGGCGGGCGTGTGCGCGTCGGCCGCGTCCGCCTGCGCCAGCGGCGCCCAGCAGCGCTCGCACGTGCTGGCGGCCATGGGCGTCCCGCCCGACCGGGCCGCGGGCACGCTGCGGCTGTCGCTCGGCTGGCCCTCGACCGGCGCCGACGTCGACCACGCCCTGCGGGTGATCCCCGCGGCCGTGGCCCGCCTGCGGGAGGCGGCGGCGTGAAGGTGCTGGTGGCCATGTCCGGCGGGGTGGACTCGTCGGTGGCGGCGGCCCGGCTGCTGGCGGCCGGGCACGAGGTGGTGGGCGTGACCATGAAGCTGTGGGGCGGCGAGTCCGACACCGGCTGCTGCTCGGTCAGCGACGTGGACGACGCCCGGCGGGTGGCCCAGCAGCTCGGCATCGACCACCACACCTGGACCTTCAGCGACGACTTCGAGCGCCACGTGGTCGAGCCCTACGTCGACGCCCACCGCCGGGGCGTGACCCCGAACCCGTGCGTGGAGTGCAACCGCCACCTCAAGTTCGACCGGCTCACCCGGCGGGCGTGGGCCGTGGGCTTCGACGCGGTGGCCACCGGCCACCACGCCCGCATCGTGGCGCGGCCCGACGGCAGCCGGCGCCTGGCCCGGGGCGCGGACGCGGCCAAGGACCAGAGCTACGTCCTCTACGTGCTCGACCAGGCCACGCTGGCCCGCACGCTGCTGCCGGTGGGCGAGACCTCCAAGGACGACGTGCGGGCCGAGGCCGCGGCGCTGGGCCTGCGCACCGCGGACAAGCCCGACAGCCAGGACGTGTGCTTCGTCACCGCCGCCCGCGGGCGGCGGGACTTCCTCGGCCGCCGCATCGCGCTGCGCCCCGGGCGGATCGTGGACGAGACGGGCCGCGACGTCGGCGCGGTGGACGCGGTCGAGCTGGTCACGGTGGGCCAGCGCCGGGGGCTGGGGCTGCCGGGCGGCGGCGCCCCCCGCTACGTGACCGAGGTGGACGTGCCCGCGGCGTCCGTGCGGGTGGGGACCGAGGCCGACCTCCTCACCGAGGCGGTCACGCTGGAGGCGACGGTGTGGGCCGCGGGCCCGGTGACCGGGCCCGGCGGTCGCCCAGTGCAGCGCCCACGGCGTCCCGCGGCCGGCCCGGGTCGAGCCGGTGGGGGCCGGTGGCGACCGGGCGGTCGTCCGCTTCGACCGGCCCCAGCGCCGGGTGGCGCCCGGCCAGTCGGTGGTGCTGTACGAGGGGGACGAGGTGATCGGCGGCGGGCTGGTGGCGCGCTAGCCCAGGTCACGGACTGAATCGTTCCGAAACTGTTGCGTTCCGGAAATTGAGGGTGCATCCTGGCTCTCATGCCTGCCGCACCCGAAGCCCTCGCCCCCGAGGCACCGCAGGCCGATCCCCGACGCTGGATCGTGCTCGCGGTCATGTGCCTGAGCCTGTTGCTGATCGTGATGGACAACACGATCGTCAACGTGGCCATCCCGACCCTCCAGGAGGACCTCGGCGCCTCCACCAGCCAGCTCCAATGGATCGTCGACGCCTACGTCCTGGTGTTCGCCGGCCTGCTGCTCACCATGGGCAGCCTGGGCGACCGCTTCGGCCGGCGCGGGGCGCTGGCCCTCGGCCTCGCCATCATGGGCAGCGCCTCGATCCTGTCGGCCTGGGCCGGCAGCGCCAACCAGCTGATCGTGACCCGGGCGATCATGGGCATCGGCGGCGCGCTGATCATGCCCGCCACCCTCTCGATCATCACCAACGTGTTCACCGAGCGCCGGGAGCGCTCCCAGGCCATCGCCATGTGGGCCGCCACCGCCGGCGTGGCCGTGGCCATCGGCCCGGTGACCGGCGGCTTCCTGATCGAGCACTTCTGGTGGGGCTCGGTCTTCCTGGTCAACGTGCCGGTGGTGGTCCTGGCGCTGATCCTCGGCCAGCTCTTCGTGCCCACCTCGCGGGACCCCGCGGCCCCGCCGGTCGACGGCCCCGGTGCGGTGCTGTCCATCACCGGCCTGGTGGCGCTGGTGTGGGCCATCATCGAGGGCCCCAACGGCTGGACCGACCCGGCCGTGCTCGGCGCCTTCGCCCTCGCCGCCGTGCTGCTCGGCGCCTTCGTCGTCTGGGAGCGGCGCACCCGCACGCCGATGCTCGACATCAACTTCTTCCGCAACCCCCGGTTCAGCGCGGCGAGCGCGTCGCTGATGCTCACGTTCTTCGCCATGTTCGGCTCGCTGTTCCTGCTCACCCAGTTCCTGCAGTCGGTGCTCGGCTACACGGCGCTGCAGGCGGGCGTGCGGCTGATCCCCATGGCCGCCACCCAGATGGTCGTGGCCCCGCTGTCGGCCAAGATCGTCGAGCGGGTGGGCAGCAAGATCGTGGTGGCCGCGGGCCTGCTCATCGGGGCGGGCGGCCTGCTGATCGCCAGCCGGCTGACGGCGGACGCCACCTACCCCGAGGTCCTGGTCGCGCTGGTCGTGCTGGCCGTGGGCCTGGCCCTGGTCATGCCGCCGGCCACCGAGTCGATCATGGGCTCGCTGCCGCGGGCCAAGGCGGGCGTCGGCTCCGCGATGAACGACACCACCCGCCAGGTGGGCGGGGCGCTGGGCGTGGCCGTCCTGGGCTCGGTGATGATGTCGACGTACCGGCCCCGGGTCTCCGACGCCATCGCCGGCCTGCCGCTGCCCGCCGAGGCGGCGAGCGCGGTGACCGACCAGGTGGGCGCGGCCATCCGCATCGGCGAGTCCCTGGGCCCGCGGGGCGCGGGGCTGGTGGAGGCGGCGTCCACGGGGTTCACCGACGGCATGGGGGTCGCCTTCATGATCGGGACCGTGGCCCTGCTGGTGGGGGCGGTCATCGTGGGCCTGTACCTCCCGGCCCGGGCCCACGACCACGAGGACGAGGTCCCGGCCGCCGGGCCCGCCCCGTCGCCGGTCGCCGTCCCCGGCGACGGCGACGCCGGTGACGGGCGCCGAGCCGGTCGACGGCGCCGAGCCGGTCGACGCTCCCGCTCCCGACCCGGAGGACGTCCGGGCCGAGGTGCGATGACCGCCACCGACACCGCCCCCGACGACGAGGCGCACTCCGCCGAGCGCCGGCCCGGACGACCCCTCGGACGTCCACGCGACGCCCGGGCCGACGCCGCCATCCGCCAGGCCGCCATCGAGGTCCTGGCGGACAAGGGCCCGGGCGGGTTCACCGTCGACGAGGTGGCGGCCCGGGCCGGGTGCGGCAAGGCGACGATCTACCGCCGCTGGCCCTCCCGGGCCAACCTGCTGCTCGACACCGCCCACAGCATGGGACTGGAGCCCGAGCGGGTCGACACCGGCTCGGTGCGCGACGACCTGGTCCGCCTGGTGACCCAGCTGGCCACCAAGCTGCGGGACACGCCGGCGGGGCGCATCATGCCCGGCGTCATCGCCGAGGCGTCGGTCAACCCCGAGATGCGCCAGGTGCTGTCCAGCTTCATCCAGGACCGGCGCCAGCGCCCCCGCGAGGTGGTCGAGCGGGCCATCGCCCGCGGCGAGCTCCCGCCCGGCACCGACGTCGACCTGGTGCTGGACCTGGTCGGCGCCGTCCCCTTCTACCGTGAGCTGGTGAGCGGCCAGCCCATGGACGAGCGCGAGGCCGAGCGGGTCGTCGACGTCGTCCTGGCCGGCGCTGGGCGCGGCGCTAGCCGATCCGCCGGCGGCGGGCTTCGTCCAGGACGCGGCCCGGGCGGCTGGGGGTGAACAGGACCGCGTCCGCCTTCACCAGCTCGGCCACCCGGCCGCGGCCCGCGGCGGGGACCAGCTCGACCGGCTCGACCAGGCGGGCCTCCAGGGCCAGGCCCGCGGCGCCCGCCGTGAGGTCGAGGGCGTCGCTGTCCGCGGGGGCGGCGGCGAGGGATCGGACCGACGTGCGGCGCAGCAGGATCGGTTCGGTCAGGGCCAGGGCGTCGTGCAGGACGAAGCCCATGGGCACGAACACGACCCAGCGCTGGGACAGCGAGTGGAACGCGCGGGCGCCCCAGACCACGAGCGGTGCGCCCAGCCCCAGGACCGCCAGGCCCGGGACCCAGAGGCCTGCCCCCAGCAGCAGCAGGCCCCCGCGCGGGCACGGCCACGATCACGCAGCCAGACCAGCTCGACCGGGCCCGCCAGGAGCGGCGTCGGCGTGCGCAGCGGCAGGCGGCGCTCGTCGCCGTACGACGAGCCGTCCACGAACGCCTCGGCCGTCGACGGGGCCAGGGCCACCAGGGTCGCCGCCAGGCCCGCGACCATGCCGACCGTGCCGGCCACGGCGTCGCCGCCCGCCAGCATGGCCCCGGCCGCCGCCAGCGGGACGGTGGGCGCGGCCACCCTGCAGCACGGTCAGGCTGAGCGTGGAGGGCACGAACGTCGCCACCAGCGTCCCCAGCCACACGGCCAGGCAGCCGGCGCCCACCACCCAGCGCATCGAGTCGCCGGCGTCCGCCACGGCCTGGTCGACCACCGGCGCCACCAGCAGCGGCATCACCAGCCAGGCGACCCGGACCGGCCACGCGGAGTGAGCCAGGGCCGACGCGCGGGCACCGATCCCGGCGTCGGTGCCCGCGCGCGTCGCGGGTGCTGAGCGCGGTTCCACCGGCCTGAGATTTGCCGATGGGGGCGCCCGGTCGCTATTTCAGAGCGTGGGAACAGCCGAGTGGGGGCTCTAAGTGACCATGAGCGCGGAACCGCGGGTGGCGGAACCATGAGGGAGGTGCTCCTCCCCGTCGGGACCGCGTCGAGCATCGGGAGCCTTCCGCACGAGGACGTGGGGCGGGCCGTCGCGTTCGTGCTCGACAGCCAACCCCGCCTGCCGGCTGCACCGTCACTGCCCCGGCGATCCCCGGTGGAGGGCATGATCCCGCAGGCCGCGTGGGGCATCGCCGGCGTGCAGGTGCTGCCGGACGGCTCGCTGCTGGTGGACGAGGCGGCCGTCGATCCCGACCGGCCGCTGGGCGAAGCGCTCGACGGCGAGCCGTTCGTGGGGATGCGCGCCTTCCTGGACGCGGTCGCCGGCCGGGTGGCGCCCTTCAAGCTCCAGCTCACCGGGCCGGTCACGCTGGGCCTGGCGCTGCACGCCGTGGGCGTCTCCCGCGACCGGGCCTTCGCGGTGGCGGCCAAGGCGGTGGCCGCGCGCATCGACGAGGTGCTGCGGGCGGCCCGCCGGGCGGCGCCGGGGGCGACGCCGCTCATGTTCCTGGACGAGCCGGGGCTGACCGCGGCGCTGGAGCCCGGGTTCCCGCTCGGCGTGGACGACACGCTCGACCTGGTGTCCTCGGCCCTGGCCGCCATCGAGGAGCGCGCCATCGGCGGGCTCCACTGCTGCGGGCGGGCGGACTGGCCGGTGGTCCTCCAGGCCGGTCCCCAGATGCTGTCGCTGCCGGTCGACGCGGGCGCCGGCGACCACCCGGGCGCCTTCGCCGACTACCTCGACCGGGGCGGCTGGGTGGCGTGGGGCGCGGTGCCCACCGCCGGCCCGCTCGGCGAGAGCCCCGAGATCCTGTGGCGCCGGCTGGTGACGGAGTGGGACGCCCTGGTCGAGGGCGGGTGCGAGCCGGAGCGCCTGGTCGAGCAGGCGCTGATCACCCCGGCCTGCGGCCTGGTGGGCCTGGACGTCGCCCAGGCCGACGCACGCGGTGGACCTGGCCACCCACCTGGCCCGCCGGGTCGAGGCCCGCGCCGTCGAGCTCGGCCTCACCCTGGGCGCCTGACCGACCGACCCGGACCCCGAGGCAATAGGGGCCACGGAGCGGCGGTCGAGGCAATCGCGGTCGGGGGCCGACCGCTATTGCCTCGGGACCGCCGCCGTGGCCCCTATTGCCTCGCCTACCGGTTCGGGGCGTGCGGGCGGCCGTAGAGTCGGCCGCATGGCCGACCGAGAGATCGAGCAGCGGGCGGGGCAGCTGCGCGCCGAGATCGTCGAGCACAACCGGCGCTACCACGAGCTCGACGACCCGATCATCAGCGACGGCGACTTCGACGCGCTGGTCCGCGAGCTGCGGGCGCTGGAGGAGGAGTTCCCCGAGCTCATCACCCCCGACTCGCCCGCCGGCCAGGTGGGCGGCGCCCCGGCCGTCACCCTGTTCGCGCCGGTCACCCACACCGTGCCGATGATGAGCCTGGACAACGCCTTCGACGAGCCCGAGCTGCGGGCCTGGGTCGAGCGGCTGCACCGGCGCCTGGCCGGGGCCCCGGCCGCCTCCGAGGAGGAGACCGGGTCCGACGAGGTCGGCTACGTGTGCGAGCTCAAGATCGACGGCCTGGCCATCTCCATCCGCTACGAGGACGGGCGCTTCGTGCGGGCCGCCACCCGGGGCGACGGCCGCACCGGCGAGGACGTCACCGAGAACGTCCGCACCATCGACCAGATCCCCAAGGGCCTGGGCCGCGACGCCCCCGCGGTGCTGGAGGTGCGGGGCGAGGTCTACATGGCGCTGTCCGCCTTCCGGGCCCTCAACGAGCGCCAGGAGGCCGCCGAGCTGCGGCCCTTCGTCAACCCCCGCAACGCCGCCGCCGGGGCGCTGCGCCAGAAGGACCCCCGCGTCACCGCCGAGCGCGAGCTGGCCCTGTGGGCCTACCAGCTGGGCGAGGTCCAGGGCGGGCCCGCCTTCACCAGCCACCACGAGACCCTCGACTGGCTGGCGTCGCTCGGCTTCCCGGTCAACCCCGAGATCCGCCGGGTGAGCGGCCCCGAGGACGTGCTCGACTACAGCCTCCACTGGCAGCACCATCGCCACGACCTCGACTACGAGATCGACGGGGCGGTGGTCAAGGTGGACGACCTGGCCCGCCGCGAGCTGCTGGGCGCCACCTCCAAGGCCCCTCGCTGGGCGCTGGCCTACAAGTTCCCGCCCGAGGAACGGACCACCCGGCTCCAGGACATCATGGTCTCCATCGGCCGCACCGGCCGGGCCACGCCCTATGCGGTGCTGGAGCCGGTGTTCGTGGGGGGCGTGACCGTGGGCCAGGCCACCCTCCACAACGAGGACCAGGTCCGGATCAAGGACGTGCGCCCGGGCGACAAGGTGATCGTGCGCCGCGCGGGCGACGTCATCCCCGAGGTGCTGGGGGCGGTGGTGGCCGAGCGGCCCGAGGGCAGCGAGCCGTGGGTGTTCCCCACCGCAGTGCCCGTGCCCGGTGGGCTCGACCCTGGTGCGCCCCGAGGGCGAGGCCGAGCACCGCTGCATCCATCCCGAGTGCCCCGTCCAGCGCCACGGGGCCATCGAGCACTTCGCCAGCCGGGGCGCCCTCGACATCGACGCCCTGGGGGACAAGCGCATCTCCCAGCTCATCGGCGACGGCATGGTGTCGAGCGTCGCCGACCTCTACGGCCTCGACTGGGAGCGGGTCGAGGGTCTGGAGCGCATGGGGGCGCTGTCCGCCGCCAACCTGCGGGCCTCGATCGACGCGTCCCGCGGGCGGCCGCTGTCCCGGCTGCTGGTCGGCCTCAACATCCGCCATGTGGGCCCGGCCGCGGCCGAGGCGCTGGCCGCGGCGTTCGGCGACCTCGACCGCATCATGGGGGCGTCGGTCGACGCCCTGGCCGCGGCGGACGGGGTGGGCGCCATCATCGCCGAGTCGCTGCACGCCTGGTTCGCCGACCCGGCCAACCGCGAGCTGATCGAGCGCCTGCGGGCGGCGGGGCTCAACTTCCAGGGACCGACGGGTGGCGACAGCCGGCCCAAGGTCCTGGCCGGGCATGAGCGTGGTCGTCACCGGCACGCTGGAGGGCTTCAGCCGGGAGGAGGCCGAGGCCGCCATCAAGGAGCGGGGCGGCAAGTCACCGGGGAGCGTGTCGGGCAAGACCACCGCGGTGGTGGTGGGGGAGGGCCCCGGCGCCTCCAAGGTGACCAAGGCCGAGGAGCTGGGCGTCCCGGTGCTGGACGAGGCCGGCGTTCCTGTCCCTGCTGGAGACGGGCGAGCTGCCGGGCTAGACCACCTCGAAGCACCAGGGGATCTGCCGGTCGGCGGGCCCGCGTCCCTGCGCGAGGGGCCAGATGATGGCGGTCACGCAGTTCTGGCCGGCCTGGAACTGCTCCACCGCCTTGCCCTCGCCCGGGGTGTACTCGATGAGGCCGATCTCGGGGGTCGTCACCAGCTCGTCCGGCGGGATCTCGACCCCGTTGATCACCAGGGTGCCCGACCAGCCGACCACCAGGTCGATGCCCACGTTGGACTGCTGGGGGACCTGGGAGTCGCGCCGCGGGGATGAGGGCCTCGACCACCTGGGCGTCGTCGGCCGACAGCACCGGGTCCTCGTTGTCGCCCAGCGACAGGGCGGCCAGGACGAGCAGCGAGATCGCCAGCGTCAGCACGAGCGACGGCGATCACCTTGAACCGCGTGCTGTAGGGCGAGGTCTGGGCCATGACGACCGGCAATCCTGTCACGCCCGCCGGGCGGTCCCCCAACCGGCCCTGGTCGAGCCGTCGGCGGAGGAGCAAGTAATCTGGCGCCCGTGGCCATGACCCGCATGACCGATCAGATCGGTCGTGTGCTAGGCGGGCGATACAGGCTTCTTTCCCCGCTCGGCTCGGGTGCCTCCGCTCAGGTGTACCTGGCGGAGGACGTGCGCCTCCGGCGCCGGGTGGCGGTGAAGGTCCTGCATCCCGGCCTGGCTGACGACGAGTCCTTCCTCCGTCGCTTCCGGGCGGAGGCGCAGGCCACGGCGGCCCTGTCCCATCCCCACCTGCTGGCCGTGTACGACTGGAGCGACGACGAGGTGCCCTACCTCGTCACCGAGTACCTGGGCGGCGGGAGCCTGCGGTCGATGCTCGACAAGGGCCACCGCCTCGCGCCGGCCCAGGCCCTGGTGGTGGGGCTGGAGGCGGCGCGCGGCGCTCGACTACGCGCACCGCCAGGGCTTCGTGCACCGTGACATCAAGCCCGCCAACCTGCTGTTCGGGTCCGACGGCCGCCTGCGGGTGGCCGACTTCGGGCTGGCCCGGGCCATCGCCGAGGCCGGCTGGACCGAGCCCGCCGGGGCGGTGCTGGGCACGGCCCGCTACGCCTCGCCCGAGCAGGCGCGGGGCGAGTCGCTCGACGGCCGCAGCGACGTCTACTCGCTGGCCCTGGTCATGGTGGAGGCGGTGACCGGCGAGGTGCCGTTCACGGCCGACACCACCATCGGCACGCTCATGGCCCGGTTGGACCACTCGCTGGAGGTCCCCGACGAGCTCGGCCCCCTGGCGCCGATCGTGGCCGGGGCCGGGCGGCTCGACCCGAACGACCGGGTGGACGCCGCCGCCTTCGGCCAGGGTCTGGTGGGGGCGGCGACCCAGCTCCGCCGGCCCGAGCCGCTCCCGCTCACCGGCACCGGCGAGCCCGACGTGGCCCCGACCGACGAGCGCGACACCACGCTGCTCGGCCCGACCGCCGGCCGGCCGGCGGTCCGGGATGGCGGCCGCCGCGCGCGGTGGCGAGCGCGCCCGCCCCCGGCGGTGCCACCACCGTGGTCGAGCGGGTGGTGCCCCGGTCCCCGGCCCCGCCCGCCCCCGCAGAAGCCACCAACGTCATGGGCCCCGTGCCACCCCGCCCGCCCGGCGAGGCGCCGCCGTCGACCCGCCCGTGGGACACGGGCCGGCTGGAGCCCCGCCGCGGGCTGTCGGCGGGCGACCGCGGCGTCCGCCGGCTCATGCTGGGGGCGGTGGTGGTGGCCGCCGCGGTGATCTTCGGCGTGGTGGGCGCGGCGGCCTACATGCAGGCGTCGATCCCGTCCCACGTGGTGCCGGCCACCCTGGTGGACGCCCAGTACGACGACGCCCTCCACATCCTCGAGCCCTTCGGCTGGGACGTGGAGGTCGAGCGGGTGCGCCATGGACGGCACGGTGGCGGGCCAGGTGCTCGAGTCCGACCCGGCGGCGGGGGAGAAGCTGAAGGAGGGCAAGACGCTCAAGCTCAAGGTGTCGGAAGGCCCGACGCTGGTGCTGCCGCCCGAAGGCCTGGTGGGCAAGACCCAGGACGAGGCGGCCGCCCTGCTGGCGGCCGTCGAGCTGGGCGTGGAGTTCGTGGCCCGCAGGAGACCGACGACGTCCCCGAGGGCACGGTGACCGGCTTCGCCGACAACCCGGTGCCCGCCGACGGCTTCCCCAAGGGCTCGACCGTGCGGCTGCTGGTGGCCGCCGACGAGGACCCCGAGATCCCCGACCTGGTGGGCGTGCCCTTCCAGGACGCGGTCGACCAGCTGGAGTCGCTCGGGCTCGCGGCCCGAGGTGGAGGGGCGCCGGCCCCGGGACGGCCAGGAGCCGGGGACGGTGGTGAGCACCGACCCTCAGGCGGGCACCGAGGTCGATCAGGGCAGCACCGTGAAGGTGGTGGTGGCCGTCGACTCGGTGGACGTCCCGGAGGTGTCGGGGATGTCGCTGGACGAGGCCCGGGCCACCCTGGAGCAGGCGGGCCTGTCCGTGGGCCGGGTGATCGGTTCCGACGAGGGCCACGGTCCTGTTCACCGCGCCGGGGGCCGGCAGCGAGGTCGACCTGGACAGCGAGGTCACGCTCATCATGGGCGGCCGGGGTCGCGGCCGCGACTGAAAATTTCCCAAACTGGGTCTTGACCAGGGACCCCCGTTCGGGGGACGCTTTCCCGTAGCCCAGAGATCCCCCTCTGGCGCATCGGCCTCTCCCCGTTCGGCCGAACACAGGACCTCTCGTCAGAGGTTTTTCGTTTCGGCTGTGCGGCGAAAGCTGACATAGCTGTGAGCAGCGACTAAACTACGGAGCGTGCCGGGCCCGTTGGGGCGGTATGCCGGACGCGGTGTTCCCCAGCCGCCGCGATGAGGCTGCCGCCCCAGCAGGCTCGGCACTCTTCTTCGTTTTGGGGTCGAACATGAGCGAAGGGCGCCCGTGGGCGCCCTTCGTCGTTCATCGCCCGCCGGCGTGCAGCCGGGCGGTTCGCTACTCGGTGATCTCCTGGATCCGCTTGGTGAGCTCGGGGTTCGGCGGACCGCTCTGCAGGGCCATGGCCTTGGTCATGTCGCCCTGGAGCTTGATCTTGCCGGCCATGAAGGCCTGCATGGCGGCCTGCGGGTTGGCGTCCACCATCATCGCCTTGGCCGTGTCGTAGTCGAGCGTGGCCGTGACGTCGGGCCCCTCGACGTGGCCGGTCTCCAGCACCAGCTCGCCGCTGGTGGTGTCCATGTGGGCCTCGACCGTGCCCTCGCCGAAGGGGACCTCGGTGATCACGAGGTTCATCTTCACGGGCTGGGGAGCGGTCGCCGGGGAGTCCAGCTCCGCACGGATCTTCCGGGCTTCCTCGACCCACTCATCGGACAAGAACTTGTAAGGCACGGGATTCTCCCCTCATCGCCGGGCGAAGGCCGCATGCTAGCGCGGTACTTGCAGCGACGATGCAACAGTCGCGGCGCCGCGGCCGGGCCGCTCAGCCGGCGGTCGTCGTCGTGGTCTCGTCCGTGCCGGTGGTGTCGCTGCTGTCGCTGCTGTCGGAGGAGTCCTCGCCGTTGACGCAGTGGTCGAGGATCTGGTTGATCGGGTCCGAGGTGCCCTCGGGGAAGTCGGATTCCTCGGCGGCCGACGCGATCTCGTTGAACTTGTCCTGGTCGGCGCCGAACTCCTCCTGGAAGGCCTGGCCGACGCAGTCGGCCTGCTCCTGGCTGAGGCCGGCGTCGAGCATGGCGTCCACGACGTCGCTCTCCTTGGCGTCGTTCTGGCTGCACGCGGACAGTGCCAGCACAGAGACCACGGCCAGCGCGACGAGGGGATGACGACGGATCATGGGACGGGGCACCTCGTTGGGAAAGTGACCGGGCAAGGCTAGCGGTGCGCCGCGCGCCGATCGGACACGGGTCGGGGAGCTCAGAGCGCCGGCGCGGTCGAGTGGTTGTGACGCAGGGCGACGAGGGCGGACCGGGCCGTGGCCTCGTCGGTCGCCAGCATGCGGGCCACCTGGCGGGCCACGTAGCCGGACAGCTCGGCCAGCCCCAGGTCGATCCGCCCGGTGCGGTGGAAGTGGCTGAACTGGCCCACGGTGCCGACCACGCCGAGGGCCAGCAGGTCGGCGGGATCGGTGTCGGTGACGGTGCCGTCGCGCTGGCCGTCGAGGATGAGGACGGTCACGTCGTGCAGGTGCTGCTCGGTGCCCTGGCGCAGGACGTCGGCCACGTTGCGACCCTCGACGTCGAGCAGCGAGAAGAACGGCGCGTTCTCCGCCATGAACGCCAGGCTGGCCACCGTGCCCTGGAGGATGCGCACCAGCGCGGTGGCGCCGTCGTCGATGGCCTGGGCCTGCTGGCGCCGCAGCCGGCGGCGGGTCTCGGCCGCCAGCTCCCGGAACAGGGCTTCCTTGTTGTCGAAGTACCAGTAGAAGAGGCCCTTGGCCACGCCCGCGGCCTCCACGATGTCGACCACGCGCGTGGCCTCGTAGCCCTGCTCGGCGAAGAGCCGGGCCGCGGCGTCGAGGAGCTGCTGCTTGCGTTCGGCACCCTGTGAGGTGAGCTGGCGGTCGTTCATGTGAGTGGGAAGTTCGGCATTGGTTCGGACAAGTGTGTCGGGGCTTGACCCAGGGGTCAATTGCGGGCGTACGGTGGCGGCCGTGCAGACGAGCGACGGCAAGGACATCATCCCCGGCTGCGAGCCCTGGTCGGCGGACGGAGGCCCCCATGGGGCGCTGGTGCTCCACGGCTTCACCGGCAACCCGCAGGGCCTGCGGGGCCTGGCGGAGGCGTTCGCCGCCGCCGGCTTCGCGGTGGAGCTGCCGCTGCTGCCCGGGCACGGCACCTCGGTGGACGACATGCTCGAAACCGACTGGGACGACTGGTCGGCCGCGGCCGAGGCCGCCTTCGAGGCGCTGGCCGCCCGCAGCGAGCGGATGGTGGTGGCGGGCCTGTCCATGGGCGGCACCCTGACCGCCTGGCTGGGCACCCGGCACCCGGACGTGGCGGGGCTGGTGTTCGTGAACCCGGCCGTCGACGTCCCCGACGAGATGGTCAAGGCGCTCGACGACCTCGTGGCCGCGGGCACCGACCGCATCCCCGCGGTGGGCAACGACGTGGCCGACCCCGCCGCCCGGGAGAAGGCCTACGACGCCACACCGCTGCGCCCCCTGCTCAGCCTGGCCGCGGCGGCCGCGGCGGTGCGCCAGGACCTGGCCAAGATCGCCTGCCCGGTCCTCATCATGACCAGCCCCCAGGACCACGTGGTGCCGCCCGCCAACAGCGACCTGCTGGCCGAGGGCGTCAGCGGCCCGGTCGAGCGGGTCACCCTGGAGCGCAGCTACCACGTCGCCACCCTCGACTACGACAAGGACCTCATCAACGAGCGCGCGGTCGCCTTCGCCCGCCAGGTCACCCAGGACTGACCCGCAGGCTGGCGAACGCCACCACCTCGTCGGCATCACCGGTCGCTCTGGTCGGCGCGCTCCCTAGGCGCATGGTCGGCTGCACGGCGAGCGGAGTGGCCCCGGCGGGCACCGTCAGGTTCCGGGTGCCGGCCGTTCCCCCTAGCATCTGGACCCTATGGCCCAGATCACCCGCGAGGACGTCGCGCACGTGGCCCGGCTGGCCCGCCTCCAGCTCAGCGAGGCCGAGCTGGACACCTTCACCGGCCAGCTGGCCAAGGTGCTCGACCACGCCCGGGACGTGGAGGCGCTCGACGTGGGGGACGTGCCGCCGACCGCGCACCCCTACCCGCTCCAGAACGTCCTGAGGCCGGACGAGCGGCGCCCGTCGCTCGACCGGGACGCGGTCCTGGCGGCGGCGCCGGCCACCGAGGACGGGCAGTTCCGCGTCCCGCCGGTGCTCGGGGAGGCGCCGTGAACGCCGACAGCGCGCTCGGGATCGCCGCCGCGGTGCGGTCGGGCACCCGCAGCGCGGTCGAGGTGGTGGAGGAGCACCTCACCGCCATCGCCGCCCGGGACGGCGAGATCCACGCCTTCAACCTGGTCACCGCGGAGGAGGCCCGCCAGGCCGCCCTCGCCCTCGACCGGCGCGTCGCCGCGGGCGAGGACCCGGGCCCGCTGGCGGGCGTGCCGGTGGCGCTCAAGGACAACCTGGCCACCACCGGGGTGGCCACCACGTGCTCGTCCCGCATCCTGGAGGGCTGGCGGCCGCCGTACGACGCCACCGTGGTCCGGCGCCTGGTCGAGGCCGGCGCAGTGGTGGTGGGCAAGACCAACCTGGACGAGTTCGCCATGGGCAGCTCGACCGAGAACTCGGCCTTCGGGCCCACGCGCAACCCGCACGACACCAGCCGGGTCCCCGGCGGCTCCTCCGGGGGCTCCGCGGCGGCGGTGGCGGCGGGCTTCGCCCCGCTGGCGCTCGGGTCCGACACCGGCGGCTCGATCCGCCAACCCGCGGCGCTGTGCGGGGTGGTGGGGATGAAGCCCACCTACGGGGCCGTGTCCCGCTACGGCCTGGTGGCCTTCGCCAGCTCGCTGGACCAGATCGGCCCGTTCGCCCGCACGGTGGCCGATGCCGCCGCCCTCTACGAGGTCATCGCGGGCCACGACCCGCTCGACGCCACCTCCATCCCCGAGCCGGTGCCGCCGGTGAGCGGCGGGCCTGGACGAGCGGCGTGGCCGGGCTGCGGGTGGGCCTGGTGACCGAGCTGTGCGAGGCCGAGGGCATCGAGGCCGACGTGTCCGCCCGCCTGGCCGAGGCCGCCGCCGCCCTGGAGCACGCGGGGGCCAAGGTCGACGAGGCGTCCGTGCCCACCGCGGTGTACGGGTTGTCGGCCTACTACCTCATCGCCCCGGCCGAGGCGTCCAGCAACCTCGCCCGCTACGACGGGGTGCGCTTCGGCCTGCGGGTCGACGCCCCCACCACCGGCGAGATGTACGACCGCACCCGCACCGAGGGCTTCGGCGCCGAGGTCAAGCGGCGCATCATGCTCGGCACCTACGCCCTCTCCGCGGGCTACTACGACGCCTTCTACGGCAAGGCCCAGCGGGTGCGGACGCTGATCCTCCGGGACTTCGCCGCCGCGTACGAGGACTTCGACGTGCTGCTCAGCCCCACCTCGCCGTCCACGGCGTTCCCGTTGGGGGCCAAGACGGCGGACCCGCTGACCATGTACCTCAACGACGTGTGCACCATCCCGTCCAACCTGGCCGGCCACCCCGCCATCTCCGTCCCCTTCGGGACCGGCGACGACGGCCTTCCCGTCGGTGTCCAGGTCATGGCCCCCGCGCTCCAGGAGGCGCTGCTGTTCCGGGTGGCGGCCGCCGCTCGAGTCGGCGGTCCGCTAGAGCCGCCAGTCGTCGCGCCCGACGAGATCGGCCCAGGAGCCGGCGGCGGTGTCCCGGGCGCTCATCCCGGCGGGCGCCAGCGGCCAGGCGATCCCCAGGTCGGGATCGTCGTAGCGCACCGCGCGGTCTTCGCTAGGGTCGTGTCCCCGGTCGATCCGATAGCAGACGTCGGCCTGCTCGGTCAGCACCTGGAAGCCGTGCAGCAGGCCAGAAGGGATGTACACGTGCAGGAACTGCTCGTCGTCCAGGCGGAAGGCCTCGTGCCGGCCGAACGTCGGCGACCCCGGACGGGCGTCGACCACGACGTCGTGGATCGCACCGCGGGCGCAGCGTACGAGCTTCGCCTCGCCCAGCCCCGCCCGGGTGTGGAGGCCGCGCAGCGTGGCGAGGCCCGATCGCGACTGCGAATCCTGCACGAACGCGGCCGGGTCGATGCCGTGCTCGGCCGCCACCGCGGCGTCGAACGTGCGCGTGAAGAAGCCTCGGTGGTCGCGGTGGGGCGCGGGCGCGAACACGAGCACGCCCGCCAGCGACGTCGTCCGCACCTGCATCCCATCATCATGGCAGGCCCGGTGCAGAGGGCGATCTGGTGACCGACGCCTATCGTTGCCGCTCCTGCCGCGCCACCGCGGGGGAGGTGGTGCTCGACCTGGGCGAGCAACCCGCGTCCGACTACTTCCCCCCGGCGGGCGACCCCGGCCCCGACCCCGCCTACCCGCTGCAGATGTGGCTGTGCGCCGCCTGCGGGCTGGCGCAGCTGCTGGTCGACCCCACCGTGCCCGACGAGCCCCGCGCCACCGAGCCGGCGGCCCTCGTCGAGCAGGCCGCCGACGCCGTCGGCCGGGTGGCGGCCGCAGGCTGGCTGCCCGCGGGCCGGCGGGCCGCCGAGTACGGCAGCCCCCACGGCGGCTCGTGGCTGGACCTGCTGTCCGAGCGTGGGCTGACGGTGGTGGGCGACGGGGCGGAGGCCGAGGTCGTGCTCGACTGCTTCGGGCTGATGCACGACGCCGACCAAGCGGCGGCGCTGGCCGAGCGGGCGGCGCGGGTGGCCCCGGGGGGCGTCCTGCTGCTCCAGTACCACTCCCTGGCCACGATCGTGCGGCTCGGTCAATGGAACTCGCTGCGCCACGGCCACTACGCCTACTACTCGACCGCGGCGCTGGGACGCATGCTGGCGTCCGTCGGCTTCGTCGCCCGCCAGGCGTGGCGCTTCGAGCTGTACGGCGGGACGATCCTGCTCGCCGCCACTCGGGTGGAGGACGCCGATGCCGGCAGCGGCGATGCGGTCCGCGACGCCAGCGTGGCGGAGCTGACGGCCGAGGAGGCGTCCCTGGGCGTGGAAGACCCGGCCCGAGTCCGCACGCTGCAGCAGAGCGCAGTCTCCCGGGCCGAGGCGCTCCACCGCTGGCTCGCCGACCAGCGGGCAGCGGGAACCCGCGTGTTCGGCTACGGGGCCGCGTCGCGGGCGGTGGCGCTGCTGTGCCGGGCGGGCGTCGACCGCAGCCTGCTGCCGGCGGTGGCCGACGCGTCGCCCGCCAAGCAGGGCCGGCGCATGCCCGCCACCGACATCCCGGTGGTGCCCCCGAGCGACCTCGTGGCGGCCCGCCCCGAGGCGGTGGCGCTGTTCCTGCCCGACCTGCTGCCGGAGCTGCGGGCGACGCTGCCCGAGGTCGAGGCGACCGGAGGGCGCTGGGTCGACGTGGAGTCGCTCGGAGCGACGTCCGTCTGAGAGGCTACGCCGGTACGCCGGGATGCGGGTCCCGCGCCCGCGGTGACAAGCTGGCCGGGCGACCGCCCGCGGTGGCGGAGGCGCGGGGCCGAGCAGCGAAGGACGAACGCGATGCCGACAGGATCGGGCGACGTGCTGGTGACAGGCGCGAGCGGGTTCATCGGGCGCGCCCTGGTACGGCGGCTCGCCGCGCAGGGCCACCCGCCGGTCTGCACGGCCCGCCGTCCGGTCGAGGACCTGGTCGACGGTGCCCGCTGGATCCCCGGCGACCTCACCGACCCCGGCTTCGTCACCCGGCTGGTGGCCGAGGCCCGGCCGTCCGTGGTGTACCACCTGGCCAGCGCCGTCACCGGGAACCGCTCGCTCGAGCTGGTGCAGACGACGCTGGCCAGCAACCTGACGGCGGGCGTCAACCTGCTCCAGGCCGTCACCGAGGCGGGGTGCGACCGCGTGGTCCTCACCGGCTCGTGCGACGAGCCCGAGGACGGGGCCGCCCCGTGCTCGCCGTACGCGGCCGCCAAGTGGGCCCTGGGCGGGTACGCCCGCATGTTCCGGTCGCTGTACGGCACGCCGGTGACGACGGCCCGCACGTTCATGGTCTACGGGCCGGACCAGCCCGACCGCTCCAAGCTCGTCCCCTACACGATCACGTCGCTGCTCCGGGGCGAGGCCCCGCAGCTGATGAGCGGCCAGCGGTCGGTCGACTGGGTGTACGTCGACGACGTCGTGGACGCGCTCCTCGCCCTGGCCGAGGCCCCGGAGGCCGTGGGCCGGGTGCTCGACGTCGGCTCCGGCCGCCTCCACACGGTGCGCCATGTGGTGGAGACGATCGCGGGCATCGTCGGCACCGGCGTCACCCCGCACTTCGGCGGCCTGCCCGATCGGCAGGCCGAGGTCGAGGCGGTGGCCGACGTGGCCGAGACCACGCGCGTGTGCGGCTGGGCCCCGGTCACCGACCTGGAAGACGGCTTGAAGCGCACGGTGGCCTGGTACGCGGGGTAGGGGATCGACCTGTTTCAGGCACCCCTCAGGTGCCCTTCAGCGTCACTTCAGGCCACCCGCCGACACTGGCGCCACCGGATGACAAGCAAGGGCGGCAAAGTGGTTTCTGTATCTACGCGTACTCCCACGTTGAGTGGTGATTCTGGCGCGACCTCGGTCGCGCCCGCGGGCGAGCCAGCGGGCGGCGGGGTGACCGGCGGACCCTGCCGGTTCTGCGGCGCCGAGCTGCGGCACACCTTCGTCGACCTCGGCATGTCGCCGCTGTGCGAAAGCTACGTCGAGGCCGCCGACGAGAACGCGATGGAGGCCTTCTACCCCCTGCGGGTGCACGTGTGCGAGCAGTGCTTCCTCGTCCAGCTCCAGGAGTACGTCACCGCCGAGGACATCTTCACCGAGTACGCCTACTTCTCGTCGTACTCGGACAGCTGGCTGGCGCACTGCCGCGACTACGTCGAGGAGATCAGCGACCGCCTCGGGCTCGGCGCCGGCAGCCTGGTCGTCGAGCTGGCGAGCAACGACGGCTACCTGCTCCAGTGGTTCGTCCGCAAGGGCATCCCCGTCCTCGGCATCGAGCCCGCGCTCAACGTGGCCAAGGTGGCGGTGGACAAGGGCGTCCGCACGCTCACCGAGTTCTTCGGCACCGAGCTGGCGGACAGGCTGGCCTCCGAAGGGACGCAGGCCGACCTGATCATCGGCAACAACGTCCTCGCCCAGGTGCCCGACCTCAACAGCTTCGTCGGAGGCATGCCGAGGTTGCTGGCGCCCGAGGGTGTCGTCACCATCGAGTTCCCCCACCTCCAGCAGCTCGTCGACGGCAACCAGTTCGACACGATCTACCACGAGCACTTCTCCTACTTCTCCCTCGTGGCGGCCGAGCGGATCTTCGCCGCCCACGGCCTGCGCATCTTCGACGTGGACGAGCTGTGGACCCACGGGGGGTCGCTGCGCATCTACGCCTGCCACGCCGGCAACGAGACGGCTGGTCGAGTCGGCGGCCCTCACCGCCCTGCGTGAGCGGGAGATCGCGGCCGGCTACACCGACATCGCCACCTACGCGGTGTTCGAGGAGCGGGCCCGCGAGACCAAGCGCAAGCTCCTCGAGTTCCTGATCGAGACCAAGCGCGCCGGCAAGACCGTCGTCGGCTACGGCGCCCCCGGCAAGGGCAACACCCTGCTCAACTACTGCGGCATCCGCACCGACTTCCTGGACTTCACGGTGGACCGCAACCCCTACAAGCAGGGCCGGTTCCTGCCGGGAACGCACATCCCCATCCACGGGCCCGAGAAGATCGCCGAGGTCCGGCCCGACGTGATCCTGATCCTGCCCTGGAACTTCAAGGACGAGATCATCGAGCAGCTGGCCTACACCCGGGAGTGGGGCGCCCAGTTCGTCGTCCCGATCCCCGAAGTCACGGTCTACTAGCGAAGGCGGGCGAGCCATGAAGGTCGTGCTCTTCTGCGGCGGTCTCGGGATGCGCATGCGCGAGTACTCCGAGACCATCCCCAAGCCCATGGTGCCGATCGGCCCCCGGCCGATCATGTGGCACCTCATGCGGTACTACGCCCATTACGGGCACAAAGAGTTCATCCTGTGCCTCGGCTACCGCGGCGAGTCCATCAAGCAGTACTTCCTCGACTACAAGGAATGGCTGTCGAACGACTTCGTGCTCACCGGCGGCGGCTCCGAGGTGGAGCTCCTGTCGAGCGACATCGATGACTGGCGCATCACCTTCGTCGACACCGGGCTCCACGCCAACATCGGCGAGCGGCTCCGGGCGGTGCGGCCCCACCTCGAGGGCGAGGAGGTCTTCCTCGCCAACTACAGCGACGGGCTGAGCGATGTCCCCCTCGACCGCGTCGTCGACTTCTTCCACGAGAGCGGCGGCACCGCCACGTTCGTGTCGGCCAAGCCCAGCCACAGCTTCCACGTCGTGGCCGCGGCCGACGACGGCGTCGTGAAGGCGATCGAGGACGTCACCGCGTCCGGCGTCTGGATCAACGCCGGGTTCTTCGTCATGAGCAATCGCGTCTTCGACGTCCTCGGGCCCGGTGAGGAGCTGGTCCACGAGCCCTTCGGGCGCCTGATCGACCGCTCGGAGCTGACGACCTACCAGCACAACGGCTTCTTCGTGCCGATGGACACGTTCAAGGACCGCCAGGTCCTCGAGGACCTCTACGGCCAGGGGACCGCGCCGTGGGAGATCTGGCGGGCGGGAGCGGCGTGATGCTCTCGCTGACGCTGCCGGAGCGCAGAGCAGGACCCGCTCGACATCCTGTGCCTGGGCGCGCACTGCGACGACATCGAGATCGGCTGCGGCGGCACGGTCCTGCGGCTGGTCGAGCAGTACCCGGACGCCCGCTTCCACTGGGTCGTGCTCAGCTCGAACGACGTGCGCGGCCCCGAGGCACAGGCCGCCGCCGAGCACTTCCTCGACGGGGCCGGCAAGGCCGACATCCGCATCGAGCGCTTCCGGGAGAGCTACTTCCCCTGGGTGGGCGCCGGCATCAAGGACTACTTCGAGGAGCTGAAGGCGGACGTCGATCCCGACCTGATCCTCACCCACCACCGGCACGACCGGCACCAGGACCACCGCCTGGTGGCCGACCTGACCTGGAACACGTGGCGGGACCACCTGATCCTCGAGTACGAGATCCCCAAGTACGACGGCGACCTGGGATCGCCGAACGTGTTCGTCGCCCTCGACGACGCCACCGCGCGGCGCAAGGTCGACGGGATCCTGGAGCATTTCCCCAGCCAGCACCGCCGGGCGTGGTTCGACGCCGACATGTTCCGCGGGTTGCTGCGTCTCAGGGGCATGGAGGCCAACGCCCCCGGCCGGTTCGCCGAGGGCTTCTACGGAACGAAAGTGGTGCTGTAACGATGAGAGTGCTGGTCACGGGCCATAAGGGATACATCGGCTCTGTCATGGTGCCGCTCTTGATCGACGCAGGTCACGAGGTGGTGGGGCTCGACACGGGCCTCTACGAAGCCTGCAGCTTCGGAGATCGCCGGCAAGAGATTGCCGGCGTCCGGCTCGACATCCGGAGTGTCGAGCCCCACCATCTCGAAGGGTTCGAGGCAGTCGTCCACCTGGCCGCGCTGTCGAACGACCCATTGGGCGACCTCAACGCCCAGCTCACCTACGACATCAACCACCTGGCCTCGGTGCGGCTGGCCCGGGCAGCCCGCGAGGCCGGTGTCGAGCGGTTCCTGTTCGCGTCGTCGTGCAGCCTCTACGGCGCCAGCGGGACCGGCGCGCCGCTGACCGAGGACGCCCCGTTCAACCCGGTCACGCCGTACGGCGAGTCGAAGATCCTCGTCGAGCAGGACGTCACGCGGCTGGCCACGCCGGACTTCAGCCCGGTGTTCTTCCGCAACGCCACGGCCTACGGGGTCTCGCCGCACCTGCGGGTCGACATCATGGTCAACAACCTCGTCGGCTACGCGGTCACGACCGGACAGGTCCTGATCAAGAGCGACGGGTCACCGTGGCGGCCACTGGTCCACGTCGAGGACATCTGCCGCGCCTTCCTGGCCACGCTCGAAGCCGACCGCCGGCGCACCCACAACCAGGCGTTCAACGTCGGCATCACCGAGGAGAACTTCCGGGTGCGCGAGGTGGCCGAGATGGTCGAGGCCGTCACCGGCTGCCAGGCCACCTTCGCGGAGGGCGCCAGCGCCGACGCCCGGGACTACCGGGTCGACTTCGGCAGGATCCAGCGGGTCCTGCCCGAGTTCCAGCCACGCTGGACGGTCCAGAAGGGCGTCGAGGAGCTCTACGAGGCCTACCGGCGCTACGACCTCACCGAGGACGAGTTCCTCGGCGGCCGCTACGTCCGGCTGAACGAGATCAAGCGACTGCAGTCCGAGGGCCGCCTCGACGACGAACTGCGCTGGACGGGAGTGAACGATGGCTAGCACCGTGGTCCAGATCCGGCCGGCGGCCGCCCGCGCCCGTCTCGACCTGCGGGTCGGGGACGTGGTCGTGGTGCGCTCCGAGGCCGAGATCCTGGCGACGCTGGACGAGCGGGGCGAGCTCGACGCCCTGCCGTTCATGCCCGAGATGCTGCAGTTCTGCGGCAAGCAGTTCACGGTCGACAAGGTCGCTCACAAGCTGTGCGACACCGTCAGCCGCAGCGGCATGCGCCGGATGCGCGACGCCGTGCACCTGGCCGGCGTGCGCTGCGACGCCGAGGCGCACGGCGGCTGCCAGACGGCCTGCCTCTTCTACTGGAAGGAGGCCTGGCTCGAGCGGGCCGACCGGCGCGAGCCGGCCGCCATCCCGACGGCCGAGCCGCGGGTCACGGCGTCGGACCTGTACGGGCTGGCGACCCGGCCCGGCGACACGGAGGGCGAGGTGCTGTACACCTGCCAGGCCACCGAGCTGCTCCGGGCGGCGCCCGAGCTCCTGCCGTTCAAGAACCTGGGCCAGTACGTCGACGACGTCCGCTCCGGCAACGCCAGCGTCTTCGAGGTCGTGCGCGCGTTCCTCGTCGGGGTGTTCAACCACCTCCAGGCCGTGAGCAAACGTGTGCTTCCCCGGCGACTGTGGTTCCGCGAGGGGCTGCGCTGGCGCTTCGTCAAGGGAGGGCTGACAAAGACCCCGACCGGCCACACCGAACCTCCAGCCGGGAGAGCTCGTGCGGATCCGCTCGCAAGCCGAGATCGAGGCGACGCTCAGCAAGGACTGCAAGAACCGAGGCCTCGGATTCGAGGAGGAGATGGCGCGCCACTGCGGGCGTGAGACCCGGGTGCTCCGGCGCGTCGACCGCTGCATCGAGGAGTCCACGGGCCGGATGCTGCAGATGAAGAACCCCTGCATCGTGCTCGAGGGCATCATCTGCGAGGGCACCTACACGGTGATGTGCCCGCGGTCGATCTACGCGTTCTGGCGCGAGATCTGGCTGGAGCGGGTCGAGGAGCCAGCGGATCCGGGGTCGGCGGGGGCGATCGACCCCATGACCGACACCGCCTAGCGGGGATCCGTCGTGTCCACCGTCGAACCGCTGGTGTCGATCGGCCTGCCGGTCCGCAACGGCGAGCGGACCGTCGGCCGGGCGATCCGCTCGGTGCTGGAGCAGGATCATGCCCATCTCGAGCTGGTGATCTCCGACAACGCGTCGGACGACGGCACCGAGGAGATCTGCCGCGAGCTCGCCCGGTCCGACGCGCGGGTCCGCTACGTCCGCCAGCCCGAGAACATCGGCCTGATCCCCAACTTCTACGCCGTGCTGCACCAGGGGCGCGGCACCTACTTCAAGTGGATGGGGCACGACGACTGGCTGGCGCCGGCCTTCGTCGGGCGGTGCGTGGAGGTGCTCGACGACGACCCGGCGCTGATCCTCGTCACCACCCGGCAGGGCCACGTCGGCGCCGGTGGGGAGGTCGAGTCGGCCAGCTACGACCGCGAACGGCTTGCAATCGGCGGACCCGGTGGAACGGTTCCGGGACATGCTGCGCGTGTACAACGACAGCCTCCTGCTGCTCGACCCGCTCTACGGCATGATCCGGCCGGGCCGCGTGGCCGACCTGCCGCGACCGGTCATGCTGTACGAGGACCAGGTGTTCGCCGGCAGGCTGGCGTTGGCCGGTCCGTTCGGGCACATCGACGAAGTCCTCTCCTACCGGCTGCCGGCGCCGTACGTGACGCGGACGGCGATCGCCCGCCGGCTCGGCGTCCCGACCTGGCAGGTGCACGTGGCCAACGTGCTGATGTGCCGGGAGCTGTGGACCGTCGTGGGCGAAGCCCGGCTCGCGCCCCGGGCGCGGCGGGCGGCCCGGGCGGCGATCGTGGGTTTCTACGTCCGTCGCCAGCAGATGACGGCGGCCCACCGGGCCCGGAAGGTGGCCGGTCTCGCCTCGCGTGGCCCGGCCCGTGTGCTCGCCAGCCGGCGGCGCGCGGGGGACGCTGACATACACCACTGCTCACGAACCGTGGCGTCGGTTCCATCGCTGACCCCTCACCGTGAGGGATGTCGGTGGTCGCCGCCGCACTGTAGCGCGGTTCTTCAGGCCCCGCTCAGCACTGCTTCAGCGGTCCTTTAACCTGGTGAGCCACACTGCCAGGACCGGATGACAAGCAAGGGCGGCATGGTGTTCTCACCGCGACCAACGAAGCGCGGTCGCATCGGCGCGACATCGGCCCGTACGGGCCAGGCAGGCTCCTCGTCGCCGCGCGCGTCCGGTCCGGTGTCGCCTTCACCGCGGCGGTGAGAACATGACCGCCGTAGTGCCGCGCCCGGACGCCCACCAGCCGCCCCGTCGTTCGAGGACCTGGTCCGGGCCGGGACCCGTCGTCGAGGATCGGTCTGGGCCGGAGCCCCTTGCGCTCAACCCTGCGGTCGCGCACGGTCCCGTCGTCGAGAGCGGTCCGGGCCGGAGCCCGTCGTCGAGGACCGGTCCGGGCCGGGACCCGTCGTCGAGGAGCGGTCCGATCCGGAGCCCCGTGCGCTCGATCCCTGCGGTCGCGGACGGCCTCGTTGCGGCTGCGACGCAGGTCAAGGCGGATGCGCGTCAGGGCGCACGCGCGCTTCACGAGGCTGTGGTCTGGTCGGACCGCCGGGCCCGGAGCATCTACCGGGGCTCCGATTGGCAGCGTCAGCTCGCTCTGGCCGTCCCGACCATCCGACGACGGCGCCGCCACCGCCACCGAGCCGGCGGCTCGGCGGCATCGGTCAGGCAGCCAGCAAGGGATTGCGCTGGAGCCTGATCGGCGCCTTCGCGACGCGCTTCGGAGGGCCTGGCTCTCGGCATGGTCCTGGCCCGGCTGCTCACCCCGGACGACTTCGGGCTCTACGCCATCGCGCTCGGTGCCATGTACTTCGTCATGCACGTGAACGACGTCGGACTGATCGCCGCCACGGTCCAGTGGCGGGGCCGCATCGAGGAGATGGCCCCGACGGCCACGACTCTCGCCGTGGCGTTCAGCGTCGCGATCTACGGCCTGTTCTTCATGTTCGCGCCGGCATTCGCCGGCCTGGCGGGCAATCCCGAGGCGGCGCCGATCGTCCGGGTGCTCACGATGGTCATGCTCGTCGACGGCGTGACCGCCGTGCGGGCGGGATACCTCGTGCGGACCTTCCAGCAGCACCGCATCACGATGGCCAACCTGTTCGGGTTGGTCGCCAACGCCGCGGTCGCCATCTCGCTGGCCGTGCACGGCGTGGGGGCGATGAGCTTCGCCGCCGGCCAGGTCACGGGGGCCGCCGTCACCGGCGCCTTCGTCCTGTGGTCGGCGCACATGCCCTGGCGGTTCGGCTTCGACCCCGCGGTAGCCCGGCGACTCATGACCTTCGGGGTACCGCTGGCCATGGCGCTCGGCGTGGAGGCCATCCTGATGAACGCGGACTACGTCATCGTGGGCCGCACCCTCGGCGCGACCGCGCTCGGGTTCTACCTGCTGGCGTTCAACATCTCGGGCTGGGCGCCCGGCGTGCTCGGCACGGCCATCCGCTGGGTCTCCATCCCGAGCTTCTCGCGCCTGTCCGAGGAGGAGGGCGCCCTGGCGCCGGCCGTGCACCGGTCGATCACGGCGCTCGTCACCGCGGTGCTGCCCATCGGCTTCCTCACCGCGGTGCTCGCCCTGCCCTTGATCGAGCTCCTGTACGGGACCGAGTGGGTGCCAGCTGCGCCGGTGCTGCGCTTCCTCATCATCCTCGGCGTCGCCCGGATGCTGACGCAGCTCGCGCTCGACATCCTCACCGGTGCCGGCGCGACCCGGGCCACCCTCTGGTTCAACCTCGGCTGGGCGGTGGCCCTGGTCCCGGCGCTCATCATCGGGACCCGGGCCGAGGGGGCCCGCGGCGCGGCGATTGCCCACGCTCTGGTGGCCCTGCTCGTGGCGCTGCCCCTGGCGTTCGCCGCGCTCCGCCGGATCGGGGTGACCCTCCTCCCGATCGCCCGGGACCTCGTCCGGCCGCTGCTATCCGCCGCCGCGGCCGCCGCGCTCTGCACCATCGTCCGCGACCTGGTCCCGAGTACGGTGTTCGCCCAGCTCGCCGCGACCGGCGTCGTCGGTCTCGCCACCTATGCCCTGCTCGTCGTCCCGGCGCAGCAGCGGCGGCAGCTGATCGCGCAGGGGCGTGACCGGGTGCGGGCACTGCGGGCGCGCCGCGACCTTGCGCCGGCCGTCGCGGAACCGCTCGCCCCTGAGGCCGGCCATCGGCCGGCACACCTGCGACCGAACCGGGGAGGTCCGGCGTGAACTCGCCCTGCGCGTTTCAGGTTGATCCGCGACATCGGTGACCGCACTGCTCGTACGAATGGCCAGGTCGCGGCGATCAGTACCATTGTCCCGTCAGCTGGGGGGACTCGCCGATGACTGCGTCCCCCGCGCCCAAATCCCATCAGAAGGAAGCGATGTCTCTCACGAACCGGGATCCCAACAGCGAGTCCCCCGGGGTGTCGATGGACCTGATGTCCCTGGCGCGCCTGATGGCGCGCCATTGGCGCGTCACCGCCCCTGCCGCCGCGGTCACCCTCATGCTGGTCGTGGCCGTCTTCCTGGTGGCGTCCCCGACCTATACGTCCGGCGCCTCGGTGGTGCTGTTCAGCCCGCGGGATGCCCCCCAGTCCGAGACCCCCGGCGCCGACCCGGCCGCGGGCGAGAACCCCTTCACGCGGTACGGGGACCTCTCCGTCGTGGCCGACATCGTGGCCCGGAAGATGAACAGCGACCAACAGCTGGCCGAGCTCGAGGCCGAAGGCGTCACGGGCTACGCCGTCGTCGCCAACCGGCTCCAGCGCGGACCGGTCATCGACGTGACCGGCACCGGACCGAACGCGGCCGCCGCCATCGGCTCGGCCGAGGCCGTGGTCGCCAAGTTCGACTCGGTGCTGTCGGAGCTACAGGAGGCCGAGGGCGCCGATCCCGCGTACTTCATCACCAGCGCGCCGGTCGAGCCGCCGGAGACGGCGGTCGCGCAGGTCGGCAGCACCCTGCGGACCGCCATCGCCGCGCTTGCCGTCGGCGGACTGGGCACCCTCGGCCTCGCGGTCGCCGCCGAAGCGTTCACCCGCCGGCGGGCGGGGGCCAGAGGCGCGGCCACCGTGCCCGCGTCGACGCCCGACGTCGCCGCCGATCCGGCACCGGAGCCGGCGGACGATCACCCGCAGGCGCCGTCCGGCACGGGCCGTCCCGCCGTCTGGCCCATACCCGACCCGGCGGACGGCCGCGCTCGCCCGCCCTCTCGCGCGGGCCGCTCCGCGAAGGAGGCTTCGGGCCAAGCGGACGACGGCCCGCGGCGATCGTCAGGCGGCGGCCGTGCCGCGGCCACGAAGTCCGGGGACCCCGGTGAGGACGCTCAACCCGACGGATCGAACGGGTCGCGTCCGGGAGGGTCGCGGGTTGCCGCGGTGCCGGCTGCGGATCGACCGGAGGGCAAGCAGCCGGGCTGGACCATCTGGCGGCCGTCCTCCCTGGCGTTCGCACCTGACAACGGGCACGAGAAGCCGGCGACCGAACGCAAGTCGTGATCACCGTCGCCGATCGCCGATCCGGTCCCGCCGTCTCGCCGGGAACCGTGGCTCGTCGCTGGCGGGCGATTGGCACGCCGGTCAGGGTCATCCAGGTCTACACCGTCCTCTTGATCCTGATCCCACCCACCCAGATCATCAAGCCCCTGGGCGCCGTGGGCACTCCCGCGTCGGTGATCGGCCTGGTGGCCCTACTGCACTGGGCGGTGGCGGTGCTCACGCCGGACGACGGCCTGGCCCGGACGGTCGTGCCCGTGCGCGTCGTCGTGGGCCTGCTCGCGGCCACGGTCCTGGTGCGGTATGCGATTCTGCACGTCGGGTACGTGACGGTCGACTCGCTCCTGGCCTCCGATCGAATCGTGCTGGCGGTCTTCTCTTGGGCCGGTGTGGCTCTGCTTGCCGCCGAGGGCCTGCAGGACAGGGCCGAGCTCAACCGGGTCCTGCGGACGTTCGTCGTGGCGGTCGCCGCCATGGCGGTCGTCGGGTTCCTCCAGTTCCGCGCCGGGATTGATCTCGCGACCTATCCGAAGCGCATCCCCGGGCTGTACGAGAACGTCGACCTCGTCACGATCCAGGACCGCGCCGGCTTCCGCCGGCCGTCCGGCACGGCCACCCACCCGATCGAGTTCGGGTGCGTCATCGCCATGGCGATGCCGCTCGCGCTGCACGCGGGCCGCTTCGACCTCACCCGTACACGAGCCCGCCGCTGGCTGCCGTTGGCGATGATCTCGATCGGGATCCCGGTGGCGGTGTCGCGCTCCGCGATCCTCGGCGCGGTGGTCGCCGGCATCGTCATCTTCATTGGCCTGGAGCCGCGGATCCGGCCCAAGGCGCTGGCGTCCGTTGCCGGCTTCCTGGCGCTGGTCTACGCCACGACGCCCGGACTGCTCGGCACGCTGCGGGGGTTCTTCCTCTCCACCGGGTCGGATTCCCGCAAGAACGATTACGGACCCGCCTTCGCGCTCATCCGGCGGGCACCGTGGTTCGGGCACGGGCCCGGGACCTTCATCGCGGACAGCGAGAAGAACAACGTCCTCGACAACCAATACCTTCTGACCCTGATCGAGATCGGGCTGATCGGGCTGGCAGTCGTGCTCGTCTACCTCCTGGCGGCCGCATTCCTGGGCCGGGGTGCCCGCCGTCGTTCCGACGACCCAGCGACCCGCGACCTCGGACAGGCGCTCGCCGCGGCGAGCATCGCCGGCACGGTGACGGCGTACACCTTCGACGCGTTCTCGTTCCGGATGTTCGCGGGGGTCGTCCCGTTGTGCCTCGGCATGGCCGGCGCGCTGTGGGCGACGACGCGGGCGGGCGAGGGGAGCGACGAGGACGAACGGCCCGCCGTGGTCGCGCGGGCGCAGGTCGTCGGCGCCGGCACGGACGTCACACTCCAGGTTGTGCCCGCCGGCGATGAGCCCGGCGACGAGGCCGACCCGGTCGCAGCGCGGGCCGCCGAGAGCGACCTGGCGCCGGTGACGATGGTCATCGACCTCAGCGATGCCGCCTTGGCGCTCGACGCTCCGGATGCCGACGAGCCGCTCCGCCTGGTCGACGACCCTGGATGCCGACCTGGCCGGCGGCACGGCCGATGAAGTGGATTGGGGTCTCGAGCCGCCCCTGGAGCCGCAGCGCAGCGCGGGCGAACACGACCTGCGTCGCATCGCCGTGCTCATCTGCGCCGGCGCCGCGGTCATCACGCTCATGGGCTTGCCGTTCCTCGTCGACCGGACCGATGACGGGCAGGTCGCGCAGGTCGGGGTCGCCACCGAGCCCGGCGTCGTGCCGCCGGACATGTCGTCGACGACGATCATGGGCCAGCCGTCGATCAAGGCCGAACGCTCGCAACCGCGGGCCCCAGCCGGGCGGCCTCGCACGCTGACCACCATGCCCGGGAGGACCGCGACCACACTGCCCAGTCGTTCGGGCACGACCTCGCCGTCCACGCGGCTGCCGCTAGGCGGAGGGTCACCGACCGGCCCTACCGCGACCACCGCGCCGCCGACCCCGACCACCGAGCCGCCGACCCCGACGACGGAGCCACCTCCGACGACCACCACGACGACGACGGCAAGCACCACGACGACGACAGAACCGACCACGACAACGACGACAGCCCCGACGATCCCCTGACGGGCAGAGGGTCTGGCGAAACTTCATGGGAACTCGGGCGATAGGGCGACAGGGCGGAGACTGACTGTGACGGGCGAAAATCTGGCAGGCGGCGCGCGGTTCGACCGTGTGGCCGCGACGGCGTACGGCGACACGGCGGTTCGGTCGCGGTACGCGGGCATCGTCGACCGCGGAGCGGTGACGGGCATGAGCCTCGGCGTGACGCATCCGGCGGCGCCCCCCGAGGCGCCGCGCGCCACGCCGCCGGTTGCACGGCTGGACTTCGTCGACGGCATCCGGGCGCTGGCCGCCCTGTTCGTGGTCCTCCACCACGTCTACATCACGGTCTACGACGGGTTCCCCACCAACACGGGCCCGGCGGTCCTCACGCCGCTGCTCTACGGCCACTTCGGCGTCGCCGTCTTCATCGTCGTCTCGGGGTTCTCGCTCGGCCTGGCCCCGGCGAAGCGGGGCTGGAACCTCGGACGCGGCGGTTACTGGACGTTCATGCGACGACGCGCCTGGCGGATCATCCCGCCCTACTGGGCGGCTCTGGCCGTCTCGGTGGCGCTGGTGGCGGTGCTGGGCATCCGCACCCACGATGCCGTCTCGTGGAAGGGCGTCGCCACCCACTTCCTCCTGGTGCAGGACCTCGTCGAGGGAGCCTCGCCGAACGGGGCCTTCTGGTCGATCGCCGTCGAGTGGCAGCTCTACTGGGTGTTCCCCCTGCTGTTGCTGGTGAGGCGGCTCTGGGGTCCGGTCGTGCTCACGGCTCTGAGCGTGTCCGCGGTCGTGGCGATCGGCATCGCCGGCGACCACGGTGGGGGCGTGGTCGCCGAGAAGCTGCTGGCCGTGTCGCCCCAGCTGGGGGCCCTCTTCGTGTTCGGGCTGGTGGCGGCCGCCGCCACGTCCCGGCCGCCGAGCCCGGGCGCCGGGCGCATCTGGGGCGGTCTCGCCCTGGCGACCGGGCTCTCGGCCGTGCTCGCCTGTGCCTGGCTCGGCACCGAGCGGGCCATCACCGACCTCTACTGGCTCGATCTCGTGGTGGGCCTCGCAACGGCCTGCTGTCTGGCCTTCGCCGCCGAGGCGGCCACCAGCCGCACCCGGCGTGCGCTCGAGCACAAGCCGTTGCTGAGCGTCGGCCGGTACTCGTACTCGCTCTACCTCGTCCACGCCCCGGTGCTGCTCGTGGCGTGGGTGTTCGTGGTCGAGCCGCTCGACCTGCCGTCCGGCGCCAGCCTCGCCATGATGATGGGTGTGGTGGTGCCGGCCATCATCGCCGCCAGCTACGGCTTCCACGTGGCGGTCGAGCGGCCGTTCATCGACCATCGATCATGGGCCGAGCTGCGCACGCAATGGGCGCGCCGGCGACCTGCGCATCTCGCTACCACGCGTCCCGCGTGAAGGGCTGGCCCTCGACGTACAGAAATGCGCGACCAGGGAAATCAGCTATTGGCGGTCGCTCTCCCGACATACCTAAAGGCGTATCAACCTATGAATAAAGTGCGGCGGACAAAGGGGAAATGCTTGGCGGGACGCGCCTTGAAATCGCGTGAGCCTCGTCGTGGCGGTCGGTGGCTGGCCACCCTGCTCGCGAGTGTCTTGCTGCTGGGTCCGGGACTGATGTCAGCACCCCGGGCGACGGCGTCGCCACCACCAGACTTCCAGACGTCGCTCGTCATAGGCGACGGCCTGGACGGGCCGTCCGGATTCGAGATCGCGCCAGACGGCCGGATCTTCATTCTCGAGCGGGCCGGCAAGATCAAGATCGTGAAAGACGGGCAGTTGCTGCCCACGCCCTTCGCCGACCTGCCCTCCGAGGACACCGGCGACCGCGGGCTCATCGGGATCGCCTTCGACCCCGACTTCGGTGTCTCGAACCACTTCGTCTACTTCTATTACACGGGCCACGATCTGCTGAATCACCTGGTCCGCTTCAGCGCGGCCGAGGACGTCGCACCGGAAGCTCCCCTCGAGCTGTTCCGGACCTCGTCGCCGTCGCAGCTCCTCCACGTCGGGGGGAGCATCCGCTTCGGGCCGGACGGCAAGCTGTACTTCGCGGTCGGCGACAACGGCCAGGGTGACAACGCCCAGGACCTGAGCAGCCCCCACGGCAAGATCCTGCGCATCAACAGGGACGGCTCGATCCCCGAGGACAATCCCTTCGTGGGGCAGCCCGGCAAGCTGGAGGCCATCTGGGCCTACGGTTTCCGCAACCCGTGGCGCTTCCAGTTCGACAGCGCGACCGGCGAGCTGTACGGCGGTGACGTGGGCGACTTCAGCTGGGAGGAGGTCAACCACATCGTCCGGGCCGGCAACTACGGGTGGCCGCTGAAGGAGGGCACGTGCACGGCGAACTGCGCCGGGTTCATCGACCCGATCCACGCCTATCCCCACGAGGGCAACAGCGCGGCGGTCACCGGCGGGCCGATCTACCGGGGCGGGATGTTCCCGCCCGAGTATGAGGGCGACCTCTTCTTCGGCGACTACGCACGGGGCTTCATCAAGCACGCCAACCTCGACGCAGCCGGTCACGTCACGTCCGTCGAGGACTTCGACGACCAGGCGGGCAGCGTCGTGGACATGAAGGTCGCGCCGGACGGCTCGCTGTACTACATCACCTACTACCCGGGCGCGCTCTACCGCGTCAGCTTCAACACCACGTCGCACCTCCCGGTGGCCAGCGCCTCCGCCGACGTCACCAAGGGCGTAGAGCCACTCACCGTGCACTTCTCCAGCGCCGGGAGCAGCGATCCCGACGGCGACCCGCTGAGCTATCACTGGGACCTCGGCGACGGGACGACCAGTAGCGATCCGAACCCGACGAAGACCTACCCGGACAAGGGGGTCTTCACGGTGCGCCTCACCGTCTCGGCGGCCGGGGACGAGGTGCCGGCCCAGCCCATCGTCGTTCAGGTCGGCGTGCCCCCCGAGCTCACCGTCGCCTTCCCCACCGAGGGCCAGCTGTACCGGGCGGGCGACACGATCAGCTACAACGCGTTCGCGCACGACGCCGCGGGCTTCGACCTCGACGACGGCGACATCAAGACGACGGTCAGGCTCCATCACGGCACGCACTTCCACCCCTTCGTGGGCCCGATTGCGGGCCGGGCCGGGTCGTTCACCATCCCCACCACGGGTGAGCCCTCGGCCGACACCTCCTACGAGGTCACGGTGACCGCCACCGACGGCAACGGCCTGTCGGTCAGCAAGGTCGTGAACGTCTTCCCGCGCAAGTCCACCATCGGCCTCGCCTCCTCGCCGTCCGGCCTCGGTGTGTTCGTCGACGGGATCCCTGTGAGCACGCCGCACCAGGTCGCGGGCGTCGAAGGCTTCCAGCGGGAGCTCAACGCGCCGTTGTACGCCGTGGCGCAGGACGGCACCAAGCTGCAGTTCGCCGGCTGGTCGGACGACAAGCCGGTCCGCCACACCATCACGACCCCGGTCGATGACACGACCTACACGGCAACGTATGAGCCCACGGTGCCGTTCACGGCGACCTACTACGACAACTACACCTTCTCGGGGACGCCGGTGCTCACCCGGCAGGACCCCGAGATCGACTTCGACTGGGGGAACGACTCACCTGATCCGGCGGTGCCCTCCAACCTCTTCTCGGCCCGCTGGACCAAGACGCAGCACTTCGGCGCGGGCCGCTACACGTTCACGACGGTGGCCGACGACGGCGTCCGCCTGTACATCGACGGCAAGCGGGTGATCAGCCGGTGGCAGGGCCCGGCGAACAGCGAGGCCAGCTACACCGTCGACCTCGGCGCCGGCCTGCACACCATCAAGTTGGACTATGTCGAGATCTTCGGTGGTGCGCGGGTGTCACTCGACGTCGAGGCCGCACCCGAGCAGCCGGCCGGCACCTACCGCGCCGAGTATTGGAACTGGTCCAGCCTCAACGAGATCCCTGCCACGAGCCCCGAACTGGCCCGTGACGAGGAGGCGATCGACCACGACTGGGGCCCCGAGTCGCCCGGCCCGGGCATCGGCACCGACCGGTTCCTCGCCCGCTGGACACGCGCGGCGAGCTTCGCCCCGGGTGAGTACGAGTTCGCGGTCACTGCGGACGACGGCGTACGCCTTTTCGTCGACGGCGTCCTGGTCATCGACCGTTGGATCGACGAGGGGCCGACGACCTACACCGCGACGCTGCCGTTGGACGGTGCGCCGCACTCCATCGTGATGGAGTACTACGAGAGCGGCGGCGGGGCGGTCGCCCGCCTGGGCATCGAGCGCGTCGGTGACCTGGTTCCCGAGGCGCCCTACCACGCGTCGTACTGGAACCTGCCCGACGGCGCAGACATCCCGCCGCCGATCCCGAGCGGGCCCGCGGACCTGGAGCGAGACGACGAGACGCTCGACTTCGACTGGGACGACGGCTCGCCCGGCGCGGGCATCGCGCCGAACCGCTTCGTCGCCCGCTGGACCAAGACCGTGTCGCTCTCGGCGGGCCTCTACCGTTTCAGCGGCGTCCACGACGACGGCATGCGCGCCTTCATCGACGACGTGCCGGTGTTCAACGACTGGAACCCGGGCAACACGTCCTTCAGCGTCGACAAGCCGGTGGCGGGGGGCACGCATCAACTGCGAGTGGAGCAGTTCGAGTCGGGCGGTGGCGCCAAGGCGGAGTTCACGTACGAGCGGATCGGCGACCTGCCGACGTCGTCCGACGGTGGGTACCAGGCCGAGTACTTCGACAACCCCGACGTGTCCGGCACCCCGGTGCTGACCCGGCAGGACGACGCGGTCGACTTCAACTGGGGCGACGGCGCCCCCGGCGATGGCGTGCCCGCCAACCAGTTCTCGGCCCGCTGGACCAAGCCCCTGGTCGCGGCCGAGGACACCTCGTACACGTTCACCGTCACCGCCGACGACGGCGCGCGCCTCTTCATCGACGGGGTCAAGGTGCTCGACAAGTGGTTCCTGCAGGGTGGTGCGGCCACCTCGACCGTCACCCGCCACCTGGCGCCGGGCACGCACACGGTCGTGCTCGAGTACTTCGAGCTGACCGGCGGCGCCGTGGCCAGGCTCGGCTACGAGGCGAGCGCCGAACCACCACCAGACCCACCGCCACCGTTCGCGGCCGAGTACTTCGACAACCTCGACCTCGCCGGCACGCCGGTGCTCGCACGCATGGACGCCGACCTCGACTTCGACTGGGGCAGCGGCTCACCCGATCCGGCGGTGCCCGCCAACGGCTTCTCGGCCCGCTGGACCAGGACCCAGTCGTACTCCGCGGGCACCTATCGGTTCAGCGTCACCGGCGACGACGGGATTCGGGTGCTGGTCGACGGGGTGGTCGTGGTGGACGGCTGGTTCTACCAGGCCCCGACCACGTACTCGGCCGACGTGCCCTTGACCCCCGGACTGCATACCGTGGTCGTGGAGTACTTCGAGTTTGCCGGCGGCGCGGTCGCCGCCTTGAGGGAGTCGAAGGTCGCCGATGGCTAGCGACGAGATCATCAACGTCTCGTTCCACGGCGTGGGCACCCCGCCGGGACCGTCGCGCGAGCCGGGGGAGCACGACTACTGGGTCGGCCGCGATGCCTTCCTGTCCCTCCTCGACGAGGTGCAGGGTCGGGACGACGTGCGGCTGAGCTTCGACGACGGCAATGCGGTCCGACGTGGAGGTCGCCCTGCCCGCGCTCGTCGAGCGCGGCATGACGGCGGACTTCTTCGTGGTGGCCGGCCGGATCGGTACCCCGGGCAACCTGGACGCCGATGGCGTGCGGGCCCTGCGCGGCGCGGGTATGGGCATCGGCACACACGGGATGGACCACCGGTCGTGGCGGGGGCTCGGCGACGACGACCTCGCGGTCGAGCTGGTCGAGGCCCGGGAGGCGATCGCCGAGGCGGCCGGGTCGGCCGTCGACGCGGCCGCGCTACCCCTCGGGCAGTACGACCGCACCGTCCTGGCGGCGTTGCGGAGGCTCGACTACCGGGTCGTCTACTCGAGTGACGCTCGTCGAGCACGGGAGGGCGGGTGGCTTCAACCCCGGTACTCCGTGCGGGCTGGCGACACGCCGCACTCGTTGCGGGAGACCGTCCTCGCCCCGCCAACCGCCCACCAGCGGCTCCGGGGCCACCTCGCCGGGATCGCCAAGCGTTGGCGCTGATCCTCGATAGGAGTAGGTGAGTTGCAGCAAACTTCTGGGATCAGGAGTTGGTTCGTCGGCGCTGATCGCTCGCTGGCAGAGCGCATGCGGCTCCGCCGCTGGGCCCGCTTCACAAAGGAGTTCCCCGACCTCGAGAAGATGCGCGTGCTCGACCTGGGCGGAACGACAGTCTTCTGGGAACGGTCTCCCCTCCGCCCGACGTCGGTCACGGTCATCAACCTGAACGCGCCGGGTGACGGCCTGCCGTGGGTCACGCCGATCCTGGGCGACGCGTGCGACGCTCCCAAGCTGGTCGGCGACGACGAGTTCGACCTGGTCTTCTCCAACAGCCTGATCGAGCACCTGGGCGGCCACGCGAAGCGGCTTCGCTTTGCCGAGGTCGTTCGCTCCCTGGCCCCTCGCTACGCGGTGCAGACCCCCTACCGGTACTTCCCGGTCGAGCCCCACTGGGTGTTCCCGGGGATGCAATTCCTGCCCTTGAACGCCCGCAACTGGCTCGCCCCCCGCTGGCCCCTCGGGCACACCCACGGCTGGCCGGTGGCGGAAGCCGAGGAGGAGGTCATGTTCACCGAGCTGCTGAGCCTCACGGAGATGCGCGCCTACTTCCCCGATGCCCACATCGAGTGGGAGCGACTCGCGGGCCTGCGCAAGTCGATGACGGCGTTTCGCTGAGCGCGGCGCGGCCGCCCGCTACTCCTCGCACGGCTGGTCGCCCACGACCCCGCTCACCTGGTAGTTGGCGTCGATGGTGACCAGCTTCGCCTCCCATCTCGAGATGCTGGAGCAGTTCATCTCGACCAGCGGCCCGTAGACCCAGGCGCCGTTCACGATCCGGAGCCCCGTGACGGAAGCGGTCACCTCCTGCCGGAACGAGTAGCCGCCGCCGCTGACGAGCAGCCCGTCGATGGTGTAGGTCCCTGTGTTGACGGCGGGGTTCACGACGAACCAGGGTGACGTGCCGCACGACGTCTCGAAGATGATCGTGTTGTTGCGCGCGGTCGCGCCGACCCCGGCGACTGCCTGTACCCCGTCGGAGTGGACCGCGTCGCACGCCGGGGTTCCTTCGTCGGCGCCGTGGATCCTCATGAAAGAGTTCTCGATGGTGACCGGGCCGCAGTCCGACAGCCGGGGTCCTTCGCCGCGCCCGTCGACCTCGATGCTGCGGGCCGTGTAGGAGCCCTCGCCGATCACCGGGTAGTCGGACGGCTCGAACTGGCCGGGCCGCTGCTTGAACGAGACGTTCTCGATCAGCATGTCGTGGCCGCAGTTGGCGGGGGCGTCCCCGTACTGGTTGGTGATGACCCCACCCAGCATCTCCACCCGGCGGATCGTCACGTTGTCGGCGAAGACGCTGATGCTCGCGCCGTCCGTGAAGCGGACATCCTGCACGACCGTGCCAGGCTCGCGGATGGTCAGGTCTGTCGAGATCGTCTGCGCCGGCGTCCATCCGGCCGGCACGCCCGTGCTCGCGGGGTTGGGGAAGCCGCCCGGAGGCGGCGGCGAGGAGGACGCCCCCGAGTCGTCGGGCGCCTCGGCTGGCGGGGCCGTCGTCGGCGAGGTCGGGGGAGTCTTGGGGTTCTCGGGCACCGCGGCCGGTGGGGGCATCGTCGTGCCCGCATCCGTCTCGACGGTCAGGTCGGCGTCCGCCACCTCCACCAGGCGTGGGTCCGATCCGCCGCCCCGGACGGCCGCCACGGCGACCGCGGCGGCCACGACGGCGACGACCCCACCCAGGACGAGGACGAGCTTTCGGGATCTGCGTAGCGCCATCGTGATCGTCGTCCTCTCGTCAGTGCCAACAGAGGGCGGAGGTCGGGCTGCGACCCGCCCGTTGATGGTTGTGATCCCCGTCCGTCACCTGACGTGTCCCGCGCTTTTCCCCATGCAACTCGAGGAGATGATGCCCTACCAGGATGTTTCTTGCCAGTGGGAGGGACCAGGCGGCCATGATCGGGCGGTCGTCAAGCGATCTGCGTCTCCACGAAGGCGGCCAGGCTGCCGAGGGTCTCGAACACGTCCGCCGTGACCTCGTCCCCGTCGACCTCGATGGCGAAGCGCTCCTCGAGGGCGTAGATCAGCTCGACCACGGCCATCGAATCGAGCTCGGGCAGGCTGCCGAGGAGCTCGGTGCCGGCGTGCATGGCGGTGGTCCGGGCCTCGTCGATGCCGAGCGTGGCGGATACGACCGAACGCACGGCGTCGAGGGTGGCGGGGGCGGCGGTGTCGGTGTTCATACGAGGACCTCGGGGGGCGAAGGGTGGCTGAGGAAGGCGGTCGGGCTGGCGGTCAGCCCGTAGGCGCCGGCCTGGAAGACGACGACGAGGTCGCCGATCTCGGCCGCCGGCAGCTCGACGGAGTCGGCCAGCAGATCCAGCGGCGTGCACAGGACGCCGACCACGCTGGCGGTCTCGCCGCCCGCGTCCGCCTCGGCGCCCATGCGGGTGCCGAGCGCGACAGGGTAGTTGCGCCGGATCACCTGGCCGAAGTTGCCCGAGGCGGCGAGCTGGTGGTGCAGGCCGCCGTCGACGATCAGGAAGACCTTGCCGCGCGACTCCTTGCGGTCGATCACCCGCGTGACGTAGACGCCGGCCTCGCCGACGATGTACCGGCCGAGCTCGAGGTTCAGGCGGGCGTCCGGGAGGCGGGGGCGCACGAGCTCGTCCAGCAGCCCGGCCAGGTTGGCGCCGATCGGGGCGAGCTCCAGCGGCTGGTCCTTCTCGCCGTAGGGGATGCCGAAGCCGCCGCCCACGTTGAGATAGCGCACCGGGAGCGGGGAGTCCTCCGCCAGGGCCAGCGCCAGCTCGATCGTCTTGCGCTGGGTCTCGCAGAGGATGTCCGCCCGCAGGTTCTGCGATCCGGCGAAGATGTGGAAGCCGAGGAAGTCGACGTCGGCGATCGACAGCTCCTTCAGCAGCGCGGGCACGCGCTCGGAGTCGACGCCGAACTGCTGGGCGCCGCCGCCCATCCGCATGCCGGACCCCTTGACCTGGAAGTCGGGGTTCACCCGGACCGCGACCCGCGGCCGGATGCCGAGCTCGTCGCCGATGGCGACGAGCCGCTGCCACTCGGTCTCCGACTCCATCTCCACGGTCACGCCGGCGGCCACCGCCTGGGTCAGCTCGTCCGGACGCTTGCCCGGCCCGGCGAAGCTGATGCGCTCGGCCGGCATGGCGGTGTCGAGCGCGACGCGCAGCTCGCCGGCGGAGGCGACGTCGAACCCGTCGACGAGGCCCCGGAGATGGTGGACCACCGCGGGCATCGGGTTGGCCTTGATGGCATAGCTGAGGTCGACCCCGCCGGGCAGCAGCCGCCGGAGCTCGCCGACCCGCTCGGCGATCTTGGCCCGGTCGTAGGCGAAGAACGGCGTGCCGCCGACCCGCAGGGCCAGGCGGTCGATGGGGATCCCACCGACGGTCAGCACGCCGCCGTCGACCCCGTAGCGGCGATCGTGGGGTGCACGCGCCGTCTGGCGCATCCTTCGGGCTGCGCATGAGCGCTCGGCCCACGGGGCCGAGTAACGCACTGTGTTTCTGGTTCGCTCGACGGCTCGCTCACGAGTCAGCTCCTGGCGGAGCAGGTTGCGGTCGAACTTGCCGTTGGGGGAGCGGGGCAGGTCGGCGCGGACCACGATCTCCCGGGGCACCATGTACAGCGGCAGCTGCCCACGGAGCTCGTCGAGCAGGGTCGCGGCCTCGAACCCGGTGCCGGCCTTCGGGCTGACCACGAGCACCACGGCCTGGCCGATGCGGTCGTCGTCGACGCCCAGGGCCACCGCGTCGCGGACGAGCCCCGTGCCGTAGGTGACCTCCTCGATCTCCGTCGGGGCGACCCGGTAGCCCGAGGTCTTGATCATGTCGTCCTTGCGGCCCACGAAGTAGAGGAAGCCCTCCTCGTCCCGGGTGACGATGTCCCCCGAGAACACCGCAGGCTCCGTGGTGCAGAGGCCGTCCTCGCGGTTCGGTGCGGGCCGGAAGCGCTCGGCCGTGCGCTCCGGGTCGTTCCAGTAGCCCATCGCCACCAGCGCGCCCCGGTGGACGAGCTCGCCCTCCTCGTTCGGATCGCACGGCGAGCCGTCGTCCCGGACCACCAGGATCTCGGCGTTCGGGATCGCCTTGCCGATCGAGTCGGGCCGCCGGTCGACCTCGGCCGGGTCGAGGTAGGTGGAGCGGAACGCCTCCGTCAGGCCGTACATGAGGAAGGGCGCCGCCTGGGGGAAGATGGCCCGCAGCCGATCGAGGGTGGCCTTGGGCATGCGCCCGCCGGTGTTGGCGAAGTAGCGCAGGGACCCGCAGGCCTCCGGGGTCCAGCGCTGCTCGGCGAGCTGGATCCACAGCGGCGGCACGCACGTGAGCCCGGTGACCCGGTGCTTGGCGCACAGGCGGACGACATCGCCGGGCAGCAGGTAGTTCATGAGCACGACGTGCGCGCCCGTGGAGAAGGCGGTCGTGAGCTGGCTGAAGCCGGCGTCGAAGCTGAGCGGCAGGGCCGCCAGGATCACGTCGTGCTCAGTCGTTGGCCAGGTAGTGGCTGACGCTCTCGGCCCCGACGATGAGGTTGCGGTGCGAGAGGACGACGCCCTTGGGCCGCCCGGTGCTGCCCGACGTGTAGAGGATGGCCGCCATGTCGAGGTCGACCGCCCCGGCCTCGGCCGGCTCGGCACCGGACGAGGCCACCGTCGCCCATTCGACGATCTCGTAGCGCGCCCCGGGGCGGGCGCGTCGCCCGTCGCCGACGAGGACGACCCGCTCGATCGTCTTGCAGTCCGCGAGCTGGTCCTCCAGCTGGTCGAACCGGTCGGCCGATGGTGACCAGCACCCGAGCGCCGCAGTCGTCGATGATGTGGCCGACCTGGCGGGGCCGCAGCAGCGGGTTGACGGGGACGAAGACGCCTCCGGCGATCGAGGTGGCGAAGACGGAGACCACGGTCTCGACCCGCTTGTCCAGGTAGATGGCGACGCGGTGGCCCCGTCCGAGGCCGAGGCCCTGGAGCCCGGCGCCCAGGCCGCGGAACGCTGCCACAGCTCCCGATACGTGAGCGTGGTGGCCTTGAACGTCAGCGCCGGGCCTTCCGGGCGCCACGCCGCGGTCTCGGCGAGGATGTGGTGAAGTTGGCTGCGCATCTGCCTGCTCGTGGGGAGGCCGGGGACCCCGCCGGCCGGTCCCGGTCGGCGACAGTCTCGCCGATCAGGCTGAAGCACCGCTGAGCGGAGCCTGAAGTCAACCTAAGGCCCGCGGAGCCAACACAATGGGCGGATGGCCGTGAGCGTGCAACCCATCGACGACGACGACCTCGCCGGCGTGGCCGAGTTCTTCCACACCCACCTCAACGAGCGCGTGCCGGCGGACGCGTGGGTCGCTGCGTTCACCCCGCCCTGGACGTTCGAGCAGCCCAACCACGGCTTCATGCTGGTCGACGACGCCGGGGCGGTCGTCGGCGCCTACGCCGCGCTGTACTCGGAACGCAAGTTCGAGGACCGGCAGGAGAGGATCTGCAACCTGGCCGCGTGGTGCGTGCGCGAGGACCAGCGGTTCCACAGCCTCCGCCTGCTCAAGGCGCTGCTGGCACAGGAGGGCTACACGTTCACCGACCTCTCGCCGAGCGGGAACGTCGTGCCCCTCAACGCCCGCCTCGGCTTCACCGAGCTCGACCCGACCACGGTGCTCGTGCCCACGCTGCCCTGGCCGCCGCGGCGGGGCGTGCGGGTGAGCTCGGATCCCGAGGCCGTGGGCGCCGCGCTCACCGCCGACCAGCGGGACCTGTATCGCGACCACGCCGGCCTGGCGGGCGCCCGCCACGTCATCGTGGTCGAGGGTGACCGGTCGTGCTGGGTCGTGTTCCGCATGGATCGGCGCAAGCAGCTGCCGCCCGTGTTCGCCTCGATCCTTCACGTCAGCGACCAGGACCTCTTCCGCCGGCGGGTCCGGGCGGTCGGCGGTCATCTCCTCCTCCACCATCGGGCGGCCGCCCTGCTGGCCGAGCGGCGGGTGACCGGGCCGCTCGCGGTGTGGCCCCGGTTCAGCCTGGGGGCGCCGAGGAGGAAGATGGTCCTCAGCTCGACGATGTCCGTCGACGAGGTCGACTACTTCTACTCCGAGCTCACGTGCCTGTCGTGGTAGCCGGCCGGAGCCCGGCGAGCTCCCGCACCTCCCGGTAGCGCTTCAGCACCCGCAGGAAGTGGTGCGTGGCGGGCCGTGGCCCCGTGCCGGCGCTCGTCATTGCGCGTCGCCGAGGCCACGGCCCAGAAGCCGGCCGCCCGGCTGGCGGCGTGGACCCACAGCAGGACCGACATCGCCCAGCCCGCGAGCCGCCCGTCGTGGTGGTCGACGTAGCGGACCAGCCCGGCCATGCCGAGGAGGTCCCGCCGCTCGCTGAGCTTGCGCCCCGCCACGCCGTCGAGGTGGATGATGTCGCCCACCGGCGCGAACCGCAGGACCCAACCCCGGGCCCGCATCCGCCGGCACCAGTCGGCTTCCTCGCCGCAGAAGAAGTACCCGGCATCGAGCGGCCCGACGTCCTCGACCACCTCCCGGCGCGTCGCCAGGTAGCAGCCGGTCACCACTTCGACGTCGCGCTCGCTGTCGCGCAGCCAGTGCGTCATCCACTCCCGGCCGAGGAAGCGGGGCCAAGGCAGCTTGGCCAGCCCGGTGACACCGAGGAAGGTGTTCAGGACGGACGGGTCGCGGAAGCACGAGGGCTGCAGGCTGCCATCGGCGTTGAGGACCCGGCAGCCCAACGTCCCGACGCCCGGGTGCTCGTCGAGGTAGCGGACCGTGGCGGCGAGCACGTCATCGAGCACGATCGTGTCGGGGTTGAGCAGGAGGAGGTAGCGACCCGTCGCCACCTGCAGGCCGGCGTTGCAGCCGGCGGCGAACCCGAGGTTCTCGGGATTGCGGACGAGCCGCACGTCCGGGAAGCGGGCCGCCACCATGTCCGCCGAGCCGTCGCTGGAGGCGTTGTCGACCACGACCAGCTCCGCAGAGATGCCCCGCACCCCGGCCGCCACCGACTCCAGGCAGGCCTGCAGCTCGTCGCAGGTGTTCCAGCTGACGAGGATCACCGACAGGTCGGGTGACGCCCACCGGGCCGCGCCGGGGGATGGCGCGGCCGCCGGTACGCGGGCGGATCGCACCGACGTCGGTGGCGTCATGGGCCCACTTCGGCGGTATGCCGCAGGGCCATTGCGGGATCGACCGGCGCCGGGGCGGTCGGCGCCGGCCGTCGCAGGGCACGTAGGCCCCGGCGAAGGATGGCGGGCACGGTGTCGATCATGACTGCGATGTCCATCGCCACCGACCAGTTGTCCACATAGAAGAGATCGAGCCGCCGGTACTCGTCGAACGAGGCCTTGTGGTTGGCCTCGACCTGCCACAGACCGGTGACCCCGGGCTTGACGAGGTGCCGCCGCTGCAGCTCGTCGTCGAACTCGGCCGTCTCCGCGGGGAGGGCTGGGCGCGGCCCGACGATGCTCATTCGGCCGGAGAGCACGTTCAGCAGCTGGGGCAGCTCGTCGATCGCCGTCGAGCGGAGCATGCTGCCAATGGGGGTGATCCGGGGGTCACCCGACACCTTGAACAGCGGGCCGTGGCGCTCGTTGCGGTGGCGGAGCTCGGCGAGTCGGGCCTCGGCATCGACTTCCATCGTGCGCAGCTTGAACAGCGTGAACGGCTCGCCGTCCCGGCCGATGCGCACCTGGCGGAACAGCACCGGCCCCCGGTCGTGCGCCTTGATCAGCAGGGCGGCCACGGCCATGACCGGTGCGGTCAGGACCAGGAGCAGCGCGGCCATCACGATGTCGAGCGCCCGCTTGACGGCCAGCTGGATCCTCGAGTGGTAGGGCGGGCGCACCAGCGAGATGGGCTCGTGGGCGAGGGGGATGGTCCGGAGGCGGGCGCCGGAGACGCCGGTGAGGCCCGTGGACAGGTAGATGGGCGTGCCCGCCGCGGTCAGGCGAGGACGAGCTGGTTCAGCGTGGGGCTGCCCAGCCCGTTGACGGCCACGAGGACGCCCGCGGCGCCGGTGCGGCGCACGACGTCGCCGGCGTGCTCGAGGCCGCCCAGCCACGGCGCGCTCATGGCCACGCTGTCGGTCGGGCCGGGAGGATCGCCGACGATCCCGATGGCGTCGAAGCCGGCCTCCGGGTTGAGCTCCAGGAACTCGACGAGAGCTGCGGCCTCGGCGGCCTCGCCGGCGACGACGACGGCGACGCGGAAGTCGCCACGCGCCCGCCTGCTCACGAGCCACACGTCGAAGCAGTACCGGGCCGACGAGACGATCACCAGCGACGCGCCCACCGAAGTCAGCACGAGCACGGGGTCCGCCTCGCCCAGCAGGGACTGCCCGGCGGTGGTGACGAGTGCCGCCATGCCCAGGCTGAGCAGCACGCGGCCGAGGGCGCCGGAGCGCACGCCGCTGAGCGGGTGCCGGTAGAGGTGCAGGGCGGAGAAGCAGACGAGGGAGGAGATCACGCCGAGGGCGATCGTGGCGACGACCTCGCCGGTGGCCAGGGGGCACCCCGGCCCGCGAGCGCCCAGCCCAGCGACCACCCGGCCAGGAGGGACAGGGCGTCGACGGCGACCAGCCGGCGCAGCGAGAGCGGCGGGGAAGTGCGGCGCCCGGCGCTCGGCCCAGCTGGCCGTCCGGTCCGCGCCGGTCGGGGTGTCGCCCTGGCCGGTGGTGCAGCGTCGCGGACGCCAGCGAGACCTGGGTACCGGAATCCCGAGCGGGCAAACGCCGAAGCTCGTCTCGTTCGTGCAGGAGAACCAATCTCGACTCTTGTGTACCGCCGCCCATGTCCGCCCTTCCGCCCTTGCCTCGTGTCCGACTGTCGCAACCAGGTCTGAAGTGGCGCTGAAGCCGCGCTGAGGGTTGCCTTAACTGTGGCTTCCCCTGGGCACGGAGCCCGGGCCGGGCCGCGGCCGCGCGCGAACCCCCACGGTGCCGTGGTCCGTCTTCGAGCGCCGGTCCCGCGCTACGTCGAGCGCGAGCGAGCGCCGCCGCAGCGGCCGGAAGGCGCGTTCGTGCGGGCGTCGCACCGGCCCCGGCCGATCGCCTTCTCCCGCTCGGGCCGGGCCGCAGCCTCGGGGGCCTCGACCGGCCGCAGCGCGTAGCCCGCGCCCCGCACGGTGTGGATGAGCCGGGGACCGGCGGCCTCGAGCTTGCGCCGCAGCGCCGAGACGTGCACCTCGACCAGGTTCACCTTGTGGTGGTCGAATCCCCACACCATCGTGAGGAGCTGGGTCTTCGACAGGACCTGGCTCCGGTGCCGGGAGAAGGTCGCCAGCAGGGCGAACTCGATGGCGGTCAGCTCGACGGGTGTCCCCCGCCGCTCGACCGTGTGCGCGGCCTCGTCGATCACGAGGTCGCCCAGCTCGATGACCGGCGAGCCGAACCCGTTCCGCCGGGTCAGCGCCGTCACCTTGCAGGCGAGCTCGGAAAGCACGAACGGCTTCGCCATCACCTCGTCGGCGCCCGCCCGCAGCGCGACCAGCCGGTCCTCGAGCTGCGCCGACGGGCTGAGCACCACGAGGGGGATGTCGGTCACGATCCGCACCCGGTCGACGACCGGCCGCTCGTCCACGCCCTCGCTCTCGGCGTCGATCACCAGCAGCTGCGGCCGGAGCTCCGGCAGCAGCCGCTCGGCCGACCGCCACGATGCCGTGCGCTCGACCACATGCTTGTCATTCCGCAGCGCATGAACGATTGCTTCTGCGAGAAAATCGTCGCCGCTGATGACGAGAACGCGCCGCGCCATTAGCGACTTGTCCGCCCGTTATCATTTATCCGCCCTTCTAAAGTAAACGGCCTGCAGCCGTTTGCACGCTGTCCCAACCGGTCCACGCCTGTGCCCTGTGGACCGTGAGCGCGAGCATAGGAGGGACGGAGCGGCCGCACAAGTCACCCCGATACAGAGTGTCTCCGGGAAACCGCCCCCCGTGCCGGATTGGGGCGCGACTGGCATCTGGAGCCACGAAGGGTGGCAGTTCCGTGCCGCTGGCCCAACCATTCCGACTCTCTGTGGTCGGGTCTCCACCGCCGGTCGCTCAGTCGGCGAACACCCGGGCGTGGGCCGCTCGCCGCACGTCCAGGGGCGTGTACGACTTCGCCGAGATCATGTAGGCCACGTCCCCTGCGCCCGCCGACGAGATCATCTCGGCGGCGCCGTCGACGGTGAGCGGATCGCTGCCCCAATATGTGTGGCACTGCGAGTCGCCGGTGGTGACCAGGCCCTTGGCGTGCTCCACCTCGTCTGCGTACACGCCGTAGAGCATGCACTCGGAGAAGTGCAGCTCCTTGCCGACCGCCGCCAGCCAGCCGCGTCCGGTCACCTCCTCGACGCGGGCCAGCATCCGACCCACGACCTCGCGGTCCCAGCTGTTCAGCGCGGTCACGTAGTCGGGCAGCGGGGGCGGCGGGGCGGCCGGCAGCCCCAGCAGCGAGCGCGAGACCGCGTGCCAGAGCACGTGTCGCGTGAGCGAGCTGTCGACGCCGTCGTCCAGCCGGAACAGCCTCACCTGGCCGCCCGGGGCGAACGTCTCCACCGTGACCGGGCGGATGAACACGATGTCCGAGTCGGCCGTGACGACGACGCGCTCGTCCACCTGCGCGGCGACCGCCAGCTTGACCAGCTGCTGGAGGATCCAGCCCCGCAGGGGAGGGAGCGGCCGTCGCAAGTTCACCCACAGCTTCGTCAACGGCAGTGCCCGCACCGAGCCGGGCAGGACATCGCCGACGCTGAGCACTTCGCAGCGGGGGCCGGCGAACCGGCGGAAGGGCGCCACATCCGGCTGGGTGACGATGACCAGGTGGCGCACGTCCTCCGGGAAGCACCGCAGCACCGACGCGTGGAGGTCGGCGAACAGCTCCAGGTCGGGGGCGTACGTCGGCGTGACGACGACCATCCCCCCGCCGGCATCGTTCGTCGAGTCGCCCGTCGTGAGCCGGGATTCGGCGCGCTCTGCAGCCATCGACGCCGACCATAACCCGCCTCGGGAACCCTGCCCCGGCTGGGCCGCAGGCTTCAGTGACGCCTCAGGAGAGCCTCAGGTGGCCTTCAGCGTCCGCGAGCAGCATTGCGCCCCGAGCGGCAGGAATTCGCGAAGCGGCAGGAGTTCGCGGACAGGGACTGCTCGCACGGAAGGTGACTCGATGGCAGCCAGGGCGGACAGGGCGGCGACATGACGGGTGGACGCGCATGGAGTGCGGCAAGGACGAACGAGGCGGCCGGCCCGAAGGGCCCACGCGTTGCCGTCTTCGGGCTCGGCTACGTGGGAACCGTGTCGGCGGCGTGCCTGGCGAGCCGTGGGCATACGGTCATCGGCGTCGACGTGAGCCCCGACAAGGTCGCGATGGTGGCCGAGGGGCGGACTCCGGTGGTGGAGGAGAGAATCGGTGACCTGATCGCCGAGCAGGTCCGCGCCGGCCGGCTCACCGCCACCAGCGACGCGGCCGCTGCGGTGGCTGCCACCGACCTGGCGCTGGTGTGCGTCGGCACCCCCTCGACGCCGAGCGGGAGCCTGCTGACCGCCTATCTCGAGCAGGTCGCCGACCAGATCGGGGCGGCGTTGGTCGGGCGGACGGAGCGCTACACGGTCGTCATCCGCTCCACGATGCTGCCGACCACCTGCGAGGAGATCGTCGCCCCCCGCCTGGAGGCGGCGTCGGGACTGTGCGCCGGCGCCGACTTCGGTCTGGCGGTGAACCCCGAGTTCCTGCGCGAGGGCAGCTCCGTCCGCGACTTCTTCGACCCGCCCAAGACCGTGATCGGCGAGATCGACGAGGCGAGCGGCGACGCCGTCGCCCGGCTCTACGAGGGCCTGCCCGGCCCGGTCTACCGGGTGCCGCTCGGCGTGGCCGAGATGATCAAGTACGCCGACAACAGCTTCCACGCCCTGAAGACGGGCTTCGCCAACGAGATGGGCGCGGTGTGCAAGGCGCTCGGCCTCGACAGCCACGCCGTGATGGACATCCTCACGGCGGACACGAAGCTCAACATCTCCCCGGCCTACCTGCGGCCCGGGTACGCGTTCGGTGGCTCCTGCCTGCCCAAGGACCTCCGTGCCATCGTCCACCGCGCCCGGCGGGCGGACGTCGCGATCCCGATCCTCGAGAGCATCCTGCCGTCGAACGAGGGCCAGATCGACCGGGTGTTCCGGACCATCGAGGCCACCGGCAAGCGCCGGGTCGGGCTGCTCGGCCTGTCGTTCAAGCCGGGCACGGACGACCTGCGCGAGAGCCCGATGGTGGCCCTCGCCGAGCGCCTGCTCGGCCGCGGCTTCGAGCTCATGATCCACGACCCGCAGGTGGCGGTGTCCCGGCTGCTCGGCGCCAACCGCGCCTACGTGGACCAGCGCATCCCCCACCTGTCCCGGCTCATGGCGAGCTCGGCCCGGGCGGTGATCGCCCACGCCGAGATCGTCGTGGTGGGCGCCGCGGACCCCGACGCACTCGCCGAGCTGCGCGACGCCGACGGCCGCATCATCGTGGACCTGGTCCGGTTCCCCGGCTCGGAAGAGTACGAGGGCGACGAGAGGTACATCGGTGTCGGCTGGTAGGCACCGGCCCGGCCCCCGGGTCCTCATCCTCGTCGAGAACCTCTCCGTCCCGTTCGACCGCCGGGTGTGGCAGGAGTGCCGCGCCCTGACCGACGCCGGCTACCGGGTCGAGGTGATCTGCCCGCAGGGCGTCAAGCAGGACACCGAGCCCTTCGCCGAGATCGGCGGCGTGCGGATCCACCGCTACCCGCTCAAGCCGGCGACCGGCGGGCCCGCGGGTTACCTCCGCGAGTACGGCACGGCGCTGTGGCGCACTCTGCGCATCGCGCGGCGCCTGTCCCGTGAGGAGCCGTTCGACGTCGTCCAGGCGTGCAACCCGCCGGACCTCCTCTTCCTGATCGCCCTGGCGGTCCGCCGCACCGGGGCGCGCTTCATGTTCGACCACCACGACCTGGTGCCGGAGCTGTTCGAGTCGCGCTTCGCCTCCGGGCCCCGGGTGCTGCACCGGGTGTCGTCGCTGCTCGAGCGCCTGACCTTCCGGACCGCGGACGCGGTCATCAGCACCAACGACAGCTACCGCTGGGCCGCGCTGACCCGCGGGGGGCTGCCGCCCGATCGGGTGCGGGTGGTCCGCAGCGCCCCCGACCTCTCGCGTTTCGTCCCGGTCGCGCCCGACCCCGCCCTCAAGCGGGGCAAGCGCCACCTCGCCTGCTACCTGGGCGTGATGGGGCCTCAGGACGGCGTCGACTACGCCCTCCGGGCCCTCGCCCATCTGCACGGCCCGCTGGGGCGCGACGACCTGCACACGACCTTCATCGGCAGCGGCGACGCCTTCGACGACCTGGTCGCGCTGGCTGAGCCGCCTCGGCCTCGACGGGGTCGTCGAGTTCACCGGGCGGGTGCCGGACGAGACCGTGCAGCGGTACCTCTCGACCGCCGACGTCTGCCTGTCGCCTGACCCGAAGAACCCGCTCAACGACGTGTCGTCGATGAACAAGGTCGTCGAGTACATGGCGATGAGCCGCCCCCTGGTCTCGTTCGACCTGCGCGAGGCACGGGTCACGGCCGGGGACGCCGCCGTCTACGCGCCCGACAACGACGAGGTCCGCTTCGCCGAGCTGACCGCCGAGCTGCTGGACGACCCCGCGCGGCGTGAGCGCATGGGGGCCATCGGCCGCCGCCGTGTGGAGGCGAGCCTCTCGTGGGAGATCTCGCGGAGCAACCTGCTGGCGGCCTACGAGGACCTGCTGGTCAGTCCGCTACGCCGGCGCAAGGACGGTCGGCAGGCCGAGCGTGTGCGTGAGCCCGTGGCCCCGCAGCCGATCGCCGCTGGTGCGGGCAGCTCCGAGCGCTGCCTGACACGCGCATCCTTCCGGGTGGGCGCCGGGGCACAGTGCCCGGCTCAGCCGACGGCAACCGACGCGAGCTCTCGTCGCGCTCCCAGCGGGTCGACCGGCCGAACCGGGTGTAGACCCGGGCGGCCACGGCCACCGAGGCGTACGTGGCGGCGTCGACGGCGCCCCGCACGCTGCGGCACAGCCGCAGAAGGTCGCGCCGGGTCGACGGCGTGGTCTCCTTGACCAGCTCCGGCCGCTCGCCGGCGGCCCGGTTCTCGACGACGCCGCGGTAGGCGCGGCGCCGCACCTTGAGGAGGTCCCGGAGGCGGGCCGGCGCCACCACGACGACCGGCTCGTCGCCCACGATGTCGATCTCGGCCGCCTCGAAGTGCTGGTCGACCCAGTGGTCCTCGGCCACGACGTCGGGATGGTCGCCGAACCGGGCCCGGCCGGCGGCGGTGAGGCCGTAAACGCCTGCGCCCCAGAGCGATCCCATCACCGACGGCATCTGCGCCCGAGCGCGGAAGTAGCGGCGCACGATGCCCGAGGAGTGGGACGTGTCGTAGCGGATCGGGGGCCGTGCCGCCACCGCGCCCGGCCGCTCGAGGTGCTCGAGCACCTGGCGTGCGCTGGCACCCCCCAGCACCACGTCGGCGTCGAGATAGAGGCGGGGGAAGGTGCCAAGCGCCCGGTCGCCGGCCCGGAGCGCCGCGGGCTTGGACGCCACGTCCAGCTCGATCACCTGCACCGGGTGGCCGCTGGCACGGGCCACGGCGGCGGTGCCGTCGTGGCAGCCGTTGCACACCACGGCCACCTCGAGGCTCCCCGGGTCGATCCCGTCGAACAGGTGGTCGAGGCAACGGCCGATGACCGCCTCCTCGTTGTGGGCGGGGATCAGCACCGACCCGGCCGGCCGTCCGCTCATGACCGCTCGTCGCGTTGTGTCGTCACGTCCGCTCCGCCCCGTCATCCTCGGGTCCCGGTCTCGGCATCCGCAGGGGGCCACCCTACGGACCGGGGAAGCGGGCGGCCAAGAGCGGACGCCCGGACAGGGGGTGGACCGTGGACACCCTGACACCCGCGCGTCGGACGCCCTGATCCCGGCGCCGGCGCACGCCCGCACCCGCCCGGTGCTCGGGTTCGACTTCGTCGACGACGTCAGCATCGACGCCACCGTCGAGCGCCTGCTCGCGCCGCAGCCCGACGACGGTCGCGAGCCCATCGTCTTCACCCCCAACGTGGACACCGTGGTGCACATGGGGGAGCTCGAGCGGTCGGGCGTCGCCCACCGCATGCGCAACTCCCGCTACATCCTCCCCGACGGCCAGCCGATCGTGTGGGCCAGCCGCATGCTGGGCGAGCCGCTCGGCGCCCGCCTGGCGGGCAGCGACGTCGTGCCGCCGCTGTGGCGCCGCCTCGTCGCCGAGGACCGGCGGGCGATGGTCGTGGCGTCGTGCCCCGAGGTGGCGGCGCCCATGCAGGCCGAGATGCCGTCGCTGGGCGTCTACGTCCCGCCCGTGTTCGACATGGACGATCCCGTGGCGTTCGGCGAGGTCGTCCGGGCCGCGGCCGAGGTGCTCGACCGCACCGGGCCGGAGTTCGTCTTCCTCGGCATCTCCTTTCCGAAGCAGCAGCTGCTGGCGCTGGCGCTCACCGACCACCTGCGCCGCCGGCGGCGGCCGCTGCCCGTGTTCCTGTGCATCGGCGGCGCCCTGGAGCTGCACGTCGGGCGCCACCGGCGGGCACCGCTCTGGGTGCGGCGCGCCGGTGGCGAATGGTTCTTCCGCTTCCTCCTCGAGCCGCGCCGGCTGTTCCGCCGATACTTCGTCAAGGACCTGCGGTTCCTGCCCATCATGCGCCGTCGAGCTCCGCGCCGCCCGCGCGCTGCCCCTCGGGCCGCGGCGCGGGCTCCGGCTGTTGGGCGCGTCCGCGTGGTTGTGGATGCTGATCCCCCTGCTCAGCTTCTGACGGCCACCCGCCGGCCGTGCGGCCATCCCGGTGACCCGCCACTACCCTGACCGGATGGCCACGGACTGGGAGACGGTCGTCGGGCTCGAGGTGCACACCGAGTTGGCGACGACCACCAAGCTGTTCTGCGGGTGCCCGAACCGCTTCGGCGACGAGCCCAACACCAACGTGTGCCCCACCTGCCTCGGCCTGCCCGGGTCGCTGCCGGTCCTCAACGAGGCGGTGGTCGAGCTGGCCATACGCCTGGGCCGGGCGCTGGGGTGCTCGGTGCACCGCTCGGTGTTCGCCCGGAAGAACTACTTCTACCCGGACATGCCGAAGGACTACCAGATCAGCCAGTACGACCTGCCCATCAACGTGGACGGGGTGCTGGAGCTGCCGTCGGGCCTGCGGGTGGGCATCGAGCGGGCCCACCTGGAGGAGGACACGGGCAAGTCGACGCACGTCGGCGGGGGCGGCCGCATCCACGAGGCCGGCTACAGCCTGGTCGACTACAACCGGGCCGGCGTCCCCCTGCTGGAGATCGTGTCCCGGCCCGACCTGCGCTCGGCGGAGGACGCCCGGGCCTACGTGTCCGAGCTGCGCGCCATCCTGCTGGCCACCGGCGCCTCGGACGCCAAGATGGAGGAGGGGTCGCTGCGGGTCGACGCCAACGTGTCGGTCCGCCGCCCCGGCGAGCCGCTCGGCACCCGCTGCGAGATCAAGAACGTGAACTCGCTGCGCTCGCTGGGCCACGCCATCGACTACGAGGCCCGGCGCCAGATCGAGCTCCTGGAGGCGGGCGAGGCGGTGCGCCAGGAGACCCGCCACTGGAACGAGGCCGACGGGCGCACCGGCACGCTGCGCTCCAAGGAGGAGGCGGAGGACTACCGCTACTTCCCCGAGCCCGACCTCGTGCCCCTCGACCCCGGCGAGGAGTGGGTGGCCCGCGTCGACGCCGAGCTGCCGGCGCTGCCGGCCCAGCGCCGGTCCCGCCTGGCCGACGCCGCGGGCCTGGGCTCGACCGGCGGCGCGGTGGCCATCGCGGTCGAGCGGGACCTCGACGACCTGGCGGTCGACGCCATCGTCGCGGGCGGCGACCCGGCCCGGGTGCTCACCCACGTCGAGCACAACCTGGCCGTGGAGGGCGCCGAGCGGCTGCCCGGCGCCCGCCTGGCCGCGCTGGTGGACATGGAGACCAGCGGCGAGCTGACCGCCACCCAGGCCAAGGTCGTGCTGGCGGAGATGGTCGAGACCGGGGCGCACCCCAAGGACATCGCCCAGGCCCGGGGGTTCGAGGCCATGAGCGCCGACGCCCTCGGCGCGGCCGTCGACGGCGTCATCGCCGCCCATCCCGAAGAGTGGTCGCGGTACCGGGAGGGCGACGACAAGGCGCGGGGCAAGCTGACGGGGTTCTTCGTGGGCAAGGTCATGGAGGCCACCGAGCAAGAAGGCCGACGGCAAGGCGGTCACCGCCCTGCTGCGCGAGCGCGTGGCGGGCTGAGCGGTCAGCGGAGGTCCAGGGCGACGACCGTGCGCGCCTCGGACTCGTCCGCCAGGAAGTACTCGGCCCGCCGGAAGCCGCCCAGGGCGGCGACAAGCGACGACGGGATGGACTCCACCCGCGTGTTGAGGGCCCGCACGTTGCCGTTGTAGAAGCGCCGGGCGGCGGCGATGCGGTCCTCGGTGTCGACCAGCTCGTCCTGGAGGGCCCGGAACTGGCGGTCGGCCCGCAGGGTCGGGTAGCCCTCGGACAGCGCCATCAGGTGGCGCAGGCCCGCGGTGAGCCGGGCCTCGTCGGCCCCCTGCTGGGCCACGCTGGCCGACGGGGCCGCCGCCCGGGCCCGCGGCGGCGACATGGTCGAACAGCCACCAGCGAGGGGACCAGGTCGTGGCGCCGCACCAGCTCGACGTCGATCTGGCGCCACGACTCGGCCACCAGGTTGCGCTGGCGGACGAAGCGGTTGTAGCTGATCACCGCCATCAGCAGCACCAGGACGACCCAGCCGACCTTCTGTCAGACGTGAGCCGCTCGATTGCACGTGAGCGCTGACAGAACCGGTTAGGAGCAGGGTCACTGGCCGGCATCGGGCGTCTCGTCGCGCTGGGGGAGGGTGGGCACCGGCCCCGGGGTGGTGGGCCCGGCCTGGATCTCGACCCACTTGGGGACGTTCTGGAGGACCGTGCCGTTGGGCAGGGTGACGTCGCCCATGTTGCCGTAGCGGACCTGGATGTCGCCGTAGCCGATCCTTATCCGGGCCTGGCCGAACGAGATGGCCTTGCCCGCCCGCTCGGCCACCACGCCCTCGGCGAGGCCCGGGTTCTCGGCCCGGATGCGGGCGAACTCGGTCTGGAAGTTGATGAGGTTCTTCCAGGCCAGCAGGCCGCCCATGTCCGTCGGGCCCCGGCCGAACTTGCGGATGTAGGCGTCGATCGCCGCCTTGAGCGACACGTCGGTCCAGGAGAAGCCCTGGGCCCGGAGCCGGACCTGCGTGCCGTCGGGCATCCATGCGTTGGTGGGGTCGATGGTGAGGTGGGGGCCGCCCTCGGGCGCACCCGAGGCGTCGAGGTGCACGTCGGCGTAGCCGTACTCGGCGCCGGTGGTGGAGTCGGACAGCATGCACCGCAGGCCCTCGGGGCCGGGCTGCAGGTCGCCGGCCACGACCCGGCCGGGCGAGTCCACCACCACTTCGGTGACGGTCGGGCGAGGCGGGCGGTAGTCGCTCGTCTCGCGGGTCTCACCCTCGGTACGGGCTGTGCCCCGGCCGGGGATGCGGTCGGTGATCCCCTTCATGATCCCGTGGAAGATCCCCATGATCGTGACGTTGGCCAGCAGGTGGTCGTCCCACGGCCGCCCGGTGGCCAGGTTGGCCACCACGGTGCCGACCCCGGCGGCGCCCATGACCACGGCGGTGCCTGCCACCAGCGAAAGCTCGGCGAACACCGCCCCACCCGCGGCCGCCCCCACGAAGGCGCCGAGGAGCGCGGCGTGGCCCACGCCGTCGTACCAGCGCTTGTTGGGGTTGGGGTCGAGCACGTTGCCGGTGACCTGGGCGGCGGCGAAGCCGGCGGCGCCCGCCGCGGCCCCCACGATCAGGGCCACGGCCAGGCCGGGCAGGGTGAACGGCGCGGCGGCGATGAGGAGGGCCACGCCCACGCCCACCGCGATCGACACCGCGATGCCCACCACCAGGCTGGCGACGAAGCGCCAGTCGGCCATGCCCTTGATGGCCTCCCAGGTGTCTGACAGCTGGTCGGACACCCAGCTGGTGGCCCGGCCGAACCAGCTCTCCTGCGACTTGGCGGCCGACGCCATGGCCGCGGGCAGCTCGCCCAGGGTCTCGTCGCCCTTGTGGGCGCCTTCGGTGGCCGCGCTGGTCAGCCCGCCCGCGGCCTCGCCCGCCCCCTGCTGCACCGAGGTGCGGACCTCGGCCACCCGGGCGTCGACCTGGCCGGCCACCCGGTCGACCTCGCCGCGGGCCTGGTCGCGGCCCGCCGCCACCGTGGCGTCCACCCGGCCGCCCGCGGCGTCGACCACCTGGGCCAGGCCGGTCTCGGCCGTGCCGCCCAGGTTGTCCATGTTGGTCTGCGTCTCCGACTGCCAGGCGGCGCCGGCGTCGGCGGCCCCGGTGGACGCGTTGCCCAGGCTGCCCGCCAGCTCGTCCGTCTGGCTGTCGGCGGCCTGGTCCAGGCCCGGGCCCACCTGGTCGAGCGGGGCCAGGGCCGCCTCGCGGTCCGCCACCCCCACCCCGCCGGGGGGCGACCCGCCGTCGCCGATGCCGCCCTCGGTGCCGCCGTCGGACTCGCGTTGGAGCACGACGTCCGATCCCGGCCCGCCGCCGCCGGGAGCCTGCTCACCCGTGACCATGCCGGTGAGCTGGTCGATGGCGTCGCGGCCCGACTGGTCCAGCAGGGCCCCGGCCTGGCCGGCCAGGCTGGCCTGGGCCAGCAGGCCGGTGGCCAGCGCCGCGTCCAGGCTGGCCTCGCCCTCGGCCCGCAGCGCGATGCCGCGGCCCTCGGCGGCCCGGTCGACGTTGTCGACCTCGCGCAGGACGCCGGTGCGGGCCGCGTCCAGGTGCTCCTCGCCCTGCTGCGTCACCGAGCCCACGCCGTCGCCCACCGAGCCGAACAGGTCGCGGATGCCCTCGGTGCTGCCCTGGCCGATCTCGCCCACGCCCTTGACGGTGGGCTCGGCCTCCTCGCCCACCTGCTCGCGGGCCTTGCCGGTCTGCTCGCCGATCTGGCCGGCCAGGCTCTCGCCGTCGCCCCGCAACCGGCGGGCGAAGCGCTGGGCCACGTCGGTCACGGCCTCGGCCTTGCGCTCGGCGAGGTCCTCGTCCTCCTCGCCGCGGCGATGGTCCTGCGCCGCGGACCGGCCCAGGGCCAGCGCCCGCTCGGCCAGGTCGCCCGCATGCTGGCGGGTGCGGGCCGCCTCGCGGGTGCCGGCGTCGGACACCTGCGTGTCGGCGTCGCCGAAGATGGTGCGGGCCTGGAGGGTGCCCCGGTCGACGTTCTCGCCGAGGCGGGCCGTCTCGGCCGCCCGGGCCTGGTCGATCTCCTGGCGGGCGGTGCCTGCCTTGGCCGCCAGGGCCTGGCGCGACGACCCGGCCGCGCCGGTGATCCGGCTGCGGGCGCCGCCGATGACGCCGCCCACCGCCGCCCGGCTGGCGGCGATCTGGCCCCGAACGCCCGAGCGCTGGGCCTCCGCCTCGCCCCGCAGCCGCGCTCCCACGCGGGCCACGTTGGCGGTCGCCTTGGCCCGCAGCCCGGCGATGCGCCCGCTGATGGCCTCGCCCAGCGCGACCAGCCCGGCGGGGACGTGCTCGGCGGCCCGCAGGCGTCCCACCGCCTCCTCGCTGCCCGGACCGGCGCCGCCCGCCTCGTCGAGCGGGACGGTCATGTCGCCCACCGGCGCCTGGCGGGACTCGACCTCGGCCGTGATGGCCTCGGGCCGGGCCTCGGGGGCGAGGGCGTCCTGGGGCTCGGGCGGCGCCTCCACCGGCTGGGCGGGTGCCTTGGGCGCGCCGCGGGCGGTGGTCAGCTCCGCCCGCGCCTGGCGGTGGGCCTCGCCGGCCTCGGCCTGGGCGGCCTGCGGTGCCCTTCCGTCGGGCCCGGGCGCAGGCCGGTGCTCGGCCGGCGCGGGCGCCTCGGCGGGCTCGGGGGCCGAGCCCTCGGGCAGGCCCAGCTCACGCTCGGCCCGGCGGGCGAAGGCGCGCCCGGCCTCGGCCACCGGGTCGGTGCCCCCGTCCGGCGGGCGCACCAGCCGCGACACCGCGGCGTTGCCCGCCAGCCCCTGGAGCGAGTGGACGGCGCCGAGCGACAGGCCGCCCGGTCCCGTGCGGCCCAGCCCGGGGTCGCTGTGGGCGGGGGCCCGGGGGGCCCGATCGTGCTCCCCGGCCTCGGTGCCGGAGGGTGCGGGCTTGTGTGACCGCGCCATGCACGACCCACTGTGCCGGGCCTCGGCGCCGCCAGAGCGGCCCTGCGGCCGTCCCGGGGGGCAGATTCGGTTGCCCGAACGGGCAGCGGTCAGGCGCCGCCGGAGACGGCGGGGATGATGGCGACCTCGTCGCCGCCGGTGACCGGCGTCCCCTGCTCGCCGAGGTCGCGCACGTTCTCGCTGCCCAGGAACAGGTTGACGTGGCGGCGCAGGCGCCGCTGCTCGTCGCGCACCCGCCGCTCCAGGTCGGGGAGGACCGCGGCCAGGTGGTCGAGCAGCGCGCCCACGGTGGGGGCATCGCCCAGCTCGTCGACGTCGACGTCGACCACGGGGCGGCCCGCCGTGTAGCCGCGCAGGCTGGCGGGCACCCGCACGTGGACGGGAGCCCCGGTCACGGCACCCGGGCGGCCCGCAGGCTGAGCACGTCGGGCAGGTAGCGGGCCACCGAGGCCCACGTCTCGCCCTCGTCCGCGCTCCCGAACACGTCGCCGCCCCGGGTGCCGACGTAGACGCCGGCGGGGTCCTCGTCGTCGGCGCACATGGCGTCGCGCAGGACCGACGCGTACACCGGCTCCTCGGGCAACCCGGCGTCGAGGGCGTGCCAGGAGTCGCCCGCGTCGGTCGTGCGGTACACCCGGAGCCGGTCCTCCGGGGGCATGCGGTAGGCGTCGGCGACCAGCGGGAAGGCGTAGGCGGTTCCCGGCGTGTGGGGGTGGGCCACCATGGGGAACCCGAACGTGGCGGGCAGCCCCTCGTGGATCTCGGCCCAGGTCTCCCCGCCGTCGCGGCTGCGGTACACGCCCCCGTGGTTCTGGAGGAACATCTCCTCGGGCCGGGCCGGGTTGCGGGCGATCTTGTGCACGCACTGGCCGAACTCGGGGTGGGGGTCGGGTTCGTGCCAGGCGTGGATGCCGGTGTTGGAGGCCTGCCACGACTTCCCGCCGTCCTCGGTGCGGTAGGCGCCGGCGGCCGACACGGCCACCAGCATGCGGTCGGCGTCGGTGGGGTGGGGGACGATCGTGTGCAGGCACAGGCCCCCGCCGCCCGGTTGCCACTCGGGGCGGTGCGGATGGTCCCACAGGCCCTCGACCAGCGAGTAGGTGGCGCCGCCGTCGTCGGAGCGGAACAGCGCCGCGGGCTCGACGCCCGCGTACACGACGTCGGGTTGGTCCGCCCCCGCGGGCTGGAGCTGCCAGGCGCGGGTGAGGGCCGCGCCGGTCTCGGCCGGGAAGCGCATCGCCCCGCCCTCGGTCTCCTCCCAGGTGGCGCCCAGGTCGTCGGAGTGGAACACCGACGGGCCCCAGTGCTCGCTGTCGGCCCCCACCAGCAGGCGGGGCGTCTCCCGGCGGGTGTCGAGCGCCACCGCGTAGACCGCGTTCATGGCGAACGCCGGCCCCTCGATGGCCCAGGCGGCCCGGTCCTCGCTGCGCGCCAGGAACAGGCCCTTGCGGGTACCGATCATCAGCAGCGTGCTCATCGTCGAGCCCTCCCTCGTGCTACCGCCGCGAGGCTAGACCGCCCAAGACGACCCAGCGGTCGCCCGCGAACCGTGCCCCGAGGGCCAGGCCGCGGGTCGCCATGAGCAGCCCGATGCAGGCCCACAGCCAGCCGATGCCGAGCCCGAGCACCGCCACCGCCACCGCGGAGGGGACGAAGACGACCGCGGCGCCCACCATGGCCCGGGCCAGGAAGGCCATGTCGCCCGCCCCGATCAGGATGCCGTCGAGCACGAACACGAGGCCGTTCAGCGGCTGGAGAAGCGCCACCCACACCAGCAGGAAGCCGGCGACCTGGATCACCGCCGGGTCGTCGCTGAAGACGTGGGGGAGCAGCGTGCGGGTGACCAGCACGCCGATCCCGGCGGCCGTGCCGAGAGCCACGCCCCACTCGACCATGCGCCTCCCCGCGCCCCGGGCCGACGCCGCGTCCCCGGCGCCCAGCGCCCGGCCCACCATGGCCTGGCCCGCGATGGCCACCGCGTCGAGGCCGAAGGCCAGGAAGTTCCACAGCCCGAAGGCGATCTCGTGGGCGGCCAGGGCGGTGGTTCCCGCCCGGGCGGCCACGGCGGTGGACACGGCCAGGGCCACGCGGAGCGCCACGGTGCGGACCAGGAGGTCGGCGCCCACCCGGCTGAGCCGGGCGATGCTCGCGGCGTGCGGGCGCACCTCCACCCGCAGGGCCCGGGCCGCCCGGGCGATGAGGCGGATGTAGACGGCGGCGGCCAGGCACTGGGCCACCACGGTGGAGAGGGCCGAGGCACCGATGCCCTGGTCGAGCCCGTAGATGAGGACGACCTCGATGACCAGGTTGACCGCCGCCGTGCCCGCCCGCCACCCACAGGGTGGTACGGGTGTCCTGGAGGCCGCGCAGGTAGCCGGTGCCGGCCAGCACGGCCAGCATGGCGGGCACGCCGAACAGGCTGATGCGCAGGAACACCAGGGCGTGGTCCCGCACCGCGCCCTCGGCGCCGAACAGGACCACCAGCGGCTCCGACAGGGCGAGGCCCACGACCAGCACGCCGATGCCGATCAACCCCGCGAGCCACAGCGACTGCACCGCCTGGTGGGCGGCCTCGGCCTCGTCGCCCGCCCCCAGCAGCCGGCTCACCGTGGCGGTGGTGCCGTAGGCCAGGAAGATGAAGACCGCGAACAGGGTCAGCAGGATCGACATGGCGACGGCGAGGCCGCCGAGCTGGGGCGTGCCCAGGTGGCCGACGATGGCGGTGTCGGTCAGCAGGTAGATCGGCTCGGCGATCAGCGCGCCGAAGGCCGGGATCGCCAGCCGGGCGATCTCCCGGTCGAACGGGCTGCGGCCGGGCCCGGCCAGGGGCCTACGCTTGTCGTCCATGCCAGACCCGTCATACCCCAGCGCCGGCGAGACCGCCGTCGACATAAAGATCCGCAGCCGGGACGTGACCGACGGCTACGAGCGGGCGCCGGCCCGGGCCATGCTGCGGGCCATCGGCATGACCGACGACGACTGGGACAAGGCGCAGGTGGGTGTGTGCTCGTCGTGGAACGAGGTCACGCCCTGCAACCTGCCCCTCGACCGGCTGGCCAAGCGGTGCAAGGAGGGGGTGCGGGCCGCCGGCGCGTTCCCCATCGAGTTCACCACCGTGGCGGTCAGCGACGGCATCTCCATGGGCCACGAGGGCATGCGGGCCTCGCTGGTGTCACGTGAGGTCATCGCCGACTCGGTCGAGGTGGTCATGCACGCCGAGCGGTTCGACGGCCTGGTGACGTTCGCGGGCTGCGACAAGTCGCTGCCCGGCATGCTGATGGCCGCGGCCCGCATCAACGTGCCCAGCGTGTTCCTCTACGGCGGCTCGATCCTGCCCGGCCACCACAACGGCGAGGCGCTCGACATCGTCAGCGTGTTCGAGGCCGTCGGCGCCCATGCCGCCGGCACCCTCGACGACGCCGGGCTGGACGCCATCGAGCGCAACGCCTGCCCCACCGAGGGCTCGTGCGCGGGCATGTTCACCGCCAACACCATGGCGTCGGTGGCCGAGGCCATCGGCATGTCGCTGCCCGGCTCGGCGTCGGCCCCCGCGGTCGACCGCCGCCGCGACGACTACGCCCACGCCTCGGGCCTGGCGGTGGTCGAGCTGATGCGCCAGGGCATCCGGCCCCGCCAGATCATGACCAAGGAGGCGTTCGAGAACGCCATCGCCGTGGTCATGGCGCTGGGCGGCTCGACCAACGCGGTGCTGCACCTGCTGGCCATCGCGGCCGAGGCCCGGGTCGAGCTGGCGCTGGACGACTTCAACCGGGTGGCCGCCCGGGTGCCCCACATCGCCGACACCAAGCCGGCGGGCAAGTACCACATGACCGACGTCGACCGCATCGGCGGCGTGCCCGTGGTGATGCGCCACCTGCTGGAGGCGGGCCTGCTGCACGGCGACTGCCTGACCGTGACCGGCCGCACCATGGCCGAGAACCTGGCGGACATCGACCCGCCCGCCCCCGACGGCGACGTGATCCACCCGCTGGACCGGCCCATCCACGCCATGGGCGGCATCGCGGTGCTGACCGGCTCGCTGGCCCCCAAGGGCGCGGTGGTCAAGGTGGCCGGCATCAGCTTCGACCGCTTCGAGGGCACCGGCCCGGGTGTTCGACGGCGAGGACGGCGCCATGGAGGCGATCCTGGCCGGGTCCATCGAGCCGGGCACCGTGGTGGTCATCCGCTACGAGGGGCCCAAGGGCGGCCCGGGCATGCGGGAGATGCTGGCGGTGACCGGGGCCATGAAGGGCGCGGGCCGGGGCGGCGACTGCGCGCTGGTCACCGACGGGCGCTTCTCGGGCGGCACCCACGGGTTCTGCATCGGCCACGTGGCCCCCGAGGCCGTGGACGGCGGGCCCATCGCCCTCGTGGCCGACGGCGACCGCATCGTCATCGACGTGGCCGCCAAGACCATCGACCTCGCGGTCGACGAGGCCACCCTCGCCCGCCGCCGGGGCGAGTGGAAGCTGCCCGCGCCCCGCTACACCAGCGGCGTGCTGGCCAAGTACGCCCGGCTGGCCGCCGGGGCCGAGCGGGGCGCCATCACCGAGGCCTGAGTCACCCGTGGCCGGGGCCGGCGCCGGGGTCTCCACCCGCGCCCACCACCGCCAGGCGGGGGAGGTAGTGGTCCCAGCCCAGGCCGTGGCCGGCGACCTCCTCGGGCGGGAGGTCGCGGTGCACCAGCTGGAGCACGGTGCCGTCGCCGTCGGCCTGGAGCGTGATCTCGACCGTGGACGAGCCGGGCGGCACCGCGTCGCTCCCGGGCGCTCCCCAGGTGAACACGACCCGGTGGGGCGGCTCGACCACCCGGTACTCTCCCCGCACCGGGACGCCCTTGAAGTCGACGGCGAAGGCGCCGCCGGGCTGGGGGGCGAGCTCGGCCCAGTCGCCCATCCACCGCACCATGAGCGCCGCGTCGGTGAGGTAGGGGAACACCTCGTCCGGCTTGGCCTCGATGCGGATCGACGTGCTGTAGCTGTCGGTCACCCGCCCCGCTCCTCCTCGACCGCTTCCTTGAGCCGCTGCAGGGACGACGGCCACAGCTCGTCCAGGAACTCCCGCACCACGTCGAGCGCCTCGGGCCGCAGGGCGTAGAGGCGGCGGGTGCCGTCGCGGCGCTCGCGCAGCACCCCTGCGTCCTTCAGGACGCGCAGGTGCTGGGAGACCGCCTGGGGCGTGATGTCGAACTGCCGCGCGATCTCACCCGCCGGCAGCTCGCGGTCCCGCACCACCGCCAGGATGCGGCGGCGCTGGGGCTCGGCCAGAGCGTGCAGGACCGCGTCCGTGCTCAAGGTGTTCGGCCCATATACGCCATCAGTCGCTCGGTGGCGGAGGCGCCCTCGGGGGCGGCGACCTGGGGACCGATGCGCGGGGCGCGGGTCTCGTCGGTGACCGCCTGGTGGGCGAAGCCGAGGATCTCCTCGGCCAGGGCGTCGTCCATCCCGTGTGCTCTGGCCGGTGGCCCGGGCCAGGTCCCAGCCGTGGACGAAGATGTCGAGCGTGGTGAAGCCGCCCAGCACCGCTCCGGGCATGTCGCCCAGCGGCGTCTGGTGGACGCGGCTGAAGGCGTCGCCGGCGGCCGCCGCGAGCAGGGACTCCACGCCGACACGGTACGCCTTGGCCGGGTCGTCGCCGGCCAGGTCGACGCCCGGCAGCTCGCCGGGGCCGACGGGCGCCTCGGGCGGGGTGTCGGACAGCAGGGCGCGGCCCAGCTCCAGGGTGCCGAGGAGGTGGTTGGCCAGCTCGCGCACGTTCCACTCCGTGCACGGGGTGGGCTTGGCGTAGTCCGCCTGGCTCAGGCGCTCGACGATGGGCTCGGTGGCGGCGCAGGCGCGTTGGAGGGTGTTTGCATCCATGCACTTACTAAAGTCATAGCTTGCTAAAGCGTCAAGGCAAATCTTGCGGCCCGGCTGAGGGGACTATGTCTTCCCGGCCTATCGGCCTGGCTCAGGGAGCTACAGGAACGCCAGGGCGGGGAGGGCGTCGACCACCGCGGCGGCCAGGCCGGGGTCGCCGGTGGCCGTGTACTCGTGGGTGCCGCCCGGGGGCCGGGCGCTGACCGACCGGCAGAACGCCAGGCCGCTCATGGCGATCTCGGTGTCGACCGGGGCGTCGCCGGCCGGCCGGATGCCGCCGATGGTGCCCAGGTCGACGTCCCACACCGCCTCGGGCCCGAGGTCGTCGAACCGGAAGCGCACCACCCGCCCGGGGTGGTGCACCTCCCGGGCGGCCAGGAAGCTGGGCACGAACCCGCAGGCGGCGAACGACATGGTGAGCAGCGAAGTCGCCGGCGGCGCCACCATGGCGCGGCCGGTGGCGCGCCGGACGTCGTCCGCGTGGGTCCAGGTCTCGAACGCCCGGACCAGCAGGGCGATGCGGAGCGCCGTCGGCCCGTCCCACCACTCGACCCGCTCGTCGAGGCGGGCCTCGCCCCGGGCCCGGACCTCGCTGTCGACGGCTTCGGCCGCCGCCTCCAGCTCGCCGACCGCGGCCGCGGGCGGGAGGTCGCGGTGGCGGGCCTGGGCCGCGGCGGTGCGGCCCACGTTGTCCTGCTCGGTCTCGGTCACGCCCGGCACCGGCACGCCCAGGTGGTCGGCCAGCAGCGACTCGTTGGCCGCGATGTGGGCGGCCACGTCGTGCACGGTCCAGCCCGCGAACTCGGGCGGGTCCAGCGGCCGGCCCCACTCGTCGGGCGCCAGGTCGGCCAGCAGCATCACCATGCGCGCCAGCTCGGTCCGGTGCGCGTCGATGGGCGAGGCGCCCGCCACCACCGCCGCAGGGGCGCGGCGGGCCATGGCCGCGGCCAGCACCCCTTCGCGCAGGTCGCCGGGCGGCGCCGCCTCGGCGGCTGCGGCCGCGCCGTACTCGCCCGCGGCCTCGCGCAGGCTCCGCTCCCACCGGGCCGCGCCGGGCGCCCCCGCCAGGTAGGCGGTGATGGCCTGCGCCTCGTCCGGCTCGTGTGCGTCGAGCGCGTAGACGGCCAGGTCGTCGAGCGACGGGCTCGGCCTCGGCTCGTTCTGCTCGTTCATGCCCATTTCTCGCTCAGTTCAGGTCGAAGGATCTCTGCGATGCGCTGCAACCCCAGCCGCAGCCGCGACTTGGCCGTGCCCTCGGGTATCTGGAGCACGGTGGCCACCTGCCGGTAGGTGTGGCCGTGGAAGTACGCCAGCTCCAGGGCCCGGCGCTGGGCCTCGGGCAGGGTGGCCAGCGCGTCGCGCACCCGGCCGCTGGCGTCGCTGCGGACCACGGTCTCGGCCAGGTCGGGCCCGCCGGGATCGGCCGGGGCCCGGGACTCCCGCCGGCGCCGCGCCTCCTCCCGCCGGATGAGGTCGACGGCGCGCCGGTGCGTCATGGTCCCGAGGTAGCCCCGCAGCGTCCCCCGGCCCGGCTCGAACTGCGCGGGGTTCTCCCACAACGCCACGAACACGTCCTGGGTGACGTCCTCCGCTGCCTGCCGGTTGGTGAGAGTTCGCAGGGCCAACCCGTAGACGAACCCCGAGTAGCGGTCGTAGAGGTCGACGAGGGCCGATCGGTCGCCGCCTGCGAGCCGTTCCGCCAGCACCCTCTCCGCCCATTTGCCCTGATGAATCCGCCGTTGCTCCATGAGGCAATTCCTCTCCACGGGCCACTGTTCGGAGCAGTGTCCCGGCTCGGATCACACGCGGCGTGCGCTGGGCGCGACGCACCGGGGGTGCCAGTCTAAGAGCATGGCGATGGACGGCGTGCCGAGCGAGAGCACCATCTTCGGCTGGATCGAGGCCGTGTTCGCCCGCGGCATCCGCCGCCCGGGCTACCCGGCCGACGAGTGGGCCGAGCAGTTCTGCGCCGAGCGCTTCCGGGAGCTCGGCCTGGAGCGGGTGCGGCTGGAGCCGCTCACCGTGCCCCGCTGGGAGCCGCACGAGTGGTCGCTGGAGGTGACCGCGGGCGGGGCCACTACCCGCGTCGACTGCTTCCCGCTGCCCCACTCGGCCCCCGCCGACCACCTGGATCTGGACCTGGTGGCCTGGGATGCGGCCGATCCGGGGGCCGTGGCCGGCCGGGCGTCGCTCTACCCGGTCACGCTGTCGCGGGTGCCCGCCGACTTCGCCCTGGGGGCCGGGCGCGCCGTCGACCCCGACGACACGCTGGGGGACGAGCACGTCCTTCCCTTCGGGCGGGAGCTCCAGCAGGTGATGGAGCCGTCGCTGGCCGCGGGCGCCGCCGCCTTCGTGGGCGTGCTGGCCGGCTACCCCGGCGACTCGCACGACTACTACGTGCCCTACGACGGCCTGGTCCGCGACATCCCCGGCGTGTGGGTGTCGGGCAGCGACGGCGCCCGGCTGGCCGGCGCGGTGGCAGCCGGGCCCGTGCGGGTGCGGCTGACCGTGCGGTCCGAGCGCCGCCCGGTCGAGACCCACAACGTGGTCGGGGAGCTGTCGGGCGCGGACGACGATGTGGTCATGGTGGGCTCCCACCACGACGGACCGTGGTCCTCGGCGGTGGAGGACGGCAGCGGCATCGCGCTGGTCCTGGCCCAGGCCACCTACTGGGCCGCGCTGGCGCCGGAGCGGCGCCCACACCGGCTGCGGTTCGTGCTCCAGGGCGGCCACATGGTGGGCGGCGCGGGGCTGCACCACTACATAGAGACCCACCGAGCCGAGCTCGACCGCGTGGTGCTGGAGGTCCACCTGGAGCACGCGGCGCTGGAGGTGGACGAGCGCGGGCGCCCCACCGACCGTCCCGTGCCCCGCTGGTGGTTCACCTCGCGCATCCCCGCGTTGGAGGCGGCGGTGGTCAAGGCCCTCATCGCCGAAGGGCTGGACCGCTCGCTGGTGCTGGCGCCCGATGCGCTCGGCCCCCAGCCGCCCACCGACGGCGGCTTCTACCACCAGGCGGGCGTGCCCATCGTCAACTTCCTGGCCGCGCCCAGCTACCTGTTCGACGCCATGGACACGCTCGACAAGATCGATCGGGCCGCCCTGGTGCCGCTCACCCGGGCGGCGGCCCGCATCATCGGGTCCACCCGCGGTGTGTCCGCCGGTGCCATGCGTGCCGCCGTCGTCTCGTGACCGGCCTATCCGCCTTGCCCCCGCGTGGCGGCCCGTGCGAAGCTGCGCTCGATGCGACGCCTCCGCACGGTCCTCGTACTCCTCAGTTAGCGCACGCCGGTCCCCACCCGCGTGCGCCCTTCGACCTCCCCGCTGGGAGGTCGTTCCAGTTTTCGGCCCTCGTTCCCCTGCACCCCAAGGAGCACACCGCCATGACCATCGACGGCGGACGAGCCTTGATCAAAGCCCTCGAGATGGAGGGCGTCGAGGTCATGTTCGGACTACCCGGCGGAGCCATCCTGCCGGTCTACGACCCCATCATCGACAGCCCCATCCGCCACATCCTGGTGCGCCACGAGCAGGGTGCCGGGCACATGGCCGAGGGCTTCGCCCACGCCACCGGGCGGCCCGGGGTGTGCATGGTGACCTCCGGCCCGGCCGCCACCAACGTGGTCACGCCCCTGTGCGACGCGTTCATGGACTCGGTGCCCATGGTGTGCATCACCGGCCAGGTGCCCTTCGCCGCCATCGGCACCGACGCCTTCCAGGAGTGCGACACGGTCGGCATCACCCGCTCGGTGACCAAGCACAACGAGCTCATCACGCAGGCCCAGGACATCCCGCTCATGGTGCGCCAGGCCTTCCACCTGGCCACCACGGGCCGGCCGGGGCCGGTGCTGCTGGACGTGCCCAAGGACATCGTCGACCCCCGCAACCCGCGCTCGCAGATGGAGTGGTACTGGCCCTCCGACGACGAGGTGGCCGCCAGCCTGCCCGGCTACCGGCCCACCACCAAGGGCCACCCCAAGATGATCCGCCAGGCCGCCGAGCTGATCCTGGCCTCCCGCCGGCCCGTCATCTACGCGGGCGGCGGCATCCTCAAGGCCCGGGCGGCCGAGGCGCTGCGCGAGCTGGTCGAGCTGTGCGACATCCACGTCGTCACCACGCTCATGGCCCGGGGCGCCTTCCCCGACGACCACCCGCTGGCGCTGGGCATGCCGGGCATGCACGGCAACTACACCGCGGTCACGTCCATGCAGGAGTCCGACCTGCTCATCGCCCTGGGCAGCCGCTTCGACGACCGGGTCACCGGCAAGGTCGACGGCTTCGCACCCGACGCCAAGATCATCCACGTCGACATCGACCCCGCCGAGCTGGGCAAGGTCCGCCGGCCCGACGTCCCCATCGTGGGCGACTGCCGGCTGGTGATCGAGGAGCTGGTGGTGGCGGTGCGCGACCTGCTGGAGGGCGGGGCCGCCTTCCCCGACCGCTCCGCATGGAAGCAGACCATCTCGGGCTGGCAGGAGAAGTTCCCCCTCACCTACCAACAGTCCGAGCCGGGGGAGGCGCTCAAGCCGCAGTTCGTGCTGGAGCGGCTGCGGGACGCCACCCCCGACGACACGATCGTCGCCTCGGGGGTGGGCCAGCACCAGATGTGGACCTCGCAGTACTGGAAGTTCAACCACCCCTACACCTGGGTCAACTCCGGCGGCCTCGGCACCATGGGCTTCGCGGTGCCCGCCGCCATCGGCGCCAAGGTGGGCCGGCCCGACCGCATGGTGTGGGCGGTCGACGGCGACGGCTGCTTCCAGATGACCGCGCAGGAGCTGGTCACGGCGACCAGCGAGCGCATCCCCATCAAGGTGGCGATCCTCAACAACGCCTACCTGGGCATGGTGCGGCAGTGGCAGGAGATGTTCTACGACGAGCGCTACAGCGAGGTGTACCTGTCGCCCGACCTGCCCGACTACAAGCTGTGGGCCGAGGCCATGGGCTGCGTCGGCATGCGGGTCGAGTCGCCCGAGGAGGTCGACGCCGCCATCCAGAAGGCCAACGAGATCGACGACCGCCCGGTGGTCATCGACTTCCGCACCGACTCGCGGGAGAAGGTCTACCCGATGGTCCCGGCGGGCCAGTCCAACGACCAGATCGTGACCGATCCGTCCCAGGGAGAGGGGGGCCACTGATGGCGCTGCCCGGTACCGACGCCCGGCACCACACCCTCGTGGTGCTGGTGGAGAACAAGGCCGGCGTGCTGGCCCGCGTGTCCGGCCTGTTCGCCCGGCGGGGGTTCAACATCTTCTCGCTGGCGGTGGCGCCCACCGAGGACGAGCGCTTCAGCCGCATCACCATCGTGGTGGACGTGGAGTCCTCGCCCCTGGAGCAGATCACCAAGCAGCTCTACAAGCTGATCAACGTGGTGAAGATCTCCGAGCTCGACCCGCGGGACTCCGTGGAGCGCGAGCTCATGCTGGTCACCCTGCGGGCCGACATCGCGGCCCGGAGCCAGGTCATCGAGCTGGTCAACCTGTTCGAGGGCCGGGTGGTCGACGTGGGCCACGACGAGCTGACGGTGAGCCTCGACGGCGAGCCCGACCGGCTCGACGACGTGGAGGGCCTGTTGCGCCCGTTCGGGATCGTCGAGCTGCAGCGCACCGGGCGGGTGGCCCTGCCCAAGCTGGAGCGCACCGCCCCCAGCCTGCGCTCGGTCCGGCGGACGGCGTAGCGCCATGGACCGCAGCGACTTCCTGCCGCCGCGCATCCGGGACCTGCCCGACTTCGACGGCCCGTTCGACGCCTTCCGGCTGGCGGCCGACGGCGCCGACGTGCTGTTCGCCACCTATCCCGGGGGCACCACCATCGACCCGCACGACCACGCCACCGACAACGTGGGCGTGATCATCCGGGGCGAGCTGATCCTGACCATGGGCGGCACCGAGTCGCGCTACGGGCCGGGGGACTGGTATCACGTCCCCCCGGGCACCTCGCACGCCGCCCGCTTCGACCAAGACACCGCCGAGATCGAGTTCTGGTTCTCGGCCAGCACGGAAAGAACTGCTTGATGGCCAACGTCTACTACGAGAAGGACGCCGACCGGTCGCTCATCGCGGACCGCAAGGTGGCGGTGATCGGCTACGGGTCGCAGGGCCACGCCCACGCCCTCAACCTCAAGGACTCGGGCATCGACGTGCGCGTCGGCCTGCGGGAGGGCTCGTCCTCGGTGGCCAAGGCCGAGGCCGCGGGCCTGCGCGTGCTGCTCGGTGGCCGACGCCACCGCCGAGGCCGACCTGGTGATGCTGCTGGGGCCCGACACCGAGCACAAGGCGATCTTCACCCAGCACATCGCCCCCCACCTGAACGAGGGCGACGCCCTGTTCGTGGGCCACGGCTTCAGCGTGCGCTTCGAGCAGGTGGTGGCGCCCGCGGGCGTGGACGTGGGGCTCGTCGCCCCCAAGGGCCCGGGCCACCTGGTGCGGCGCACCTACACCGAGGGCGGCGGCGTGCCCTGCCTCATCGCGGTGGCCCAGGACGCCTCGGGCTCGGCCCACGGCCTGGCGCTGGCCTACGCCGACGCCATCGGCGGCACCCGGGCCGGCGTGCTGGAGACCACGTTCGAGGAGGAGACCGAGACCGACCTGTTCGGCGAGCAGGTGGTGCTGTGCGGCGGGCTCACCGCCCTGGTGCAGGCCGGGTTCGAGACGCTCACCGAGGCCGGCTACCAGCCCGAGTCCGCCTACTTCGAGTGCCTGCACGAGCTGAAGCTGATCGTGGACCTCATGTACGAGCAGGGCATCGCCGGCATGCGCTACTCCATCAGCGACACGGCCGAGTACGGCGACCTCACCCGGGGCCCGCGCATCGTCAACGACGCGGTGAAGGCCGAGATGCGGGCCATCCTCGACGAGATCCGCACCGGCAAGTTCGCCGACGAGTGGATCGCCGAGTCCGAGTCCGGCCGCGCCCGCTTCCAGGCGCTGCGCGAGGCGGGCAAGGCCCACCCCATCGAGCAGGTGGGAGCCGAGCTGCGGGGCATGATGCCCTGGATCTCCGCCGGCAAGCAGCGGGTGGAGGACGTTTCCGGCGGTTAGTCCGCGATGTCGGCTTCGGCCACCACCGAGGTCGGCCGGACCCGGATCAGCAGCTCGCCCGGGACCGCGTTGCGGGCGCCGTAGGCCTCGGCCCGGTCGGGGCCCATGTAGCGGCCGCCCAGGCGGGTGGCCCAGGCGCGCAGCTGGTCCATGTCCTCGGACCAGGTGGCCTCGCCCTGGATGATCACGAACGAGAACGGCGCCCGGTCGTCCTGCACGACCAGCGCCACCTGCCCGGTGCGGCAGATGTTGCGGCCCTTCACCGTGCCGGCGCCGGTCGTGAACATGATCGTGCCGTCGTCGTCGAGGTCGTACCAGATGGGTGCGGCGTGCGGGCGGCCGTCGGCCCGGGTGGTGGCGAGCACTGCGGGCCGCACCGGCTCGCGCAGGAACGCCCGCCACTCCTCGGTGTCCATCACGTGGAAGGGCATGCCGGCACGCTAGGTCAGGCCGAGCGGAACACCTCGACGAGCTGCGGCCCGCCAGTCCCGCAGGGTGTGGGTGTGGTCGTCGCCCTGCGAGCGGCCCAGCCGCACCACCACCAGGTCGAGCGGCGGGCAGATCATGATCGACTGGCCCTCGTAGCCGCTGGCCCAGAAGGTGCCGAGGTCGTCGCCCACGCTCCACCAGTGGGCTCCGTACCAGCGGTCCTCGGCCGCGTCGTAGGAGCGGATGCGCCGGGCGTGGTCCACCCAGCCCTCGGGCAGCAGCCGGGTGCCGTCCCACACGCCGTCGCGCAGGTACAGCAGGCCGAAGCGCAGGTAGTCGTGGGCGGTGGCGTAGACGAACGACGAGCCCATGAACGTGCCCGCCTCGTCGAAGCGGGGCTCGGCCGACGTCATGCCGAGCGGGCCGAACAGCCGCTCGTCCAGGAAGCGCCGGTAGGGCTCGCCCGGCCCCAGCTCCCGGGCCACGATGCCGGACACGATGTTGGACGTGCCCGAGGAGTAGTTGAACGCCTCGCCCGGGGCATGGGCCGGCGGGCGGGACGGCCGCGTAGGCGGCCATGTCGTGCTCGCCCTCGCCGAAGAGCATCTCCACCACGTGGGAGACCTGGCCCTCCTCGTAGGACTCGGCGAAGTCGAGGCCGTCCCGCATGGTGAGCAGGTGCTCCAACGTGATGGCGCGCCGCGGGTCGTCGGCGCCGGCCCACTCGGGCACCGGCGCGGGCGCGTCGAGCATCCAGCCGCCCCTCGGCCACCAGCATCCCCACCACCGCGTGCAGCATCGACTTGGCCATCGACCACGACAGCAGCCGGGTGTGGGGCACGACCGGCTCGGCCGGCCGGTCCCAGTGCTCCAGCGTGCCCCCGTAGCGCTCGGCGATGAGCTCGCCGCCGCGCACGACGGCGACCGCGTAGGTGGTGCCGTAGCGCTTGGTGTCGACGGTCAGCTCCTCCAGGAGCCGGTACAGGTCGAGCCCGACCCTCGGCGAGGGCGCAGCCCGGGGCCAGCGGTCCGTGGGCCAGCGCACGCCGGCGGGCTGGGGCGGCAGCGGGACCAGGGGGCGGTCACGCACGTCGTCGGTCATGCGCCACCGTACGCCGGTCCGGCTCAGGCGGGCAGGTCCACGCAGTTCCCGGTGAGCGTGCCCCGCTCGAACACCCCGTGGTCGTGCGTGGCCACGGCCGAGCACATCTGGGTGGCCGCGCCCTTGCCCTCGGGGCCGTAGGCGGTCGTGTACTGGTTGAGGACGTCGGTCAGCTCCCACACGCCCCTGCGGGTCGCCGTTGGTGCCCGCGTTCTCCGGCGCCGTGGTGTTGAGGAAGAAGTGGATGTGCAGGGCCTCGGGATCCTCGACGTCGGGCGTGTAGCCGGTGACCGCGTAGCTGATCACGTAGTTGTCCTCGGCGTTCGAGGTCCACGCTCTGGATGTTGACGAACGGCCCGTCGGGCACCGTGGTGGTGGTGGTCGAGGGCGCGGTGGCCGTCGTCGTCTCGGGGGCCGTGGCGGCCGTCGTGTCCGAGCTGGCCTCCCCGTCGGGGTCGTCGTCGCCCCCCAGGACCAGCACGGCCACCACCGCCACCACCGCCAGCGCCACCAACCCCGCGCCCACCAGCAGCGGCCCCCGCCGCGACGATCCCCACCCGGCGGCGGCCCGACGGGTGGGGGCGGCTCGCCGTCGCCGTCGGAGCCCGGCGCCGGCACGTACGCCGGCTGCGTCACCGGTCGCCTCGGGGACGGGGTCGATCTGGCCGGGTGGCGAGCGGCTCCGGCTCGGGGATCACCGGCGTCGCCGGTTCGGGGGCTGCGCCCGGTCCGGCTGCGCGGGCGGCGGCTGCGCCGAGGGCGGCTCCGCCGGCGGCGGCCGCGGCCGGGCCGGCCAGGCCGGGCGCGGGTGCCGGGGCGGGGATCGGTGCGGGTGCAGGGATGGGTGCGGGTGCGGGAGCGAGCGGCCGCTGCCGGCGTCTGGCGGCGGTGATGGCCGCGCCGAGGGCGACGCCGTGCTTGGGGTGGGCGTCGACCGCCACCGGCCGGCCGAGGGCCGAGGAGACCATCTCCGCCACCAGCGGGGTGCGGGACGAGCCGCCCACCAGCAGCACCGCGGTCACGTCGGCGGGGGTGACGTTGGCCGAGCGCAGGGCTCGCTGGGTGGCCGAGATCGAGTCCGTCAGGGCGGGCCGCACCATCTGCTCGTACTCGGCCCGGGTCAGGCGCATCTCGGTCTGGAGGTTGGGCAGGAGCACGGGGATCGACACGTCGGTGTCCGAGGACAGCGCCTCCTTGGCCTCGACGCACTCCTGGCGCAGCCGGGCCACCGCGGCCGACGCCGCCGGGTCGGCGGGGTCCAGCGCGCTGTACGCCGCGCCGAGGGCGGAGACCACGTGCTGGAACACGGCCTCGTCGAAGTCCACGCCCCCGAGGCGCTCGATGCCCTCGGGCGTGCCCAGCACGTCCCAGCCCGCGTCGGTCTTGCGGAGGACCGCGGCGTCGAAGGTGCCGCCGCCCAGGTCGTAGACGGCGATGACCGAGCCCGGCTCGACCCGGGACTGCGAGGCGTAGTGGATGGCGGCCGCCTCGGGCTCGCTGAGCGTGGTGACGTTGTCGAGGTCGGCCATGCGGATGGCCTGGCGCAGCAGGTCGATCTTGAACGGGCCCCAGTTGGCCGGGTGGGTCACGGCGATGCCGTCGGCCGGGCCGCCCTCGGTCTCGGCCACCCGGTCCACCACCCAGCGCAGCAGCTTGGCGATCAGCGCGTCGGCCGAGTAGGGCGTGCCCGACACGATGATGGGCGTGGGGTCGCCCAGGCGGCGCTTGAACTCGCGGGCCACCCGCTGCGGCTCGGTGGCCGCCCGGCGGGCCGCAGCCTCGCCGGTGAGCACGGTCTCGTCGTCGCGCAGCAGGATGACCGAGGGGATGGTCGCGGCCCGGTTGCCCAGGCCGACCACGTCGTAGCGGCCGTCGCGCCACACGGCGGCCGCCGTGTAGGTGGTGCCGATGTCGATCCCTACGAAATACCCCACTGCAGCCTCCGCCCGGGCCTATACGGAAGGGCGAAGTATACGGTTCACATGGTCTCGGCGAAGCTCACTTCGCCCTCGCCCCGCAGCACGTTCTTGAGCAGCTTCCCCGATGCATTCCGGGGCAGCGGATCGGTGCGCACCTCGACGTGGGCGGGCACCTTGAAGTCGGCCAGCTCGGCCGCCACCCAGCGGCGCACGTCGTCCTCGCTGAGCTCGTGGCCCGGCTCCACCTGGACGACGGCCTTGACCTCCTCGCCCAGCTCCGGATGGGCCACGCCGATCACCGCGGCGTCGGCCACCGCCGGGTGCAGCACCAGGCGGTTCTCGATCTCGACGCAGTAGATGTTCTCGCCGCCCCGGATGATCATGTCCTTCTTGCGGTCGGTGATGACGAGGTAGCCCTCGTCGTCCAGGTGGCCGATGTCGCCGGTGTGCAGCCAGCCCTCGGGGTCGATGGCCTCGGCCGTGGCCTCGGGCTTGTTCCAGTAGCCCTGCATGAGGATCGGCCCCCGGATGCACACCTCGCCGGTCCCGCCCTCGCCCAGCGGCTCGCCGGCCGCGTTCGACGATCCGCACCTCGACCGTGGGCACCGGCGGGCCCACCGACCACGGCTTGCGCTTGGCGTCCTCGCCGCTGATGATCGTGGCCACCGACGACGTCTCGGTCAGGCCGTAGGCGTTGGAGGTCGAGCGCACCTTGGGGAAGGTGTCCGCGATCTTGCGCTGGAGCTCGTCGGCCGAGGGCGAGCCGCCGAACGCCACCGTGGTCACGCTGGACGTGTCGTAGTCGTGGCGGCCGGGGTGCTCGCACACCCGCCACACCATGGTGGGGACCGTGGCCCACACCGTGACCTGGTGGTCCTGGATCAGGCGCAGCACGTGGACGGGGTCGAACCGCCCCTCGGGGATGACGATCTTGATCCCGGCCAGCAACCCCACCACCAGGCCCGAGTGGCAGCCCGACACGTGGAACAGCGGCGAGGTCAGCAGCGACACCGTGGGGCCGCCGCCCAGCGCCGAGCCGCCCGCCGGGTTGGCCATCGTCGCCGACACCGTCGAGTAGATGGTGTTCTGCAGGTTGGCGATCATCGAGCGGTGGGTGGAGATGGCGCCCTTGGGCTTCCCGGTGGTGCCCGAGGTGTAGAAGATGACCGCGGCGTCGTCCTCGTCGATGGCCGCGTCGGGGAAGGTCTCGGTGGGCGACCCGGTGAGCACCGTCCACCGGGTGCAGTGTGGCGGTGCCGGGGGTGTCGGGGAAGTCCTCGGGCGCGGCGTCGATGAGGAACACGTGGGCCAGCTCGGGGGCCTCGTCCAGGCGGTCGGCGATGCGCTCGAAGCGCTTGCGGTCGGCGAACAGCACGGTGGCGCCCGAGTCCTGCAGGCCGTAGAGGATCTCGTCCGTCTTCCACCAGCCGTTCAGCCCCACCAGGATGGCACCCTGGGCCACGGTGGCCCAGAAGGCCAGGCACCACTCCGGGTTGTTCTGGCTCAGCACCGCCACCCGGTCCCCGGGGCCGATGCCGTACCCGGTGGCCAGGGCGTGGGCCATGCCGTTGGCCTCCTGGACGAAGTCGCGGAAGCCGTACTCCCGATCGCCGTAGGCGAGGAACGTGTCGTCGCCGCGGCCCGCGGCCGCCTGGGCGATCTCCCGCAGCGAGCGCATGCGCTGGGCGTACACCTGCATGGGGCGCCCGGCGACGTCCTCGGTCACGACCTCGAACATGCCGCCGGGCCCGGTGAGCTGGGCGCGGACCTCTGCCAGGCTGGGCATCACGTCTCCCTCATGCCGCTGATGCGATCGTCAGGCGAGACTAGCGACCTCCGTCCCCGAAACCCGGCGGCGACCTCCTCGGAGAAGCGCGCCAGGCCGTCGAGCTTGGCCCGGCCGGTGCCGAAGCTGGCGTCGGGCACGATCAGCTCGTCCACCCCGATCTCGGCGTAGCCCGCCAGGATGTCCCGCAGGCGGCCCGGGGTGCCCGCCATGATCGGGCGGCCGCCGCCGGACATCAGCTGCTCGCCCTGGGCGTCGTCGGCCGTGAACAGCACCACCGCCTGGCAGGTCCGGGCGATCTCGCCCGGGTCCCGGCCCACGCCCTCGCACGCCCGGTCGAGGGCGGCCGAGCGCTCGGCGATGTGGTCGGGCAGGCCCCAGGAGTTCCACTCGTCGGCGTGGCGGGCGGTGATGCCCAGCATGCGGTCGCCGCTGGCGCCGATCAGGATCGGGATGCGGGCCTGGACCGGCTTGGGCTCGCACAGCGCGTCGGTCAGCCGGTAGTGCTTGCCCTCGAAGCTGGTGACGGGCTCGGTGAGCAGGCTCCGCACCACCTGCACGGCCTCGGCGAAGCGGCTGACCCGCTCGCCCGGGGGCGGCAGCTCGATGCCGTAGGCCTCGTGCTCGTTCTCCTGCCAGCCCGCTCCCAGGCCCAGCACGAACCGGCCGTTGCTGACGTGGTCGGCGGCGGCGGCCATGTTGGCCACCACCGCGGGGTGGCGATAGGTGTTGCCGTAGACGAGCGTGCCGATCCGCACCCGCTCGGTCAGGGCCCCCAGCGCCGCCACCAGCGTGCCCGCCTCCAGCGTCGGGGTCTCCGGGGGGAAGGGCCCGCCCGGCATGCCCATGAAGTGGTCGGCGATCCACACGCCGTCCCACCCGGTGGTCTCGGCGTGGCGGGCCGAGGCGAGGATCTCGGACCAGGGCTGGAAGGCGGACGGCCAGACGGAGAGGCGCATCCCCTCAGCATGCACGCTCGGGGCGCGGGGGCGGTCACGGCCCGGCCGTACGGTCGGGGCATGCGCACCGCCGTGAGCCTCCCGCCCTTCACCGACCCCGCCACCCTGGTGGCCATGGCCGCGGAGGCCGAGAACGCCGGCTGGGACGGCGTGTTCCTGTGGGACCACGTGACGCTGTTCCCCGAGATGGGCCTGGACGTCCACAACCCGTGGGTGCTGCTGGGCGCCATGGCCCAGGCCACCGAGCGGGTCGTGCTCGGCACGCTGGTGACCCCGCTGGCCCGGCGCCGGCCGCAGTCGGTGGCCCGCGAGCTGATCACCCTCGACCACCTCAGCGGAGGGCGGGCGCTGCTGGGCGTGGGCCTGGGCGAGCCGGCCGAGTTCGACTTCGCCGCCTTCGGCGACCCCGCCGACGCCCGGGTGCGGGCCGCCCTGCTCGACGAGGCGCTGACCGTGATCGACGGGCTCCTGCGGGGCCCGGTGACGCACGACGGCGAGCACTTCCACGTCGACGCCGAGCTGCGGCCCCGGCCGGTCCAGCAGCCCCGCCCGCAGATCTGGGTGGCCGGGCGTGACGCCGCACCGCCGCCCTCTGGCCCGGGCGCAGCGGTGGGACGGCGTCGTGCCCATCTCGCTCACCGGCCTGCTCACGCCGGACGACATCGCCGCCTACCTCGACGGGATCGAGCGCCCCGAGGGGTGGGACGTGGTGGCCAACCTCGCGCCCGGCTTCGGGCCCGAGGACTACGAGGCGGTCGGGGCCACCTGGGTGGTCGAGGGCGCCTGGCCGGTCGAGGACTGGGTGCCCGAGCTGCGGGACCGGATCAAGGCCGGCCCCTGAGCCGGCGGTTCAGCGCAGGCGCTCCACCACGTAGTCGATGCAGTGGGTGAGGGCCTCGACGTCTTCGGGGTCGATGGCCGGGTACAGCGCGATGCGCAGCTGGTTGCGGCCCAGCTTGCGGTAGCTCTCGGTGTCGAGCACGAAGTTCTGGCGCAGCACCGCGCTGACGGTGGTGGCCTCGACGGTGTCGTCGAGGTCGATGGTGGCCACCACGGGGCTGCGCAGCGCCGGGTCGGTGACGAACGGGGTGGCGTAGTCGCTGCGCTCGGCCCAGCCGTAGATGGCCTCGGCCGACCGGTCGCAGCGGCCGGCCGCGAACCCCAGACCGCCGTTGTGCAGGATCCACTCCACCTGTTGCACGGCCAGGAAGATGGTGGCCAGCGCGGGGGTGTTGTAGGTCTGGTCCTTGCGGCTGTTGTCGAGGGCGATGCCCAGGTCGAGGAACGCGGGCACCCAGCGGTCGCCGGCCGCGATGCGCTCGATGCGCTCGACGGCCGCGGGGGACAGGGCCGCCAGCCACAGCCCGCCGTCGGACGCCAGGCCCTTCTGGGGGGCGAAGTAGTAGGCGTCGGTCTCGGCCGCGTCGAAGCGCACGCCGCCGGCCGCCGAGGTGGCGTCCACCAGCACCAGGCCCTCCGCCCCGTCGGGCCGGCGCAGCGGGGCGACCACGCCGGTCGAGGTCTCGTTGTGGGTGAAGCAGTAGGCGTCGACGTCGGGGGTGGCCTTGGCCTCGGGCACGCGTGCCCGGGGGCGACTCGATCACGTCGGGATCGTCCAGGTGGGGCGCGGCCAGGGCGCAGGCCGCGAACTTGGAGGAGAACTCGCCGAAGGACAGGTGCTGGCTGCGCTGGTCGATGAGCCCGAAGGTGGCCGCGTCCCAGAAGGCGGTCGTGCCCCCGTTGCCCAGCGCCACCTCGTAGCCGTCGGGCAGTGACAGCAGCTCGGCGATCCCGTTGCGCAGCGCCGCCACCATGAACCGCACCGTGGCCTGGCGGTGGCTGGTCCCCACGTAGCTGCGGCCGCTGTCGGCCAGGGCCACCAGGGCCTCGGGGCGCACCTTGGAGGGCCCCGAGCCGAAGCGCCCGTCGGCGGGCAGCAGGTCGGCCGGGATGGTTATCTCTGGGGTGGGCGGGCTCATCGGTGCCACTATCGCGGGCGTCGAGACCAAGGAGCCAGCCCGTTGTCCCCCACCCGCATCTCCGCCCGCGTCGCCGCCATCACGGAGTCGGCCACCCTCGCGGTCGACGCCAAGGCCAAGGCGCTCAAGGCCGCCGGCGAGCCGGTCATCGGCTTCGGCGCCGGTGAGCCCGACTTCCCGACCCCCGACCACATCGTGGCGGCCGCCATCGAGGCGTGCCGCAACCCCCGCTACCACAAGTACACGCCCGCGGCCGGCCTGCCCGACCTGCGCGACGCCATCGCGGCCAAGACCAAGCGGGACTCCGGCTACGACGTGACCGCGGCCCAGGTCCTGGTCACCAACGGCGGCAAGCACGCGGTCTACAACACGTTCGCCACGCTGCTCGACCCGGGCGACGAGGTGCTGCTGCCCGCGCCCTACTGGACCACGTACCCCGAGCCGATCCGCCTGGCCGGCGGCGTGCCGGTGGTGCTGCCCACCGACGAGGGCACCGGGTTCCGGGTGACGCTCGACCAGCTCGATGCGGCGGTGACCGACGCGCACCAAGGCGCTCATGTTCGTGTCGCCGTCCAACCCGACGGGCGCGGTCTACTCCCGCCGCGAGGTCGAGGCCATCGGCCGCTGGGCGGTCGAGCGGGGCCTGTGGGTCATCACCGACGAGATCTACGAGCACCTCACCTACGGGGAGCACGAGTTCAGCTCCATCGCCACGCTGGTCCCCGACCTGGCCGACCAGGTGGTCGTCGCTCAACGGCGTGGCCAAGACCTACGCCATGACCGGGTGGCGGGTGGGCTGGATGATCGCCCCGCCCGACGTCACGAGGGCGGCCGCCAACCTCCAGTCCCACGCCACCTCCAACGTGGCCAACGTCTCCCAGGTGGCGGCCCTGGCCGCCGTCTCGGGCGACCTGGAGGCGGTGGCCCGGATGCGTGCCGCGTTCGAGCGTCGGGGCCGCACCATGCACCGCCTGCTGTCGGCCATCCCCGGCGTCACGGTCATGGAGCCCCAGGGCGCGTTCTACGCCTTCCCCAACCTGTCGGCCTACCTGGGCCGCGACCTGCGGGGCACCACCCCGACCAGCACGGTCGAGCTGTGCGGCGTCCTGCTGGACGAAGCCAAGGTGGCGGTGGTCCCGGGCGAAGCGTTCGACGCCCCCGGCTACGCCCGCCTCTCGTTCGCCCTCGGGGACGACGACCTGGCCGAGGGCTGCACCCGCATCGCCGACCTCCTGGCCGGCGCCCGCTGACCCCGGAGCAGCTGCCAGCTTGGCCATGCTGAGGTTGCGCCGCAGGTGCCAGCCGGCGCCCGATCGATCAGCGGTCCATGACGCCGGCGTCGACGACCATCACCTCTCATCGCGATCGCGGCGGACGGCGTCGACGGCCGCCTCCAAGGGGAACCTGCCTCCGGATCCACAGTTGATGTGTTCCAGCGGCTCGTCGAGCGTGGGCGTGTTCGCCTCCGCGGATGAGCTGCTCAGCTCTGCCCCCTGACCGAGCGGGCTGGGGGTGCCCCGGGGGCACCCCCAGCGCTCGCGTCACACCTGGAACTCGAACTCGACCGATTCGTCCTCGGCGACGGTGCCGGTCTCGGTCCGTTCCTCGCCGGCAATGGTGATGGTGAGGGTGAAGTCGCCACCGCCGCAGTCGGTGCCGTCGTCCCGGGTTTCTCGGAAGCCCTGGACGCTGACCGTGTAGGTGCCCGTCGGGGCGTCGCCCACCGGCCAGAACACGTTCTCGACGCCGCCGTTGTTCTCGCAGTTGACGTTGGAGTCGACGTCGAGCTGGCCGCCGGTGCTCGTCGGCCCCGGTGTCGAGGTAGTAGATCTCGGTGCCGTCCGGTTCGGTCACGTGCAGGTCGAGGTCGGAGTCCGACGCCCACTCCAGGGTGACCTGGACGTCGCCGGTGCCCGTGTCGGGCTTGCTGGCGCCGTCGGAGCCGATGGGGCGCTGGATCAGCCCGGCGGTGGTGAAGTCGACCAGCGTGACCTCGTCGAAGGCCGCATCGGCCGGCTCGACCTTGACGGCCGTCGCCGGGTCGAGGCCCTCCCAGGCGTCGTCCGGGTTCTCGGCGATGCTGTCGACGCTCATGGCGTCGCCCTCGCTGGTGCCTTCCAGCGGGGTCGGCTCGGCCAGCGGGTTGCCGCAGTTGCACTTGACCCGGGGCACGCCGGTGTTGTCGACCAGCACCGCGGTGCCGGCCTCCAGCAGCGACTGGAACGGGTTGGCCTCGCCGTTCTGGAACCCGTGGTTGGTGACCCGGGTGTCGTAGCGGAGCCGCACCGCGGTCAGCCCGGCCACGTAGTCCGGGATGCCGGCGGCGTCGACGCCCAGCACGTCGGACCAGGCCGCGGCCTTGTCCGCGTTGGCCGGGTCGGTGAGGAACGCCACCAGCTGTTCGACGTCGCACACCTGCGTGTCCCGGCTGCCGCCGTACAGCGCCGGCTCACCGCCCTGGGCCACGCGGCCCGCCAGCGGGGTGCCGACCTGCTCGGTGGTGGGGTCGGGGACCGCGCTCAGGTCCGCGGCCGCCACCGCGCCGGCGGCGTCGCCGACGTCCAGGTTGCCCGCGAAGTCGTCTTCCTGGACCATGCCCACCGGCTCGAGGACGACCTCCTCGCCCTTGTCGTCGCCGCTGAGGACGAGGAACGCCCCGACGCCGAGGGCCAGCACGACCAGGATGGCGAGGATGACGAACAGCGGGCGCGCGCGAGCTCTTCTTGGGCGGGGCGCCGCCCGGACCGCCGGGATAGGCACCCGGCGGGTAGGCGCCGGGGGGCCCGGGCGGGTAGCCGCCCGGGGGGAACTGCTCGCCGGAGCCCGGGGGATATCCCGGGGCGGCGGGTGGGTAGCCCCCGGACGGATAGCCGCCGGAGGGGTAGCCGCCCGGATCGGGCGGGGGGTAGGCGCCGGAGCGGGCGGAGGATAGCCGCCCGGAGCGGGCGGGGGATAGGCGCCCGGGTCGGGCGCAGGTGGTTGTTGGCCGTAGCCCGGGGCCGGGCCCCAGCCCTGGCCGGGCGGGGGCTGTGCCGGGGGCGCGCTGCCTCCCGGGTCCGGCGGGGGCGCCTGGCCCAGCGGCCAGCCGCAGCCGACGCAGGTCTGGACGCCAGGGGCGTTCATCGTGTGACAGTTACCGCACTCCACCGCAAGATCCTGCCTGTGTGTCGGGGGTCGCGTCGCCAGGGGATTGCCCGGTTTCTTGGGTCCTGGGCGGTACCCCGACCCGCCCTGCTCCCGTCGCTGGGGAGCGGCGACCCGCCGACGCTACCCTCCGGGTGGTGCCACCTTACGGCTCCTGGACGACCCCCATAACGTCAGCCCTCGTGGTGAGGGCCGCCGCCGGCCTCGGCGGGGTCTCCATCGAGGGAGACACCGTCACCTGGTCGGAGCAGCGACCCGAGGAGGGAGGGCGCACCCAGCTGGTGCAGCGGGCCGCCGACGGTACCACCGTCGAGCGCCTGCCTCGGGGCTTCAACGCCCGCACCGCGGTCCACGAGTACGGGGGCGGGGCCTGGTGGACCCGGGGGCCGACCGTGTGGTTCACCCACTGGGACGACCAGCGCCTCTACCGCCAGGAGGGTGACGCCCCGCCCGAGCCGGTGAGCCCCGAGCCCGAGGCGCCCCGCGCCGACCGCTGGGCCGACGGCGAGCTCGACGCCTCCGGTCGCTGGCTGGTGGTGGTGCGCGAGCACCACCCGCCCGGCGGCGGGCGCCAAGGACGTCACCAACGAGATCGTGGTGCTGGACACCACCGGTGAGATGGGGCTGCGCACGCTGGTGGCCGGGCCGGACTTCGTGTCCAACCCCCGCTTCTCGCCCGACGGGCGCCGGCTGTGCTGGCTCCAGTGGTCGCACCCCGACATGCCCTGGGACGGCACCGAGCTGTGCGTCGCCGACGTGCGCGACACGCCGGTCGGCCCTGCGCTGTCGCACCTGGCGGTGGTGGCGGGCCGCCCGCACCACGGGCCCGGCGGGTCCGGCGACGGCGAGTCGGTGTGCCAGCCACGCTGGGCGCCCGACGGCTCGCTCTGGTTCGTGGCGGACCGCACCGGCTGGTGGAACCTCTACCGCCTGACCCCGGGCGGCGAGGTCGTGCCCATGGTCGGGACCGAGGCCGAGATCGGCCTGCCGCAGTGGGTCTTCGGCCAGTCGCAGTACGCCTTCCTGGACGACGGGCGGGTGGTGTACGCCTACCGCGCGACGGGCTCGACCACCTGGCGGTCCTGTCGCCCGACGGCACCACGGCCGACCTCGACCTGCCCTACACCTCGGTGTCGTCCGTGCAGGCCGCCGGGCGACCGGGTGGTGTTCATCGGCGCGTCGGCCACGGCCGAGCCCGCCGTCGTCAGCCTGCGGCCGGGCGAGGAGCCGGAGGTCCTGCGCCCGCCCCGCGACCTGGGTGTGGACCCGGCCTGGTTCTCCCAGCCGGAGCCGGTCGACTTCCCCACCAGCGGGGGTCGCACGGCCCACGCGCTCTACTACCCGCCCGCCAACCCCGAGGCGACCCCGCCGCCGGGCGAGGCCCCGCCGCTGCTGGTCGTCATCCACGGCGGCCCCACCGCGGCGGCGCGGCCCATGCTCCAGCTCGGCATCCAGTACTGGACCAGCCGCGGCTTCGGCGTGGTCGACGTCAACTACGGCGGCTCGACCGGCTACGGCCGCGCCTACCGCGAGCAGCTCCGGGGCGCCTGGGGGATCGTCGACCTCGACGACTGCGAGGCGGCGGCCCGCTGGCTCGGCGACCAGGGGCGGGTCGACCCCGCCCGCCTGTGCATCCGGGGCGGCTCCGCCGGCGGCTACACGACCCTGGCGGTGCTGGCCTTCCGCCACACCTTCGCCGCCGGTGCCAGCCACTACGGCGTGGCCGACCTGGAGGCCCTGGCGGTCGAGACCCACAAGTTCGAGAGCCGCTACCTCGACGGGCTCATCGGCCCCTACCCGGAGCGCCGCGACCTGTACGAGGCCCGCTCACCGATCCACCACACCGACGGCTTCGAACGGCCCCTGATCGTGCTCCAGGGCCTGGAGGACGAGGTCGTCCCGCCCAACCAGGCCGAGATGATCGTGAACGCGCTGCGGGCCAAGCGGGTGCCGGTGGCGTATGTGACCTTCCCCGGCGAGCAGCACGGGTTCCGGCAGGCCGCCAACATCCGCAAGGCCCTGGACAGCGAGCTGTCGTTCTACGCCCAGGTGTTCGGCTTCTCCCTGCCCCCGGGCGAGGACATCGAGCCGGTCCCGGTCGAGAACCTGCCCGAGCCGGTCATGCCGCCGGCGGCGACGCCTCCAGCGTGAGCAGGGTGCGCTTGGCGTCGAGGCCGCCCGCGTAGCCGGTCAGCGTGCCGTCGGCGCCCACCACCCGGTGGCAGGGCACGACGATGGCCAGCGGGTTGGCGCCGTTGGCGGCGCCCACGGCCCGGGCGCTGCCCGGGTGCCCGATGGCCTCGGCCAGGGCGGCGTAGCTGGTGGTCTCGCCGTAGGGGATGGCGGCCAGCGCGGCCCACACGCGCCGCTGGAAGGCCGTGCCCTCGGGCGCCAGGGACAGCTCGAAGGACCGGCGCTCGCCGGCGAAGTACTCCGCCAGCTGGGCCGCCAGCCGCGGCGAACGGCGCGGGGTCGTGCCGCCAGCCGGGGTCGATGGGGGTCCGGGCGGCGAAGCCGACGCGGGTGATGCCGGCGCCGTCGCCGGTGAGGACGAGGTCTCCCACAGGGGATCGGAACGATGGTGAACACGGTGTCGGTCATGCTCTGTCAACGTCGCCGGCCCCACCGTTCGTGAGGTTGGTCCGGGCCAGGGCCCCCGGCCACACTTGGGCGCGATGGCGCGCATCCTCGTGACCGAGAAGATCGCCGACGGCGGGCTCCAGCGGCTCCGTGACGCCGGCCACGTGGTCGATGTCCGGCTCGGGCTCAACCCCGACGAGCTGGTCGACGTCGTGCACGGGGCGGCCGCCCTCATCATCCGCTCCGCCACCCAGGTGACCCGCGAGGTGCTGGAGGCCGGCACGGACCTGGTGGTGGTGGGCCGGGCCGGCATCGGCCTCGACAACGTCGACGTCAACGCGGCCACCGAGCGGGGCGTGATGGTGGTCAACGCGCCGCAGTCGAACATCCTGTCGGCGGCCGAGCACACCATGGCGCTGCTGCTGGCCCAGGCCCGCAACATCCCCCAGGCGCACGCCGCGCTGGTCGAGGGCCGCTGGGAGCGGTCCCGCTGGGAGGGCGTCGAGCTGTCGGACAAGGTGCTCGGCGTGGTGGGCCTCGGCCGCATCGGCAAGCTGGTGGCCCAGCGGGCCCACGCCTTCGGGATGCGGCTGGTGGCCTACGACCCGTTCGTGTCCGAGGACCGGGCCCGCCAGCTGGGCGTCGAGCTCATGTCGCTGGACCGGCTGGTCGAGGTGAGCGACTTCGTGACCCTGCACGTGGCCAAGACGCCCGAGACCGTCGGCCTCATCGGCAAGGACCTGCTGGCCCGGGCCAAGCCCGGCATCCGCATCATCAACGTGGCGCGGGGCGGCATCGTCGACGAGGAGGCGCTGGCCGAGGCCGTGCGGGTGGGCCACGTGGCCGGGGCGGCGCTCGACGTGTTCTCGGCCGAGCCCACGACCGACTCGCCGCTGTTCGGCCTGCCCGAGGTGGTGGTCACGCCCCATCTGGGCGCCAGCACCCGGGAGGCGCAGGACAAGGCGGGCGACACCATCGCCGAGCAGGTCGGCCTGGCCCTGGCGGGGGAGTTCGTGCCCTTCGCGGTGAACGTGAGCGCGGCGGAGGCGTCGGAGACGGTGCGCCACTTCCTGCCGCTGGCCGAGCGCCTGGGCGAGATCTACACCGGCGCTGGCCGAGGGGCTGGCCAAGGCCCTGGAGATCGAGTACGCGGGCCAGATCGCGGACTCCGACACCCGCATCCTCACCCTGTCGGTGCTCAAGGGCGTGTTCGGCGCGGTGACCGACGAGCCCGTCTCCTACGTCAACGCCCCCCGCATCGCGGCCGAGCGCGGGGTCGAGGTGCGCGACACGTCGACGGCCACCGCGCACGACTACGTCAACCTCATCTCGATCCGGGGCGGCGACCACGGGATCGGCGGCACGCTGGTGGGCCTGCGGGGCGAGCCCCGCATCGTCATGCTGGACGGCCACACCATCGACCTCCCGCCGGCCAGCCACATGCTGGTGGTCCGCAACGACGACCGGCCCGGCATGATCGCCTACGTCGCCGCGGTGCTGGCCGAAGCGGGCGTGAACATCGACGACATGCACCTGGGCCGCTCCGAGCGGGGCGAGGCCGCCCTCCAGGTCATCGCCACCGACCGCTCGGTCCCCTCGGAGGTCCAGGACATGATCCGCGGCGGTGACGGGATCGTCTCCGTGCGCGCGGTCGGCTAGGACGGCGCTCGCGGAGCTGCGCTTGCTGCGTGGGCTACGACGGCGCGTCCGGGGGGCTGCTCTTCTCGCGGGCGCCTTCTTGGCCGCTGGTGCCTTCTTGGCGGGCGCCTTCTTGGCCGTGCCCGACGCGGCCTTCTTGGCGGGTGCCTTCTTGGCCGTGCCGGGACGCCTTCTTGGCCGCCGGAGCCTTCTTGGCGGTGCCCGACGCCGCCTTCTTGGCCGTGCCCGCGGGCGCCTTCGCAGGCGCGTCGCCGGCCGCGGCCTGCTCGGCGGGACCGTCACTGGGCGGGACCGTCACCGGCTCGGGCTCCGGGCCCTCCGGCTCCGCGCCCGGGGGCGAGTCCGCGGTCACCTTGTCGGGGGCGGCCGCGGCCGCGGCGGTCGGGTCGGGGGTCGGCGGGGGCGAGGCCAGCAGCCTCCGCACCACCTGCTGCACGACCCCGATGACGACGACCACCAAACCGATCCGGAGCACACGCCTCACGCCCGCGAGGCTAACCGCCTTGACTCCCCCCGATGGGCTTCGGCACCATGGAGTGATGCGCCAGCCCGTCGCCGGCCTCCTTCTTACCTAAGGCGAGCACCGCACATAGGTGCTCGCCCAGCCTCCTGCGCCGAATCGGCCAGGGGGCTTTTCGAGTTTTCCGGCGACAGTTCCACCACCCCGAGAGCGGAGAGAGCCATGCCTCCCGAACCTGTGACCCCGAAGAAGATGCCGTTCGAGAAGTACGAGCCCTACCTCCCGCTCCCGCTCGCGCTCGACGACCGCCGCTGGCCCAACCAGCGCATCACCAAGGCGCCGCTGTGGTGCTCGGTCGACCTGCGCGACGGCAACCAGGCGCTGATCGACCCCATGGACCCGGCCCGCAAGCGCCGCATGTTCGACACGCTCGTCCACATGGGGTTCAAGGAGATCGAGGTCGGGTTCCCCAGCGCCAGCCAGCCGGACTTCGACTTCGTCCGCGCAGCTCATCGAGGAGGACCTGGTCCCCGACGACGTGACGATCCAGGTGCTCACCCAGTGCCGGGCCGAGCTCATCGAGCGCACCTACGAGTCGATCCGCGGCGCCCGCCAGGCGATCGTCCACTTCTACAACTCGACGTCGATCCTGCAGCGCCGGGTGGTGTTCGGGATGGGCTACGACGGCATCACCCAGATCGCCACCGACGCCGCCAAGCTGGCCCGCAAGCTCGAGGACGACGTTCCCGAGACCGCGGTCCGCTACGAGTACTCGCCCGAGAGCTTCACCGGCACGGAGATCGACTACGCCATCGAGATCTGCGCCGCGGTCACCGATGTGATCGAGCCCGAGGCCGACCGGCCCCTCATCCTGAACCTGCCGGCCACGGTGGAGATGTACACGCCCAACATCTACGGCGACGTCATCGAGTACTTCCACCGCCACGTGCCCCGCCGGGACAGGATCGTGCTGTCGCTGCACCCCCACAACGACCGGGGCACGGCCGTCGCCGCCGCCGAGTTCGGCGTGATGGCCGGGGCCGACCGGGTCGAGGGCACGCTGTTCGGCAACGGCGAGCGCACCGGCAACGTGGACGTGGTCACGCTGGCCATGAACCTGTTCAGCCAGGGCATCGATCCCGGGATCGACATCAGCGACATCGACGCCGTCCGCCGGGTGGCCGAGTACTGCAACCGCCTGCCGATCCACCCCCGCCACCCCTACGTGGGCGACCTCGTGTACACCGCGTTCTCCGGCAGCCACCAGGACGCCATCCGCAAGGGCTTCGCCGCGCTGGGCGACGACTACGAGACGTGGGGCGTCCCCTACCTGCCCATCGACCCCAAGCACGTGGGCCGCACCTACGAGGCGGTTATCCGGGTCAACAGCCAGTCGGGCAAGGGCGGCGTCGCCTACATCATGTCGGCCGAGCACGGCTACGAGCTGCCCCGGCGCCTCCAGATCGAGTTCTCCAAGACGATCCAGGGCATCACCGAGGACACCGGCACCGAGATCACGCCCGGCCAGCTGTGGGAGACGTTCGTGGCCGAGTACATGCCGGAGGACGTGGGCGTGCGGCTCGTGTCGCACGAGTCGACCACCGGCGAGAGCGGCTCCCGGGTCGTGGCCCAGCTGGTGGTGGACGGTGAGCACCGCACCGTCACCGGCGAGGGCAACGGTCCCATCGCCGCCTTCGTGGCCGGCCTCCAGGCCGACCTCGGCGTCGAGCTCGACGTGGTCGACTACAGCGAGCACGCGGTGGGCGCGGGGTCCGACGCGGTGGCCGTCGCCTACGTCGAGACCCAGCGCCCCGACGGCGCGGTGCGCTGGGGCGTGGGTCGCCACGAGAGCATCACGACCGCCTCGTTCCGGGCCGTCATCTCGGCGGTCAACCGCCAGCGGGCCGACAGCCACCTGGTGGAACGTCACGAGCCGTAGCGGCGCCCCCGCTCACTGAACTTTTTTCTCCGTTTGGGGATGTAACGCATGTCACATGTGCGGTACGATCCTCACTCCTAACGGCCAAATGAACGCCGAGCGGGCGCCCCGGGCCTGGGCCGGGCGTGCGTGACGGGTTCCTCCCGTCGGGGTCGGGTGCGCCCGGCTCCCGACGGGAGGGCGGCCGTGCTCCCGACGGCCTGAGGTGGGCGTGCCTACGGCGCATGATCGCGGTGTGCCATCCTGCGTCGCACCATGCAACGTCGCCGTGCCACCGCCGCCATGCTGGCGGCTGTCCTGCTGGTTGCGGCGTGCTCGGGGGGCGACGGCGACGATGCGGCCCCGGCCGCAGGCGACGAGCCCGCCTCGGAGGAGACCACCTCCACCGGTCCGCAGTCGCCCACCGCCGGCGCACCCGGCGTCGGCGACCCCTACTACCCGGGGGCGGGCAACGGCGGGTACGACGTCGAGCACTACGCCCTCGACCTGACCTGGGACCGGGACGCCCTGCGCCTCAGCGGCACGGCCACGCTCACGGCCACGGCCACCCAGGACCTGTCGAGCCTCTCGCTCGACCTGGCCGACGTCGATGTCTCGGCGGTGACGGTGGACGGCGTCGACGCGCCCTGGGACGGTCCCGCGGGCGGCGAGATGACCGTCACCCCGGCCCAGCCGCTGGCCCAGGGCGACGAGTTCACCCTCGCCGTGACCTACGGCGTGACGCCGCTGACCGCTGACGGCTCCGACGCCTTCGCCCCGGGGTGGTTCGGCAACGACGGCGAGATGTTCGTGCTGTTCGAGCCGAACGGGGCGCCGACCCTGTTCCCGGTCAACGACCATCCGACCGACAAGGCCACCTACGACTTCCGCATCACCGCGCCCGAGGACCTCGAGGTGGCGGCCAACGGGCTCCTCATGGCGACCGAGCTCGGGCCCGGGGTCAGGACGTGGGTGTACGAGTCGGCCCACCCCATGGCCAGCTACCTGGTCCAGGTGGTGATCGCCGACCTCGAGTTCCAGGAGAGCACGGGCCCGGGGGGCCTGCCGATCCGCCACGCCATCGACACCGACACCATCGGCTCCGTCCGCCCGGCGGTGGACCGGATCGGCGACATGATCGAGTTCTACTCCGGCCGCTTCGGGCCCTACCCGTTCGAGGCCTACGGGATGCTGGTGCTGGACGTGCCGCTCGGGCTGGCGCTGGAGACGCAGACGCTGTCGACGTTCGGCACCCTGTCCGCCGAGGACGAGCAGGTTGTCGCCCACGAGCTGGCGCACCAGTGGTTCGGCGACGACGTGAGCGTGGCGACCTGGCAGGACATCTGGCTCAACGAGGGCTTCGCCACCTATGCCCAGTGGATGTGGTCGGAGGACGCCGGCGACCGGACCGCCGACGAGCGGGCAGAGGAGGTGAACCTCAACCCGCAGGCCTACCCGCTGCCGCCGGGCGACCCCGGCGCGGGCTCGATGTTCGACATCTCGGTATACGACCGCGGGGCGCTCACCCTGCACGTGCTGCGCCGCACGATCGGCGACGACGACTTCTTCGAGCTGCTGCAGACATGGGTCGACCGCAACGGCGGTGGGTCCGCCTCCACCGCCGACTTCGAGGCTCTGGCGGAGGACGTGTCGGGGGAGGAGCTGACCCCGTTGTTCGACGCCTGGCTGCTCGCGCCGGCCATGCCCGACATGCGCGAGTGGATCCCTTGATCGCGGGGGTCGGCGGGGCGGGCTAGCTTGGCCGCCGTGACGAGCGAGAACTCCAACCTCGAGATCGTCGACCGTTCGGGGGGGCGGGCGATGGCCCGCCTGTCGGGAGACCTCGACATCGTCACCTCGGAAGAGGTGAAGCGCGACCTGGCGCAGCTGATCGACGACGGCCACTCCGTCCTGACGCTCGACCTGTCGGGCGTGGGCTTCGTCGACTCGAGCGGGCTCGGGGTGCTGGTGGCGGTGCACCGCCACGCGGAGTCCAAGGGGGCGAGCTTCGTGGTGCGCTCGGTGCCGCCGCAGGTGCAGCGGCTGTTCGAGATCACCCGCCTGGGCGACCTGCTCACCGTCGACGGCGACTGAGCCGGTCTAGCGGTCGAGGGTGGCGCGCAGGTCCTCGAGGCAGCGCCGCATCAGCCGCGACACGTGCATCTGGCTGATGCCCAGGCGCTCCGCGATCTCGCTCTGGGTCAGCTCGTCGTAGAAGCGCAGGCGCATGATCTCCGCCTCGCGGGGCGGCAGCGTGTCCAGCAGCTGGTCGACCAGCAGGCGCATCTCCACCCGGCCGCTGGGGGCCTCGCTCCCGACGAGGCGGTCGCCCAGCGGGCCGTTGTCGTCGTCGCCCGGCCGGCGGGCGTCCAGGCTCGTGGCCCGGTAGGCGGCGCCGGCCTCGACCGCGTCGAGCACGTCGTCCTCGGACACGTCGAGCTCGGCCGCCAGCTCACCGACGGTGGGGGGCCGGCCCAGCCGCAGGGACAGCCCGGCCCGGGCCCGGCGCAGGTCCAGATGGCGCTCCTGGGCGCTGCGCGGCGGGCGGACCGCCCACGTCCGGTCGCGGAAGTAGCGCTTGATCTCGCCGTTCACCGTGCGGCTGGCGAAGGAGGAGAAGGGGATGCCGCGCCCCACGTCGAAGCGCTCGACCGCCTTGATCATCCCCAGCATGGCGATCTGGACCAGGTCGTCCAGCTCGACGCCCCGGCCCCGGTAGTCGTTGGCGATCGACGCGGCCAGGCCCCGGTGGGCCTCGACCAGCCGGTTGCGCACCGTGCGCTCGCCCGAGTCGCGGTAGGTGACGAACAGCCGGTCCCAGTCGGCGTGCGCCCGGGCGCCGGCGTCGCTCACGGGCGCGACCGCTTCACCAGGTGGAAGCGGCGCCCGGTCTCGTCGGCCGAGAAGCTGTGGTCGTCGACCACCACGCGCAGGATCTCGAGCGCGAGGTCGTCGACCTCGGTGGTGTCGAGGTGCCCGGGCACGGGCGGTCGCCGGCCGTCCACGCTGACCTCGCCGGCGCGGGCGCAGAAGCGCACGACGATCGACTCGCGGGCGCCTTCGATGCCGTCGACCAGGAGGGCCACCAGCTCGCTCACGGCGATGCGGAGGTCCTCGGTGTCGTCGATGCTGAGGCCGGCGTCGGCGGCGACCCCGGCGGCGAGGATCCGGGCCAGGCGGGCCGAACCGGGCTCCGCGGGCGCGGTCAGCTGGACGGAAGGGCGGGTGTCCTCGGACATCTTCGGCTCGTGTGGACGGCGATACGTGCGGTGCTGACACTACGGCCGTGGGCAAGCGCGCCGCCATCGGGCGTTTGTGGAATGCCCTGGGAGGGTACGGCGCACCCGATGGAGGTGCGAACGAGCACACGGTTTCGGCGCGAACGTGCCGCCGTTCCATCAGCCCGCGCGTTCGTGCGCCGTGCGCTGCGCGGGAACGGCGTACCGTCCGAGATGATGGATCCCCTGGTGCTGGCGGTGGCCGAGGCGTGCAACAACGCCATCCTCCACGCCGGCGGCGAGGCCTTCGGCGTGACCGTGATGGTCGAGGGCGGCAGCTGCACCATCGTCGTGACCGACTCGGGCGACGGGTTCGTGCCCCCGGAGCGGCCGCAGATGCCGGCCCCCGATGCCACCAACAGCCGCGGCCTGGCGCTCATGCAGGCGCTGGTCGACCGGGTGGAGGTGACGAGCGGCGAGAACGGCACCACCGTGGTGCTGGCCCACTCACTGCCCGCCCCCCGCCCCAGCCCGAACGGCGTCCACGCCGCCCACTAGGCAACGCCGATCTGCGCCCGGTGCAGGCGCTCGGGAGCGATGAGTTCCGGCGGGGCTGGACGTCCAGACTTGCAGTCCGACCACCAGGGGAGCGCATCAGCTTCTGATCACCCAGCGGCCTCCTCCCGGGTACGATCCGCGCGATCGGTCCTCAGCCGAAGGATCGGCCGAGCTCGAGGGGGCCAGATGGCTCGTATGCGCTTCGGTATCTTCATGGCGCCGTTCCACCCGGCGGGTGAGAACCCGACGGTGCTGCTGCACAACGACCTGGAGCTGATCGAGCACCTCGATCGGCTGGGGTTCGACGAGGCGTGGATCGGCGAGCACCACTCGGCCGGCACCGAGATCATCGCCTCGCCGGAGATCTTCATCGCCGCCGCCGCCGAGCGCACCGACCACATCAAGCTCGGCACCGGGGTCGTGAGCGCCAGCTACCACAACCCCCTCTGGGTGGCGGAGCGTGCGGTGCAGCTCGACCACATGACACGCGGGCGGTTCATGCTCGGGCTCGGGCCCGGGGCGCTGCCCAGCGACGCGGAGATGATCGGGCTCGACATGCCGCAGACTCGCGAGCTCCTCGAGGACGCCGTCGACGTCATCGTCAGGCTCATGCGCAGCGACGATCCCGTCTCGTTCGACAACGGTCGATGGTCTCTGCGAGACGCCCGACTCCACCTCCGGCCCTACACCCATCCGCACCCCGAGATCGCCATCGCGGCGGTCGCGTCGCCGTCGGGGCCGAGGCTCGCTGGCCGGTACGGACTCGGCCTGCTGTCGGTCGGCGCGACGACCGCCGCGGGCTTCGACGTGCTCGCGCTGCACTGGGACGTGATGCAGGAGCGGGCTGCCCACTACGGCGTCTCCGTGGACCGGGACGCCTGGCGGCTCGTGGGGCTCATGCACCTCGCGGACACGCGCGAGCAGGCCTACCGCGACGTCGAGCACGGCATCGCCGCGTGGTTCGACTACTTCCAGCACACCGCCGCCTTCCCTCAGATGTCCGTCGGCGAGGGCACGAGCGTCCGCGAGTTCATCGACTTCGTGAACGAGTCGGGACTGGGCACGATCGGCACTCCCGACGAGGCGGTCGAGCAGATCGAGCGACTGGTCAAGCAATCGACCGGTGGCTTCGGCTCGTACCTGCAGCTCGCACACGACTGGGCACCGCCTGCCGCGAAATGGCGCAGCTACGAGCTGTTCGCCCGCCATGTCGCGCCGCGGTTCCAGGGACAGGCGACGCCGACCCTCGACGCCAAGGCGCGGGCCCGGGCCCGCCGGCCCGAGCTCGCCCAGAGCAACCTCAAGGCGGTCGAGATGTCGACGGCGAAGTACGAGGCCGAGCGCGACTCGGCCGCGAGGGAGCGCGGGTAGACGAGCGGCCAGCGCACCGCCAGGGAAAGTTCAGAGCCCGAGCACGCCGATCCACCTGACCGACGCGCTCTCGTACCAGGACACGGGCGGCGGCGGACCCGAGGTCCTCACGTGTTCAGGGAACTGTCACCAACGTCCTGGCCGGGTACAAATGCCCGTTCACCACAACCAGCCCGGGCTCAGCCGGCGGGCACCTTCGGTAGCCAGGCGGCGCGCCCGGTCTCGTAGGTGTCGATGGCGCCGGCGTCGCGCAGCGTGATGCCGATGTCGTCGAGGCCCTCCAGGAACCGCTCGCGGGTGGAGTCGTCGAGCGGGAACTCGCACTCGATGCCCGCGGCCGGGGCGGACAGCGTGCGCCGCTCGACGTCGATGGTGATCTCGAGCGTGGGGTCGGCCTCGACGGCCCGCAGCAGGGCGTCGCCTACCTCGGCGGGCACCAGCACCGGCACCAGGCCGTTCTTGGTCGCGTTGTTGCGGAAGATGTCGCCGAACCGGGGGCTGACCACGGCCGCGAAGCCGTAGTCCATGATCGCCCACACCGCGTGCTCGCGGGACGAGCCGGTCCCGAAGTTGGGCCCGGCCACCAGGACGCGGGCGCCGGCGTAGGCCTCGTCGTTGAGCACGAAGTCGCGGTCGTCGCGCCAGGTGGCGAACAGGCCGCGGCCGAAGCCGGTGCGCTCGACGCGCTTGAGCCACTCGGCGGGGATGATCTGGTCGGTGTCGACGTCGGAGCGGTCGAGGGGGACCGCGGTCCCCTGGACGATGCGGACGGGGTTCATTCCTGGCTCCTGACTACGACAGGTCGGCCGGCGTGGCGAAGGTGCCGGCGATGGCGGTGGCGGCGGCGACGGCGGGGGACACGAGGTGGGTGCGTCCGCCCCGGCCCTGGCGCCCCTCGAAGTTGCGGTTGGAGGTCGATGCGGACCGCTCGCCGGGGGCGAGCTTGTCGGGGTTCATGGCCAGGCACATCGAGCAGCCCGGCTCGCGCCAGTCGAAGCCGGCGGCGCTGAGGACCACGTCGAGGCCCTCGGCCTCGGCCTGGGCCTTGACCGCGTGGCTGCCCGGCACCACCAGCGTTCGCACCCCGGGGGCGACCTTGTGGCCGTCGGCCACCGCGGCCACGGCCCGGATGTCCTCGATGCGGCCGTTGGTGCACGACCCGATGAACACGGTGTCGACCGCGATGTCACGCATGGGCGTGCCGGCGGTGAGGCCCATGTAGTCGAGGGCCCGGTGGGCGGCCTCGCGCTCGGAGGGCTCGGCGAAGCTGTCGGGGTCGGGCACCGCACCGGAGAGGGGGACGACCTGGCCCGGGTTGGTGCCCCACGAGACGTGCGGGACGATGCCGGCGGCATCGAGCTCGACGGCCTTGTCGAAGGCGGCGCCCTCGTCGCTGGCCAGGCTGCGCCAGTCCTCGACCGCCCGGTCCCAGGCGTCGCCGCTCGGGGCGTGGCGGCGGCCCTCCAGGTAGGCGAACGTGACCTCGTCGGGGGCGATGAGCCCCGCCTTGGCGCCGGCCTCGATCGACATGTTGCACACGGTCATGCGGCCCTCCATCGACAGGGACCGGATGGTGGAGCCCCGGTACTCGATGACCGAGCCGATGCCGCCGCCGGTGCCGATGCGGCCGATGATGGCGAGGATCACGTCCTTGGCCGTGGCCCCCTCGGGCAGCTCGCCCTCCACGGTGACGGCCATGGTGCCGGGCCGCTGCTGGGGGAGGGTCTGGGTGGCGAGCACGTGCTCGACCTCGCTGGTGCCGATGCCGAAGGCCAGCGCGCCGAACGCCCCGTGGGTCGACGTGTGGCTGTCGCCGCACACGATGGTCATGCCCGGCTGGGTGAGGCCCTGCTCGGGCCCGATGATGTGCACGATGCCCTGGTTCGGGTCGCCGATGCCGTAGCAGGCGATGCCGAACTCCTCGCAGTTGGCCCGCAGCACCTGCATCTGCTTGGCGGAGACGGGGTCGGCGATGCGAGGCTCGCCATCCAGGAAGTCGAGCCCGGCGGTGGGCACGTTGTGGTCCATGGTGGCCACGGTGAGGTCGGGCCGGCGGACGGTGCGGCCGGCCAGGCGCAGCCCGTCGAACGCCTGGGGCGAGGTGACCTCGTGGACCAGGTGGAGGTCGATGTAGAGCAGGTCGGGCTGGCCGTCGCCGGTGCGGACGACGTGGCGGTCCCAGACCTTCTGGCTGAGCGTGCGGGGTTCGGACATCATTGTCACCGATCTGTCTTCATCTCAATATGTGGGATAGGCTTCCCACGTGGCGAACAGCCTAAGCGGTGTGGGCGTGGTGGACAAGGCGGTTGCGATCGTGGCCGCCCTGGAGCCCGGCCCCCGCCCGCTGGCCGATCTGGTGGCGGCCACCGGGCTCAGCCGCGCCACCACCCACCGCCTCGCGGTGGCGCTGGAGGCCCACGGGCTGGTCCGCCGCGACGAGGCGGGCCGCTTCGCCCTCGGCCTGCGGCTGATCGGCCTGGGCCATGCCGCAGCCGAGGCCCTGCCCGGGTGGCTGGTGGCCCGCCCCGCCCTCGCATGGCTGGCCGACCAGACGGGCGAGTCGGTCCAGCTGTTCGTGCGCGACGGCGACGAGCGGGTGTGCGTCGAGTCGCTGGAGGCGCCGCACGAGCTGCGCACCATCGTCCCCGTCGGCGCCCGCCTCCCCCTCGACCGCGGCTCGGGAGGCAAGGCCCTGACCGGCGCGGCGCCGGGCGGCTGGGTCGCCAGCGTGGCCGAGCGCCAGCCCGGCGTGGCGTCGGTGAGCGCGCCAGTGGTCGACCGCACCGGCCGGGTGGTGGCCGCCGTGAGCGTCAGCGGCCCCATCGACCGCCTGACCCGCACCCCGGGCCGCCGCCACGGCCCCGCGGTCGCCGAAGCCGCCGGCAGGATCGCCCGAGCGCTGAGTTGACCCGAGGCAATAGGGCCCGATCGGCGGAGCCCGAGGCAATAGCGGCCGGCCCCCGGCCGCTATTGCCTCGCGACCGCCGGCGTGGCCCCTATTGCCTCGGGGCGCTCAGTTGACCTGGCGCTCGCGGCCCTCCCAGTAGGGCCCGCGCAGCTTGAACTTCTGGAGCTTGCCGGTGGCGGTCCGGGGCAGGGCGTCCCGCAGCTCCACGGTGGTCGGGCACTTGTAGTGGGCCAGCCGGCCGCGGCAGTGGTCGATCAGCTCGCGCTCGTCCGCGGTGGCGCCCGGCGCCAGCACCACCAGGGCCTTGACCGTCTCGCCCCAGCGCTCGTCGGGCACCCCGATCACCGCCACCTCGGCCACGGCGGGGTGCGAGTGCAGCGCGTCCTCCACCTCGATGGACGACACGTTCTCGCCGCCCGAGATGATCACGTCCTTCTTGCGGTCGGAGATGGTGAGGTAGCCGTCCTCCAGCGTGCCGCCGTCGCCGGTGTGGAACCACCCGCCCTCCAGCGCGTCGGCCGACGCCTCGGGCTGGTCCCAGTAGCCGTCGAGCACGACGTTGGAGCGGGCCAGCACCTCGCCCGCCTCGCTGGTGGCCAGGGTCACCCCCAGCGTGGGCGCGCCCGCCCGCACCAGCTGGGAGGCCCGCTCGCCGGGCGAGAGGTCGTCCCACTCGGCCCGGGTGCGGTTCATGGTCAGCAGGGGAGCGGTCTCGGTCAGGCCGTAGATCTGGATGAACTCCCAGCCCAGCTCGGTCTCCATGCGCTCGATGGTGCGGGTGGGCGGCGGGGCGCCCGCCACCACCATGCGGGTGCGGTCCCGGCCCGGGATGGGGCCGTCCCAGCGCTCGGCCGCGTCGAGGATGGCCGCCACCACCGCGGGCGCGCCGCACAGCAGCGTGACGCCGTGCTGGTCCACCCGGCGCAGGATCTCGGCCCCGTCCACCTTGCGCAGCACCACCTGCTTGGCGCCCATGCCGGTCAGGGCGAACGGCATGCCCCAGCCGTTGCAGTGGAACATCGGCAGCGTGTGCAGGTAGACGTCGCGGTCGCTCACCCCGCTGTGCCAGCCGAACATGGCGGCGTTGATCCACACGTTGCGGTGGGTGAGCTGCACGCCCTTGGGTCGGGCCGTCGTGCCCGACGTGTAGTTGATGGTGGCGGTGGCGTCCTCGTCGGGCTCGGCCCACGGCTCGGGCTCGGCCGCGTCCGAGGGCCAGATGGCCCCGTCCGTCTCCGCGCCCAGCACCAGCCGGTGCTTGCACTCCACGCCGGCGAGGGCCTCGTCCAGCTCGGGGTCGACCAGCAGCACCGACGCGCCCGAGTGCTCGACGATGTAGCGCACCTCGTCGGTGGAGAGCCGGAAGTTGACCGGCACCAGCACCCGCCCGTAGGCGGCCACCCCGTAGAACGACACCAGCAGCCGCGCCGCGTTGTGCGACACCACCGCGACCCGCTCACCTCGGGCGATGCCGAGGGCGTCGAGCGCTGCGGCCTGGGCCCGGGCCAGCTCGGCCACCCGGCCGTAGGTCAGCTCGCCCCACGAGGCCGCGGGCTGGTCCGGCTCGTCCACCACCCCGACGCGGTCGGGGTACACGAGCGCGGCGCGCTCCAGGTAGTCGGCGATGGTCAACGGAACCCGCATGTCCCCTCCTACGTCGCTGTCACGACCTTCCCACACCTAGCTCCACAACGTGACGTAGACCGGCGGCCGGAAGCGGGCGACCGGCACGCTGGCGTCGGCCCGGTGCATGGCCTGCATGGCGTGGGGCGTGGCCAGGAAGCGCCGGAGCCGATCGGCCGCCAGGGACCGGCGCCCGGGCGGCAGGGTGCTGGCGAACCACATCAGGTCGATGGGCGTGCCCTCCACCGGCAGGGTCACCAGGTGGCCCCGCTCCAGGTCGTGGGCCACCAGGTGGGCGATGCCGGGGGCGATGCCCTCGCCGTCGGCCGCCGCCGCCCACGCCGCCGACATGCTGGAGAACACCCGGATCCGGCGCTCCGGCACCCGCAGCCGGGCCAGCAGCAGGCCGACCTCGGTGTCGGGGTCGGCACCGCTCCCGTCCACCAGCCAGTCCTGGTGCGCCAGGCAGGACGCCGCCACGCTGCCCGTTGCGGGCCAGCGGGTGGCGGGGCCCGGCCACCACCACCAGGCGGTGGCGCATCATGGGCTCGGAGTCGAGCTCGGGCAGCGCGGGGCCGAGCCCGATGTCGGCCAGGCGCTCCAGCAGCAGCGCCGGCATCTCGCGCGCGGTGGCCACCCCCAGGGTGACCTCGACCGACTCGTGGCGAGCGGTGAAGGCGGTCAGCAGCGGGCGGGCCACGTGCTCGGCCACCGTGCTGGTCGCCACCACCCTCAGCAGCTCGGGCGCCCCCTGGGCCCGGCGGATGGCGTCGGTGGCGTCGGCCGCCAGGTTCACCATCTGCGAGGCGATGGGCAGCAGGCGCTGGCCGCCCGCGGTCAGCTCCATCGTCCCGGCGGAGCGCTCCACCAGCGGGTCCCCCAGGTGGCTGCGCAGCGCCGCCAGCGCGCCGGACACCGCCGGCTCGGTCACGCCGAGCGCCCGGGCGGCGGCCTTGACCGACCCGAGCCGGGCCACCAGCACGAACGCCTCGAGCTGCGTGAGCGTCACGGACACGAACGTAGCGCCGAGGTCGAGCGGGCGGCTTGCTGCCTCGGCCTACGCGTGGCGATTGGCATGAAAGCACCAGCTCCCAGCTCGGCCGAGCAGGGACAGCTGGTGACGGACCGCGTGAGCTGCCCGAGGTCGAGATAAGCAATTTTCCTTAGGGGCCGTGGACGTCGTACGCATGGGCCACACTCGGCGCACGAGGGCGACCGAGTGGGGGAGGCAACTGTGCAGACACCTGCGCCGTTCGCGTACGAGCGCGCCGGCACCGTCGACGATGCGCTGGCATTGCTCGAACAGCACGGCCCCGAGGCCCGGCTCGTCGCCGGCGGCCACAGCCTGCTGCCGATGATGAAGCTGCGCCTCGCCCGGCCCGAGGTGCTGATCGACATCAACGACCTGACCGACCTGTCCTACATCCGCCTCGACGGCAGCGAGATCGCCATCGGGGCCATGACCCGCCACGCCGAGCTGCTCGACTCGGCGCTGCTGGCCGAGCACTACGCCATCTTCGCCGACGCCGAGCGGGTCATCGCCGACCCCATCGTGCGCAACCGGGGCACGATCGGCGGCTCGTTCTGCCAGGCCGACCCGTCCGAGGACCTGGCCGCGGTGGGCTCGGCGCTGGGCGCCACCCTGGTGGTCCGGGGCACCGGCGGCACCCGCACGGTGGCCGCCCGCGAGTTCCACTCCGGGCCCTACGAGACCGTGGTGGGCCCCAACGAGATCCTGACCGAGATCCGGGTCCCGCTGCGGCCCGGCGTGGGCAGTGCGTACGAGAAGGTCGAGCGCCGGGCGGGCGACTGGGCCATCGCGGCCGCCGGCGCCTTCGTGACCCTCGACGGCGACACCGTGAGCGACGTGGGCATCGGGCTCACGGCGGTGGGCGCCGAGCACTTCTGCGCCCCGGCCGCCGAGGACACGCTGCGGGGCCAGGCCGCTACCGACGAGAACCTGGCGGCCGCCGCCGAAGCCGCGGCCGCCGCCACCAACCCGTCCACCGATCAGCGGGGACCGGCGGACTACAAGCGCCATCTGGCGGGCGAGCTGGCCCGGCGTGCGCTGGGGCGCGCCGTGGCCCGTGCACGAGGAGAAGGTGCCTGACATGCAGGTGACGATGACCGTCAACGGGACCGAGGTGACCCGCGAGGTCGAGCCCCGGCTGCTGCTCGTGCACTTCGTGCGCGACCACCTGGGCCTGACCGGCACCCACTGGGGCTGCGACACCTCCAACTGCGGCACGTGCGTGCTGTGGATGGACGGCGAGCCGGTCAAGAGCTGCACCGTGCTGGCCGCCATGGCCCACGGCCGCACCATCCGCACCGTCGAGGACCTGGACGAGGGCGGCGAGCTCGACCCGCTCCAGCAGGGCTTCATGCAGTGCCACGGCCTGCAGTGCGGCTTCTGCACCCCGGGCATGCTGATGACCGCCCGCTGGCTGCTCGACCGCAACCCCGATCCGTCCGAGGCCGAGATCCGGGACGTGATCTCGGGCCAGTTCTGCCGCTGCACCGGCTACGAGAACATCGTGCGCTCCGTCCGCTGGGCGGCCGAACACCCCGGGCGGCGAGCGCACGAGGAAGCCGATGTCCGAGACGGCGCCCGCCGAGGACGAGGAGGTGACCGCATGACCGCCACCGAGAGCGAGACGCCCGTCAGCGCAGCGGGCAACCCCATCGGCTTCGGCCGCATGCTGCGCAAGGAGGACGCCCGGTTCCTGCGGGGCCAGGGCCACTACCTCGACGACATCCAGCTTCCCGGCATGCTCTACGGGGCCATCCTGCGCAGCCCCTACGCGCACGCCCGCATCGTGTCCATCGACACCTCGGCCGCCGAGGCCCACCCCAAGGTCCAGGCCGTCATCACCGGCGCGGTGCTCGACACCCTGGGCCTGGCGTGGATGCCCACGCTGTCCAGCGACACCCAGGCCGGTGCTGGCCACCGACAAGGTGCGGTTCCAGGGCCAGGAGGTCGCCTTCGTGGTGGCCGAGGACCGCTACTCGGCCCGCGACGCCCTCGAGCTCATCGACGTCGAGTACGAGCCGCTCACCCCGGTGATGGACGGCCGCCGCGCCCTGGACGAGGGGGCGCCGATCATCCGCGACGACAAGGAGGGCAAGACCGACAACCACATCTTCGACTGGGAGTCGGGCGACAAGGACAACTGCGACCAGGTGTTCGCCGACGCCGAGGTCGTGGTCACCCAGGACATGATCTACCCGCGCTCGCACCCGGCCCCGCTGGAGACGTGCGGCACGGTGGCGCACATGGACAAGGTCACGGGCAAGCTCACCTGCTGGATCACCAGCCAGGCGCCCCACGCCCACCGCACGGTCTACGCGCTGGTGGCGGGCCTGCCCGAGCACAAGATCCAGGTGATCTCGCCCGACATCGGCGGCGGCTTCGGCAACAAGGTGCCGATCTACCCGGGCTACGTGTCCGCGGTGGTCGGCACCATCGTGACCGGCAAGCCGGTGAAGTGGATGGAGGACCGCTCCGAGAACCTCATGACCACCGGGTTCGCCCGGGACTACCACATGCACGGCGAGATCGCCGCCACCCGCGAGGGCAAGATCCTCGGCCTGCGGGTCGACGTGATCGCCGACCACGGGGCGTTCAACGCCAGCGCCAACCCCACCAAGTACCCGGCCGGCTTCTTCAACATCTTCACCGGCAGCTACGACCTCCAGGCGGCCCACTGCAAGGTCACCGGCGTCTACAGCAACAAGGCGCCCGGGGGCGTGGCCTACGCCTGCTCGTTCCGGATCACCGAGGCGGTGTACCTGGTCGAGCGCATCGTCGACTGCCTGGCGGCCGAGCTGGGCATGGACCCGGCCGAGCTGCGCATGAAGAACCTGCTGCGCCCCGAGCAGTTCCCGTACATGACCCAGACCGGGCTGGGAGTACGACTCGGGCGACTATCCCCGGGCCCTGCAGCTGGCGCTGGACAAGGCCGGCTACGACGACCTGCGCCGCGAGCAGGCGGAGAAGCGGGAGCGGGGCGAGCTCATGGGCATCGGCCTCAGCTTCTTCACCGAGGGCGTGGGCGCCGGCCCCCGCAAGCACATGGACATCCTCGGCCTGGGCATGGCCGACGGCTGCGAGCTCCGGGTCCACCCCACCGGCAAGGCCGTGGTGCGCCTCAGCGTGCAGACGCAGGGCCAGGGCCACGAGACGACCTTCGCCCAGATCGTGTCCAGCCAGCTGGGCATCCCGCCCGAGGACATCGAGGTGGTCCACGGCGACACCGACCAGACCCCGTTCGGGCTGGGCACCTACGGCTCGCGCTCGACGCCGGTGTCCGGCGCGGCCGCCGCGGTGGTGGCCCAGCGGGTGCGGGACAAGGCCCGCATCGTGGCCGCCGCCGCGCTGGAGTGCAGCCCCGACGACCTGGAGTGGGAGCACGGGCGCTGGTTCGTCAAGGGCGACCCGTCCCAGGGCAAGACCATCCAGGAGATCGCCCTGCTGGCGCACTCCAGCCTGGAGCTGCCCGAGGGGGTGGAGGGCCACCTCGACGCCAGCGTGGTGTACAACCCGCCGAACCTGACCTACCCGTTCGGCGCCTACCTGGCCGTGGTGGACGTGGACAAGGGCACGGGCCAGGTGTCGGTGCGCCGCTTCATCGCGGTGGACGACTGCGGGCCCCGCATCAACCCCATGATCGTGGAGGGCCAGATCCACGGCGGCCTGGCCGACGGGGTCGGCATGGCGCTCATGCAGGCCATCGCCTTCGACACCGACGGCAACTGCCTGGGCGGCTCGTTCATGGACTACCTGCTGCCCACCTCGCTGGAGTGCCCGTCCTGGGAGCTGGGCGAGACGGTCACGCCGTCGCCCCACCACCCGCTCGGGTGCAAGGGCGTGGGCGAGTCCGCCACCGTGGGCTCGCCGGTGGCCATCGTCAACGCGGTGGTGGACGCCCTGTCCGGCTACGGCCTGCGCCACGCCGACATGCCGCTGACCCCGGCCCAGGTGTGGCTGGCCATGCAGGGGCGCCCGGCCCGGACCGACCTGGCCTTCGAGTGAGGGCGCCCGCGTGAACCCCGCGGTCACCGCCCGGGCCGACGAGCTGCGGAGGTCGCGGCTCGCCTTCGTCCATGCCCGGGTGGTGCGCGCGGAGCGGCCCACGTCCGCCCGGCCCGGCGACGAGGCCGTGATCCTGCCGGACGGCACGATCGAGGGCTTCGTCGGCGGGGTGTGCGCGGAGGCGACCGTGCGGGCGCAGAGCCTGTCGCTGCTCGACTCGGGCGATTCGCTGCTCCTGCGGATCCTGCCCGAGGGCGACGTCCCGGCCGGCGAGGACCGGTCGGCCGGGGCCCTGACGGTGGTCAACCCGTGCCTGTCCGGCGGCTCGCTCGAGATCTTCCTCGAGCCGGTGGTGCCCGCACCGGCCCTGGCGGTGGTGGGGGAGTCGCCCATCGCCCTGGCGCTGGCCGAGCTCGCCCCCCGGGTCGGGTTCCAGGTGGCCCCGGGCGACGCCGCCCTGGGCGACGTGGTGGCCCTGGTGGTGGCGTCGCACGGCCGGGGCGAGGAGGACACCCTGGTGGCCGCGTTGGACGCGGGCGTGCCCTATGTCGGCCTGGTGGCCAGCCCCAAGCGGGGCGCAGCCGTGGTCGCGGGCCTCCCGGTGGACGACGCCCGGCGGGCGGCCGTCCACACCCCGGCGGGGCTCGACATCGGGGCCCGCACCCCGGCCGAGGTGGCCCTGTCGATCCTGGCCGAGATCGTGTCGTTGCGGCCGCGGCCGACCTCGGCGCTCGGCTCCACCACGGGCGGGCCGGAGCGCCTTGGCGAGCAGGCCTCCGGCCCGCCGCCCGTCGCAGACCGACCGGGTGTGCGGCATGTCCGTGGTGGCGGACGACGAGGCCCTCCACCTCGACCACGAGGGCGAGCGCTACTGGTTCTGCGGCACCGGCTGCCTGCGGGCCTTCGCCGCCGACCCCGGCGCGTACCTATCGTGACGCGGTACGACGGCACCGACGCCATCACCGACGTCGACGACATGCGCCGGCGGCTCGACGCCGCCGACTACCTGGCCGACCTGGGGCTGGCCACCGCGCTGTTCTGCGCGGCCCGCATGCCCCAGCCCCTGCTGGTCGAGGGCGAGGCCGGCGTGGGGAAGACCGAGTCGGCCAAGGCCCTGGCCCGGGTGCTGGACACGCCGCTGGTGCGGTTGCAGTGCTACGAGGGCATCGACGCGGCCGAGGCCCTGTACGAGTGGAACTATCCCCGCCAGCTCCTCGGCATCCGGCTGGCCGAGGTGGCGCGGCGCGAGCTGGCCGAGGACGACCTGTTCGGCCCCGACTACCTGGTGGAGCGGCCGCTGCTGCGGGCCATCCGCCATACCGGCCCCCGCCCGGTGGTGCTGCTGGTGGACGAGGTGGACCGGGCGGACGACGAGTTCGAGGCGTTCCTGCTGGAGCTGCTGGCCGAGTCGTCGGTCACCATCCCCGAGCTGGGCACCGTCCGGGCGACGGTCCCCCCGGTGGTCGTGCTCACCTCCAACCGGACCCGGGACCTGCACGACGCGCTCAAGCGCCGCTGCCTCTACCACTGGATCGACTACCCCGACCTGGAGCGCGCCGTCGCCGTCATCCGCCGGAGGGTGCCGGTGGCGTCGACCACGCTGGCCGAGCAGGTCGCCGCGTCCGTCCAGCGCCTGCGCTCGCTCGACGTGCAGAAGCCCCCGGGCCTGGCCGAGGCCATCAACTGGGTGGCCACGCTGGGCCTGCTGGGCCTCGACCGCCTGGACGGCGACGCCGCCGACCGCACGCTGGGCGCGGTGCTCAAGTACCGCGAGGACCTGGACCTGGCCCGCGCGCGCGGCGTCGAGTGGGTCGCCCTCGGGCCGTGAGCACGGCCGGGAGCTCGGCGTCGTCGCTGGACCGGGTCGACCTGGCGGCGCTGGTGGGCGCCTTCGGGAACCTCCTCCACGCCGCGGGGGTGCCGGTCAGCCCCGAGCGCAGCGGGCGCTTCGCCCGGGCGGTGGCGCTGGTCCGGCCGGATGCCCTGGAGGAGTGGTACTGGGCGGGCCGGGTCACCCTGCTGTCGAGCCACGACGAGGTGGAGACCTACGACCGGGTGTTCGGCCAGGTGTTCCGGGGCCTGGCCGACGTGGCCGACTGGCGGGGCCAGACGCCCCCGCCGGCGCAGCGTTCGCCCCGCCCCGCCCCCGGCGAGCCGCACCGCGAGCGCCACCGCGAACACGGTCCCTCCCCGTCGCCCCCGGAGGCGCCGGCCGCCGCCGATCCCGACGTCACGCCGGCCGGCGTCGATGCCGGCCCCGGCGCCGACGGCCCGGACCTGCTGGCCGCGGCCAGCGCCGAGGAGCGCCTGCGCCGCACCGACCTGGCGCAGCTGACCGACGACGAGCTGGCGGCGCTGGGCGACCTCATGGCGGCGCTGCGGCCGGCCGCGCCCCGGCGGGCCAGCCGGCGCACGGCCCGGCACCCCCGCGGCCGCCACATCGACCTGCGGGCCACGCTGCGCCGGGCCCGGGCCACCGGCGGGGACCCGGTGCGGCGGGTGTTCCGCCGCCGCACCGAGCGGCCCCGCCACCTCGTGCTGATCGCCGACGTGTCGGGCTCGATGGCCCCCTACGCCCGGGCCTACCTCCACCTGCTGCACGGGGCGGTGCGGGCGGCCAAGGCCGACGCCTTCGTGTTCGCCACCCGCCTGACCTGGCTCTCCCGCCCGCTGGCCGGCACCCAGCCCGACCTCGCGCTGCGCCGGGCGGTGGCGGCTGCGCCGGACTGGTCCGGCGGCACCCGCCTGGGCGAGGCCCTGCGCAGCTTCAACGACGACCACGGCCGGCGGGGCATGGCCCGCGGGGCGGTGGTGGTCATCGTCTCGGACGGCTGGGACACCGGCGACCCCGCGGTGGTGGGGGAGCAGATGGCCCGCCTCGCCCGCCTGGCCCACCGCATCGTGTGGGTCAACCCCCGCAAGGCCGCCGCCGGCTACCAGCCCCTGGTGGGCGGCATGGCGGCGGCCCTGCCCCACGTCGACGCCTTCGTGAGCGGCCACTCCCTCGCCGCCCTGGACGAGGTCCTGGCCGCCCTGGCCGATCGCCGCTAGCTCTCCGGCGGGCGCACGATCTGCTGGAGCGCCCAGCCGTTGCCGTCGGGGTCGCTGAAGTAGACGAACCGGCCCCAGGGCAGGTCCTGCACCTCGCTGGCCTCGACCCCGTGCTCGATCAGGTGGGCCCGGGCCGCGTCCGCGTCGGGCACGACGACCTGGAGGCCCTGGAGCGAACCGGGCTCCATGGGGGACACGCCCTTGCCGAAGGCGATCGAGCAGGCCGACCCGGGCGGGGTGATCTGCACGAAGCGGATCTCGTCGCTGACGGTGTGGTCGTGGTCGACGGTGAAGCCGACCTGGTCGGCGTAGAAGGCCTTGGCCCGGTCCACGTCGGACACGGGCACCCCGATGAGCTCAAGCTTCCAGTCCATGCCTCCACCGTACGATCCCTTGCGGTCTGATCTTGTCCTCGTTCGCGGGATCGAACGTGCCGGACGGCACTTTCTCGCTGGGCGGCCGTGGCACTACTCTGGCGGCAATGCACCGGCCGCTGCTGCCCAAGCCGCGGCTGCGTGGGCGGCTTCACCAGGTGGCGTTCTTCGCCTCCATCCCGGCGGGCATCGCTCTCGTGGCCCTCGCACGTGGCGCCGAGGCGCGGGTGGGCGCCGCCATCTTCGCCGCCAGCCTGACGGCCCTGTACGGGGTGAGCGCGGCCTACCACCGCGGCCAGTGGTCGGCCCGGGCCCATCGGGTCATGCGCCGGCTCGACCACTGCATGATCTTCGTGCTCATCGCCGGCTCGTACACCCCGATCATGTTGGTGGCGTTGCGCCCGTCGTGGGGGATCAGCCTGCTGGTGGTCTCCTGGGTGGGTGCGGCCCTCGGCATCCTGGTCACGGTGCTGTGCCTGGAGCGCTGGCCCGCCGTCGGCTTCACCATGTACCTGGTGCTGGGCTGGCTGGCCATCGTGGCCGCCCCCCAACTGGCCGCCTCCCTGACGGGCCTGGAGCTCACGCTCCTGGCGGTGGGCGGCCTGCTCTACACCGTCGGTGCCGTCGTGCTGGCCGCCAACCGCCCCAACCCCAGCCCCGCGGTGTTCGGCTACCACGAGATCTGGCACACCTTCGTGGTCAGCGCCAGCGCCTCCCACTTCGCGGTCGTCCTGCTGCTCGTCCGCGCCTGACCAGCCGGGTCGAGTTAGTCGACCGAGACGACCTCGACCTTGAGCTCGGCCCCGGTGGGAGCGACGAAGGTGACCGTGTCCCCCGGGGACGAGCCGATGAGCGCCACGCCGAGCGGGGACTTGGGGCTGATGACGTCGAGGTCGTCGTGGCGCTCCTCGATGGAGCCGATCAGGTAGCGCTCGACCTCGTCGTCGCCCTCGTAGCGGATGCCGACGACCGAGCCGTGCGAGACCTGCTCGCCGGAGCCGTTGGTCTCCACGATCTCCGCGTTCTCGAGCATGTAGGCGAGCTGGCGGATGCGGCCCTCCATCTTGCCCTGCTCTTCCTTGGCCGCGTGGTAGTCGCCGTTCTCGGACAGGTCGCCCAGCTCACGGGCGGCCTCGATCTTGCGGGCGATCTCGACCCGGCCGCGTGACGTCAGGTCGTCGTGCTCGGCCTGGAGCCGGTCGAACGCCGCCTGGGAGAGGTGCTGGGTCTGTCCCATAGACCTTCAAGGTTAGTGCGGCCCCGCGCCGACGCGGCAGGGACGGTCACGCTCCCGGTACTCAGCGTCCTCGCGTGATGGCGTCGCTCCTGCCCGCGACCACGACGGCGACGATGACGCCGATGATCCAGAAGAAGCCGGTGGCCGGGTCGTCTCTTCATTCCCTCCCGCACCACGTCGATGGCGAACTCCAGCCCGTTCCAGAGCGGCAGGCTGCCGCCGTCGGCGATGAACAGCGAGCGCTGGATGAAGTACTCGCTCACCCCGAGCGCCAGCAGCGTGAAGGTGCCCGCCACGAGCTGGAGCGGGATGCGGTTGCGCTGCTGGGCGCAGATGAGCACGCCCTGGGCGACGATCCAGCCCACCCCGAAGGCCAGGTAGACGATCTGCATGCGGGTGGTGGCGACGATGCCCCACCAGATCAGCCCGGCCACCACGGCCCCGGCGAAGCCGCCCATCACCGCCAGGGCGAGGTTGGCGGCGGCGCCGGACTCCTGCTGGGAGTAGGAGGCCCAGGCGCCCGCGGCCGACGACGGCGTCGACCACGACGCGGGCGGCGGCCCCGAGGGCTTCGGCGGCGCCTGGGTGCGCGGGCGTGCCCCACGACGGTGGGGCTTGAGACGACGTGCCCCAGGACGGTGGCGGACCTGCGACGGCGCCCCACGACGGCGGCGGAGCTTGAGGCTGGGCGCCCCACGACGGGCGGAGCCTGCGACGGGGCGCCCCACGACGAGGGCGGATCCTGGGGCGGCGCGTTCCAGCCAGGCGGCGGCGCCTGACGCGGGGCGTCGGCCGGCGCGCCCGACGGGGCGGGGGGCGCCCCGTCGTGCGCCCACGGCCGGCGCGGATCGTCCGGTGGGTACTGATCGGCGGGCATGGGCGGTGATCCTCCCACGGCCCGAGATCCAGTTGACGTCACCTCCGGCCAGGGTGAACACTTGCCCCCGATGATCTGCCCTTGCGCGTCGGTAATCATCATCACGTAGCGCACGTCGACCCCGACGTGCGCTCTCGACCGTCCGCCTTCGGGTGGGCGGTTTCTCATTTCTCGGCTGAAACACGGAGCGACGGTGAGCAAAAGGATCGGAGTGATCGGCGGCGACGGCATCGGGCCCGAGGTCGTGGCCGAGGCGCTCAAGGTGGTGGCGGCGACCGGCGTCCGGCTCGACACCGTCGACTACGACCTGGGCGGGGCCCGCTACCTGCGCGACGGCACGATCCTGCCCGACAGCGTGCTCGACGAGTGGCGGGGCCTCGACGCCCTGCTGCTGGGAGCGGTGGGCACCCCCGAGGTCCCGCCCGGGGTCATCGAGCGGGGCCTGCTGCTCAAGATGCGCTTCGACCTCGACCTCTACATCAACCAGCGCCCGTTCCTCGACGCGGACCACGGCATCGACATGGTCGTCATCCGCGAGAACACCGAGGGCCCCTACGTGGGCGAGGGCGGCGTGCTGCGCCGCGGCACCCCCCACGAGGTGGCCACCCAGGGCTCGGTCAACACCCGCATGGGCGTCGAGCGCTGCGTGCGCTACGCCTTCGAGCTGGCCGAGTCCCGCAGCCGCAAGCACCTCACGCTGGTCCACAAGACCAACGTGCTGACCTTCGCCGGCGACCTGTGGCAGCGCACCTTCGACGAGGTCGCCGCGGGGCACCCGGACGTGGGCACGGCCTACAACCACGTGGACGCCGCCTGCATCTACTTCGTGTCCGACCCGCAGCGCTACGACGTGGTCGTGACCGACAACCTGTTCGGCGACATCCTCACCGACCTGGGCGGCGCCGTGTCGGGCGGCATCGGCTTCGCCTCCTCCGGCAACCTCAACCCGGCCCGCACCGGCCCGTCGATGTTCGAGCCCGTCCACGGCTCGGCGCCCGACATCGCCGGCCAGGCCAAGGCCAACCCCACCGCCGCGGTGCTGTCCGCGGCCATGATGCTCGACTTCCTGGGCGAGGCCGACGCCGCCGCCCGCATCCGCAAGGCCTGTGCCGACCCGTCGGCCCAGTCCGGTTCCACGCCCGAGATCGGCGACGCGCTCGCCGCCCGGGTCTGATCACGAGGGGACTCCAACGTCATGCCCATCACGCCCACCGAGAAGATCTGGTTCAACGGCGATCTGATCCCGTGGGACGAGGCGAAGATCCACATCCTCACGCACTCGCTCCACTACGGCATGGGGGTCTTCGAGGGCATCCGCGCCTACGAGACCGACGACGGCCCCGGTGTCTTCCGCCTCACCGACCACATGCGGCGCATGCAGCAGTCCGCGCAGATCCTGATGATGGACCTGCCGTACACGGTCGAGGAGCTGGTCCAGGCGGTGAAGGACACGGTGCGCGCCACCGGGCTGCCGTCCTGCTACATCCGGCCCATCGCCTACTACGGATACGGCGAGATGGGCCTCAACACCCTGCCCTGTGAGGTCGACGTGGCCATCGCCTGCTGGCCGTGGGGCGCCTACCTGGGCGACGACGCGCTGACCAAGGGCGTGCGCATGAAGATCTCGTCGTGGGCCCGCCACGACCACAACATCATGCCGCCGGCCGCCAAGACCACGGGCAACTACGTCAACAGCTCGCTGGCCAAGGTCGAGGCGCTCAAGGCCGGCTACGACGAGGCCATCCTGCTGAACCGGGCCGGCTTCGTGGCCGAGTGCACGGGCGAGAACATCTTCGTGGCCCGGCACGGCAAGCTGCTCAGCCCGCCGCTCTCCGCCGGGGCGCTCGAGGGCATCACCCAGGACACGGTCATGACCATCGCCCGCGACCTGGGCTTCGACGTGGCGCTGGGCGACCTGTCGCGCAGTGACCTCTACATCGCCGAGGAGATGTTCGTCTGCGGCACCGCGGCCGAGGTGTCCTCGGTGTCCTCGGTCGACGACCGCCCGATCCCCGCCCCGGGCCCCATGACGCTGGCCATCGGCGAGGAGTACGGCCGGGCCGTGCGCGGCCAGGTCGACCAGTACAAGGACTGGGTCGAACATGCCGGATGACCGGGTACCCACCACCACCCAGAGTGTCGACATCTTCGACACCACCCTGCGGGACGGCGCCCAGTTCGAGGGCATCTCGCTCACGGTCGAGGACAAGCTCCGCGTGGCCGAGCAGCTCGACTGGCTCGGCGTTCGCTGGATCGAGGGCGGCTACCCCCAGGCCAATCCCCGCGACGCCGAGTTCTTCCGCCGGGCGGCCACCGAGCTGAAGCTGCAGACGGCCACGCTGGTGGCCTTCGGCTCCACCCGCAAGCCGCTCGGCCGGGTCGACATCGACCCCACGCTCGCCGCGCTCGTCTCCAGCGGGGTCTCGACCTCGTGCATCGTGGGCAAGAGCTGGGACTTCCACGTCACCGAGGCCCTGCGCACCACCCTCGACGAGGGGGCGGCCATGGTGGGGGAGTCGGTGCAGTTCCTGCGCGAGCAGGGCCAGCGCGTGTTCTTCGACGCCGAGCACTTCTTCGACGGCTACAAGGCCAACCCCGAGTTCGCCCTCCGCGTCCTGGAGGCGGCCGCCACCAACGGCGCCGAGGTCCTGGTGCTGTGCGACACCAACGGCGGGTCGCTGCCCCACGAGGTCCAGCGCATCGTGGGCGAGGTGGCGGCCTACTTCGGGCCCGACCAGCAGATCGGCATCCACACCCAGAACGACACCGGCTGCGCGGTGGCCAACTCGGTGGTGGCGGTGGTGGCCGGCGCCACCCACCTCCAGGGCACGGTCAACGGCTACGGCGAGCGCACGGGCAACGCCAACCTCATGACCGTCATCCCCGACCTCCAGCTCAAGATGGGCCTGACCTGCCTGCCCGAGGGCCGCATCGAGCGGCTGACCGCGGTGAGCAGGCACGTGGCCGAGCTGGTCAACCTGCCGCCCCACGCCGCCGACCCCTACGTCGGCGCCTCGGCCTTCGCCCACAAGGGGGGCTTGCACACCTCGGCGCTGGGCCGGATGGGCGGCGCCAGCTACGAGCACGTCGACCCGACGGTGGTGGGCAACCACACCCGGGTGCTGGTGTCGGACCTGGGCGGCCGCGCGGGCATGTCGCTCAAGGCCCAGGAGTTCGGCGTGGACCTGGACGACCGCGCCGCGGCCGAGCTGTCCGAGCGGCTCAAGCACCTGGAGGCCGAGGGCTACCAGTTCGAGGCGGCCGACGCCTCGCTGGAGCTGCTGATGCGGGAGGCCTCGGGCTGGTCGCAGCCGTACTTCCGGCTGGAGGGCTACCGGGTCACGACCTACCACCGCAACGCCACCCGGGGCGGCGCCCCGATCGAGGACGGCGACTCGATCATCGACACCGAGGCGTCGGTCAAGGTGTGGGCGGGCGACGAGCGCCTGGTGGCGATCGGCGAGGGCAACGGCCCGGTCAACGCCCTCGACGCCGCCCTCCGCTCGGTGCTCACCCGGCGCTACCCGGCGCTGGGCCGCATCCACCTCACCGACTACCGGGTCCGGGTCCTCGAGGGCGCGGCCGCCACCGGCGCGGTGGTGCGGGTGCTCATCGACTCGACCGACGGGGACAGCACCTGGTCGACGGTGGGCGTGAGCGACAACGTCATCGAGGCCTCGTGGCAGGCCCTGGTGGACTCGCTCGTCTACGGCCTGATCCACGCCCCGGACTAGGCGTTCCGCCGCCTGGGGCGTGCGGCAGGCCCCGGACTAGCCTCCGGGCGTGGCCGCCCCCGAGTACGTCCCCCTCACCCCGCTCAAGCCGGTCCGGGGATACCAGTCCCCGCCCCGCCGCCCCGACTCGTGGCGGCCGGCGCGGCCGGGCGACTCCGACGTGGGCTACGACCGGGGGAACCTGCTCGGGTCCCAGGGCCCCGACCAGGGCTACGTCTACGTGCTGGCCCGCCGCTTCCACGGCCAGCTCCAGCTGGCCGCGGACGAGCGGGAGGAGGACGCGCTGGCCGGCTGCAGCGCCGTGGCGCTCAAGCGCGCCTCGCTGTTCGGCCGGGCGCCGGTGCTGGTCGACCTCACGGTGGCGCTGACCATCTGGGGGTTCCTGGGCGACGCCTCGCCCGACCTGATCGCCTTCCGTCAGCCGCGGTTCGCCGAGGTCGCCCATCCGCACCACTACGCCGCGCTGCGCCGGGTCGTCGACATGGTCCCCGCCGACGTGCTGCGGCGCTCGCCGGACGAGGTGGCGGGGGCGCACCGGGCCGACTGGCGCAGCCTCCTCGACATCTGAGCCTGCCGTGGACACGATCGAGATCCCGGTGGGCCCGCTGACCTTCGATGCCCTGGCGGCGGGGCCGGAGGATGGCGAGCCGGTGCTGTTGCTGCACGGCTTCCCCCAGACGTCCCGGGCGTGGGAGGCCCAGATCGAGGCCCTCGCCGCGGCCGGCTACCGGGCGGTCGCCTTCGACCAGCGTGGCTACTCGCCCCGGGCCCGCCCGAGCGAGGTGGAGGCGTACCGCTGGCCCGAGCTCACGGCCGACGTGATCGGCGTGGCCGACGCCCTGGGGATGGACCGCTTCCACCTGGTGGGCCACGACTGGGGTGGAGCCGTGGCGTGGCAGGTGGCCGGGCGCCACTCGGACCGCGTGCGCACGCTCACCGTCGTGTCGACGCCCCACCCTGCGGCCATGGGCCTGGCCCTGGCGGGCAAGGTCGGCGGCGACCAGCCCCAGCGCTCGGGCTACATCACGCTCTTCCGGGAGCCGGACTCGCAGGACCAGTTCCTGGCCAACGACGCCCAGGTCCTCAAGATGTTCTACGCGGCCAGCGGCATGCCGGAGGGCCGGGCCGATCCCTACCTGGCGGCGCTCGGCACCCGCGAGGCGCTGGGCGCGGCGCTGAACTGGTACCGGGCCGCCGACCTGACCGTGACCGACGGCCTGGGGCCGATCACCGCTCCCACCCTCTACGTGTGGTCGACCGAGGACCCGGCGCTGGGCCGGGAGGCGGCCGAGGCGACGGCGCGAGTTCGTCGAGGGACCGTACCGATTCGAGGTGCTCGACGGGGTCGGTCACTGGGTATCAGAACAGGTGCCCGAGCGGCTCAGCGAGCTGTTGCTGGACCACATCGGGCGGCCCGACTGAGGATGGACGCCGGGGACTGGTCGCTGTCCGTAAACTGGCAGCCACCCTGCGTCGCAGCGAGGCGGTGACGAGTGCCTGACCCCATGTGGAACCCCCCGACCGGCCCGCCCAACGACGTTCGCCTGCGCCCGGCCGACGCCCGCCGCCAGGTCACCCAGGCGATCTCCGCGGCCCAGGCCCGCGACCGCGAGCTGCGCGACGAGGTCGCGGCCCTGACCGCACGCGCCGCGTGGAGCTGGCGGCCGAGCTGGCGGCCGCGGTCGCCGCCGCCGCCGAGTCCCGCGAGCTGGCCAAGCGGGCGCTCCTGCGCTCCGAGGAGTCGGCCCGGGAAGGCCAGCGGACCGACGCCGCCCGCTGGACCGACGCCGCCCGGGTCTTCGCCCTTGCGGATGCGCGATGCCCGCGCCCGTGCGGCCGCGCTGGAGCCCCAGGTCCCCGGGAGCGTCGCCGCGGTCGAGCGGGCCAAGGCGGCCATGGTGGCCAACGCCGCCCACCTGAACCAGGTGGCGCTGGCCCGGATGGTGGCGCTGAACCCCCGCAAGGCCGCCCGCCTCCAGGAGGAGGTGGAGGACGCCAAGGCGGAGGTGAGCGCGCCGGTCGACTTCCTGGTGGCCGCCACCGAGCGCGAGGCGCGGGCCGCCCTGGAGGCGGCGGGCGCCCTCGCCACGGCGGCCCCGACCGTGCCCGTGGCCCTCGACGACCTGGAGGACGAGGTGGACCTGGCCGCGGCCGACCCGCTGCTCGACGAGCTGCGGGCCGAGCTGGCGCCCGAGGAGCCGCCGGCTTCCGCCGCCGACCGCCGACGGCGGTCAGTCGTCCCCGGTGCCGCGCCGGTCGCGGCTGAACGGCGAACCGACACCGGCCCTGTCACACCCCGCGGATACCCTGGACGGTGATGGTCGCCGCTTCACCGCGTCTCCGCTTCGCGCCGTCGCCCACCGGCTGGCTGCACGTGGGCGGCGCCCGCGCGGTCCTGTTCAACTGGCTGGTGGCCCGCCAGCAGGCCGGCGAGATGCTGCTGCGCATCGAGGACACCGACACCGAGCGCAACCGGCCCGAGCTCACCGACGACATCCTCACCGAGATCCGCTGGCTGGGTCTGGAGTGGGACGGCGAGGTGTCCCACCAGAGCGACCGGTTCCACATCCACACCAAGGCGGCGCGCGAGCTCTACGCCCAGGGTCAGGCCTACTGGTGCGACTGCACGGCCGAGCAGGTCCAGCAGCGCGCCCGCGAGCGCGGCGGCCCGCCCGGCTACGACGGCTTCTGCCGCGACCGGGGTCTGGCCCAGGGCCCCGGCACCGCGCTCCGGTTCCGCACGCCCGACGAGGGCACGACGTCGTTCGACGACCTGGTGCGGGGCACGGTCAGCTTCGACAACGCCAAGCTCGAGGACTTCGTGCTGCTGCGGTCGAACGGCACTCCCATCTTCTTGCTCGCCAATGTCATCGATGACGCCGACATGGGTATCACTCACGTTGTGCGCGGCGAGGAGCACGTAAACGGCACGCCCAAGTACCTGCTCATCAGCGAGGCCCTCGGCCTCGACCACCGGCCGGTGTTCGCCCACCTGCCGGTGCTGGTGAACGAGGCCCGCAAGAAGCTGTCCAAGCGCCGTGACTCGGTCGGGGTCTCGGTGGCCGAGTTCCGCGAGGCGGGCTACCTGCCGGAAGCCATGGTGAACTACCTGGCCACGCTGGGCTGGGGGGCGCCCGACGGGGTGGAGATCCGGCCGCTGCCCGAGATCGTCGAGCTGTTCCGGCTGGAGGACGTCACGCCCTCGCCCGCGTTCTTCGACGTGAAGAAGCTCACCCACTTCAACGCCGAGTACATCCGGGCGCTCGACACCGACGAGTTCATCGCCCGCGCCCGGCCCTTCTTCACCCATGGCGAGGCCACCGAGGCGGCGCTGCGGCCGCTCGCCGAGTTGGTGCGCGAGCGGGTCCGCCTGCTCACCGAGGTCGAGCCGATGGTCGACTTCCTGCTGGTGGACGAGGTCGTCATCGACGACGACTCGTGGCAGCGCTCGGTGGTCAAGCTGGGCGAGCGGGCCGCGGCCATGCTGGACGCCGCCATCGCCGAGCTGTCCGAGTGCGCTTGGGAGCGCGACCCGATCGAGGCCGCGCTGCTGGCGGCGTCGCGGGCGGCGGGCATCGTGAACGCGGAGGGCAACCCGCAGATGTCCAAGGCGCAGGGCCCGGTGCGGGTGGCCGTGACCGGTCGCAGCGTCGGGCCTCCCCTGTTCGAGTCGCTGGTGGTGCTGGGCCGGGATCGCACCCTCGCGCGCCTACGAGCCGCCCGGTCCCGGCTGTGATCGCCACACTGCGGCGGCCCTCCACCCGCCGCAGTTCCGAGGGGCGGCGGCGGGGCTCGCGCTGGCGCTGGGCCTGGCGGGCGATGCTGGTCGTCGGGGCGCTCCTGCTCGCCTACCTGCTGGTGACGTTCGTCCAGGTGTGGCTGGCCAGCCGGCGCGACGACGCCCGCCCCGCCGACGCCATCGTGGTCCTGGGCGCGGCCCAGTACGACTGCACGCCGTCCCCGGTGCTGGAGCGGCGGCTGAACCATGCGCTCGAGCTCTACCAGTCCGGCATCGCGGGCAGCATCGTGGTCACCGGCGGCAAGCGGGAGGGCGACCGCTGCACCGAGGCCACCGCGGGCGCCGAGTACCTCATGGCCAACGGCGTCCCCGAGGCCGACCTGCTGCGGGAGAACCAGGGCGCCAACTCGTGGGAGTCGCTGGCGGCCGCCGCCCGCATCCTGCGCGACCGGGGCATGACCCGGGCCGTGCTGGTCACCGACGGCTACCACGCCCTGCGGGTCGAGGCCATCGCCGACGAGCTGGGCCTGGACGCCGTGGTGTCGCCCAGCCGCAAGGGCGGGTCGCCGCGCGACTACGCCGAGGAGACCGCGGCGGTGTCCATCGGGCGCATCATCGGCTTCGGCCGGCTGGTCCACATCGACGACCAGGTCGAGCACCAGCTGGACACCACGATCTCCACCGAGGACCAGCCAAGCGACGTGCGACCGGAGGAGCCTGCCGGGTAGGGTGACGCTTCCACTTTCGGGGGTGGTGTAATCGGTAACACTGCTGGTTCTGGTCCAGTCATTGAGGGTTCGAGTCCTTCCCCCCGAGCCAGTCAGGCGCCGTCGAGCAGGGCCACGAGGCGCTTGGGTGCCACCTTGCGGTAGGCGTCCTCGATGATCCCGGTGATCTCGTCCCAGTCGGGGTCGCGGTCGAGCCGGACCCCGAGCCAGCCGCTGGGCCCGACGTAGGCCGGGCGGAAGAAGCGCTCGGGCTCCTCGGCCACCATGGCTTCCTGCACGCCGGGCGGCGCCGGGCACCAGAAGGCCAGGCGGCCGTCGCCGTGATGGTTGTCCGCGAACGTGGCCACGGTCTTCTTCTCCCGGACGAACCAGGTGGGGGAGCCGTGGCTCAGCCGCTCGCTGACCTCGGGGAGGGCCAGGCACACGGCCCGTAGGCGGACGAGTTCGGGACGTTCACCGCGCACGGCTCGCAGTCTGCCAGTCTGGGGGCCGATGAAGACCGATTGGAACCCGGTGCTGCGGGGGGAGTTCGCCAAGCCCTACTGGGCAGAGTTGCAGCAGTTCGTGGCCGAGGAGCGGACGGCCGGGGTGGTCTACCCGGCCCCCGACGAGGTGTTCGCCGCGCTGCACCTCACGCCGTACGCCGACGTCAAGGTGGTGATCCTGGGCCAGGACCCGTACCACGGGCCCAACCAGGCCCACGGCCTCTGCTTCTCGGTGCGTCCCGGGGTGGCGCTGCCGCCGTCGCTGCAGAACATCTACAAGGAGCTGGAGTCGGACCTGGGGATCCCGCCCCCCGACCACGGCTGCCTGGACGCGTGGGCCCGCCAGGGGGTGCTGCTGCTGAACGCGTCGCTGACGGTGCGTCGCGGTCGGGCCGCTTCGCACCAGAACAAGGGCTGGGAGACGTTCACCGACGAGGTGCTGCGGGTGGTGAGCGCCAAGCCCGAGCGGGTGGTGTTCATCCTGTGGGGCGCCTCGGCCCGGCGGAAGAAGGCCCTGGTGGACACGGGCCGGCACACGATCATCGAGTCGCCGCACCCGTCCCCGCTGTCGGCGTCGAGCGGCTTCTTCGGCAGCCACCCGTTCTCCCGGGCCAACGAGGCCCTGGTGGCCGCGGGCCGGGACCCGGTCGACTGGCGGATCCCGACCCGTCTGCCTGAGCCTCAGGGCCCCACGACCCCCGGCTCCCCGAAGGAGCCGGACATCCGCTCGGTCCAGGTGGACATGACGGCGTCCGCCGGCAGTCCCAACCGCACCAGCTCCTGCGCCAGCGGGTGGTCGCCGAGCTCCAACCGCACGCCGTCGCCCCCGACCAGCACCTGCGCCCCGGCCCCACCCTGGGTGAACGGGCGTCCGGCAGGCGGTGTCGCCGATCATCGTGTAGGTCACCATGGGCGCCGGGGCCATCACGTCGTCCCCACCCCGGGGCAGGGTCAGCCGCAGCACGAGCTCCCCGCCCATGCTGAGCGTGGCGGTCACGGCGTCGTCCTGGTAGTCGAGCGAGATCTCCTCGACCGACTTGGGGAACCCCCAGATCAGCCGCCCGGCCTCGCAGGTGAACGCCTGGTCGACGGGCAACCGGTGGATGTAGGTCCCCGGCTCGCCGAGGCCACCCCGGGGCACCACGAAGAAGGTGATCCCGATCTCCAGGTAGTCCCCGAGATCGTTGTCGCGGTAGTCGATGACGGCCACTATCAGCTGGCACCGCCCCGGCGACGACTCGATGATCTCGAAGGCCTCGGGCACCATCGACTGGGCAGCATCGAGGTCGACCTCGAACATGGCCGTCCCCGCCGACGCGTCCCGCACGACGCAGGGCAAGCTCACAACCCGCCCCCCAACCTCGTACAAGCCGCCGCCAGCAGTAGTCGAAGCCATACCCTCACCCTCCCCAGGACCAGCAGCCCAACCGCCGGCATGCTACGCAACCAACCCCCCAAACCCAGGTTTCGACCACCCCTACGCCTCCGGTTATCCTGTCCTGTCCACCCAAGCCCCCATCGTCTAGAGGCCTAGGACACCACCCTCTCAAGGTGGCGACACGGGTTCGAATCCCGTTGGGGGTGCCACAAGAAAGACCAGGTCACGGGCCTGCCGGCGGCGTGGGCCCGGTCCGGGAGCCTCGGACTCGGGGTCGCCTGCCAATCCTGTGCCAATCCCTTTCTGGCGGGTAGTGGACGGGCATGAAGGGCTACATGCGTCGCCGGGGCCCGAGCTGGGAGCTGCGGGCCTACCTGGGCAGAGATCCCGTGTCGGGCCGCAAGCGCTACGCCACCCGCAGCGTGCGCGGCTCGAAGCGAGCAGCTGAGCGGGTGCTGCGGGACATGGTGAGCGCCGCGGAGGCGGGGGTGACGCACCGGGCCGGAGCCACCTTCGGCGAGCTGTGCGAGACGTGGCTCACGCATGCCAGCGGGCACCTGGCGGCCAACACGGTGACCGAGACCCGCCGCATCCTGGACCGCACGCTGCTGCCGAGGCTGGGCGACGTGCCGCTGGCGGGCCTGCGCCCCGAGCACCTCGACGCCCTCTATGCCGACCTGCTCCGTAGCGGGCCGGCGCGACGGCGGCGCCATGTCACCGGCGACGGTGCAGCGGATCCACGGGGTCGTCCGCCGCGCGCTGACGGTCGCTGTCCGCTGGGGCTGGCTCGCCGCGAACCCGGCGTTCATCGCCATGCCGCCCCGATCGACTCGCCGGGCGATCTCACCGCCCGCACCGACCGACGTTGCCCGCCTGATCGACGCCGCGGACCCTGACCTGGGCGTGTTCGTCCTCCTGGCGGCGACGACCGGGGCCCGCCGCGGGGAGCTGTGCGGGCTGCGCTGGTCGGACATCGACCTCACCGAACCGCAGGTCGAGATCACCCGGGCGATCATCATCGTGGACGGCAACACCCAGGTCGCTCCGACCAAGACCCGCCAGACCCGCCGAGTCGCACTCGATCCCGTCACCGTCGAGGCCCTGCGGGCGCATCGACGTCGCGGCGAGGAGCGGGCCCGTCTCGCTGGCCGCGGGCTGCGATCAGACGGCTACGTGTTCAGCCACGACCCCGACGGCGGCCGGCCGTGGCGGCCGGACTCGACCAGCCGGGCATTCCGGCACCTCTGCGACGAGGTCGGCCTCGACCAGGTGCGCCTGCATGACCTGCGCCACTTCGTCGCCACCCGCCTCCTCGCGTCCGGCGTCGACGTACGCACCGTCTCGGGTCGGCTGGGCCACTCCCTGGCATCGACCACCCTCAACGTCTACGCCGCCTTCGTTCCCGACGCCGACCGCCACGCCGCCAACCTCATCGGCCGCCTCGTCACCGGCACCGCAGCCGCCTGACACCGCGCCAAGGCGCCAATCCCGCCGCCAATCCACCGCATCTGGACCCGCACAGCCCCCCAGACCCGGCACCCCACAGTCACCGAACCCGGGGCGCTTCAGGCGTCCGACCTCGTGGGTACACGATGGGTACACGGAGGAGTCCGGCGGCCAGGAGGCGGCACGCCTCGGCGGCGACCCGGGCGTGGCTATCCCGATTAGGGCCGTGACTGGGGTGGACGACGGTATCCGCTTCAACATCAACACAGCAGGTGCAGGATCTGCCGCCCGTGGACATCGATCACGCGGACGGGTAGACCGCCAGCGTGCGGGAGAGCGGCCGGGTGGCGGGAAGGCGGTGGCCCGATCGTGCGTTCATCTGGAGACCTGCAGGGGGTGGAGGCGATATGCCGAGCCGGGGCTCTTCGAAGTGCCAGGTAGCTGACCGAGATGGTCCAGTCTGTTGCTGGCGGCCGTGGCGGGGTGGGAGTTCAGCTCCGCTGAGGTCCGCGTCGTGAGCATCTCATCCGGGCCGGCCGCGGCACCGCCGGTCACCCAGAAGCGGGAGTTCTGGGTCCTGATGGGTTACGCGGTGGCCCTGGGGGTGTTCGGCGCGGTCGCCGGCCTGGTGTTCATCGGAGTGATCGACGTTCGGGGGCAAGTGGTACAGCGATTCCGATCCGGGCTGGTTCGGCGGGCATTGGTGGTGGGTGGCGGTCGCCGCGGCGGCCGGTGCCGTGGTCGGGCTGCTGCGCCGTCTGACCCGCCTGCCCCAGGAGGTTCCTGGCCTGTTCGCCGACCTGCAAACCGAGCACGTCGACCCGGGACTGGTGCCGGGGATCGTGGCCGTCTCGACGGTGTCGCTGATCGGTGGCGCCAGCCTCGGCCCGGAGAAGGCGCTGGGCGCCATGGGCGGCGGGGCGGGCAGCTGGCTCGCCCAGCGAAGGGCGCTCGGCAAAGAGGACTCCCAGGTGAACACCCTGGCCGGCTTCGCCGGCGCCTACGGCGGGCTGTTCTCCAGCACGGTGATCGTGGTGCTGCTGATCCTGGAGGTCGCCCGCCCGGGCGGGCAGCGGCTCACCAAGGCCCTCGCCGCGGAGATCGTGGCATCGAGCGTCTCGTTCGGCATCTACTTCGCCATCGCCGGCGCCGTGTTCCTGGACGAATACCAGGTGCCGCCCTACAAGTTCGAGGACTGGCAGCTACTCGCCGGGGTCCCCCTGGGCCTGTTCGCGGCCCTGTTGGTGACGCTGCTGGCTGGGTTCATGATGGCGGCGGCGCGGCTGTTTGGCCGGCTCAAGGCCCCGGCCATCGCGAAATCAACGCTGGGCGGCGTGGTATTCGGGATCGTCGGCGTGGCACTGCCGCTGACGATGTTCTCCGGCGGCGATCAGCTCAAGACCGTACTCAAAGACGCGGGGACCCTGGGCCTGGGCCTGCTCGCCGCCATCTTGATCGCCAAGATGCTCACCTTCGCCGTCAGCCAGGGCAGCGGCTTCGTCGGCGGGCCCATCTTCCCCTCGCTGTTCATCGGCGGAACCGCCGGGGTCCTCGTCCACGAGGTCATCCCCGGCGTGCCACTGGGACTGGCGTTCACCTGCCTGCTCGCCGCCGTCCCCGGGGCGCTCGCGCCCGCGCCGTTCTCCATGGTGCTGATGGCCGCGTTCCTGACCCAGGTCGGGGCGCTGCAGACCGCACCCATCCTGATCGCCGTCGTCACCGCCTTCCTCACCATGGAGGGCGTCAAGTACCTCCTGGCCAGCCGCAAACAGGCCCGCGCAGCCGCGGCGAAACCAGCAGCCCCGGCCTGAGGGTGATCTGGCTGGCCCTCGGGGAACGTGAGATGCGAGGCCGCCGGAGTGCAGGTCACAAGGGGTGCAACGACCGTGGTTGTTCGTCCCGGTCCATAGCCCACCACCGCGGCCGGACATCGCTCCTCGGAAGTCTCGCACTGCGCTAGCCGACACCTGGTTGGCCCATCGCTGGCACTGGAAGTAGATCAGTGCGACGACGGTAACTCTCATCGCCTCATGACGACGAGCAGTTCAAGGCGTCGAGGAGGTTCGTCCACGCGGTGGCCAGCGAGCTCTGGGCCGACGTCACCGCGGTGCCCGCCTGGGCCATGGTCTGGTCGCTGGGCAGGCCGTTGAGCGCGCGCTCTCCAGGCCGGACACCGTGGTGTCGAGCGCCGACGCCACGCCCGACGGCAGCCCATTGTCCTGCTTCACGTCGTCGAGGTCCGACTCGAACTTGTCGATCGCGCTGTCGACGTCGGACACCGTCGTGTCGGCGTCGCTGTCGCTCCCCGTGCCCGTGATCTCGTCGACTGCCGAGTCGTAGCCTTCGAGCGTGTCGCGCACACGCTGCCGGAGCCCGAGCCCGAGCCGACCTGCTGCTGTCGTCGTCGTCGTCCCCGCAGGCGAAAGCCACCAGCAGGCAGGCGGCCGCGGCGACCGCGATCGTCCTCGGCGTTCTCATGCGACCATCTCCTCGTCAGTGGTGGAATCCGTGGCGGTGCTCGCGCTTGGGGCTGGGTAGGCACAGCCTCGAGGTAGGCGCCATGGCGTGAGGTCCTCGACGAGCTTGCGGTGCAGGGTCACGGATCCCCTCGCGTCGGTCCCATGAGACCCGAGATCGGGCGCGTCGGACATCATCCGGACGGTATGAGACCTCCCGCCGGCTCGCCGCCTCAGCCGGCGAAGCGCCGCATCTGCCAGCCGGTAGCTGAGGGTCGGGCCGGAGGCATTGCTGGCCGGCCACCAGCAAACACGATGACCAGATGGCCACACGCCGACAGGCTTCGATGCCCGTCAGTGGGCAGATCCCGGCCGCCCGCGCTGGGGCGAGCTGATGGCGCTCCACGCGGGCGGAGGTGAACCTCCGCGCCGGGACCGTGCGCGTGCTCCGGTCGCTGAGCGATGACAAGGGGCGCATGGCGCTCGGACCGCCGAAGTCGGAGGCGGGTAAGCGGACGGTGGCGATCCCCGATCGGGGCGCCGTAGGTGATCTTCGTGACAGCGACGTCCTCGTAACCCGCGCCTCTGTGGCGCGGGCCTGCCACCCGGAGCAGGTGGTCGTGCTCGCGGTCGAAAGCCAGCTCGTAGTCGTCCGACCCGTAGGGCAGCCAGTGGGGCCAGAGCTCAAAGGGCTGGCGCCTCGCGGCCAGGACGACCAGCACCGGCCGCCCGGCGAGTTTGTCCTTGCGGAGCGTGTCCGGCGTCAGACGGGGCGATGACGTCGCGGAGCTGCTTGTGACTCAACAACCGCTCGACGTCGTCGGCGGCCCGGGCTCGGCCATCGCCCGGCCCACGCATGAAGCTCACCGGGCAGATCGTCAGCCCCGAGGCCGACCAGTTCCTGCCTTCCTGCAGCTTCGTCTGTTCGCCGGCGGCGACGACGTGTAGCTGCTTGCCGGGCGTGTGGACGAGCATCGCGATGCCGTTGGTGCCGAGCCCCGGTGGTGGCGTCGGTTCCGCCGTTCGTCCCCACCGGCGCGGCGACCGAGATCGTGCCACCGGCCTCGATTCGGGTGAGGAGCTCGGCGTGGGTGGCGGAGCTGTCGAACAGGATCGGCACCCGGGTCAGAAACGCCGACGTTGCCTGCTCGTTGACCGGGGGCTGGAACACGCGGCTGCGACCGAAGTACTCGGAGAGGTCGGTCGCCATCATGGCGTTGAGGGCATCGTCGTCGCCGACCGCCAGCGCATAGTCGAGCCCGTCGAGCTCGGAGGGCGCGGTCTCCGTGGCGTCCTGCGTGGGGTCGCCGGTACACCGTGAGCCCGTCAGCTTCGGCGGCACGCGTGTGCTCCTCGTTGGCGGTCCACAGCACCACGGCCAGGCCCTGGGGCTTGCAGGGGCGCCCGATGGCGTGTCCGACGGGGCTCGCCCCGATCAGCAGAAGCCCTCCCGGGCCCGTGTTCGCGACGCCGAGCGCGGAGCCACCGGGCCCCCGCTGAGCCCGTAGCTGACGCGGTTGTGACGATCACGATGAAGGTGATCGGGATCAAGTCCTGTGCGCCACCGCTGATGCCGGCCTGGCTCAGGCCGAGCGCGAACGTCGACGAGGTCGCGGCCGCGACGATCCCTCGGGGTGCCATCCAGGCGATGAACGCTCGCTCGTGCCAAGCAAGCGATGAGCCGAACGTCGACAGAGCGACGGCGAGCGGCCGGCCGAAGAACACGAGCACGGCGACGAACGCGACGATCCACCCGATCTCGCCGATCTGGTGCGGGGTGACGCGGGCGGAGAGGATGATGAACAAGATCCCGATCAGGAACGTCGTGAGCGTGCGGACGCGCTCCCGCCACGAACGGACGAGCTTGGCGCTCTGGATCGCCACGCCCGGTGGCTCGGTGCCTCGGGGTGGCCGGTTGACGAGGATCGCGCCGATCACCAGACCGGTGATCAGGCTCGCTCGTCACGGAGCAGATCGGCGCCGACGACCATGACGACGACGAACATCAACGTGCCGGTCACGGCCTGTGACTGGTTGGGCTTGAACCATGCCGCCCAGGCCAGGATCAGGGCCGCGCCGGCGACGCCGAGGCCGACGCCCACCCCGACATTGAGGAGGAACTGGAAGATCTCCTGCCCGGCCTTCGCATGCCCGGCCAGCACGGCGTGGAACACGACGACGCCGAGCGTCGCGCCGATGGGGTCGGCCAGGGTGCCCTCCCACTTCAGGACGAAGTTGACCTCCTTCGACGGGCGGATGAAGTCGAGCAGCGGCCCGACCACCGTCGGCCCAGAGACGACGAGCACCGCGCCAAACACGACCGCAACCTCAAACGACAGGTCGAACAGGAGGTAGGCGGCGACCGTCCCGATCGCCCACGTGACCAGGATCCCGACGCTCACCAGTCGGCGGGAGACACCCGCGACGCCGCCGCTGAGCTTGCGCAGATCCAGGCCGAGCCCGGCCTCGAACAAGATGATCCCAACCGCGATCGACACGACGGCGGAGACCAACTGCTGGCCAAGCAGCTCGTTGGGATCAAGCGCGCCGACCGCCCCGCGCCGAACCCCAGGGCCAGCAACACCAGAATCGATGGCAGCCGCAGCACTTGCCCGATCAGGGGCGCCGCCGCCGCCAGGACTCCCACGAGCCCGAGCTCGAACAGCGTTCGTGACTCGGTCAGCGCCGCGACCGACAGGGTGTTGAGGAGACCGTCCATTGTCCTGAGGCGGGCTCAGTGGCCGGCTTTCCGCCGGCGCCGGCAGGCCTGCGCCCGCCACGCGAGCGTGACGAGCAGACCTGAGCCCGACTCGGCGAGGGCACGAGGTGACGGCGGTGGGGGCGATGGGGTGATCTGCAGACCGCACCGACCCCGATCGGCGACGTCATCGGTCAAGGCCGAGCCTCTCGTACACACCGACGTGCATCCGGGGAGACGTCAAGTGCCTTCGGTGGCGGCGTCCTTGACTGCGGCATCGACGTCGGCGTGCTGACCTTGTCGAGCTGTTCGGTGATGGTGTTTCGCCTTCAGCCCGGCCTTGTCGAGCGCCTCCTCGAGGGTGCTGGCGCCGACCACCAGGAGGGCGGCCTCGCCGGCGTCGATGAGCTCGCCGAGTCCTTGACGTCGGAGCGGGAGATGCCGCGCCAGAGGTGTCCGGAGACACCGCCGATGGCGGCGCCCACGAGCGCGCTGCCGAGGACGGCCGGCGGGAAGAGGATGCCGACGACGGCGCCCGCCGCCGCACCGCCCCAGCCTCCGTGCCGGGTCGCCATCTCGTCCTTGTTGACGTGCACCTTGCCGGACGGGTCCTTGGTGATGACCGCGTCGTAGGTGCCGACGACGTCGATCGTGTGCAGGTCCTTCACGACGTCGTAGTCGGCGCGGGCGGCTGCTTCGCTTGGGTAGGTGCCGATGTAGAGGAACATTCCGTCAGATGTGGCCATGGGGCTTTCCCTTCGGGGGCCATTCGATGATGAGCCGCCCACGCCGGGCGGTCGTCGCACAGATCGGTGAAATCGGCGGATCGCGGTCACGGGTGGGATCCGGCCGGTCGGTCGCGACCCGTGCTTGCGCGTCGCGGACGGCCCCGCGGGGTCGAGCTGACAGTTGCACCGTCGCCCGAGCGGACGTCTGTTCGCCGAGCGCCTAGTGCAACGGCCCGCTGCAGAGTCGATGAGTGACGGGTGAGGGGCTTCCGTGACGGCAGCCCCGGCCAGTGCCGTCGGTCATGGCCGAGCTGGAATCGGCAGAGGCGTTGAGTGGTGACCACGTCAGGCCTCATCCGATGACGGGCGGCGACGAGCGCCCTGACCCGCATGTCGCCGTGTTCCGTTGGCAAGCCGTTGGCAGCGACCGACCGGGGGCTGCGCCGACGCCCACGCCCGCAATCCGACGTGTCTCACTTTCAACCCGGCGTGGACCCTGCTGCGGTGCGGCGATTCAACTCGCTCGCTACCCTCGCCAACGGCCCCAAGGCACAGTCGGACGACATGACCCATCGGAAGTCCAACGTCAACTTCGCTGGCCTGACGCCATGACCGTCGGTGCCGGCAAGAAGCTGACGCATCAGACAGTCGAGCAGCGCGTCTCGGCCGGCCGGATGGCCCGAACGGCGACACCACGGTCGAGTCACGCAGCGTGGACCCCGCCCGCGGCCCGAGTCGATCCGGTCAGCGTGCTCCAAGACCAGGACGCATCGCGCGTGACGGAGCTGGTCCCTATACGCCACGCTCGGATGCTCGAGTCCCCGTTCGCGTTCTTCCGAGGCGGGCCGCGATCATGGCGGCTGATCTGGCATCGACGCCCCGTACGGGCTTCGACGTCCAGCTCTGCGGCGACGCACACCTGGCCAACTTCGGCGGCTTCGCCTCACCCGACCGCGACCTTGTCTTCTCCATCAACGACTTCGACGAGACATTGCCCGGGCCCTGGGAGTGGGACGTGAAGCGCCTCGCGGCGAGCACTGGTTGTCGCGGGACGGATCGCGGGTTCGGCGGTCAAGCAGCGCCGCTCGATCGTGTTGGGGACCGTTCGCCAGTACCGGGACGCCATGCGAGAGTTCGCACGTCAAGGAGACCTCGCCGTCTGGTACGCCCGCCTCGACGCGACAGGATCCTCGAGCGGTGGCGGTCACAAGCCACGTCCAAGACGGTGCGGTCGATCCGGCGATCCGTCGCCAAGGCCACGGGCGCGACAGCGTCGCCGCCTTCTCCAAGCTCACCCACGACGTCGACGGCGAATTTCGGATCATCAGCGATCCGCCCATGATCGTCCCGATCGAGGAGCTGCTACGCGGCGACGAGGCCACGGACATCGAGCACATCTCCGAGGACCACCTCCGCCTGTATCGCAACAGCCTCCCGGGCGATCGACGGCACCTGGTCGACCGGTTTCGCTACGCGTACGTCGCTCGCAAGGTCGTCGGGGTCGGCAGTGTCGGCACCAGGGACTGGATCGTCCTGCTCCTCGGCCGCGACGGCGACGATCCACTGTTCCTGCAGGTCAAGGAGGCATCGGCGTCGGTGCTGGCGCCCTACATGGCGCCGAGCGAGTACGACAACCAGGGCCAGCGGATCGTCGAAGGCCGGCGCCTCATGCAGGCCGCCAGCGACATCTTCCTCGGTGGCTCCGCTCCACGGGCGTCGACGATGGTGTCACCCGAGACTTCTCTGTCCGCCAGCTCTGGGACTGGAAGATCCACGCAGACATCGAGCACATGTCGCCGATCGGATTGCCTTCTACGGCCGAGCGTGCGGCTGGACGCTTGCCCGAGCCCACGCTCGCTCCGGAGACCGCATTGCCATCGCGGCCTATCTCGGTTCGAACGACACGTTTGCCACCGCCATCGCTGAATTCGCCGAGTCATACGCTGATCAGAACGAACGCGACCACCGCGCACTACGCGACGCCGTCACGACGGGACGCGTCGTCGCCGACGAACGCTGACGGCCACATCCGACGGATGCGCCCGATCTCGGGATCGCTCAGGCCTGGTCCGGGCGTGCGAACTCTTCGTGCAGCGACCCCTTGCGCGGCCCCGGAGCCGGCTCGTCCTCCGCCCCGACCTCGGAGGATGTATGCCCGCCGACCGCGAGTACCGCCCCTGCGAGTGGGCCGGCGACGTACACCCAGTAGCCGGTGAAGTCGGCGGCGACGAGGTCGGGTCCGAAGGTACGTGCCGGGTTCATCGACGCGCCCGAGATCGGGCTCCCCCAGAGGCCGGCGAGGGCGATGTAGGCACCGACGCCGATGGCGCCGACCACACCGACGTTCTGCGCGCCCGAGGCGGTGCCGAGGATCACGTTGACGAGCCCGAAAGTGAGCACCATCTCCATCAGGAACGCGTCGCCGTTCGAGTAGCCCGCGGCCGGGTAGTTCGAGCCGAACGACGCCGACACGTCGACCACGGCTTGGAGGAACCAGGCGGCGAGGGCAGCGCCGGCGAGCTGTACGACGATGTAGCCCGGGACCCGCAACCACGGGAAGTCGCGCCGCAGAGCGAACGCGATGCTCACCGCGGGGTTGAGGTGGGCGCCCGACACCTTGCCCATGAACAGGATGATGGCCATCACCATGGCCCCGGGCGCGACGACTGCCGCCGTGCGACTGATCGTGTCGGGGAACGCTTGGCCCATCATCCCGCCGCCGGCGGCGACCAGGACGAGGAAGAACGTGCCCAACAGCTCGGAGAAGAGCCGCCGCCACTCCTGGGACGAATCCTGGAAATCCTCGACGGACTGTTCGAACGCGCCGAACCGCTCGTCCACATAGCCCGAGGAGCGTCTCGGCCCTCGGCCCCTGCGGTCGTCGCTGTCCCTCGGTCGCGCTCATGTCGAGCCCTGCAGGTTGGGGAACATGTGACCGAACAAGTCGCGCATGATCGCTACCGCCTCGCTTCCTGTCGGCGCCTTGTCCGGCGCGATGTCGGGGACTGGCTGGCCGATCTCCTTGCCCAGGGCGAGCAGGCCGAAGAACAGGGCCCGCCCGAGCCCGCCCAGCGGCGTATCCGCAGGCACGACTTTGGTGTCGAACGCGGGCACCGGTTGGGCCACGATGTCGGGCCAGTCCTCGGGTGCTCTGGGCGTGTCCAGCGAGATGACCGGGCCGAGCGGGGCCGCGATCGCTTCCCGGGCGCTGAACGGCGCGCCGAGCGACCAGCGCTCGCGCATGGTGCGGAGCACGGAGGTGTGGCGGAACTCGTCGTTGACCACCGTGCCTTCGGGGATCCAGGGCGAGATGGCGATGGCGGGGATCCGGATGCCGGAGCGATCGAACGCGAAGTCCATCTGACCGCGCGGTGCGCCCGGGTCCGGTGGCGGTGCCGGTGGCGGTGGGACGTGGTCGTAGGTGCCGCCGTGCTCGTCGAAGTTGACCATCAGCAGCGTGTTGTAGGCGTTCGACCCTTCAGGCGACGCCGAGTTGCGGACGCGTCGTAGATGTGCGCCAGGAGCGCCTCGCCGCCGAGCAGCGACGACGGCACGTCCAGGGCGAGGCCAGGGAAAATCGCGTTGAACGACGGGTGCATGTCGTTGTGGCCGTGGAGCAGGTTCGGCTCGATGAACGAGTAGGTCGGCAGACGGCCGTTCTCGGCGTCCTCGAGGAACTGATCGAGCGTGTGGAAGTTCGCGAAGCGGTCGCGGAGCTGCGATGCGTGGATCATGCCGGTGAACGGCACGGCGCTCCGTTGTCGCAGTAGACGCGCCACGTCAGCCCTTGGCTTCCAAGCGCTGGAAAGCGTCTCCGCCGTGTTGTGCACCGGGAACACGTCGGTCGGAAACGAGTTCACGACGAACCCCGACGCGGAGCCGGCGTGGAAGAACGGCCGGTTGGTGAAGGTCTGCGACGGCACCTCGCAGAACCAGTGGTCGAACGTGGCGAAGCCCCGCGCCAGGCCCGACAGGACCGGCATCTGCTCGGGCGTGTAGCCGGTCATGATCTGCGCGTACTCGTCGTAGGTGGGCTGGCGGCCCATCTGCGCGGTGAACGCGTTGATGTAGTCCGCCACGAACCCGTCCATCGTCGGCCGCTGACCCGGCGCGGGCGCGTTGTACGGCGCGGCCATCTGCTCCGACATCACCCCCCGGTTCCCGGGCGGGTCGATCACCCCGAACAGCTGGGTGTTGACGTGGGTGTACTCCTCACCCGGGTCCGGGTTCGGCGGTCCATGCTCGCCGCCACCCCGTAGGGCACGACCTTGCGATCCGCCGTGCTCGGCCCACTCCGGGATCGGGTTGGAGAGCTCCTTGCCGAGCACGCCCTCGAACGACGGCACCTCACCCGGCTGGTACAGCCGGCCGAGCACGTTGTCGAACGACCGGTTCTCGAACATGACCACGACCACATGATCGAAGGCCCGGTCCCTGGTCGGCTCCGCCATGCCCCCGCAGTCAGACGCGGCCAGCGCACGGCGTTGTCACAAGACAATCCTCGACTTCGCCGGCCCCGCACGCATCACCTCCATCGGATGAAACCCCGACGCCCGCGGATGCGGTGGCACTCTTCGGAGGCCCGACAACCCGCGGTCCTGATCTCGACGAGCTGAGCTATGGGCCGGCGGCCAACGGCTGCGGCGCATCCGACACCGCCCCTCGTTCGCCAGGCCCACCGGAGCCTCGACCCGCCGGACGACGGCTGTCCGAGCGATCAGGACGCTCTGCCCCGTGTGGGGAACGATCGGGAGGACCCTTCGTCAACAAGCCGACGCACAGTGTTGGTCGATGTGCTCACGCAGGCCTCAAGGTCGTTGGTACCGACCGACCGCAGCCGACGAGCCGGCCCGCCAACGGTGCCCCTCACCCATGACGGATGATGACGCCGTGGGACTCCGGGCAGATCATGTCTGTCATGCGCACCCGCCCGCGCCGGCCCGGGTGTCCGCCCCCTCACGTGGGCATGGTGTGGGTCCCGGGTGGGACGTTCCTGATGGGGTCCGACCAGCACTATCCGGAGGAGGCTCCGGCGCATCCGGTGACCGTCGAGGGTTTCTGGATGGACCGGTGCGCGGTGACCAACGCCGAGTTCCGCCGGTTCGTCGAGGCCACCCGGTACGCGACGGTCGTGGAGCAGGCACCGGACCCCGCCGTGTATCCCGGAGCCGACCCGGCGCTGCTGGTGCCGGGATCGGCGGTGTTCCGCAAGCCCAAGGGCCCGGTCCCCCTGGACGATCCCTACCAGTGGTGGTTCACAGTGCCCGGGGCATCGTGGCGCCACCCCCGTGGTTCGCAGAGCTCGCTGAAGGGGCTCGACCAGCACCCGGTGCTGCACGTGGCGTGGGCTGACGTCGAGGTGTATGCCGCGGGCCAAGGAGTTGCCCAGCGAGGCAGCGTGGGAACGAGCCGCCCGGGGCGGTCTGGAGAGCGCGGAGTACGCGTGGGGCGACGCCGACGGCGGTCGGCACATGGCGAATGTGTGGCAGGGCGAGTTCCCCTGTCCGCAACGACGTGGCCGACGGCTACGACTACACGGCACCGGTGCGCTCGTTCCCGCCGAATGGGTTCGGCCTGTTCGAGATGACGGGCAACGTGTGGGAATGGACCTCGGACTGGTACCAGGACCACGGTGGGATCGCCATCGCCTGCTGCAGCGGGGACGCTCCCGGGCGCGGTGATCGCGAGGCCAGCATCGACGGTGCCGGAGGACGGCATCCTCCGCAAGGTGATGAAGGGGGGGTCCCATCTCTGCGCGCCCAACTTCTGCCGGCGCTACCGCCCGGCGGCACGAACGGCCGAAGCCGTCGACACCTCCACCTCCCACCTCGGGTTCCGCTGCATCGCGCGAGCGGGAGCTGACCCCCCTGGCCCGGTTGGCCATCGCCACCGGACCGCGCGGGCCTACACGTAGTCGCGGTGCCGGAGCCACTCCAGCGCGGCCCACCCCCAGATCGGTGAGAGGTAGGTGGTGAACAGCCGCGCGGTGAAGGTCGCCGCCACCGCCTCGGACTGCGGCACGCCGGCAGCGGTCATGCCAGCGATCAGGCCGGCCTCGATCACGCCCATCCCGCCGGGCACCGGCGCGATGCCACCGATGAGGGATGCGAGGCAGTTGATGATGATCAGGTCGGCGAGGGGGAGCGAGGCTCCGTAGGCGCGGAGCGCGGCATCGAGGACCAGCGCGACGCGACCTGCGAGCACAGGTTGCCACCGAAGATCATCACGGCCTTGCGCGGTGTCGTGAGGATGAGCCGCAGGTTCTCGCGTGCGGCCTGCACCTGTGGTGCCACCGTCCGGCGGATCGCAGCACGCAGCTTCGGCACCAGCAGCACGATCGCGACCGCGACGCCGATGACGATGATCGCGATGAGGATGAGCCGCCCGATGCCGCCGCCGCCGACCGACAACGGAGACGAACTGCGTGTCCGACAGGAGCAGCCCGACGGTGACGAGGACGACCTCGACGATGCCGCCGGCCAGCGCGTTCATCACCCCCGAGCTGGCCGCCACGGCCACCTTCAGGCCCTGCTTCTGGAAGAACCTGATGACGAGGGCCGTGTTCGCCGCCGTGCCGCCGATGAGGCCGGTGAAGTTGTTGGCGAACTGCTCGGCGAGGACGGGCCCGAACGGCAGGGGCCGGCCCACCGTCCCCATCGAGCGCGACCGACCCGGAGAACTGCGGCACGAACGAGAACAGCGCGGCGACGAGGACCCACGCCCAGGCAGCCCCGGCCAAGGTCGCGGAGAGGTCGACACCCGCGAACTGAGCGACGATCAGGTAGAAGCCGAGGAACGTGGCGGCCGCCATGACCACGCTGCTGAGCGACACGCGATGCAGCTCGGTGAGTTTCGGGGACCTCGCACCCGCTCAGCGCGGCGCCGCCTCGCGGAGCTCCTTCAGCCGCTTGCGCGGGTCATCGATCGCCTGACGCGCCCCGGCGAGAGGGCGGCGGTGGTGAGCATGGGCAGGAGGTCGGCCAGCCCGTCGGGGCCGATGGCCCGCATCGCCGCCCCCAGCGCTCGATCGTCGCCGACCAGACCGGCGGTGGACACGAGCAGGTCGACCTGGTCGCGCACGAGGCGCTCAGGCGGCCCACCGGCCGACCCGAGGGCGAAGTCGACGAAGGCGACCGATCCGTCCGGTCCGACCACGAGGTTCTCCGGTGCGACCTTCCCGTGGGCCAGCCGGGCGTCGTGCAGCCGGGCAGGCTCGTCCACGCGCTGTCGAGCACGTCGTCGGTGATCTCGTCGGAGTCGAAGCTCCGACAGCGGTGTGACCCTCGGGGTCCAGCAAGCGCCAGCAACGCGTGTCGTCCCGTCCGCCGTTCGCGGCGATCACGACCTCGCTGACCGGCACGCCCGCCTTCGCCGCCATCAGGAGCATGTAGGCACGGTCTCCAGCTGGGCCGAACGGGTGACCGCGATGGAAGGGCCGGCGTCGCGGTACAGGGTCGATCGCCACACCTTGCTGAGCAGCCGCGCATCCGCACCGTCCCGTCCGATCACCTGCACCGACGCGGCCCTGCCGTCGCGCGTGCGCCCGACGAAGCGGGTCTCACCCCACGTCTGGTTGTCCCCGAGGGCCAGCGCGCCGACCGAGACGCCCAGCACGTCGAGCGCAGCGAGCACCGAACCGGTGGTGGGCGTCGCCGGGGGTGCCGATCACCAAGCTGGCGACCGCCGCGACCGCCCATCCGACACCCACGGCGCCCAGGACGGTGCCTAGCGGCCCGATCCCGGCGAACACAGCGCCGAACAAGGCGAGGAGCTGGATCAAGTGGACCGTCCGCCGCGCCGGGCGCACGAGGTAGGGGGCGGCCGACAGGAGCACCGCCGTCGTGACCGCCAGCCACACCACCGAGTCGGCCGAGAGCGAACCGACATCCTGCCCAGCCGCCGCGAGACAGCACGGACATCGACGAGCGATGCGAGCGCCAGACAGGACCGCCGTGAGCGACCCCACGACGACGAGCGTGAAGGCGAGGCGAAGGTTGCGGGTGAGGACAGCGCTCCGATGACGACGATGACCGCGCCCAGGGTGCAGGAGACGAACAACCAGGTCCCGACGGTGCCGATCCAGCGCGGGAGGTCGCTGAGCCACCGAGTAGGTCGGCCCTGCCGTGAACCCTCGGTGAGGATGAGGCACGCATGATCAGCATACCGCCAGCAGGAGGTGCACGAGGTCGCTCGGGCGACGACGGATGCTGCCCTCGGGCACGACGCCGAAGAACGACGGCGCCCAGTGCTGCGGAGCCACAGCCGCAAGGACGGGCGAGGAAACCGCCGTGCTCGTCCCTGGACAGGAGCGTCGTCGTCACCCGTCATCGGATGAGGCCTGACGCGATCACTCACTCGACGCCTCTCCCGATTGCAACTCAGCCATGACCTACGGCACTCGCCGGGGCAGCGCCACGGGGCGCCCCGCCAGTCAGTTCATCACGTCCGCAGCGAGCCTTCTACCCCGACGCACGAGGAACGTACGGACGGGAGCCGCCCCCGGTTCATCCTGCCTGGGGGATGAACCGGGACCGTGGACGTCGACACTCTGAGACACCGTTGGATCGACTATGCGCTGTGCTGCATCCCCGCGGCCGGAGGAGCTGTGCCAGATCGGAGGAGTCGTGGACTCAGGCGACCCGGTGCAGAGGACAGTGCTTCCAATCCCCGATCAGCCGCCGTCGGGTTGACGACCTACGACGCGAAGGATCCGGACACGACGCTATCCGCCGATCGGGCCGCTGCGCCCGCCGGCTGGCGCGCCGAACGTGCTGGTCGTCCTGATCGACGACGTCGGCTTCGGCGCATCGAGCGCGTTCGGCGGACCGTGCCAGACGCCGAACTTCGAGCGGCTCGCCGCGAGTGGCCTGAAGTACACCCGCTTCCACACCACGGCGCTGTGCTCGCCGACCCGCCGGGCGCTGCTGACCGGCCGCAACCACCACTCGGTCGGCATGGGCGACATCACCGAGCTGGCGACCTCCGCGCCGGGCAATAACTCGTCATGGCCGAACACCATCGCCCCGCTCGCCGCAGACGCTGAAGCTCAACGGCTACACGCACCGCCCAGTTCGGCAAGTGCCACGAGGTGCCGGTCTGGGAGACCAGCCCGATGGGCCCGTTCGACAGTGGCCGACCGGCGGGGGGCTTCGAGTACTTCTACGGCTTTCTCGGCGGCGAGACCAACCAGTGGTACCCGGCCCTCTACGAGGGCACCACGCCGGTCGAGCCGACAAGACGCCCGAGGAGGGCTACTACTTCAACGACGACCTGACCGACCAAGCGATCAACTGGATCCGCCAGCAGAAGGCGCTGATGCCCGACAAGCCGTTCTTCGCCTATTACGCGCCGGGCGCGACCCACGCGCCGCACCACGTCCCGAAGGAGTGGGCGGACAAGTACAGGGGCAGGTTCGACCAGGGCTGGGACCGCTGCGCGAGGAGACCTTCGCGCGCCAGAAGGAGCTCGGCGTGATCCCGCCGGACTGCGAGCTCACCGTGCGCAGCACGGGATCCCGGCCTGGGACGACGATCGCCGCGGAGATGAAGCCGGTCCTGGCCCGGCAGATGGAGGTCTACGCCGGCTTCCTGGAGAACACCGACCACCACGTCGGCCGGCTGATCGACGCGCTCGACGACCTCGGATCCTCGACGACACGCTGATCTACCTGATCATCGGCGACAACGGCGCCTCAGCCGAGGGCTCGCTCAAGGCACGTTCAACGAGATGATCACCCTCGGCGGCTTCGGCGCCCTGGAAACGCCGGAGTTCCTGATCCCGCATATCGACGACTTCGGCGGCCCCGAGGCCTACAACCACTACGCCGTCGGCTGGGCGCACGCCATGGACACGCCGTACCAGTGGACCAAGCAGGTCGCTTCGCACTGGGGCGGCACGCGCAACGGCACGATCGTCCACTGGCCGCGACGGCATCAAGGCCAAGGGCGAGATCCGCACCAGTTCCACCACGTCATCGACGTCGCGCCGACCGATCCTCGAGGTCGGCCGGCCTGCCCCAGCCGACTGTCGTCAACGGCGTCCAGCAGAAGCCGATCGAAGGCGTCAGCATGGCGTACTCGTTCGACGACGCCCGGCCGCGGACCGACGCACGAGACCCAGTACTTCGAGATGTTCGGCAACCGCGGCATCTACCACAAGGGCTGGACGGCGGTCACCAAGCACCGCACGCCCTGGGAGACCGGCGCCGTCGAGCCGCCCGCGTTCGACGACGACGTCTGGGAGCTGTACGACACGACCACCGACTGGACCCAGGCGCACGACCTGGCCGAAGACAACCCCGAAAGCTGCACGAGCTGCAACGGCTCTGGCTGATCGAGGCCGTCAAGTACAACGTCCTGCCCCTCGACGACCGGTTCGCTCGAGCGGGTCAACCCCGAGCTGGCCGGACGGCCACAGCTGATCAAGGGAAAGCGCCAGCTGCTGTTCGGCGGCATGGGCCGGCTGACCGAGAATTCGGTCGTCAACCTCAAGAACAAGTCCTACGCCTTCACCGCCGAGATCGACGTGCCCGAGTCGGGCGCGGAAGGCGTGATCGTCGCCCAGGGCGGGGTCAGCGGTGGCTTGAGCCTGTACGCCAAGGACGGCAAGCCGAAGTACTGCTACAACTTCTTCGGCCTGGAGCGCTCCAACGTCGAGGGCACAGCGCCGTCCCGCCGGCAAACACCAGGTACGCCTGGAGTTCGCCTACGACGGCGGTGGCGTCGGCAAGGGCGGCACGGTGACGCTCTATATCGATGGCGGCAGGTCGGCGACGGACGCATCGAGCAGACCGAGGCGTGCTCTTCTCCGCCGACGAGACCTGCGACGTCGGCAACGAGTTCGGCTCGCCTGTGACGACGACTACGGGCGGCGCAAGTTCAGCGGCGAGGTCAACTGGGTCGAGATCGACATCGGCGCCGACGACCACAACCACCTGATCACGCCCGAGGAGCGCCTCCAGGTCGCCATGGCGATCCAGTGATGCAGCTACCGATGTCACAGGCTCGTCCACGCGGTCCCGAGCACGTCGTCGGTGATCTCGTCGGAGGCCAGCTCCGACAGGGGGTGACCGTCGGGGTCCCACGAGCGCCGGCAGCGTGGTGTCGTCCCGTCCGCCGGAGGCGGCGATCACGACCTCGCTGACCGGCGCGCCCGCCTTCGCCGCCATCAGGTGCATGTGGGCGCGGTGTTCGAGCTGGCCGATCGGGTGATCGCGATGCCGGCGCTCGTGTGACCGAGGAAGCCGCCCTCTCACCCCAGGTCTGGTTGTTCCCGAGGGCCAGCTCGCCGACGGAGACGCCCAGTTCGTCGAGCGCAGCGAGCACCGAACGGGTGGTGGGGGCCGCCGCGGGCGTGCCGATCACCAAGCTGGTGACCGCCGCGATCGCCCATCCGACACCCAAGGCGCCCAGCGGGCCGATCCCGGCGATAGCACCGCCGAACAGGGCCAAGAGCTGGATCAGGTGGACCGTCAGCCGTGCCGGGTGCACGAGGTAGGGCGGCCGGCAGGAGCACCGCCGTCGTGACCGCCAGCCACACACCGCGTCAGCCGACAGCGATCGAGCAGCAGGCGCACGAGATCGCCCGGTCGGCGGCGGACGCTTCCCCGGGCGCCACGCCGAAGGAGCCATGCGTGCTCCATCGTCGCCGGGGCTACCGCCGCGAGAACGGACGAGCCCACCGCCGTGCTCGTCTCGACATGGGCCCCGTCGCCACCCGTCATCGGATGAGGCGTGACGAGATCGCCACTCAACTCCTCTCCCGATCGCGACTCAGCCATGACGCCACTGGCTGGGACCGCGGGTCAGGGGGGCGCCCCGCCAAACCACGATCGTGCCGTCGGCGATGCCGGCCTCGTCGATGGCGTCGACGACTTGCCCTATGCGGTGGTCCAGCTCGGCCGGGGTGTCGGAGTCGATGCCCAGGCCGCACGCCCAGTGCAAGCCGGGTGGTGATTGTGCGGCTGGTGCATCTGGGCGAAGCAGACGCGATCTCGATCTCCTGTGGTCTGATTCACTGCCCCGAGGCCCGCTCTCGATGTGACATGCCGATGCCTTGGCGATCAGGGATGAGCGCGTCAGCACGCTGGGTCTGGCGGAACGAGTGCTCGACCGCGTTGGATAACAGAGGCGCTCTGGGCCTCCAGGGCCGGCCGGCGATGGTCCGGCAAGTCAGCGATCAGCGTGTCGAGCAGTGCCCGAAGACGCCGCGCCACCTGGTACTGCCCGGCGCCGAAGGCCCGGATCTCGTCCAAGGCGAGCTCGACGAGATCGTCCCACGTCGGGGTCCGGCGACACGAGCCGCATCGCCCCCGTTCCGTCCGTCACGACCCCGACGGAGAGGTGCTTGGCAGCCGTGTACCGCAGTAGATCCTCGATCCGATCGAGCGCTTGCACCGCGGTCGTCGGGTCGTTCACGGCTGGGGAAAGCGCCTTGATGGCGACGTCCACCATCATCCGGAACGCGATAGCTGGATCGTCGTTGAGCGTCCGCTCGTCGCCCATCTCGAGTGATTTCCGCAACTGCTTGCCAGAGATCGCCTTCGAGCCGTACACATAGAGCAGTGCACCTGCGCCGGGCACATGGTCCCCGACCGAGTACGCAAGCTCGATCACGGCGTCGTGGCTCTCGGCCAGACCCACCAGACGGGGCCGGTCGATTGCCACCAGGACCGACCCGACACGCGAGTTGTGCACAGTCTGAACGACCTGTCTGTCGCGGAGCCATTGTGCCGCCTCCTCCCCGGCTGCGGCTTGTGAGGCGCTCGATGGGTACACGGCGTCGAACACGGCTCTCGCGTCGCGGTCCAGGCTTTGCAACACACTCGCAACCCGCAGGCCATTGGAGGTGCGGTCGACGAGCAACAAGAACATGGCGATGCTCAGCAGCATCAGCAGCAACGCGGCCAAGAGCGTGCGAGTTGGCACGAACGCGGCTTCGCCGTGGCCCACCTGCGCCGTCGAGATCAGAGCGAACAGGAACGTGGCGACGAAAGTGCTGAGGGAGTACTTGATCGTCGGGTCGGTGCGGAACCAGCGCAGGAACCGTGGTGAGAGCAACCACTCGAGCCAAATTGGATGATGAGGAGAACGATGGAAGTGACGAATCCGGTAAACGCGAGCATGCCGCTGCCGAGCGCGGCGAGCGCTGCGCTGACACTTCCGGCACTGATGGCGTGAGTGAGGACGATGGGATCGGCCTCGTCTCACCGCACGAGCCCTACGCTGAGCGCGAGTGCCAGGACGACATATATCGCAGGAATGAACCAAAGGCTGTCCAACAGGCGCTGCAGGACGACCCGGGCCCCGGCGGTGCTCATGTGGTCCCTCCATTACCGGACTCGTATCAGGTTCAGCGGTCGGCGACATCAATAATGCCCGCCTCTGTCATAGACGGTCACCCTTAGCTCGGGTCACGCGCTCTGGCGCTCAGGGCCGTCCTCCACGACCAGACCGAGATCGTGCACCCGTGCTGCGACTCGCCGGTAAGCTCCCCGCCCAGCAACGGCCGGCCGTCCGAGTGCTGGTAGACGCCTTTCGGCTCCTTCGCGAGCGGCTCCTCCCAGGATCGGTAGAGCGCGATCACGTGGACGGTGAAGCCGACGACGAAGGAGATCCCCGCGGCCCACCAGGGACCCACGCCGGCCCAGGTGACGAGAATCCAGATGAGGCCGGTGAGGGTGGCGATGGCGACGAACCATTCGCCACGGATGAACTGCTTCGGCGGCACCCCGCTCGTGATGTCGATGTAGTAGCGGCCCGCGGTCGGGCCGACGACCGTGTTCAGCAGACAGCCGACTACGGGCAGTCCGAGGGTGACGCCCTTCTGGGCGCCGACGATCGCGTACCAGGGCAGGGAGAAGGAGGTCATGAACTGAAACAGTCCTTCTCGGAACAGCTGCCCGCCTTTGTAGGCGATCAGATACCCAACCATGCCGAAGAAGAGGGCGAGCAGGATGTAGGCGGGGTTGGTGAGCGCCGAGGGGACCTCGGCGACGAGTATGTCGCGATTATACCGCCGCCGAGTCCGCCGAGCAACGCCATCAGCAGGATCCCGATGACGGTGTAGTTGCGGTAGGCGTTCTGGAGGAAGTAGGCCAGCATGGCGCCGCTTGAGCTCGTTGTTCAGGCGGCGATCAGGTCGATCGTGGTGTAGCTCCCCGTCCACTTGAACCCGCCCCAGTGGACGTCGGCCGCGAGAGAGCGAGATGCCCGCGGATCAGGCCCCCTTCGGGGCGAGTTTGCCGCCGGCGATCGTCCCCCGCCGGCACGGGCTGTCGTGGCAGCCGATCTCGAGTCCGAGACCGCAGACGAGCTTGTGCGCTGTCATCGAGCTTCAGACCTCCAGGATTGCGCCGCGTGCGACCGGGTTGAAGCGGAGGCCGAGTGTCTTCGCGTCGGGCGTCGACCACCGCGTGGATCGTCCGCTCCGCGACGGCTGCTCCGTCGGCCCACGCGAGGATCACCGAGCTGTCGGGTGGCAGCAGCGGCCCAACCCCCTTCAGTCGCCGGGGTGGACACCGCGCCTGTCCCGCCCAGAGGCCGTAGAGAGCGCCCGCGACGAGGCCGAAGATCGCCCAGAGCACGCCGGTGACGACGCCGCTTTCGATCGAGCTGAGGATGCCGCCGTTGCCGGCGACACCGACGATGAGGCCGAAGACGAGCCCGAAGCCGCCCCAGCTGACGACGTCGCTCTTGCTCATGGCGGCGACGCCCTCGGCCGGGCTGACGACCCGCCGCTTGCCGCTCTTGGCCGATTCGAACACAAGCTCGACCCGGAGCCCGTCACCACGCCGCTTGGATGGCCTTCGCCGCGACCTCGCGGGTGGTGCGCTCTCCGGGGGTAGCGGAGCAGCAGCATGGTCAAGACAGTCACGCTGCTCGGCCCTCCGCCGGGCCCAGTCGACGAGCTCTCGACCGGGTTGGCGGCACCCGCGAAGACC
>CAWDIO010000009.1:0-49334 GCA_963802385.1 uncultured Acidimicrobiales bacterium | reverse complement strand
GTCCGGGCCTACTCATCGTGAGCCGGGCAGGGCGGTTGAGTAGCCGTTGCTCTCCTGGCGGCGCCCCCTGTGCCCGCACGATGTCCCCGTTCCCGGAGCCACGGGGCTCCGGACAGCGGAAGGACATCACCATGAAGCTCTCCCCCCGGTCGCTGCGGATGCTGGCCCTCGCGGGTGTCACCGTCGCCGCTCCCCTGGCGTTCGCACTCCCCGCGCACGCGGCCGACCTCCCACCGGGGCCCACTGCCGGCGACTACCCGCCGGGGCCGGGCGCCGGCCTCTACCCGCCCGGGCCCACCGCCACCGACCTCCCGCCCGGGCCCACCGCCACCGACCTCCCGCCCCGGGCCTACCGCCACCGACCTCCCGCCCGGGCCTGGCCTCGCCACCATGGACTTCCCGCCCGGGCCGTACGCCACGGCCACCGACCTCCCGCCGGGGCCGAACCTCACCACGGCCGACGTCCCGCCCGGCCCCGGCCTGACCACGGCCGCCTTCCCCCCCGGGCCGAGCGCCGGCGACTACCCGCCCGGGCCGTACGCCGCCGCCAAGGCCGAAGTCCTCCTCCCGGGCCCAGCCGCAGCCACCGACCTCCCGCCCGGGCCCAGCCTCACCGCGGCGGACTTCCCGCCCGGGCCCACCGCCACCGACTTCCCGCCGGGGCCGGGGTCGGCCTAGCCGGCCGGCCACGTGCCCCCGGGTGCTGCCCGACGCCAGCGTTGCCGTCGAGGCGGAGCCCGGCGATCCGCCAGAGGGTGCCCGAAGCTCGGGCACCCTCTGTCGCGTCCCGGTACGCTCGGCGGGATGGCCGTGGCGACGCGGTGGCCGCTCGTCGGACGACGGGCCGAGCTGGACACGTTCACCCGGGCGCTCGGCGACGCCGGCTGCCAGGGCCTGTGCGTCTACGGGCCGTCCGGCGTCGGCAAGACCCGGCTCGGGGAGGAGTGCCTGGAGCTGGCCGCCGCCGCAGGTCGCCGGACCCTGCGGGCGGCCGCCGACCCGTCCACCTGCGAGATCCCCTTCGGGCCGGTGGTCCACCTGATGCCCCCCGATGCCCTGAGCGACCTGGGCACGGGTGACGCCATGACCACGGGCGCCTTCGCCGGGCTGTTCGAGGCGGCCCGCGGGGTGCTGGCGCCGGCCCCCGGGGAGAGCGGGGTGCCGGTGCTGCTGCTCGACGACGCCCACCGGGTCGACGACTGGACGCTCCGGCTCGTCGACCGCCTGCTCGCCACCGGCACGCTCTTCTGCGTCGCCACCGTGGTCGCCGGCGAGCCGGTGGCCGAGACCGTGGTCCGCTGGTGGCGCGACGAGCGCACCGTCCGGGTCGACCTCGGTGACCTGGACCAGCTGGGCGTGGACACGCTGCTGCACATGGCCCTCGAAGGCCCGCTCGACGCGGTCGCCTCGGCTCAGCTGTGGCACACCGGCCGGGGCAACATGCTGGCGCTGCGCGAGCTGGTCCTCGGCGCCCGCGCCCGGGGGGCGCTGGTCCGGCGGGACGGCGTGTGGCACCTCGACGGGCCGCTGCCCGCCCCAGACCGCCTGCGGGAGCTGGTCGAGCTGCGCCTCGCGGAGCTGGAGCCGGTGGCCCACACGGTGCTGGACCAGCTCGCCCTGTGCCAACCGCTCGGCCTCGGCCAGCTGGAGGCCAGCGCCGGCCTCCCGGTGCTGGAGGAGCTGGAGCGCCAGGGCCTCATCGCCGTGCGCACGGACGGCCGGCGCGAGTCGGTGCGACTGGCCCACCCCCTCCACGGCGAGGTGTTGCGGGCTCGCATGCCGGCGCTGCGGCGCCGGTCGATCCTGCTCCGCCAGGCGGAGGCGGTGGAGGCCTGGGGTGCCCGCCGCCGCGACGACGCGGCGCGCATCGCCACCTGGCGGCTGGAGGCGACCGGCCGGGGCGATCCCGGCCTGCTGCTGCGGGCGGCCCAGCTCGCCCGCTACGCCCAGGACTTCGCCCAGGCGGCCAAGCTGGCCCGGGCGGCGCTGGCCTCGGCGCCGTCCGCCGCGGCCGGCCTCGTCCTCGGCGAGTCCCTCTACAACCTCGGCTCCTTCGAGGAGGCGGAGGTGGTGCTGGCGGCGGCCACCGGCCAGGCCGAGGGCGACGACGAGGTGGTGCGCATCGCCACCGTCCGGCGCCGCAACCTGATGCGCGGCTGCCTGCGCACCGACGCCGCGGTGGCGGTGGGGCGGACGGCGCGTGACCGGGTGGCGACCCGGGCCGCACACGAGGAGCTACGGGCGGGCGAGGCCGAGGTCCTGTCGCTGTCCGGGCGCCCCCGCGAGGCGCTCGACCTGCTCGACGACCTCGACCTGAGCACCGCGCGGCTGCGGGTGCTGGCCGCCATCCCCCGGAGCCAGGCGCTGGCCATGTCGGGCCGCACCGGCGAGGCCATCGAGGTCAGCGGGCGGGCCGCCCGCGAGCACGCGGCCCTCGGGGACGAGCTGGCCATCTCGTCGCCGGGCACCCACCGGATCAACTGGTTGTTCGCCCTCATCCAGGCCGGACAGCTACGGGAGGCGCAGGAGCGGGGACGGGAGTGGTTCGACGTCTCCGCCCGCGGCCGCATGCCGCTCGGGGTGATCTGGGTGGCGGTCCACCTCGCCCGCGCCGCCCTGGCCCAGGGCCTGCCGGACACGGCGCTGCAGTGGAGCGCGCGGGCGAGGCGCGCCATCGACGGCTCGGGGCTGGAGGGATTGCGCCCCGCCACCGTTGCGGTGGCCGCGGCCGCCCACGGGCTGCGGGGCGATGCGGCCGCCGGTGCCGCCGCCCTCGACCGGCTCGACGCCCTGGCGCCGGGGTTCGGCCTGCTGGCCTCCGAGCTGCCGCTCGGCCGGGCGTGGGCGCTGGTGGCCGCGGGCGAGATCCCCGCGGCGCGGCTCGCTGCTGCTGGCGGCCGCGGCCCCCGCCGAGGACGCCGGGCACGTGCCCGCGGCGGCGTGGCTCCTCCACGACGCGGCCCGGCTGGGCGCGGCGGCCGAGGCGGCGCCCCGCCTCGCCGACCTCGCCGCCGCGGGCGACAGCGCCCTGGTGGCGGCCCGGGCCGACCACGCCGCCGCCCTCGTGGCCGCGGACGCCGAGCGCCTCGACGCCTGCGCCGACCGGTTCGACGCCCTCGGCGCCGTGCTGGCGGGGGCGGAGGCCGCGGCCCAGGCCGCGGACGCGTGGCGCCGGAGCCGGGACCAGCGCCGGGCCACCGCCTCCGACCGCCGCTCCCACGAGCTGGCGGCCCAGTGCGAGGGCGCCCGCTCCCCGGCCCTGGCCCGGGCGCGGGGCGTCGTGCCCCTCACCGATCGCGAACGGGAGATCGCCGTGCTGGCCGCGGCCGGGGACACCAGCCGCGTCATCGCCGAGCGGCTCTACCTGTCGGTGCGGACCGTGGACAACCACCTCGGCCGCATCTACGACAAGCTCGGCGTGTCCAGCCGCGCCCAGCTCGCCGACGCCCTCGCGGCGGGAGCGAGCCATGACGCCCGAGCAGGTCGAGCTGGTCCGGCTCGTCGTACGCGTCGCTCGGCCGCGGCAGCCAGCGCCATGGCGCGGGAGTTCTACCGCCGGCTGTTCGCGCTCGACCCCACCATCGAGGACATGTTCACCTACGGCCCCGACATCATGGCGGACAAGTTCAGCGGCGAGCTGGCCGCCATCGTCGAGGCGATCGTCTCCTTCGACGCCTTCAGCGCGGCGGCTGGGGGACCTCGCCACCCGCCACGTCGGCTACGGCGTCCAGGTCCGGCACTACCGGCTGGTGGGCGAGGCCCTGATGGGCGCCCTGGCCGACGCGCTCGGCCCGCAGTGGGACGAGGCGCACGAGACCGCCTGGCGCCACGCCTACAACCTGGTCGCGGAGGTCATGATGGCCGCCGCCGCGGAGGCTTAGGCGCCGGCTCCGGCCAGCTCCAGCGCCGCGGGGAACAGGACGTGGTTCTCCTTGTGGATGTGCACGTGCGTGTCGTGCTCGAGCGCCGCCAACCGCCCGTAGAGCGACCGGTAGCTCGTGCAGCCGTCGGGCGGGACGGTGTAGGAGCGGGTGGCGGTGCGCAGGCCGGCCAGCAGCTCGCCCGCCCGGTCGTGCTCCAGCGTCATCATGCGGATCGGGTTGGCCACGGACCCGAAGGGGAAGTCGGTGACCCCGCCGGCCAGGTCGTGGATGGCCGGGAACAGGACCCGCTCCTCCTTCAGCATGTGGGGCTCCAGATCGTCCCAGACCTCGGCCACCAGCCGGTCGACGTCCGCCAGCTCGGGGTGGCGCTCGCCGTGCGCGGCCCGCACCTTGGCGGCCAGCGCCTTCAGCAGGGGAAGCTCCTCCTGGAGGTAGCGATGGTGGGTGTCGACGATGTGGTCGGCCAGCGCCGGGGCCGGCAGCGTCGCCCAGGCGGTGTCGTCATCGGCCTCCAGGCCCGCGAGCTGGGCCTTCACGGCGTCGGGCGCGATGTGGGCTGCGGCACACGCGTCGTCGAGGGTGCGGTCGCCCTGGCAGCAGTAGTCCAACCCGGCGGCGTCGAAGACGCGGGCGGCGGCGGGGTTCTCGGTCACGATCTCGGCCAGGGTGGGGAGGCTCATCCCACGGACGGTACGGAGGCCGCGGCGCCCGGACCAGGGTCCAAGGTCCCGAACTCCAAGCCCCCGGCCCGAGGGCGGGTGGGCACAGTCAGGTGGCGGTCAGCCTCGGCGGCGCACGCTGCGGCCATGACACGACGAGACGGACGCACGCCGGGCCGGGCGCTCGCCGGCCTCCTGGCCGCGGGCCTGGTGGCCGCGGGCGCTGGGTGCGGGCGACGACGACACGACCACGGCGAGCGGGTCCGGGCCGACGACGACCGGGCCGAGCACGCCGGTCATCGACCCCGGCGACGGCGGGCACTACGCCCCCGACATCAGCGCGGCGGACTTCGTGACCACCGTCGACAACCCGTACATGCCTCTCGCGCCGGGGGCCCGGTGGGTCTACGAGGGCACCGCCGACGGCGAGCCCGAGCACACCGAGGTGGTGGTCACCGACCAGCGGAAGGACGTCATGGGGATCCCGGCCGTGGTGGTCCGCGACACCGTGAGCGTCCGGGGTGAGGTGGTCGAGGACACCTACGACTGGTTCGCCCAGGACCGCGACGGCAACGTCTGGTACCTCGGCGAGGACTCCAAGGAGTACGAGGGCGGCCGGGTCACCAGCACCGAGGGCTCCTGGGAGGCCGGGGTCGACGGGGCGCTCCCCGGCATCGTCATGCAGGCCCACCCCGCCGTCGGGCAGGCCTACCGGCAGGAGTTCTACCCGGGCCAGGCCGAGGACCTGGCCGAGGTGAGCGCCGTCGGCACGACCAAGGCGATCGGGCTGGGCGAGTACCGGGACGTGGTGGTCGTCAAGGAGTGGAACCCGCTGGAGCCCGACGTCGTCGAGCAGAAGTACTACGCCCCCGGCATCGGCGTGATCGCCGAGGACACGGTGACCGGAGGCGACGAGCAGTCGGAGCTCACCAGCGTTTCGTAACACTGCTACGATTCGTTCATGCCCGCACTGGTCAGCTACGAGTCGGACGGAACGACCGCCAGGATCACCCTGGACGACGGCAAGGTGAACGCCCTGTCGCTCGCCATGACGAGGGAGCTGAACGGGGCCCTGGACCGCGCCGCGGCCGAGCGGGCCGTGGTCCTGCTGGCCGGCCGGGAGGGCGTGTTCTCGGCCGGGTTCGACCTCGCCGCCCTCGGCGAGGGCGGCCACGGGGCCATGGAGATGGTGCGGGCCGGGTTCGAGCTGGCCGAGCGGCTGCTCTCCTTCCCCAGGCCGGTCGTCATGGCCTGCACCGGGCACGCGGTGGCCATGGGCGTGTTCCTGCTGCTGTCGGGTGACTACCGGATCGGCGCCGCGGGCCCCTACCGGTTCACGGCCAACGAGGTCGCCATCGGGCTGACCATGCCCCGGGCCGCGGTCGAGATCCTGCGCCAGCGGCTGGCCCCGGCCCACTTCAACCGGGCCGCCGTCCTCGCCGACGTCTACACGCCCGACACCGCCCTGGACGCGGGCTTCCTCGACCGCGTGGTCGACCCCGCCGACCTCCACGGCACGGCGCAGGACGCCGCCGCGCAGCTGGCCAAGCTCGACCCGGCCGCCCACGCCGCCACCAAGCTCCGGGTCCGCCAGGCACGCCCTGGCCGCCCTGCGTCACGGCATCGAGGCCGACCACAGCGGACTTCGTAACGACGTTCCGATAGCGTTGGCCGGTGCCCCGCCCCAAGCAGAGGACGCCGGAGCTCCGGGACCGGGTGCTGGACGCGGCGGTGGCGGTGCTGGTCAGCGAGGGCGTGGGCGGGTTCACCACCCGCCGCATCGCCCGGGAGGCGGAGACGTCCCTGCCCGCGGTGTACGAGCTGTTCGGCGACAAGGCCGGGCTGGTCCGCGAGGTGTTCTTCGGCGGCTTCCGGCGGCTGGACCGGCACCTGGCCGAGCTCCCCGAGACGGCCGACCCGCGGGCCGACCTGGAGGCCACCTTCGTCGCCTTCCGCCAGTTCGTCCTGGCCAACCCGGTGCTGGCCCAGGTCATGTTCTCGCGCCCGTTCGCCGACTTCGACCCGGGGCCCGACGACCTGGCCGCGGGCGTGGCGACCCGGCGGTTCGTGGTCGGCCGGGTGCGGCGCGGCATCGAGGCCGGCCTGATCGAGGGCGACGAGACCGACGTCGCGCACGTCCTGCTCGCCCTGGCCCAGGGCCTGGCCGCCCAGGAGAGCGCGGGGTGGCTGGGGACGTCGCCGGCGTCCAGGGATCGCCGCTGGGCGCTCGCGGTCCGCACCGCCCTCGACGGGCTGGCGGCCGCGCCCCCGCTCAGCCCACCGGGCGGCTGACGACCAGCTTCAGGGGCGGGTCGGCGAGCGCGCCGGCGGCTTCGTCCCAGCCCACGACCGCACTGGTCACCAGGCCGGGGTCGAAGCCCCGGCCCACGAGGTCGAGCACCGCCGGGATGGCGGGCCGGGCGTGGACCCGGCCGGTGTGCAGCGTGCAGCAGCGCGAGTACATGGCCAGCAGGGGGAGCGCCTGGATCGTCGAGGTAGACCGACACGTTGGTGCACACGCCGTCGAACGCGGTGCTGTTGAGCGCGCAGCGCAGCCCGTCCTCGGTGCCCGAGGCGTTGACCGTGATGGGGAAGGCGCCCACCTTCCGCGGCGGTGGCCCGTCCTCGACCTCGGCCCCGAGCGCGGCGGCCAGCGCCAGCCGGGCCGGGTCCTGGTCGTGGTAGACGACCCGCCCGGCCCCGAGGGCCACCGCGAGGCCGGCGGCGTACAGGCCGATCGAATGGGGACCGACCGGCCCGCCCATGACCAGGACGTCGGCCCCCGGTGTGGCCTCCAGCTGCGGGCCGACGGTGCGCCAGCCGTCGGGGATGTTGTCGCTGGCGCTGGCGATGGCCACCGGGTCCAGGCCGGCCGGCACCGGGACCAGCATGGCGTCGGCGTGGGGGACGGCCGCCAGGTCCGCCAGCAGCCCACCCCACCGGTGGCCGCCCATGGCGCCCAGCCCGTAGGTCGACAGCGGCGGGTGGGCGGCACAGTTGCCGGTCCGCCCGGCGCGGCACGGGTCGCAGCGGCCACAGGAGATCTGGAACGGGACCACCACGCGGTCGCCCGGGCCGACGGTCCGCACCGCCTCGCCCACCTCCACCACCTCGGCCACGCCCTCGTGCCCGAGCGGGTAGGGCGGCTCCGGGTGCGGGGTAGGCGCCGCGGAGCACGCCCACGTCCAGGTCGCAGGTCGCCACCGCCAGCGGCCGGACCAGCGCCGCCTCGTCGCTGTCGAGCGCCGGCGGGTCGACCTCTTCCCAGGAGACCTTCCCGGGCCCTTCGAGCATCAGGCGCCGCATCACCGCTCCCGGGCCACCAGGCGGAAGGCGACGCCCGCGGCCTCGAACGTGCGGGGGGCGACGCCGGGGGCGGCCCACAGGTCGATGCCCACCAGGCCGGTCCGCTCCCCCGGCCCCGCCCCGGCGACCTCGACGTAGCCGCCGTCGGGCAGCGGCAGCGTGCCCTCCCGGGGCGGGATCGCCAGGACGGCGCCCCAGCGCTCGACCAGCGCGGCGGGGTCCTCGGCCGCCAGGCGGAGGCCTGCGAGCCCGGTGGCGACGCCGGTGCGCACCTGACCGGCCCACGACGGGCCCGCCCAGCGCCAGGAGGCGGGCGGGGTGGCCTGGTCGAACGACACGATGGCCGCCCCCAGGTCGGCGGGGTGGGCGTGGCTGGCGCGGATGTCCTCCAGGTCGATGTCGAGCACCCGGCGCACCCCGCACCCGTCCAGGTGGGCCCGGGCCGCGTCCATGTCCTCCACCTGGAAGATGGCCATGTAGCCGCAGTCGCCGCCGACCCGCCGCATGAAGCGCTCGGCCGGGCAGCCGTCGCCGGGCACCAGGGGGGACACCACCTCCAGGAAGGTGTCGCCCACCGGCACGACGGCGTTGTGCAGCCCGAAGGCGTCGACGCCCGGATCGTGGAACGGGGCGCCCAGGCCCAGCTCCCCGGCCCAGGCCGCCACCACCTCGTCCCGATCGGCGGCCGCCACCACGGCCTGGCGCAGTCGTGTCACTCGCACACGCCCACTTAATCGGAACATCGTTCCGATTACAAGCCTGCCTGACGGTGACAGGCTGGGTGGGTGGCCACCGCCCCGACCGCGCGGCTGCTGGTGTCGTGCCCCGACCAGCCGGGGATCATCGCGGCCGCGACCGCGTTCGTGGCCGGGCACGGCGGCAACGTCATCGACCTGCAGCAGCACACCGACCACACCGACCAGGCGTTCTTCCTGCGGCTGGAGTTCGAGCTGGACGGCTTCGACCTGGCCCGGGACGACATCCCCGCGGCGTTCGCTCCGGTGGCCGAGCGCTTCGCCATGCGGGTCTCGCTGGGCTTCTCCGACCACCGGCCCCGCCTCGGCCTGCTGGCGTCGCGCCAGGCGCACTGCGTGCACGACCTGCTGCACCGCTGGCGCGAGGGCGAGCTGGCGGTGGAGATCCCGGTGCTCGTCAGCAACCATCCCGACCACGCCGGTGCCGCCGGCTGGTTCGGGGTCGAGTACCAGCACCTGCCGATCGTGGACGGCGACAAGGCGGGCCCAGGAGGCGCAGGTGCGCGCCGTGCTGCGGCAGCACGGCGTCGACCTGGTGGTGCTGGCCCGCTACATGCAGATCCTCTCCGCCGAGTTCTGCGACGAGTGGGCCGGGCGCATCATCAACATCCACCACTCGTTCCTGCCCTCGTTCCAGGGGGCCCGGCCCTACCACCAGGCCCACGAGCGCGGGGTCAAGCTGATCGGCGTCACCGCCCACTACGCCACCGCCACGCTCGACGACGGGCCCATCATCGACCAGGACGTGCTGCGGGTCAGCCACCGCGACGACGTCGAGGACCTGCGCCGCAAGGGCCGGGACCTGGAGGTGGCGGTGCTGGCCCGGGCGGTCCGGGCCCACGTCGAGCACCGGACGCTGACCTTCGGCCGCCGGACCGTGGTCTTCGACTGACCCCGGGCTCCTTGACGAACGGGCGCCCGGCCCGGAGCATGGGTCGATGGCCGCCGTCGACCGCCAAACCGTGGACCTGTCGGGGTACCCCGATCTGGTCGTGATCTACCTGGGCATGAAGGTGCGCACCGTGAAGGGGCTGGGCAAGCTGATGCGCACCGGCCGCGAGATCCGGGCCGGGGTGGCCCAGGAGCCCGACGGCCTGCTGCTCCACGAGAACCTGATGTTCTCGCTGTTCCCTCCCCACGCCGGCATGCGCCAGTACTGGCGCGACCTGGACGCGCTCGAACGCTGGACCCGCGAGCTGCCCCACCAGCAGTGGTGGCGCGACTTCCTCCGCGACTCGGCCGGCACCGGGTTCTGGCACGAGACCTACTTCATGCGCGGGGGCATGGAGGCCGTGTACGACGACCTCGGCCGCCGGATCGGCCTGGCCGCCTTCGCGCCCGCGCAGAAGGCCCGGGGCGGGATGTTCAGCGCGCGCGGCCGGCTCGGGTTGGGCGACCCCCACCTGGACTCTGTGGTCCCGGAGGACGCCCTCCCCGAGTGAGGCCGGCGGCTCAGGCGGCCGGGATGGCCGATTGCGAGGCGGCGACGATCAGCTCCCGGGTGTCCGCGGCGACGAGGAACCCGGCGGCGTGCGACGCCTCGGCGGCCTTGCTCGACGCCGACACGAACTGGCCATGGTTGGCGTAGAGGGCGGTCAGCTGGTCCGGCGTGAACGGCGTGGTGGTGCCGAACAGGAAGCAGAACTGGCTGCCGCCCGTGGGGCTGCCGCTCAAGGTGGCCACGGGCGCGTCCACCGCAGGGGTCCGGATGCCGCCCAGCACGTTGCCGTTGGCGTCCTTGGCGAAGGTCACCGGGCTCGACCCGAGGGTCTCGAGGCGGGGAGCCACCGGCGGCAGGACGCCGGCGGACACCCAGCGGTCGAGCCGGTGGAAGGCCGCGTCCAGCACGAAGTGGGCGGGCCCGGTGTTGATCGGCGCGTCGCAGGTGAAGTTCGGGTTGGGCTGGTTGGTCGGGTGCTGCATCGAGTCGAGCACCTGGACCGCGCCCTGCCCGTCGCCGATGTCGGTGCGCCCGATGCTGAGCCCGTAGAAGTCGAAGTGGGCGGTCCCCGCCACCTCCCAGAGGCGGTAGCGGTCCGTGTCCGGCTGGCGGGCGCCCAGGTTGGAGAACAGCACGTCCGTCTCGGTCTGGAACACGAGCACGGGCACGCCGAGGTCGTCGCGGATGGGCGTCGGCGACGGGACCGTCACGGTGGTCTGGGGCGGCTGCGCCAGCGGGGCGCCGCCGGCCGCCCGGCTGTGCACCAGGAAGCCGTCGTAGACCTGGGCGACGGGGTGCACCGCGTCGATGTAGGTCACCAGGCGGCCGGCCGACTGCGACTCGCCCACGGCCAGGACGTGCTCGGCCCGCAGGCCGCCGAGGACGGCGCGCGGGGTTGTCGCGGATGGCCTGCGCGGCCTGCGAGTAGATGTCGTAGGAGAAGCTGTCGCCGGGGTGGGACAGGCCCGCGTAGCGGACCGCGTCGCCCCGCAGCGGGTCGGTCGAGCGGAGGGCGTCCACGCCCACCTTCTGGGCCGACACGCCCACCCACACGAACCCCTCCCGCACCAGCTGGTTGTGGGCGAGGATCCAGTCCGGCCCCGCGTCGGCGCCGCCGGAGACGTTCAGCCACTCGACGACGACGGTCCCGTTGAACTTGTGCTTCTGGGTCGGCCGCACCACCACCGCGCGGGTCGTGTAGGGCGCGGTCGCCGACTCGGCCACGCTGAACTTCCCGTCGGTGCCGAACGGCGCCGCGGGCTGGTAGGCGTGGGCCGTCCCCGACAGGAAGACCTCGGACTGCTGGTAGCCGACCGTGGCCAGGTCGAACGCCGTGAACCCGGGGACCACCGGGACCCCGCCGCCGCCCGTCGCGGGGGTGACGGTGGGGCTGGCCGCCGCCGCGCCGGCGGCATCGACCCCCAGCATCGGGGCCCCCAAGCCCAGGCAGGCCACCACGGCCAGCGTGGCACTGCGAACACGACGACGGACGCCCATCGGACCCCTCCTTGACGCCTCCCAGCACAGCCGCCGGCGCGGTCGGCGCCGGCAGCACCCCCGTGCTGCTACCGCCACCGACCGTACCGGAAATGGCATTCGCGTACAAGAGAAGGTTCACGCTTCTAGGCCAGATGCGTGCCTCTCAGGAGGCGGAGGCCGCCTTCAGGCGCTCCAGCTGCCGGGCGGCATAGGCGCTGGTCGGGCGCACGGCCAGGCGCTCGGACACCAGGGCCCGGGCCAGGTCCAGGCGCCCGTCCCGCAGCGCGGCCTCGAGCAGCGTGCGCTGCAGGACGTCGCGCTGGGCATGGGAGCCGCCGAAGGCCTGGAACCGGCGGCGGATGGGCGCCAGGGTGGCGACCACGTCGGACCACCGGCCCTGCCCGAAGGCGACGACCGCCTGCGCCGCGGGCAGGCCGACCTCCGCGGTCATGGCCACGTTGGACCCGGACGACGCCGGGTCGTTCACGTACCCGTCCATCGCCTCGACCAGGGCCTCGGCCTCGCCGATCCGCCCCGCGCCCACGTAGGCGAGGACGGCGTGCACGTCGTTGAAGGCGTACCACCGGCGGTCGTCGTCCACGCCCGCCCAGGCATCGGCCGCGGCGGCGAAGCGGGGCCCGGCGTCGACCCGGTCCAGATGCAGCCGCCACAGCATGGCGGAGGCGTCGATCAGGTTGAGCGGCGTGCCCTCGGAGCCCTCGTGGTGGACCTCCCGGTCGTAGATGGCCAGCGCGGCCGCCGGGTCGCCCAGCTCCAGCTGGAACAGGGCCAGGTGCCACCAGTTGTGCACCGTGAACAGGTTGCCGGCGCCCCAGTCCCGCTCCCGGCGGGTGAGGAACTCGACGCCGGTGGCGACCCGCCCCCGCATCTCGTAGGTGTGGGTGACGGCGTGGATGGCCCAGACGTCGTCGGGGTTGACGGCCACCGCCGCCAGGCCGGCGTCCTCGGCCGCCTCGTAGTGCCCCGACTCCTCCAACCCGAAGGACTGCATGCCGCGCACGAACGCGGTGTGCGGGTGCGCCGGGTCGAGGGCGCCGAGCGCGCGGCCCGGCCGGTCCCGCAGGTTGGCCGCGTCGCCCAGGAAGAAGTCGAGCTGGTGGCCGATCAGCAGCGCGAGCACATCGGCCGGCCACTGTTCGGCGAGGCGCGTCGAGGACGCGGGAGGCGCCGTGCCAGTCGCCCCGGACCCAGGCGCCGATGGCTTCGTGGTGGGCCCGCTCCCGGGGGTTCATCGACGTCCCGGCCATGGCCTGGAAGGCGAGCTGGGCGATGTCGACGTCGGCGCGGGCGGTCGAGGTCAGGTACAGGTAGGCCGCCAGCGCGTTGGCCATGGCGACGTCCCCGTGCTGCTCGAACAGCCGGGTGGCCAGGGGGATCACGTCGGTGTGGAAGCGCAACAGCCGGTCGACGGACTGGTCGTAGAGCGCGGCCGCCTCGGCGGGGGCACTGACGTCCAGACCGTGCTCGTCATGCACGCGCAGCGTGGCCGAGCGGCCGGTGGTCATGCTGGTGGTGCTGGATGTGATGGTCATGCCGGCACCGTCCCGCCGGGCGGCTCGCGGGCCGCTCGCGCCGGCTCACAGGGCGTCGAAGGCGGCGAGCGCGACCGCCACCGCGCCGTCGTCGTCCAGCCCGCGGCCCTCGGCCAGGGCGGCGTCGTGCTCGTCCCGGTCGAGGCCCTGGCGGACCGCGTCGGCGATGGCGGCCAGCAGCTGCGCGTCCTCGCCGAACACCGCGTGGCCCTCCTCGGTCGCGGTGAGCGCACCGAGCAGCACGGCCGCGGCCCGCAGGCTCCCCGTGCGCACCAGCAGCTCGTCCACGGCCCGCAGCATGTTCCACTGGATGACGCGGATGCCGGCCCGCTGCCAGTGGTCGAGCAGCCAGCGGTACTGGGCGACGGCCTCGGCCGGATCGCCGTAGCGGGCCTCGATGGAGGCGGCCGAGGCGCCCGCGATGCCGAGGAGGAAGGAGGCGCCGCAGCGCCGGGCCAGGTCCATGGCGCGGCCCAGCCGCTCCGCGGCCAGCGGGGGATCGGCGTGGACCACCGACTCGCCCGCCACGTACCAGGCCCAGGCGGCCGCCACCTCGGGGGTGTCGTCGTCGAGGGCGGCCAGCAGCTCGGCGACGTCGCCGGCGGTGCGGGGGTCGCCCGCGTAGGACCGGACGAGGGCCCGCCCGCCCTGGGCCTCCATCCGGTGGACCACGTCGTGCCGGCCCACCTCGCTGCGGTACGCCACGTCGGACCACTCGACGGACTCGGCCAGGTGCCCGCGGTGCAGCGCCTGGAAGCCCAGGATGGCGAGCAGGTAGAACCCGGGCTGCTCTCCGGACGCCTCCACCAGCGCCCGGCCGCGGCGCGCCAGCTCCAGGCCGCGGTCGTGCTCACCGCGGTGCCACGCCTCGTGGCCGGCGATGGCGAGCGCCTCCGCGGACCGCGAGTCGCCGCCGGCCTGCTCGGCCAGGTCGGCGGCGGCCGCCGCCCAGCGCAGCACCTCGGGCCGGAGCCGGTAGTAGCCGTAGTCCCGCAGCGCCAGGCACAGGCGGAGCAGCCCGTCGTGGTCGCCCGCGTCGAGCAGGTAGCGCTGCGGTGGCGCGCAGGTCCGGCAGCGAGGCGTCGAGCTCGGCGAACACGTCGACCTGCCCCGGCCGGTGGAGGCGCTCCCAGCTGGCCTCGGCGAAGGCCACGTGGTGGTCGGCGTGGCGCCGCCGCACCTCGCCCGTGAGCCCCCGCTCGTCGAGCCGGGCGGCTCCGAAGTGGCGCAGGCTCTCGAGCATGCCGTAGCGGGCGCCGGTGCGGTGCAGCAGCGACCGCTCCACCAGCCGGCTCAGCACGTCGGTGGCGTCGGCCGCATCCCAGCCCACCAGGTCGCCCGCGGCCGCGGCGCGGAACGACGACTGGAACAGGGCCACCGCGTCGAACAGCTCCTGCTCCCGGGGCCCGAGCAGGTCGTAGGACCAGCCGACGGCGGCGGCCAGGGAGCGGTGCCGGGCGGTGGTGCGCCGGCCCCCGGTGAGCAGCCGGAACCGGGTCTCCAGGCCCGACGCCACCTCGTCCAGCGTGAGGGTGTGCAGCCGGGCCGCCGCCAGCTCGATGGCGAGGGGCAGCCCGTCCAGGCGCCCGCACAGCTCCGCGATGAGCGCCACCTCCTCGTCGCCGGGCGACCAGGCCGGCTGCACCGCCCGGGCCCGGTCCACGAACAGGCGCACGGCGGGCTCGTCCGCCCCGGCGGCGGGCCGGGGCAGCAGCGGCACCGGGAACAGGTGCTCGCCGTCGACCGCCAGCCGTTCCCGGCTGGTGGCCAGGACGCGGACCGCGGGTGCCTTGGCCAGCACGGCCTCGGCCACCTCGGCCACGGCGTCGAGCACGTGCTCGCAGTTGTCCAGGACCAGCAGCCCCCGCCGGTCCCGCAGCAGCTCGACGATCCGCTCCAGCAGCCCCACCCCGGCCCGCAGGTCCACGCCCGTGGCGCCGGCCACGGTCATGACCACGCTGGTGCGGTCGGCGGCCGCCAGCTCGCAGAACCAGACCTCGCCGCCCGCTTCCGGCCCGCGGCCCGCGCCACCTCGACGGCGACGCGCGTCTTGCCGATCCCCCCGGTGCCGACCAGGGTCACCAGGCGCTCGTCCTCCAGCCGCCGCACGACCTCGGCGACGAGGTCGTCCCGGCCCACGAAGCTGCTGCGTGAACCGGGGCACCTCACCGGTCCGGGCCCGCGGCGACGACGGCGCCGCCGCGGCCTGCACCTCGTCGGTGACGATGGCGTCGTGCAGGTCCCGCAGCGCGGCCGACGGGTCGATGCCCAGCTCGCTGGCCAGGGCCCGGCGGAAGCGGTCGTACACCGCCAGCGCGTCGGCCCGGCGCCCGCTGCGGTGCAGGGCCACCATGAGCAGGCCCTGCGGCCGCTCGCGCAACGGCTCGTGCGCCGCCAGCGCCTCCAGGTCGGCCAGCACCTCGTGGTGACGGCCCAGGTCGAGCAGGCCGTCGAAGCGCTCCTCCCGGGCGCGCACGGCGAGCTCGGCCAGGCGGGCGGCCTCGATGCGGGCGTCGTCCACCTCGGCCAGCTCGTCGTACGGCGTGCCCCGCCACCAGCCGAGCGCCTCGTCCAGGCGGGCCACCGCGGCCTCGGGGTCCGTGGCCCGCAGGGCGGCGGCGTCGTAGACGAGCGCCTCGAAGCGGGCGGCGTCGAGCGCCTCGGGCCCGAGGTCGAGCCGGTAGCTGCCGCCCGGGGTGGTGGCGATGGCGCCCTCGGGGAGCAGCCGGCGGAGGCGGAACACGTGGGTCTGGAGGGCGGCCCGGTGGTCGGCCGGCAGGCCCTCGGGCCACAGCAGGTCGGCGAGGTCCCCGGCCGGGGCCGCCACCGTGCTGCGCAGGGCGAGGGCGCACAGCAGGCGGCGCTGGAGGGCACCGCCGGGCGTGCGGTCCCGCCCGTCGAGCAGCAGCCGCACCGGTCCGAGCACGCTGACCTCGAACACGCTGACCTGAACACTGACCTAGCCGTCGATCCCATGTTCGCCAGGAGGATACGCGATCAGCTGTCAGCGCCCCGCGAGCACGAGGAGGCGATGATCCGACCATGGACCGAAGCGGAGTCATCGACAGCGGGTCCGTGGAGCGCCTCGGCGACCTGGTCACGGTGTGGGCGCACCCGGACGACGAGTCCTACCTGGCCGGTGGGCTGATGGCGGCGGCGGCCGCGGCCGGGGCCCGGGTGACCTGCGTGGTGGCCACCCGCGGCGAGCGCGGCGGGCCGCCGGACCTGCAGGCCGAGGTCGCCTGGCGCCGGGAGGAGGAGCTGCGCGACGCCCTGGCCGCCTCGGGGTCGACGACGTCGTCGTGCTGGGCCTGCCCGACGGCGCCTGCGCCCGGCTGGACCCGGCCGGACCGGTCGCCGCCCTCGCCGCGCTGGTCGACGACCGCGCTCCCGACACCGTGGTCACCTTCGGCCCCGACGGGCACACCGGCCACGGCGACCACCGGGCGGTGTCGGCCTGGGTGGGCGCCGCGGTCGCCGGTCGCCGCCCGGGCCCGGCCCCGGCTGCTGCACACGGCGGTCACCCCGGCCATGGCGGCCGAGGGCGCCGACATCCACGACCGGTTCCAGCGTCTACGAGCCGGGGCTGCCGGCCGTGTGCCTCCGGCCCGACCTGGCCGCCCATCTGCAGCTGGACGGCAGGTTGCTGGACGCCAAGATCCGGGCGCTGCGGGCGCACGCCAGCCAGACGCGCGCCCTCGAGGCCGCGATCGCGCCGGACCGCTACCGCACCTGGGTGGCGACGGAGGCGTTCGTCGACGCCCCGCCGGGCTGAGGCGCCCGGCGGGAGCGTGCCGGACAGCCAGCGCGGCTCGATCTCGACCCGGGCGAAGCGCCAGCCGGCGGGCGTGCGCGCCAGCCCGAAGCGGTACACCTCGCCCAGGCCGGCGCGGGGTGCCACGGCCGGGACCGGGTCGTCGGGCGACCGGTCGCCGGGCACGGCGATGTGGACGACCAGGTTGGCCCGGGCCGTGGCCCGGTCGCCGTCCAGGTCGACCAGCACGTTGGTGATGACGTGCTGGAACCTCTGGTCCGACGAGTGGTTGCGGCGGGCCTGGGCGACCACCGCGGCGCGGCCCGCCGCCTCGCCCCCGGGGGTCCGGACGGTGGCGTCCTCCGCCAGGAGCCCGGCCATCTCGTCGAAGCGGGACTCGTCGAGGCAGGCACCGAGCCGGGACACCAGGTCGGTGATCTCCGCCCGATCGGACAGCTCCCGCAGGTCGTAGTGGGTCATGGTTGTCTCCGTGTCCAAGACGTTGGCCTCTCCAACGTTGGTGAGACCAACGATATCCCAGATCGTGGGTCACACCAACGACTTTTGCTATTCTCGGGCGGGATGGACAGTCGTGCGCCCGCCCGGGTGCGGGCCAAGCCGAGCTGGCTGCTCAACCAGGCGGCCATCCCCGCCAACCGGCTGGTGGCCGCGGGCCTGGCCGGCGTCGACGGCCGCCGCCACCACTACGTGCTGCTGGCCGCCCTGGACGAGGGCGGGCCCGCCAGCCAGGCCGACCTGAGCCGCCGGACCAGCATCGACCGCAGCGACATGGTGGCCGCGGTCAACGAGCTGGCCGAGCAGGGCCTCGTGCAGCGCTCCCCCGACCCCGCCGACCGGCGCCGCAACGTCGTCTCCCTCACCGCGGCCGGGCGCCGCCACCTCGGCCGGCTCGAACGGCTGCTCGGCCGGGCCCAGGACGAGCTGCTGGCCCCGCTCTCCCCCGACGAGCGCCGGACCCTCGTCGACCTGCTCACCCGCGTCATCGACCACCACGCCCGCGCCTGAGCCGCCGATGGGCCTCACCCTCCGGGAGCTCAACCGGGCCACGCTCGCCCGCCAGCTGCTGCTGCGGCGCGAGCGGCGGCGCCGTGGTCGACGCCGTGCGCCGGGTGGTCGCCATCCAGGCCCAGGAGGCGCCGTCCCCCTACATCGCCCTGTGGAACCGGCTGGCGCCCTTCGACCCCGCGGGCCTCGACGCCGCGTTCGCGAGCGGGGCGGTGCTGAAGGCGACGCTCATGCGGATCACGCTGCACGCGGTGGACGCGCGAGGAGTACCCGGTGTTCCACGATGCGATGGTCCCGACGCTGCGGGCGTCGCGCCTGTTCGACCGCCGCTTCACCTCCACCGGCCTGTCCCCCGCCGACCTCGACGCCCTGGCCCCGGACGTGCTCGCCTTCGCCTCCCGACCGCGCAGCAACGCGGAGGTCGAGGCGATGCTGGCCGACCGCCTCGGCGCCGCCCCCGAGCGCGGGGTGTGGTGGGCCCTGCGCAGCTTCGCCCCCCTGGTCCACGCCCCCACCGGCGGGCCGTGGTCGTTCGGCCCCCGCCCCGCGTACATGGCCGCGCCCGAGCCGGCGGCCGGAGACCCGGACCAGGCCCTCCGCACGCTGATCCGGCGTTACCTGGAGGGGTTCGGGCCGGCCTCGGCCGAGGACATCGCCCAGTTCGCCCTGCACAAGCGGTCCACGGTGCGAGAGGCCCTCGCGGCCATGGGCGGCGCGCTCACCACGCTCGAAGGCCCGGGCGGGAGCACGCTGCTCGACGTCCCCGGAGCCCCGCTCCCCGCCGGGGACACGCCCGCCCCGCCGCGGCTGATGGCCATGTGGGACAGCATCCTGCTCGCCTACGCCGACCGCAGCCGGGTCATCCCCGCCGAGTACCGCCCGCTGGTCATCCGCCGCAACGGCGACGTGCTCCCCACCCTGCTGGTCGACGGCTTCGTCGCCGGGGTGTGGCGGCCGCTCGACGGCGGGATCGAGGCCCGGGCCTTCCATCCGCTCCCCGACGACGTGTGGGACGGGCTCGCGGGCGAGGCCCGGGACCTGCTGGGCCTCCTGGCCGGCCGCGGCCCCGCCCCCTACGGCCGCTACGGGAACTGGTGGTCCAGCCTCCCCGCCGCGGAGAGCCGCACCCTCGGGCCCTGACCGCCGGGGGCCGAGCATGCCGATCCGAGCGTGGGAGGGTCGCTGCGCGATACTGCTGTCGCTGACGCTCCAAAGGGAGACCTAGTAATGGCAGACGCTATGTCAGACGACGTCGAACCGCTCGGACCGGTGAGCTACCTGATCGTCGAGTTCCCCGGGAACAAGATGACGGGCGAAGGCTTGCCGATCCTCGTCGATCTGGTCGACCAGGGGATCATCCGGATCCTGGACCTCCTGTTCGTCATGCGCACCGAGGACGGCGCACTGACCGCCGTCGAGCTGGCCGACCTCGACGCCGACGGCGAGCTCGACCTGGCCATCTTCGAAGGTGCGTCCTCGGGCCTGATCGACGACAGCGACCTCGCGGACGCGGCCTCGGTGATCGAGCCCGGATCGTCGGCGGCGATCCTGCTGTTCGAGAACCGCTGGGCCGCGTCGTTCACCCAGGCCCTCCGCCGCGGCGGCGCCGAGCTGGTCGCGGCCGGCTATGTCCCCCTCGACGCCCTCGAGGCGTCGCTCGATGCCACGGAATGATCCGGCGGCTGATCCCGCACAGAAAGGACGAGCACCATGCCCGGACTGATGAGAGGCGTCGCCCGCACGGCCGTGGTCGCCGGAACGGCGACCGCGGTGTCCAACCGCGTCTCCCGCCGGCAGGCCAACCGCTGGTCCTCGCAGCAGGACCAGCAGTACGCCGAGCAGCAGCAGCAGTACGCGCAGCCGCAGTACGCCGCGCCGCCGCCCCAGCCGGTCGCCGCGGCCCCCGCGCCCGACACGATCCAGCAGCTGAAGGACCTGGCCGAGCTCAAGAACCAGGGCATCCTCACCGAGGCCGAGTTCGAGGCCCAGAAGGCCAAGGTCCTCGCTTCCTGACACGACGGGCAGGCAGCCGTGCTCTTCCTGTACCGGCCGCGGCAGACGTACATGCCCTTCCGCCGGCCCCGGCCCCGCACCGACCAGGACCTCTACAACTACCAGCTCCAGCAGCGGTACGCGGCGACCCGCCAGGTGGCGCCCTACACGCCGCCGGCCGACGCCCCGGCACCGGCCGACGACATGGCGGCCCGCCTGCGGGACCTGGCCGGGCTCCACGACGCCGGGGCCCTGACCGACGCCGAGTTCAGCGCGGCGAAGGCCAAGGTGCTCGGCCAGGACCAGGACGGCGCGTGACGTCGAACGCGGCGCGCGCGACGACGTTGATGCGGGCGCTGGAGGCCGGCCTCGCGGCCGACGGCAGCGCCATCCGCGACCTGTACACCGACGACGTCAAGGCGTGGACCCCGGCCCTGGCGGCCTCGTCGCTGGGCGAGCTGGTGGCCGAGTTCGACCGCCGCGACCAGGCGTTCTCCGACATCGAGCTGGAGGTGGCGCCCCTCGACGTGGGCGGCGACTACGCCTGTGCGGAGTGGTCGGTGACGATGACGCACTCGGGCCCGCTGGCGCTGGCGGGCGGCGAGGTGGTCGAGCCGACCGGGGCCCGGATCACGGTGAACGGCGCCACGGTGGCCGAGTTCCGCGGCGACCGGATCTGCTCGCTGCGGCAGTACTGGGACGAGCTCGCGGTGTTCGAGCAGATCGGGCTGATGGCGGACGACGGGGCTTGACCGCCTCCGCCGGCGCCAGCGGGCCGGCGGCGGACGAGCTGCGCGAGCTGCTCGTCTTCATCGTCCGGGCCGGCTCGGCCCTGAGCGCGGCCGGCAACCCCGTCTTCTCGGTGCAGGAGCGGCTCACCCGCGTGGCGCACGCCTACGGCGCCCGCCATGCGGTGATCAGCGCCTTCCCCACCTTCCTCATCGTGACGATGGGCAGCGGCGAGCCCGCGACCGTCGAGCTGACCTCGCGTGACCGTCGCGCCCCGGCTCGACCAGATCGCCGGCCTCGACCACCTGATCCGCGAGGCCGAGCCGGGCGCGTCTCCCCGGCGGAGGGTCTCCGCCGGCTCGACGCCATCTACGAGATGCGCCCGCGCTTCGGGCGCCTCCAGAGCATCGCCGGCTACTCGGTGCTCACGCTGGGCCTGTGCCTCATCCTCCAGCCGTCGGGGCCCGATGTCGCGGCGGCCGCGCTGCTCGGCGCGCTCGTGGGCTGGCTGCGCTCGGTGGCCGGCCACCAGCCGCCGGTGCAGGCCCTGATGCCCCTGATCGCCGCCTTCACCGTGTCGGCGCTGAGCGCGCTCGCCATCCGGCACGACGTGCTCGACCTGGGCCTGGGGGCGATGGTCGCAGCGCTCGTGGTCTTCCTGCCCGGCTCGACCCTGACCACCGCCGTCCTGGAGCTGGCCGAAGGGCAGGCGGTGTCCGGGTCGAGCCGGCTGGTGGCCGGCGCCATGCAGCTGGCGCTGCTCGCCTTCGGCATCATCGCGGGCATCCAAGCCGTGGGCGTGTCCGCCCGGGCGGTCTTCTCGGGCTCGTCGGCGGTGCTGGGCGAGTGGGCCCCGTGGCTCGGCGTGCTCGTCTTCGCCATGGGCGTGGTGGTGGCCAACTCTGCGCCGCCGCGCGCCTTCCCCGGCATGCTGCTCGTCCTCTACGCGGCGTGGATCGGCCAGGTGGCCGGCAACTTCATCTTCGGTGGCTACGTGAGCGCGTTCGTGGGCGCGCTGGTCATGACCCCGGTCGCGGCCTGGGTGGCGCGCCTGCCGTCCGCCATGCCGCGCTACGCCCTGTTCCTGCCCGGGTTCTGGCTGCTGGTCCCGGGCGCCCTGGGCCTCATCGGGCTCACCCAGGTCGCCGGCGACTCCCGCGCCGCCGGGCACCCACGACCTCATCGCCACCGTGGTCTCCCTGTTCGCGGTGGCGGTCGGCGTCCTGTGCGGCACGCTCCTGTTCGACGGCGTCTCGGCCACACGCCGCTACGTGGGCGAGTTCAGGCCGCGCTGGCCCCGGGCCTGACAAGGTGACGGCCAACCGGGTCATCGTGGTCGCTGTCGCGGCGCTCGTCGCGTTGAGCTGCACCGACGACAAGGGGGAAGACGGGGCCGAGGGGGAGGAGCAGGTCGCTTTCGACGGTACTCAGCTCGCCGCCCGGCTCGGCTGCGACAGCACCGGGCGGGACACGAAGAAGGGCTGGGACGTGGAGCGGCCGGTGCTGTGCTACTCCGACGAAGGATGGACGGCGACCATCCATGCACCGCTTTCTGCGGTTTCGCGATCGACGGCGCTGAGCCTCCTGGCCGGCCGTTACGTGACACCGGGGCGGCCCTGTCCTGATGGCACCCAGTTCGACGATGTCTCGGTCATCGCCGGCGACACGTGGGTCGTGGTCGCCGGCAACGACGTGGCGGCCGATCGGGTCCTGGAACGGCTGGGCGGCGAGATCCAGCCCGGCGACGGTCCCGGGCCTCCGATCAGCTACTTCGCCCTGCCCTGCCCGTGCGCCCTGGCCGGGTCAGGCCCGGGGGGCGGAGGCCAGCACGTCACGCGCGAAGCGCCGCAGCTGCCCGGTGCCGCCGGCCAGGTTCACCAGCACGTAGTCGACACCGGCCCGGCCCAGGGCGGCGAGCCCGTCGCCGACCTCGTCCGGGGTGCCGAACAGGGCGTGCCGCTCGGTGTCGGCGTAGCCGAGGACGTGCGACCCGCCGTCCGCCCCGGGCGAGCGCGCCACCTCGACGGTGCGCCGCGTGAACTCGGCCTGGCGGGCCAGGGCGGCCTCGGTCTCGGCCCGGCTGTGGGCGACGTACACCTGCCGGGCCACCGCCACCTCGCCCTCGCCGAACCAGCCGATGCGCTCGGCGATCTGGTCCACCGACGCGTACTGGTCGAGGATGAGCCGGTGGCCCTGGCGCGCCGCCCGCCGCACGGACGCCTCGCTGGCGGCCGCCACCCAGATCGGCGGGTGGGGGGACTGGAGCGGCGGGGGCTCGACCACGATGTCGTCGAAGTGCCAGTAGCGGCCGTGGTGAGAGAACCGGCCGCGCGTGGTCCAGGACCGGAGCAGCACGTCGAGGCCCTCCATGAACCGGGCGTCGGCCTCGGCCTGGTCGACGTGGAAGCCCCGGAACTCCGAGTAGCGGTAGCCCTTCCCTACGCCGAGGTCGAGCCGGCCGGCCGAGATCACGTCCAGCGTCGCGGCCTGCTCGGCCAGCAGCACCGGGTTGTGCCACGGCAGGACCATCACGCCGGTGCCCAGGCGCAGGGTCGTCGTGCGGGTGGCCACGCACGTCTGGAGCATCAGGGTGGCCGCCACCTGGTTCCAGCCGCTGAAGTGGTGCTCGACCAGGAACGTGGACACGAGCCCCAGGGCCTCGGCCTCCACGTTCAGCTCCACGTAGTCGCGGATCGCCTGGGTGGTGTCGACGTCCGCGGTGCACAGCAGTCCGAAGCGCATGAGGCGCCCGAGTCTGCCGTCGCCCGGCTCGGCGGGCGAACGAGTTGCCTACTCCTCGCCGGAGAACCGCTCCCAGGCCGACTGCCGGGTCATCCCCAGGGCCTCGCCGATGCGCGCCCACGACACTTCCCGCCGGCGCAGCACGTCCACCACCCCCTGCACGGTGCGATCGACGCCCTCGTGGGAGCGGTGGATCCGCACCAGCAGGTCCAGCAGCTCGCCCACGCCCAGGTCATCGAGGTCGTCCGTGATGCGGGGAACGTCGGCCGGCGGGGGCGCGATGCGCCGCTCGCGGACCTCCTCGGTGGGCAATGTCTCGGCGATGATCTCCTGGCACAGATCGACGCACTCGTCGCAGATGTAGACGCCCGGCCCGGCGATGAGCTTGGAGACCAGATCCTGGTGCTTCCCGCAGAACGAGCAGTGAAGCCCGGTCGATGACTCGGTGGTCGTCACTCGCCTCCTCCTCGGCACGTGCCCTCCCGGGGTGTCAGGGGTGCCCTGACATCTGTCAGGCTACCCCTGACGTCAAGACGACATTCCGCCGTGGTACTCGGCGTCGCTCACGTGCTCGCCCCAGTCGGTCTCCGGGCCTTCGGGCGCGGCCTCGGTCACGGACAGGTGGGTCATGAGGCGGTCGGGCGCGGCCCCGTGCCAGTGCCACTCGCCCGGCGGCGTGTGGACGATGTCGCCGGGCCGGATGGTCACCGGGTCACCGCCCCGGGCCTGGACCCGGCCCTCGCCTTCGGTGACGTAGAGCGTCTGGCCGAGCCCGTGGGCGTGCCACGCCGTGCGCGCGCCCGGCGTGAAGTGCACCGCGAGCAGCCGGACCCGGGAGGGCCCCTCGCCGCGCACGATCTGGTCGAGCCACACGTCGCCGGTGAACCACTCGGCCGGGCCCTTGGCCGAGGGCCTGCGGGGTTGGACGTCCACGGCGCCTCCTCCGTCGTCTCCCGGCTCAGGCTAGACACGGGTGATGATCGAGAGCCGGGCCGCCTATGCCGACCTCCTCGACGCCCTCGCCGAGGTGGGCGAGCGCTACGCCGGGGGCGAGTGGGGCCTGACCGAGCCCGGCGACGTGGCGGAGGGCCTGCGGGTCGTGCTCCACCACCTGGCCACCGGCATCGAGACCCAGTTCGAGCAGGATGCCGCCCGCCCCTCCTTCCGGGCCATCGTCACCCCCTGGCGCAAGGGCCTGGGCGACAACGCCGACGCCCGCTACCACGACGCGCCGGTCCACCCGGCGGGGACCTACCGGGTGCGGGGGCGGACGGGCGGCGCGGTGTACGTGTCGTTCACCGTCGAGGCCGGCGCCGAGGACGGGGCGTTCCCGTCGGGGACCGTGGGCGTGCTCAACGACACCGGCTTCGACGTCGCCCCGGACGGCAGCTTCGAGATCACCGTGGGCGGCCCGCCCCGCGACCGGGGATGGCTGCCGCTGGCGGACGACGCCTCCCGCCTGACCGTGCGCCACTACTGGGAGGCCGAGCGCTCGCCGTGGCGGCCGCCGGTGGCCGACCTGGGCCTGGAGATCGAGCTGGTGGACGGGGAGGGCGACGTCCCCGCCGCGCCGGCCGCGCCCGGCGATGCCACGGTGGCGGCCGGGATCCGGCGGATGGCGACCTACGTGCGCAGCCGCACCCTGGAGGCCATGGCCCGGCCGGGCGAGGGCGACCCGCCCGCGTTCGTGTCCCGCCTCCCCCACGTGTTCCCCGCCCCGGTCACGCCCGGGTCCCACGCCCTGGCGGCCGCGGACGCCGCCTACAGCATGGCGCCCTACCTGCTGGGCCCCGACGACGCCCTCGTCATGCGGGCCCGCTGGCCCGAGTGCCGCTGCGCCAACGTCTCGCTGTGGAACCGCCAGCTCCAGACCTTCGACTACCTGCGCCAGCCGGTGAGCCTCAACCGGGCCCAGGCCCCGGCCGGGCCCGACGGGTCCGTCACCATGGTCATCGCGCACCGCGACCCCGGTGTCCCGCACTGGCTGTCGACCGAGGGCCGGCCCTTCGGCCTCGTCTTCTGGCGGTTCATGCTGCCCGAGGGACCGATCGCCACGCCCACGGCCGAGGTGGTCCCCGTCGCCTCCCTGCGGGCATGAGTCACTCCGGCTCGGCCACCACCCCGAAGGCGGACATGTAGCCCGCCAGCTGCGACCGCACCGCCGCCGCGTCGAAGCCCCAGTCCTCCGCGGTGTAACGGTGAGCGCCGTGCTTGCCCCGGGGCTTGGCCGCCAGGTAGTCGACGATGGCCCGGCGGTGGCCGTCGCCCAGCTCGCGGCCGATCTCCCGGTAGGCGGCGGCGATGGCCGCCACCGGGTCGGCCATCAGGTCGGCGTACCGGACGTCGCCGTGCGCGCCCGGCAGCGTCCCGTCGGCCCGCCGGCGGGCCACCGCGGCCAGCGCGTCGGTGAACACCGCTCCGATCAGCGCCGCCAGCCCGTCGAGGTCGACCGCGTCGGTGCGCAGCCACTGCACCATCGCCGTCGTGCTCACGGTCGAGGGCATGGTCCGGGCCGGGTCGCGGTGGGTGAGGATCACGCAGGCGTCGGGGTACGCGCCCAGCAGGTCGTCCAGCATGAGCAGGTAGCCGGGCGTCTTCAGCAGCCACCGCCGCGGCGGCCGCCCGTGCTGCACCGCCTGGAGGACGGCACGGTGGAACGCGAGGTCCGCCGCTACGTCGGGCGCCCAGCCGCCCATGTCGGTGAGCGCCATGGCCCAGTGGCTGCCGGCGAAGGACGGCGCGCAGATGGTGATGCACTCGACCGGCAGGTCGGAGCGCAGCTCGTGGATGGCGGCGAACTCGGGCTGCACGTCGGCCCACAGCTCCTGCTCGGCCTCGGTCATCGCCCGCCGCTCGTCCTCGCCCACGCCCGGCGGCAGCACGGGGTGGAGCACGTCGGTCGCCGTCGGCGTCCGCAGCCCGGGGTCGAGGCCCAGCAGCTCGAACAGGATGGTGGTGCCCGACCGCGCCGGCCCCGTCACCACGACGGGCGCGTCGATCACCTCCTCGGCGATGGCCGGCTCGCGCCGCCGCCGGTCGCCGAGCAGGAACCGGGTGCGCAGCCCGCGGGCCAGCTCCTCGCGGGTCATGAGCCGGCCCACGACGTGCAGGTCGCCGCCGTCCACCCCCGCCACCAGCGCCCGGAACCGCCCCTCCCAGTCCCCGTCGCCGAGGTCGCCGGGGTCGGCCACGCCGGTCGAAGCCCGGGCGTCGTCGATCATCGCCCCCGCGTCGAGCGGCACCATCCGCCGGGCCCCGCCCGCCGCCGGGCCCATGGCGTTCAGCCGCCGCACCCAGTCCGGCCGCACGTAGCGGTCCGCCATCGGTGTCAGGCCCATCGTCCCCCCGTCGCTTGCGTCCCGCCGACGAGTCAAGCACCTACGTTGGGGGCACGGCACGAGGAGGAGGGCGCCGATGAGGGGGACCATGCGCGCGCTGGTCGGGGGGACCGGGCCGGACTGGGAGCGGCGCGAGCTCGACGTGCCCGAGCCCGGGCCCGGGCAGGTGCTCGTGCGTGTGCGGGCCGCGGGGGTGAACCGGGCCGACCTGGGGATGCTGGCGGGCAGCTACAACCCCGGGGGCCGGGCGCCCGGCGGCGAGTTCACCGCCGGGCTGGAGCTGGCCGGCGAGGTCGAGGCCGCGGGGCCCGGGACGGGCGAGGTGGCGGCGGGCGATCGGGTCATGGCGGCCGCGCTCGGCTCGTTCGCCGGCTTCGCCGTGGTCGACCACCGCCACCTCATGCCGGTGCCGGGCTCCCTGTCGTGGACCGAGGCGGCCGCCCTGCCCGTGGGCCTGGCCACCGAGCACGACGCCCTGGTGCAGGCCGGGTTCCGCGCCGGGGACCGGGTCGTGATCGTCGGCGCGACCTCGGGCGTCGGGATGCTGGGCGTGCAGCTGGCCAAGGCCCTCGGCGCGGCCCTGGTCGTGGCCACCACCACCTCGGCCGCCAAGGCCGGCGCCCTGGCCGAGGTGGGCGCGGACCTCGTGGTCGACACCACCACCGAGGACCTGGCCGGGGCGGTGGGGGCGGCGACCGGCGGGGCCGGGGCCGACGTGGTCATCGACCACGTGGGCGGCGCGGGCTTCGGCGACCTGTTCGCCGCCACGCGGGTGCGGGGCACGATCGTCAACGTCGGCCGCCTGGCCGGGCCGCGGGCCACCGTCGACCTCGACCGCCTCTCGTTCCGGCGGCTGCGGGTCCAGGGCACCACCTTCAGCATCCGCACGGCCGAGGAGCGCGCCGAGGTCTACGCCGCGGTCACCCGCGAGGCCCTGCCCACCGTGGCCGACGGGCGCGTCCGCCCGGTGATCGACTGCGTCGTCCCCTTCGACGAGGCGCAGCGGGCCGCCGACCGCATGCGCTCCAACCAGGCCGTGGGCAAGATCGTCCTGGAGATGCCCTGACCCGAACCGGAACCCGAGGCAATAGGGGTCGCCGACCGGCTCCGGAGGCAATAGCGGTCGGGGGCCGGCCACCATTGCCTCCGGACGGCCGCGATGACCCCCATTGCCTCGGGTTCTGAGGCGCCCGCCCCGATCCCGAGGGACCGGGGCGGGCATGCTCGCGGCTGCTAGGTGTCGTCGGTGAAGGTCCCACCGAAGATGTCGGAGTTCCCGAACGTCGCCGGGCACTGGTTGTTGGGCCCCGGCCGCAGCGCGGTCGAGTGCGAGGCCGGCAGCTCGGCGGCCTGCTCGCGGTCCTCCGGCTCGTCGCCCACCATCGGCTCGGCCGTGCCGGCGAGCACGTCCTCGACGAAGGCCTGCCGGTAGGCGTTCATCGCCGGGCACACGCTGCCGTTGCGCATGTCGTTCCAGACCCCGGTGCCGAAGTCGTTGGTGGCGAAGGCGTAGTTGTAGTCGCCGAGGAACTCGGAGGTGAGCCCGTTGGCGCTCGACGCCCGCCCGTCGCCCACGGCGCCCCGGAGCAGGGTGGTGAACGGCCCGATGGCGCCGGTGGCCGCGTTCACCTCGGCGTGGCGCACCACCCCCAGGACCCGCCGCGGCGACGTCGTGTCGGCGCGCCACGGGTCGAGCCAGGCGTTGTACACCAGCCACGCGTCGGTGCCGTCGGGCGAGATGGCGATGGCGGGGAAGTTGGCCCGGTCCGTGCCGTCGTTGGCGTTGGCCGGCGCGGAGTAGGTCTCACCGCCGTCGGTCGACGTCACGACGAAGGCCCGCTCGTTGTTGATGCCGGCCCGGTCGTCCGACCAGGTGATGACGATCTGGTCGCTGGCGCCCGCGCCCGAGGGCGCGCCGTTGGCGATGTCGATGCTCGGGAACGTGTTGGTCCGGGCGCCGGCGATGCCGTCGATGGTGAACCGTCCCTGGGCGGGGTCGAACTGCCCGATCCCGGCGAGCGGTTGCACGATCGCCCGCGGGCGCTCGAAGTTGGCGCCGCCGTTGAACGAACGGGCCTGGAAGAACACGCCCTCGCGGGTAGGGATGTCGGTGCCGATCCACACGACGTACACCACGCCCGCGCTGTCCGTGCGGATGGCGCAGCCCTGGCGGCCGCCGGTCTGGCTGTTGTTGGTGGCGGCCGAGAGCTGGCGGTTGCGCCAGGTGTCGCCGCCGTCGGACGAGGCCGCGAACAGCACCGGCTCGGCGCCGCCGTTGGCCCGGAAGCCGACGTTGCAGATGTAGACGTTGCCGAAGAACGGGCTCGACTCGGCGTTGTCGGCCCAGATCTGCTCCTTGTCGCTGAACAGGGCCGTGTTCTGCTTGGTCACGACCACCGGGTCCAGCCAGGCGTCGTTGTCGCCCGCGATGGCGCCCGCGAGGTCGTCGGTGCGTGAGACCGCGATGGCCGCCGGGCCCGGGAACCCGGGTGCGCCCGGGAAGGGCGTGGCGATGTTGGTGTAGTAGAGGCGCTGGCCGTTGGCCCACGAGAAGCCACCGCTCGCGTCCGGCACGGGACCGAAGACCATCTCGGGGTCGCCGTTGGAGACCATGCCGTTCTCGAAGTAGTTCGGCAGCGTGCCGATCGGCCCCGCCGGGTCGGGCACGCACCCGGTGTCGCCGGCCGGTGGCTGGCCCGGCGCGAGGTCCGGCTGGCCCAGGCAGCTGGCCGTGGTCCGGGCCGAGAAGCCCGTGTAGGTGGGCTGGGTCCAGGTCCGCCCCGAGTCCGTCGAGAACTGGATGCCCGACAGCGCCCACGCCCGGCGTGAACGGGCACGTGCGATCGTCGCCCGCGTTGCAGGCCTCCAGGTCGATGTTGTCGTTGGCCCCCGCCGCCAGGATGTTGGGTTGCGCCGGGTTGACGGCCACCCCCGGCTCGTTCTGCTTGTTCTGGGAGAACAGCACGTCAGTGCTGCCCACCGTGACTTCGGTGGACCCTCCCGGCGTGATGGGGACCGCCCCTGAGGGAACGGCCGGCAGCAGGATGGTGAGGGCCGCGGCTATCGCCACGCCCGCGAATCGACTGGTACGCATGACACCCCCATGCGTTGCTCGTCGGATATGCCGCCCGCCACCGCCGCGACGCCCCTGTTGGCGCGGCGACGCAGACCGTGTGCGATGACGCAGCCGCGGCCCCCTTCCCCGGGATCGGGAGGCCAAACCAGTTTCTTACGCCGTGTCTTTCTCTACTGGCAGGCCTGGGTGCCGGAGTCGGTGAAGGTCTGGCCCGCGACCGGCAGGAACTGCCAGTCGTAGCCGGTGGCGTGCAGCGTCACCTCGAGGACGCCCCAGGCCGTGCCGTTGCGCACCTGGCTGCCGGTCACCGGGGTGCCGAAGGAGTAGTGGCTCCGCCCCCCGGTCCCCACCACGAACGAGCGGATGCCCCGGGCGTTGTCGACCGACCCGGTGGCGTTCATCGGCGCGAACCGCTCGTAGTTGTGCTCGTGGCCCTCGAGGATGAGGTCGGCGTTGGCGTCGTAGAGGGCCTGCCACAGCGCCTGCACCGAGGTGCTGGAGCCGTGGTTGGTGCCCGAGGAGTAGCGCGGGTGGTGCCAGTAGGCCGCCACGCAGGCGGTCGGGTGGGCCGCCAGGTCGGCCCGCAGCCACTGCTCCTGGGCGCTGCCGGCCGAGCACGACACCACCCCGCAGTTCGAGTTGAGGCTGACGATGTGCCAGGCGCCGACGTCGTAGCTGTAGTAGCCGCGGGCGGGGTCGCCGGCCGCGGCGCCGAAGTAGCCGAAGTACCCGCTGGCTCCCGACGTGTTGTAGTCGTGGTTGCCGGGTGCCGGCCGGGTCCGGCCGGCCTCCCCGCCCGCCCCCCACGAGGGGCCGTAGCAGTTCGCGACCTCGCCGGCCGGTCCCGCTCTCGTCCACGTTGTCGCCGGTGGTGAACACGGTCGTCGGCGGCCCGCCCGACCTGGCCGAGCACGCCGGGGCCCGGCTGGCCGACCTCGACCGGCTGTGGAGCAGGTTCCGCACCACCAGCGACGTGAGCCGCCTGAACCTGGCCGAGGGCGCCGCCGTCCCGGTCGCCCCCGAGACGCTGCTCCTGGTGGACCACCTCGTCGCCGCCTGGCGGACCACGGCGGGCGCCTTCGACCCCACCCTGCTCCCCGCCCTGGTGGCGGCGGGCGACGTGGCCAGCCGTGACGACCCGGAGGCGCGGACCGTGCTGCCCGCCGGCGTCGCCTGGCCCGGCGACCCCGCCGGGATCGAGGTCGACCGCGCCCGGGGGCTCGTGCGGCTGCCCCGGGGCACCGCCATCGACGCCGGCGGGTTGGGCAAGGGCCTGGCCGCCGACCTCGCGGTGATCGAGATCCTCGCGGCCGGCGCGGAGGGCGCCCTGGTGTCGGTGGGCGGCGACCTCCGGGTGGAAGGTCGGGCCCCGCAGGGTGCCTGGTCGATCGCGGTCGAGGACCCCCACGACCCCGCCCAGCTCGGCCCGGTGGTGGCGCTGGCCGCGGGAGGCATCGCCACGTCGACCCCGGCGGCCCGGCGGTGGCGCTCGGGCGGTGTCGACCACCACCACCTGTTCTCCCCCGTGACCGGGGAGCCGGCCCGGGCCCCGGTCGCCTCCGTGACCGTGGCCGCGGCCACCGCCGCCTGGGCCGAGGCCCTGACCAAGCTGCCGTTCTCGCGTGGCGCACGGGAAGGCGTCGCCGCCCTCGAGGACCAGGCCGTCGCCGCCCTGGTGGTGACCGAGGACGGGTCCCGGCTCGCGACGACTGCCTGGTCCGCTCTCGGGTGGGAGCGAGGGGCGTCCGCATGAACCACCTCGTGTGGTGGTACGTGGCCCGCGCGTCGGGCATCGTCGCCTGGGCCCTGCTGGTGGCCGGCCTGGTGTGGGGCGTGCTCCTGGCCACGCGGGTGCTGCGGCCGCACGACCGCCCGGCCTGGCTCCTCGACCTGCACCGCTGGCTGGCGGGCCTGGCCGTCGCCATGGTCGGCCTGCACATCGGGTCGCTTGTCGCCGACAGCTTCGTCCACTTCGGCGTGGCGGACGTGCTCGTGCCGCTCGCGTCGTCATGGCGCCCCCTGCCCGTGGCCCTCGGCGTGCTGTCGCTCTACGGGCTGGCGGCCGTGGAGGTCACGTCGCTCGCCATGCGACGGCTGTCCCGGCGGGCCTGGCGGGCGGTGCACCTGACCAGCTACGGGCTGGTGTGGCTGGTGTCCCTCCACGCGGGGCTCGCAGGCGACGGACACCTTCAACCTCGCCTACCGCGGGGTCGCCGTGGTGCTCACGGTCGCGGCCGTCGCGGCCACATGCGTCCGGCTGCTCGCCGGGCGCCGAGGCGGGCGCTGTCACCACCGGCCGGCCCCGTCCCGCCTGACCCCGATCCTGGGGCCGACCGCGGCGGTGGTCAGGCCGTTCGGCCCTAGGAGCCGGGCCGCGAGCGCGCTTGGCTGGGACTTGCAACGCCGACGAGCAGGAGGCACTGCGATGGTCCCGGCTGGCGCCTATCCCGTTCACCTGGACGGACGGCTGGAACGGCCGCTCAGTCCCTGGCTGTGGCTCGTGAAGTGGGTCCTGGTGCTCCCCCACGTCTTCGTCCTGGCGTTCCTGTGGCTGGCGGTGAGCGTGCTCACCGTGGTCGCCGGCTTCGCCATCCTCTTCACCGGCCGCTACCCGCGGTCCGTCTTCGAGTTCAACGCCGGCGTCATGCGCTGGACCTGGCGGGTGTCGTTCTACGGCGTCTCCGCCTTCGGCACCGACCGGTACCCGCCCTTCAGCCTCCGGCCCGACCCGGAGTTCCCGGCCGACCTCACCATCGAGTACCCCGACCACCTGTCCCGCGGCCTCGTGCTGGTCAAGTGGTGGCTGCTCGCGATCCCCCACTACCTGATCGTGGCGGTCTTCGCCGGCGGCGCGGGCTGGCGGTTCGCCGGGCCCGGGCTCATCGCCCTCCTGACCCTGATCGCCATGGTCATCAACATGTTCCGCCACGAGTACCCGCAGTCGATCTTCGACTTCGTGATGGGGATGAACCGCTGGTGCTTCCGGGTGCTCGCCTACGCCGCACTGATGCGCGACGAGTACCCGCCGTTCCGCCTGGAGAGCGGAGGCCCCGACCCGGTCGGCGCTTCCCCGCTCCCGGCCTAGCAAGGAGGCCCACCATGACCACCGTCAAGGAAGCCGCGGCCGAGTTCCTCGCCCAGCCGAGGATCGCCGTCACCGGCGTGTCGCGGCACCCGAAGAACCACGGGAGCAACGTCGTCTACGGGCGGCTGCGTGACCGCGGCTACGAGGTCTTCGCCGTCAACCCCCACGCCGACGAGGTCGAGGGCGACCCCTGCTACCACACGCTGCACGAGATCCCGGGCGGGGTCGACGCCGTGGTCATCGCCACCCGACCCGACCGGGCCGAGGCCACCGTGCGGGAGTGCGAGGAGCTCGGCATCGGCCAGGTCTGGATGCACCGCTCGTTCGGTGGGGGCAGCGTGTGCGACGAGGCCACCGTCTACGGCCGCGACCACGGCATGACCGTCATCGACGGTGGCTGCCCCCTGATGTTCGACCCGACGGCCGACACCGGGCACAAGATCATGCGCTTCATCCTCACCCGCACCGGCAAGGTGCCGAAGACCGTCTGATGACGGCACCAGCTGCGGGTACGGTCGGCGAGGTGCCGGGCGCGTCCGGATCGGAGCTCGTGGTCGCAGTGACCGGCCCGACCGGCACGTTCGGCTTCGGGCTCATCCCCCGGCTGGAGTCGGACGACCGGATCGCCCGGGTGGCCGGCATCGCCCGCCGGCCGTTCGACGCCGCCGGCCACGGGTGGTCCAAGCTGAGCTACCGGCAGGGCGACGTCCGGGACCCGGCCGCGCTGGAGGCCGCGTTCGCCGGGGCCGACGTGGTCGTCCACCTCGCCTTCCAGGTGCTCGGGACCGGTCCGGCCGCCACCACCCGCAGCATCAACGTCGAGGGCACCCTCAACGCCTTCCGCGCGGCCGGGAGCGCCGGCGCCCGGCGCTTCGTCTACGCGTCGTCGGTGGCCGCCTACGGGTTCCACCGCGACAACCCGCCGCTGATCACCGAGGACTGGCCGGTCCGGCCGGCCGAGCACCTCTTCTACGCCCGCGAGAAGGCCGAGATCGAGCTCCTCCTCGACCGGGCGCGGCCCGAGCACCCGGGGCTCGACCTCTACGTGGTCCGCCCGTGCATCGTGCTGGGGCCGCACACGGTCGGGGCCAAGGACCTCGTCCCCGCCCCGCTGGCGCCGGTCGCCCGCGGGCTCGGGCGCCTGGCGGATCCCCTCCGGCGCCTGCCGCTCCCGCTCCCCGTCCTCGCGCCCGACCTGCCCGTCCAGTTCGTGCACGAGGACGACGTGGGCCGGGCGCTCCTCGCGTGCATCGTGGGCGCCGGGCCGCCCGGCGCCTACAACCTGGCGGGCGACGGCGTGCTCACCGGCGCCGACATCGCCCGCGAGCTGGGCCTGGTGCCGCTCCCGTTCCCCGCGGCTCCGGTGCGGGCCGCGGCGCGCGCGATCGCCGCGGCCCCGTTCCTCCCTCTGGCCGCGGGCTGGGCGGAGGCCCTCCGCCGACCGTCGATCATGGACACGACCCGGGCCAAGCGGGACCTCGGATGGCAGCCGCGCTACTCGGGACGCGATGCGCTGCGGGCCACGCTGGCCTCGCCCGCCTGACGGCCCGGCGAGGCAATAGGGGCCGGCGGCCCCGGCACGAGGCAATAGCGTCCGGCCCCCGGCCCCTATTGCCTCGCGACCGCCGCCGTGACCCCTATTGCCTCGGGTCCCGGCCCGGCCTCGTCCCAGGCGAACACCTCCGACATCGCGCCGGCGCCGACCCTCTCCCCCAGCTGTGGCACGGGCGTCATTCGTCGGGGTAGGTCAGGCCGATGAGGGCGCGTACGGCGTCCATCGCCTCGGCCAGGGCCAGGGTGTCGGCGAGGGGCATGATCGGGCTCTCGGTGAGGCCGGCGGCCACGCACCGGTGGACCTCGGCGATCTCGAACTCGAAGCCGTCGCCCTCGAACGAGCAGTCGACCACCTCGGGGGCCGACAGCGCCCCGGTGACGGTGATCTCGGTCGGGCAGTGCATGAAGGCCGGCAGGTCGATCCACCCGTCGCTGCCGCTGATGCGGGCCGTGCACGCCAGCGGGACGGTGATGGCCGCCTGGATCACGCCCAGCCCGCCCCGCTCGTGGCGCAGCACGGCGGCCACCTGCTCGTCCACGCCCGTGGGGCCGATGACGCCGGCGGCCGCGAGGTGGCCGATGGGACCGAGCACCAGCGTGGAGAGCTGGATCGGGTAGATGCCGAGGTCCAGCAGGGCGCCGCCGCCCAGGTGCGGGTCGAACAGCCGGTGGCTGGGATCGAGCGGGCGGCGGAACCCGAAGGTCCCCTCGACCTGGAGCGGCGTGCCGATGCGCCCGCTGCCCACCACGTCGACCAGCGCCCGGTACGAGGGGAGGAAGCGGCTCCACACCGCCTCCATGAGGAAGGTGCCGGAGGCCGCGGCGGCGTCGACCATGCGCCGGGCCTGAGCCGTGTTGAGGGCGAAGGGCTTCTCGCACAGGACGTGCTTGCCGGCCGCTAGGTACAGGAGCGTGTCGGCCTCGTGGCGCGAGTGCGGGGTCGCCACGTACACGGCGTCCACCTCGGGGTCCTCGGCCAGGCCCCGGTAGTCGTCGTAGCGGGCGGCGACGTCGAACCGGTCGGCGAAGTCCCGGGCCCGTTCCGCCGAGCGGGACGCCACCGCCACGATCTCGCCGTCATCGACCCGTGTCATCGCCCCGGCGAAGCGGGCGGCGATCCCGCCCGGGCCGGCAATGCCCCAACGCAGCATGCGCAGACCGTAGCGACCACGGGCCGCCGGGCCTCGTGTATAGGTCTCGACCCCGTGGTGACGCTTAACGTGGGCCCATGAGGGGAGATGGGGGGAGCGGGCCGCTCGACGTCGACGTGGTCGTGGTGGGCGCCGGGTTCGCGGGGCTCTACATGCTCCACCGCCTCCGCCGGGCCGGGTTCACCGCCCGGGTGCTGGAGGCCGGCGGCGGCGTCGGCGGCACCTGGTACTGGAACCGCTATCCCGGCGCCCGCTGCGACGTCCAGAGCCTGGAGTACTCCTACGGCTTCGACGAGGACCTCCAGCAGGAGTGGGAGTGGACGGAGCGCTACGCCTCCCAGCCCGAGATCCTGCGCTATCTCGAGCACGTCGCCGACCGCTTCGACCTGCGCCGCGACATCCGGCTCGACACCCGGGTGGTGTCCGCCGCCTTCGACGAGGGCGCCGACACCTGGACGGTCTGCACCGAGGCCGGCGAGCGGCTCACGGCCCGGTTCGTGGTGGCGGCCACCGGCTGCCTGTCGGCCGCCAACCTGCCCGACATCCCGGGGCGTGAGAGCTTCCGGGGCCCGACGTACCACACCGGGCGGTGGCCCCAGGAGGGCGTCGACTTCTCCGGCCGGCGGGTGGCGGTCATCGGCACCGGGTCGTCGGCCGTGCAGTCCATCCCCATCATCGCCGAGCAGGCCGCCCACCTCACCGTGTTCCAGCGGACCGCCACCTACAGCGTGCCCGCCTACAACCATCCGCTGGCGACCGAGCACCAGGCCGAGGTCAAGGCCCGCTACGCCCAGGTGAGGGCGGCCAACCGGCAGTCCATGGCGGGTTTCGGCGCGGTGTCGCCGCTCGGGGTGCCGCTGCGCCCCATGGCCGAGGTCGAGGCCGCGGACCGGGAGCGCCTGCTCGACCGGCGGTGGGAGCAGGGCGGCCTCGCCTTCGTGGCGGTCTTCACCGACACGCTGAGCAACCCGGAGGCCAACGAAGTGGCCGCCGGCTACGTGCGGGCCAAGATCCGCGGCATCGTCCGCGACCCGGCGCTCGCCGACCTGCTGTCCCCGACGCAGGTCCTCGGGTGCAAGCGCCTGTGCGTGGACTCCGGCTACTACGAGACGTTCAACCGCCCCGACGTCCGCCTCGTCGACATCAGCGCCGGCGGCATCGAGGCCATCACCCCCACGGGGATCCGGGCCAACGGCGAGGACTACGAGGTGGACGTGATCGTCTTCGCCACCGGGTTCGACGCCATGACCGGCGCGCTGTCCCGCATCCGGTTCGAGGGCGTGGACGGCCGCACCCTGACCGAGGCGTGGGGCGAGGGCCCCAAGACCTACCTCGGCCTGGCGGTCGCCGGCTTCCCCAACCTGTTCCTGGTCACCGGGCCCGGCAGCCCCTCGGTGCTGGCCAACATGGTCACCTGCATCGAGCAGCACGTCGAGTGGATCACCGCCTGCCTGGAGCACCTGCGGGCCGGCGACCACCGTCGCATCGAGGCCGAGCCCCCGGCCGTCGAGGACTGGGTGACCTACGTCAACCGCGTGGCGGGCATGACCCTGTTCCCCACCTGCAACTCCTGGTACCTGGGCGCCAACATCCCCGGCAAGCCCCGGGTGTTCATGCCGCTGCCCGGCTTCGCCCCCTACGAGGCCATGTGCGCCGACGTGGCCGCCCACGGCTACCGGGGCTTCGTCCTCGCCGGCGCGGCGGAGGCGTGATGGCGGCGCTGCGCCGGTGGGCGGCGTCCTGGCGGCCCTCGGTGGTCACCGCGGGCCTGCCCGCGTTCCCGCTGATGGTGCTGTTCGCCCTCAACGCGGCCGACGAGCTCGACCGCACCGCGTTCGCCGTCCTCCTGCCCGACATCCGGGACGCCTTCGGCCTGACCAACGCCGGCGCCCTCAGCATCGTCTCCGTCTCCACCGTCGCCGTGCTGCTGATCGCGGTCCCCCTGTCGTTCTATTGCGATCGGGCCAACCGGGTCCGCATCGCCACGGTGGGCGCGGCGCTGTGGGCCCTGTTCTCCGTGGGCACCGGCTTGGCGCTGACCCCGCTGATGCTCGTGGCCACGCGCATCGGGGCGGGGACCGGGCGCGCCGTGGTCGAGCCCACCCACAACTCGCTGCTGGCGGACTGGTACCCGCCGGAGACCCGGGTGAAGGTCTTCGCCGTGCACCGCCAGGCCAACTCGGTGGGGCAGATCCTCGGGCCGCTCCTGGCCGGCACCATCGCCTACTTCTTCAGCTGGCGGGCGCCGTTCCTGGTGTTCGCCATCCCCACGGCCGTCATCGTCCTGTTCGCGCTGCGCCTGCACGAGCCGAAGCGGGGCGTCCACGAGCGCCGGGCGGCCGGCCTGGACGAGGAGGCGGCCCAGGTCGAGGACCCGCCGGAGACGATCCGCTCCACGGTGACCACGCTCGCCCGGGTGCGGACCATCCGGCGGGTCTGGTGCGCCATCCCGTTCCTGGGCGTGGCCCTGTTCGGCGTGCCGAACCTGATCTCGCTGGTCTACGACGAGGTGTACGGCCTCGACAGCCTGGCCCGCGGCTGGATCGCCGCCGGCGTCGAGCCCCTCCAGATCGCGGGCGTGTTCCTGATCATTCCTTGGGTGGCGCGGGTGGCGATGCGCGACCCGGGCTACCTGCTGCGCTTCGTCGGCCTCGTCGGGGTGGCCGACGCCGTGTGCCTGGTGATCTTCGCCTACGCCCCCAACGTCTGGGTCGCCATCGCCATGAACGCGCTGCTGGCGGCCTCGATCGGCACGCTGGCGCCCGCCTTCTACGCGCTGCTGTCCCTGGTCGCGCCCCCGCGGGTCCGCGCCGCCGGGCTCACCACCATCGCCGTGTTCGCGGTGCCGGGCATCGCGGTCTTCTTCCCCCTCATCGGCGTCATCTCCGACGCCCACGGTGTGCAGCCCAGCATGCTCGTGATGGTGCCCATCGCCCTGGCGGCGGGCTTCATCCTCTCCTCGGCGGCGCGCTTCGTGCTGCCCGACATCGCCGCCGGCCACGCCGAGACCCAGGCCCGCGCCCAGGTCCCGGCGGCCGACTGACGGCTCACGGGTGACCCGCGCAGGCCCTTGCGCGCCCCCACCGTCACGTGAGATTGTGTGCGAACTAACACGTACGAACACGAGCGCAGGGGGGTGCACGTGGTCGATCCGTCGCCGGTCCTCGCCATGCGGGCGATCTCCAAGCGCTTCGGGGCCACCCGCGCGCTCGACGGCGTGTCGCTCGACCTCCGCCCCGGCGAGGTGCACGCCCTGGTGGGCGAGAACGGGGCCGGCAAGTCGACGCTGATCAAGGTCATGACCGGCGTGTACCAGCCCGACGAGGGCACCGTGCTGGTCGACGGCGAGGCCGTCTCGCTCCACGGCGCGGCCGACGCCCAGGCCCGGGGCATCGCCGCCATCTTCCAGGAGCCGCTGATCTTCCCCGACCTGAGCGTGGCGGAGAACATCTACATCGGCCACCGCGACCAGGGCCGCGTCGTGCACTGGAAGCGCATGTGCGCCGACGCGGCGGAGATCCTGGCCCGCCTCGACGTGCACATCGACCCGCGCATGCCCGCCGCCGGCCTGCCGGTCGCCGCCCAGCAGGCCATCGAGATCGCCAAGGCCATCTCGCTCGACGTCCGGGTCCTCATCATGGACGAGCCCACCGCCGCGCTGTCGGCCCACGAGGTCGAGCGGCTGTTCCGCCAGGTGCGCCGGCTGCGGGAGGAGGGCGTGGCGGTGCTGTTCATCAGCCACCGCCTCGACGAGGTGTTCGAGCTGGCGGACCGCATCTCGGTCTTCCGCGACGGGCGCCACGTCGCCACCCACGACACCGGCGACGTGACCCGCGCCGAGCTGATCTCGGCCATGGTGGGCCGCCAGGTGTCGGACTTCTACGCCCGCCACGACCACGCGGCCGGGGACGTCGTGCTGCGGGTCCGCGACCTCGGCCGCACCGGCGCCTTCTCCGGCATCTCGTTCGACGTGCGGGCCGGCGAGGTGCTGGGCCTGGCCGGCCTGGTGGGCGCGGGCCGGACCGACGTGGCCCTCGCCCTGTTCGGCGTGGCCCCGGCCGAGGCGGGGACGGTCGAGCTCGACGGCGAGCCGGTCGACATCCGCACGCCCCGCCACGCGCTCGACCACGGCGTCGCCTACCTGTCCGAGGACCGCCGCCACGTCGGGCTGTCGCTCCCCCAGTCGGTGACCGCCAACATCACGCTGCCGTCGCTCGCCCGCTACGCGTCCCGCCTCGGCCTGGTCGACCGCGGCGCCGAGCGCCGGGCCGCCGAGGGGTTCCAGGAGCGGCTGCGGATCCGCACGCCCGGGCTCAACCAGGCCGTCGGCCTGCTGTCGGGCGGCAACCAGCAGAAGACGATGCTCGCCAAGTGGCTCAACACCGAGCCGCGGGTGCTGATCCTCGACGAGCCCACCCGCGGCATCGACGTGGGCGCCAAGGCCGAGGTCCACGGGATCGTGGACGAGCTGGCGCGGGCGGGCCTGGCCATCGTGCTCATCTCCTCGGACCTGCCGGAGGTGCTGGCGGTCAGCGACCGGGTGCTGGTGATGCGCGAGGGCGCCCAGACGGGCCTGTTCGACCGGGCCGACGCCACCCAGGAGCGGGTCATGACCGCGGCGGTGGGGGTGGCGTGAGCCGCGCGGCCGCCACACCGGTGTGGATCCGCCCCGAGCGGGTCAAGGAGCTCTCCCTCGTCGGCGTCATCGTGGGGATGCTGGTGGTGTTCAGCTTCCTGGTCGACGACTACCTGAGCGGCCGGTTCTTCAACCGGGTGACGACCAGCGTCGCCATCACCGCCCTGCTGGCGGTGGCGCAGACCATCGTCATCATCACCCGCAACATCGACCTGTCGGTCGGCTCGATCGTGGGCGTGTCCGCCTACCTCACCGGCGAGTACGTGCGCGACCACCCGACCTCGTCCCCGGCGGCGGGCATCGCCCTCGCGCTCGGGATCGGGCTGGCGCTGGGCGCGGTGAACGGCGCCCTCGTGGCCTGGGCCCGCGTGCCCGCCATCGTCACCACGCTCGGGACGCTGGCGATCTACCGGAGCTGGCTGGTGTCCCACGGCGAGGGGCGCACCATCACCGCCGACTCGCTGCCGTCGTGGGTGGTCGAGCTGCCCAACCGCACGCTGGTCAGCGTGGGCGAGCTGGACCTGCGGCTGGTCTTCGCGGTCGTGGTGGCCGTCGTGGCCGTGCTCCAGGTGGCCATGCAGCGCCTCCGCGGCGGGCGCCGGCTCTACGCCATCGGCTCCAACCCCGAGGCCGCGGCCCAGGCCGGGCTGCCCACCCGGCGCCTGGTGTTCGGCGCCTTCTGCGCCTGCGGGACGCTGTCGGGGCTCGCCGGGTTCCTGTTCCTGGCCCGGTTCGGCAACATCACGGTGGTCGCGGGCCAGGGCCTGGAGCTGGACTCGGTGGCGGCCGCGGTCGTCGGCGGGGTGAGCGTGCTGGGCGGCTCGGGCACCCTGGTCGGGTCGTTCCTGGGCGCGGTGCTGATCGACGTGCTCGACCAGAGCCTGGTGCGGGTGGAGCAGGTGAGCGAGTTCTGGCGCAACGCCATCCTCGGGGCGCTCATCCTCGCCGCCGTCGTGGCCGACGCCGCCATCGGCCGGCGGTTCCGCCGCCGCTGGTCGGCGGAGGCCCGCCCCCACACCCGGGTCGAGGCCACCGAGGAGAAGGAGCCGTCCCATGCGTAGCTGGTCGCGGGAGCGCAGCTGGGAGGCGCTGCTGGCCCTGATCCTGGTGGGGACCGTCGTCTACAACGCCACGCAGTCGGACTTCTACCTCGACGTCGACAACTTCGTGAACATCTTCCGGCTGTCGATCGAGAAGGTGATCATCGCGGTGGCGATGACCTTCGTCATCGTGTCCGGCGAGATCGACCTGTCCGTCGCCTCGGTCATGGCCTTCTCGGCCTGCGCGCTCGCGCTCGCGCACGAGTCCGGCGTCCCGTTCGGGCTGGCCATCGTCCTGGCGCTGGCGGCCGCCGCCTCGGCCGGGCTGCTCCAGGGCTGGGTGATCGCCAGCACCGGGATCTCGTCGCTCGTGGTCACGCTGGCGGGCCTGATCGGGTTCCGGGGCGCGGCGCGCGTCCTGCTGGAGGACCGCTCCGTCGGCGACTTCCCCGGCTGGTTCGGCGATCTGGGCCGGGCCGACTTCCTGGGCCCGATGCCGTTCGCCCTGGTGCTGTTCCTGGTGCTGCTGGTGCTGGGGGGCGTCGTCCTGCACCGCACCGTGGTGGGGCGGCGGCTGTTCGTCATCGGCGACAACGCCGAGGTGGCGCGCTTCTCGGGCGTCGACGTGGCCCGCACCAAGGTGGCGCTGTTCGTCGCCTCGGCCTTCGTGGCGGGCGTGGCCGGGGTGCTGTTCGCCGCCCGCCTGGGCTCGGTCCGGGCCAACATCGGCGAGGGCTTCGAGCTCGACATCATCACGATGGTGCTGCTCGGCGGGGTCAGCATCTTCGGCGGCTCCGGGTCGATGGCGGGCGTGGCGCTGGCCATCGGCATCGTCCTCAACCTGCGCAACGGGCTCGGCCTGGCCAACGTCGAGCCCAACACGCAGACCGGCGTCATCGGCGCGCTGCTCATCGTGTCGGTGCTCGCCCAGAACGCGCTCGACCGCCTGCCGCTCCGCCGTGCCGGAGCAGATGCGCAGGAGGTCGCGGCATGACACAAGACCTTCGTCGGGGGCGGACCTCGACGGGAGGAGGGGGAAGATGAGACCACACAAGCTGATCGCGGCTCTCGCGTGCCTGCTGCTGGTAGCGGCCGCCTGCGGAGACGACGACGACGACACCGAGTCCAGCTCGTCCGGCTCCGACAGCGGCAGCGCCGGCGAGGCCGTCACCATCGAGGGCGGCGACGACATGAACGCCATCCTGCTGCCCAAGTGCACCGGCATCGCCGTGTTCGACCAGGCCAACGAGGGCGCGCAGGAGGCGGCCGACGAGCTCGGCACCTCGGCGCCCGAGTTCCTGGGCCCGTCCACCTGCGAGGACCCCACCGGCCAGATCGAGACCATGACCAACGCCGCCACCCAGGGCGTCGACGCGGTGATGATCTCCAACAACGCCGGCGAGCAGATCCAATCGGGGGTCGACGCCGCCACCGACGCCGACGTGTCCGTGGTGAGCTGGGACTCGCCCATCCCCTCGGGCGAGGGCGAGAGCCTGTTCGTGGCCCAGGTCGACTTCGACGAGACCGGCGTGGTCATGGCCGACATGGCCCTCGACATCATGGGCGAGGAGGGCGGTGAGCTGGCGATCCTGTCGGCGTCGCCCGACGCCGCCAACCAGAACGCCTGGATCGACGCGTTCGAGACCGCGCTCGAGGACGAGAAGTACGCCAACATCGAGCTGGTCGACACCGTCTACGGCAACGACGACTCGGACGAGTCCTACAACCAGGCCCTGGGCCTCGTCGACTCGCACCCCGACCTCAAGCTGATCATGGCGCCCACCACCGTCGGCATCGCCGCCGCGGCCAAGGCCATGACCGACGAGGGCCTGTGCGACCAGGTGAAGGTCTCCGGCCTGGGGCTCCCCGACGAGATGCGGGCCTACACCGAGAGCGGGTGCGCACCCGAGTTCGCGCTGTGGAGCTTCGTCGACCTCGGCTACCTCACCTACTACGCCACCTACGGCATCGCCACCGGCCAGTTCGAGGCGGCGGAGGGCCAGACGTTCACCGCCGGGCGCATGGGCGAGTACACGATCGAGGCCGACCCCACCCGCGACAACGGGCTGCGCATCGTGATGGGGCCGTTCTCGGTGTACACCGAGGACAACATCGACGGGTGACCGGGGTGCCGGGGCGGCGCCCGCCCGCGCCGCCCCGGCAGGCTCCGGCCGGCTCCAGGAGGACAAGGCCGTGCACCGGATCGGGTTCACGCTGAAGGTCAGGCCCGACAGGCTCGACGAGTACCGCCGCCGGCACGCGGCCGTGTGGCCCGACATGCTCGACGCGCTGCGCCGGACCGGCTGGCACAACTACTCGCTGTTCCTGCGGGAGGACGGCACGCTGTTCGGCTACGTGGAGACGCCGGACGGGCTCGACGCGGCCCGGGCGGCCATGGCCGCGGAGCCGGTCAACGAGCGCTGGCAGGCCGAGATGGCGCCGTTCTTCGAGGGGGACGGCGCGCGCCGCCGATGCGATGATGGCGGAGCTGGAGGAGGTGTTCCACCTTGACTGAGGCGCCGGCCGGCGCCGGGCCGGTGGAGTCGCTGCTGGCGCGGTCGCACGAGCTGGGGTCCGACCCGAGGGTCACCAACTACGGGGGCGGCAACGCCTCCGTGCAAGGCCGCCGAGACCGACCCGGTCACCCGGGAGCCGGTCGAGGTCCTGTACGTCAAGGGGTCGGGCGGCGACCTCGGCACGCTGCGGGCGGACGGCCTCGCCACCCTGCGGCTCGACCGGGTGCGGGCGCTGCGGGGCGTCTACCGCGGCGTCGAGCACGAGGACGAGATGGTGGCCGCCTTCGACCACTGCCGCTGGGGCACGGGCGGCGCCGCCCCGTCGATCGACACGGCCATGCACGCGCTGGTCGACGCGCCGCACGTCGACCACCTGCACCCCGACGCGGTGATCGCCCTGGCCGCGGCGGCCGACGGCGAGGCGCTCACCAAGGACTGCTTCGGCCGCGAGCTGGCCTGGGTGCCGTGGCGCCGGCCCGGGTTCGAGCTGGGCCTCCAGGTGGCGGCGCTGGCGGCCGGCAACCCGGGCCTGCACGGCGTCGTGCTCGGCGGCCACGGCCTGACCACCTGGGGCGCCAGCTCCGAGGAGTGCCGGGACCGGTCGCTGGGCGCCATCCGGCGGGCGGAGCGCTTCCTCGCCGAGCGGGGCCGGCCCGACCCGCTGGGACCGGTGCGGTCCGGCTTCGAGCCGCTGCCGCCCGCGGAGCGCCGGCGCCTGGCCGCCGAGCTGGCCCCCCACGTCCGGGGCCTGTGCTCCACCGACCGGCGCGCCGTCGGGCGGCTCACCGACGGCGACCTGGTGCTCGACTTCCTGGCCCGCGAGGCGGTCACGCGCCTCGCGCCGCTGGGCACCTCGTGCCCCGACCACTTCATCCGCACCAAGGTCCGCCCGCTGCTGCTGGACCTGCCGCCCACCGCGCCGGTGGACGAGCTCGTCGCCCGCCTCCGGGACCTGCACGCCGCCTACCGCGAGGACTACGCGGCCTACTACCGCCGCCACGCGGGCGACGACAGCCCGCCCATGCGGGGCGCCGACCCGGTGATCGTGCTGGTGCCGGGCGTCGGGATGTTCAGCTTCGGCGCCGATGCCCGCGCCGCACGGATCGCCGGCGAGTTCTACGTCAACGCCATCAACGTGATGCGGGGCGCCGAGGCGGTGTCGACCTACGCGCCGATCCCCGAGTCCGAGAAGTTCCGCATCGAGTACTGGGCGCTGGAGGAGGCCAAGCTGCGCCGCCTGCCCCCGCCGAAGCCGCTGGCGGGCCGGGTGGCGCTGGTGACCGGCGCGGCGTCGGGGATCGGGCGGGCCATCGCCACCCGGCTGGCGGCCGAGGGCGCGGCCGTGGCCGTGGCCGACCGCGACGTCCCGGGCGCCGAGGCGGTCGCCGCCGCGCTGGGGGGCCCGGACGTGGCGGCGCCGGTCGGGGTCGACGTCGGCGACGAGGCGGCCGTGGCCGCGGCGATCGCCGAGGTGTGCGCCACCTACGGCGGCGTGGACCTGGTGGTGAACAACGCGGGCCTGTCGATCTCCAAGCCCCTGGCCGAGACGACCACCGCCGACTGGGACCTCCAGCACGGGGTCATGGCCCGCGGCTCGTTCCTGGTGAGCCGGGAGGCGGCCCGGGTGGCGGCGGCCCAGGGCATGGGCGGCGACATCGTCTACGTCGTGTCCAAGAACGCGGTCGTGGCCGGCCCGGACAACGTGGCCTACGGCGCGGCCAAGGCCGACCAGGCCCACCAGGTGCGCCTGCTGGCCGCGGAGCTGGGGCCGCTCGGCGTGCGGGTCAACGGCGTGAACCCCGACGGCGTGGTGCGGGGCTCGGGCATCTTCGCCGGCGGATGGGGCGACGAGCGGGCCAAGGTCTACGGCGTGGCGCCCGAGGAGCTCGGCAAGTTCTACGCCGGCCGTACCCTGCTCGGGCAGGAGGTGCTGCCCGAGCACGTCGCCGCCGCGGTGTTCGTGCTCTGCGCCGACGAGCTGTCGCTCACCACCGGCACGATCATCCCGGTGGACGGCGGTGTGCCCATGGCGTTCCAGCGGTAAGGGGGAGACATGACCATCGACCGCAGTCGCATCGAGGAGGAGAACGAGCTGCGCCTCGCGTGGCACGAGTCGGACCTGGCCCACGCCCTCGACGTGGTGGGCCGGGCCGGGGTCGACGCCGGGGCGGTGGTGGCGGAGGTGGCCATGTTCAGCGCCGCGGCCCCGTCGTGGGCCGTGGGCACGGGCGGCACCCGCTTCGGCCGCTTCCCGGGCGGGGGCGAGCCCCGCGACACCTTCGAGAAGATCGACGACGTCGCCGCGCTCAACGCCCTGACCGGCGCCAACCGCACGGTCAGCCTGCACGTGCCCTGGGACGACCCCGGCCTCGGCGAGGGCGCCGCCGAGCTGCGCCGCCACGCGGCCGACCGGGGCGTCGGGTTCGACGCCATGAACTCCAACACGTTCCAGGACAACCCCTCGACCACCCGCGACGGCGCCGTGTCGTACAAGTTCGGCAGCCTGGCCAACACCGACGAGGCGGTGCGGCGGGCGGCCATCGACCACAACCACTACGTCATCGACCTGGGCCTGGAGCTGGGGTCGCGGGCCCTGACCGTGTGGCTGGGCGACGGCATGAACCACCCGGGGCAGGCCAGCTTCCGGGGCCAGTTCGAGCGGGTGCTGGCCGGGCTGGGCGAGATCTACGCCCGCCTGCCCGACGGCTGGGAGATGTACACCGAGCACAAGCCCTACGAGCCGGCCTTCTACTCGTCGGTGAACAACGACTGGGGCACCTCGCTGCTGCTGGCCCAGGGCACCGGCGACCGGGCCAAGTGCCTGGTCGACCTCGGCCACCACCTGCCCAACACCAACATCGAGCAGGTGGTGTCGCGCCTGGCCATGGTGGGCCGGCTGGGCGGCTTCCACTTCAACGACTCGAAGTACGGCGACGACGACCTCACCGTGGGCTCCATCACGCCGTTCCAGCTGTTCCTCATCGTCGGCGAGCTGCTGGAGGCCGGGGGCGGGCGCATGCCCGACGCCGCCTACATGATCGACGAGAGCCACAACCTCAAGGACCCGCTCGAGGACCTGATCCAGGCCACCGATGCGCTCCAGGTGGCGCTGGCCCAGGCGCTGTGCGTCAACCGGGCCGACCTGGCCGAGGCGCAGCAGGACAACGACCCGGCCCGGGCGGCCGAGGTGCTGCACCGGGGGTTCCGCACCGACGTGCGGCCCCTGGTGGCCGAGGCCCGCCGCCGCAACGGCGCCGCCCTCGACCCGCTGGCCACCTACCGGGCCGTCGGCTACCGGGCCTCGACGATCGCGGCGCGGGGCGCCGACGCGGTGGCCACCGGCCTGTGAGCGAGCGGGCGCCGGCCGACCCGGTGAGTGTGGTGGCGGTCGACTTCGGCGCATCCTCGATCCGGGTGTGCCGGGTCGAGCTGGGGACGGGCCGCCCCGCGCCTGTCGGTCGTCCACCGCCACGCCCACGCCCCGGTGGCCGACCCCGCGGGGGTGCTCCGCTGGGACTGGGCCCGCCTGCTGGCCGAGACCGAGAAGGGCCTGGCCGCCGCCCTCGAGCCGGGACCGCTGGCGTCGATCGGCGTGGACACGTGGGGCGTGGACTACGGGCTGCTCGACGCCCATGGCGACCTGGTGGCCCCACCCGTGTCGTACCGGGACGACCGGACCGCGGGCTACGCCGCCGTGGTCGACCGGCTGGGCGGGCCCGCCGCCCTCTACGCCGTGACGGGGGTCCAGCTCCAGCCGTTCAACACCGTCTTCCAGGTCGCGGCGCACGATCGGGCGCGAGCTCGACCGGGCCCGCCATCTGGTCATGCTGCCCGAGCTGGTGGTGCACCACCTGACGGGGGCGATCGTGGGCGAGCGCACCAGCGCGGGCACCACCGGGCTGGTCGACATCCGCACCGGTGCGTGGTCGGCGGACCTGGCCGCCGGCATCGGGCTCGACCCCGGCGTCCTGCCCGACATCCTCCCGGCGCGGCACCCGGGTCGGGACGTGGCAGGGTGTCCCCGTGCACCTGGTGGGCGGGCACGACACGGCCTCGGCGGTGGCGGCGATGGGGGCCGGCGCGGGTCCGCGCCCGGCCTTCGTCTCCTCGGGGACGTGGCTGCTCGTCGGTCGGGAGCAGCCCGACCCCGACCTGAGCGCCGCGGCCCGGGCGGCCAACCTCACCAACGAGATCGGCGCGCTCGGCGGGGTCCGCCTGCTCAAGAACCTGGCCGGCGCCTGGCTGCTGGAGGGGTGCCGCCGCGCCTGGGGCGACCCTCCGATCGCGGCCCTGATCGACGACGCCGCCGCGGTCGGGGACCTCCCGGCGACCCGGCTCGACCCCAGCGATGCCCGCTTCCTCCACCCTGACGACATGTTGGGCGAGGTGACCGGCGGCGCTGGGCCTGCCCCGCGACGCCCCGCCGCCGGTGGTGGCCCGCCTGGTCGTCGAGTCGCTGGCGGACGCCACCGCCGCAGTCCTGGCCGCGCTCCCCGGGGAGGCGCCCGGGGCCGTGAACGTGTTCGGCGGCGCCCAGTCCGGCCTCTACCGCCGCCTGCTGGCCGAGCGGACGGGCCTCCCCGTGCACGCGGGGCCGGTCGAGGCCACCGCGCTGGGCAACGCCCTGGTGCAGGGCATCGCCCTCGGCCGCTACCGCGACCTCGCGGACGCGCGCGCCGCCACCTGGCGGAGGACCGGCCGTGAGCCTCGACGCCATGGACCGCCTGCGCCGGATCGAGGCCACCATCCGGGCCGAGGGCCGGGTCAAGATCGTCGACGCCGCGGCCCGCTTCGGCGTGAGCGAGATGACCATCCGCCGCGACCTCGACGCCCTGGCCGAGGAGGGCGTCGTGCAGCGGATCCGCGGCGGCGCGGTGGCCATCGGGCCCCAGCCGTTCGCCGAGCGCTTCTCCCGCCACGTCCGGGCCAAGGACCGCATCGCGGCCAAGCTGGCGCCGCTGGTGGGCGACGGCGGGGCCGTCGGCCTCGACGCCTCGTCCACGCTCCAGCGCCTGGCCGCCAACCTGCGCGAGGTGCGCGACCTCACGGTGGTGACCAACGGCCAGGACACGTTCGCCGCGCTCCAGGACCAGCCGGGCGTGACCGCCCTGCTCACGGGCGGCCAGCTCGATGCCCGCACCGGCAGCCTGGTGGGGCCGCTCGCCACCCGCACCGCCCGGGAGCTGCTGCTGCGGCGCCTGTTCGTGTCCGCCGCCGCGCTGCACCCCGTGCACGGCTCCTCGGAGGCCACCCTGGAGGACGCCGAGGTCAAGCTGGCCCTGGCCGACGTGGCGGGCGAGGTGGTCGTGGCGGTGGACTCGAGCAAGCTCGACCAGCGGGCGCCCGCCCGGGCCCTCGGCCCCGAGGGGGTCAAGATCCTGGTCACGGAGCTCGACCCCGGTGACGCCCGCCTCGACCCCTACCGCGACCAGTGGGAGCTGCTGTGACCCGGAACCCCGTCGAGACGCTGCGGTCGGTGGTGCGGTTCGGGCGGATCGAGACCGACCGCGTCGAGCGGCGGCTGGCCCGGGCCGCGTCGGTCGAGGACCTCCGGCGCCTGGCCCGGCGGCGGCTGCCCGGCGGGGTGTTCGACTACATCGACGGCGGCGCCGAGGACG
>CAWDIO010000008.1:0-448559 GCA_963802385.1 uncultured Acidimicrobiales bacterium | reverse complement strand
TTGCCGCCGTGCCCGGCCACGAAGGCGGTGGTGGCTGCGATGATCCCGGGCTGGTCGGGGCACGTCTACGAGCAGCCCCGCGGTCGGGGCGGTGGCCACCTACCCAGCCTGTCATCCCGGCGTCCGCGCGGCGGCTTGTAATGGGAGCAATCTGCCGATTAAGTGGGGCGTGTGCGAGTGACAAGACTGCGCCAGGCCGTGGTGGCGGCTGCCGAGCGGGACGAGGTGGTGACGGCCTGGGCCGGGGAGCTGGGCCTGGGCGCCCCGTTCCACGATCCGGGCGTCGACACGTTCGGGCTGCACAACGCCGTCGTGCCGGTGGGCGACACCTTCCTGGAGGTGGTGTCCCCGCTGGTGCCCGGCGACGGCTGCCCGGCCGAGCGCTTCATGCGGCGGGTCGGTGGCGACTGCGGCTACATGGCCATCTTCCAGGTGGAGGACATGGACGCGGCCCGGGCCCACCTGGACGGGTGCAGGGTGCGCCGGGTGCTCGACATCGACCTGGAGGACATCCGCGCCAGCCACGCCCCATCCCGCCGACCTCGGGGCGGCCATAGTGTCGTTCGACCAGGCAACCCCGCCGGCCTCCTGGCGCTGGGCCGGCCCGTCGTGGGCCGGTCAGGTGCGCACCGGCGTCAGCGACCGGGCTCGCGGGCCTCCGCCTGGCGGCCGAGGACTCCGCCACGCTGGCCGATCGCTGGGGCGCCGTCCTGGCGATCCCGCCCCGGGAGGGCACGCTGCCGCTGCCCGACGGCGGCTACGTCGAGGTCGCCGGGGCGGGGCCGGGAGGGCGGACCGGCCTGGTGGGCATCGACCTGTGGGCCGCCCCCGGCGTCGCCCCCCGCACGTTCGAGGCCTCGGGCGTCGCCTTCCGCCTGGTGGCCCGGGAGGGGTGATGCGGCGCCTGATGCTCGAAGGGCCCGGGAAGGTCTCCTGGGAAGAGGTCGACCCGCCGGCGCTCGACGGCGACGAGGCGGCGCTGGTCCGGCCGCTGGCGGTGGCGACCTGCGACCTGGACGTGGGCGTGCTCCGCGGCGCCTACCCCGCGCCCGGACCGCCCTACCCGCTCGGGCACGAGGGCGTGGCCGAGGTGGTGGAGGTGGGCGAGGCGGTGCGGACCGTCGGCCCGGGCGACCACGTGGTGGTCCCGTTCCAGATCTCCTGCGGCCGCTGCGACCCGTGCCGCGCCGGGCGGACCGGAAACTGTGCCGCCCACCCGCCGCTGTCGACCTACGGGCTGGGCGCCATGGGCGGCCACCGGTGGGGTGGGCTGCTGGCGGACCTGTCGGCCGTCCCCCACGCCGACGCCATGCTGGTCCCGGTGCCGGCCGGCCTGGACCCGGTGGCCATCGCCAGCGCCCAGCGACAACATCCCCGACGGCTGGCGCACCGTCGGCCCGCAGCTGGAGGCCACACCGGGGGCCGACGTCCTGGTCATGGGCGGGCCGGTCGGTCCCCATTCGATCGGCCTGTACGCCGCCGGCCTCACGGTGGCCCTCGGGGCGGGGCGGGTCGTCTATCACGACCAGGACCCGGCCCGGCTGGCGCTGGCCGCCGCGCTCGGGGCCGAGGTCGAGGACGGGCCACCGCCGCGCAAGGTGGGCGCCTTCCCCATCACGGTCAACGCCTCGGGCACCGAGGACGGGCTGCGCTGCCCGCTCAACAGCACCGCGTTCGATGGCGTGTGCACCAACGTGTCGGTCTACCTCGACGATCCAAGGCTCCCCCTGCTGGCCATGTACTCGCGCTGCTGCACGCTGCACACCGGCCGGGTCCACGCCCGGCCCGCCATCCCGGCGGTGCTCGACCTCGTGGGCCGGGGCTTCGACCCCGGCCTGGTGACCAGTGCGGTCGTCGGGTGGGACGAAGCCGCCCGGCGCGCTCGCCGACCCGCCCCTGAAGCTGGTCGTCAGCGGCCCGGTGGGCTGAGCGGGGGCGCGGCCGCCAGCCCGTCGAGGGCGGTGCGGACCGCGAGCGCCCAGCGGCGATCCCTGGACGCCGGCGACGTCCCCAGCCACCCCGCGCTCTCCTGGGCGGCCAGGCCCTGGGCCAGGGCGAGCAGGACGTGCGCGACGTCGGTCTCGTCGCCCTCGATCAGGCCGGCCTCGATGCCGCGCCGCACCCGGCCGACCACGAAACGCCGGGTCGCCACGCCCGCGGCCAGGTCGTCGGGCACCGGGTCGAAGTCGGCGAAGGGGCGCGAGAACATGACCTGGGCCAGCACCGGGTTGGCCAGGACGAACTGGCGGAAGGCGACGAAGGTGGCCTCCAGGTCGGCCCGCGGGTCGGCCGTCTCGGGGAGCTCGGCCAGGTGCCGGTCCAGCCGCCGGAAGCCGCCGAAGAACACCTCGCGCACCAGCCCGGCCTTGTCGCCGAACAGCTCGTACACCGCGGGCAGGGACGTCTCCGCCTCCCGGGCGATGCGGCGGGTGGTGAACCCGCCCACGCCCTCGCTGACCAGCACCGCCACCGCCGCGTCCAGCACCCGGTCCCGGAGCTCGGGCGTCCTCTGCTTGGGGCGGGGCACCGGCCAACGCTATCGGAACGTCGTTACGAGGTCCGTGTGGTCGGCCTCGATGCCGTGACGCAGGGCAGCCAGGGCGTGCGGCGGACCCGGAGCTTGGTCGCGGCGTGGGCGGCCGGGTCGAGCTTGGCCAGCTGCGCGGCGGCGTCCTGCGCCGTGCCGTGGAGGTCAGCGGGGTCGACCACGCGGTCGAGGAAGCCCGCGTCCTGGGCGGTGTCGGGGGTGTAGACGTCGGCGAGGACGGCGGCCCGGTTGAAGTGGGCCGGGGCCAGTCGCTGGCGCAGGATCTCGACCGCGGCCCGGGGCATGGTCAGCCCGATGGCGACCTCGTTGGCCGTGAACCGGTAGGGGCCCGTGGCGCCGATCCGGTAGTCACCCGACAGCAGCAGGAACACGCCCATGGCCACCGCGTGCCCGGTGCAGGCCATGACGACCGGCCGGGGGAAGCAGAGCAGCCGCTCGGCCAGCTCGAACCCGGCCCGCACCATCTCCAGGGCCCGGTGGCCGCCCTCGCCGAGGGCGGCGAGGTCGAACCCGGCCGAGAACACGCCCTCCCGGCCGGCCAGCAGGACCACGGCCCGCTCGACCGCGGCGCGGTCCAGCGCCTCGTTCAGCTCCCTCGTCATGGCGAGCGACAGGGCGTTCACCTTGCCGTCGTCCATGATGATCCTGGCGGTCGTTCCGTCCGACTCGTAGCTGACCAGTGCGGGCATGAACAAATCGTAGCGGTGTTACGAAACGCTGGTGAGCTCCGACTGCTCGTCGCCTCCGGTCACCGTGTCCTCGGCGATCACGCCGATGCCGGGGGCGTAGTACTTCTGTTCGACGACGTCGGGCTCCAGCGGGTTCCACTCCTTGACGACCACCACGTCCCGGTACTCGCCGAGCCCGATCGCCTTGGTCGTGCCGACGGCGCTCACCTCGGCGAGGTCCTCGGCCTGGCCCGGGTAGAACTCCTGCCGGTAGGCCTGCCCGACGGCGGGGTGGGCCTGCATGACGATGCCGGGGAGCGCCCCGTCGACCCCGGCCTCCCACGAGCCCTCAGTGCTGGTGACCCGGCCGCCCTCGTACTCCTTGGAGTCCTCGCCGAGGTACCAGACGTTGCCCTCGCGGTCCTGGGCGAACCAGTCGTAGGTGTCCTCGACCATCTCGCCCCGGACGCTCACGGTGTCGCGGACCACCACCGCCGGGATGCCCATGACGTCCTTGCGCTGGTCGGTGACCACCACCTCGGTGTGCTCGGGCTCGCCGTCGGCGGTGCCCTCGTAGACCCACCGAGCCCCCGGCGCGAGAGGCATGTACGGGTTGTCGACGGTGGTCACGAAGTCCGCGGGGCTGATGTCGGGGGCGTAGTGCCCACCGTCGCCAGGGTCGATGACCGGGGTGCTCGTCCCGGTCGTCGTCGACCCGGACCCGCTCGCCGTGGTCGTGTCGTCGTCGCCCGCACCCGCCCCGCGGCCACCAGGCCCACGGCCAGGAGGCCGGCGAGCGCCCGGCCCGGCGTGCGTCCGTCTCGTCGTGTCATGGCCGCAGCGTGCGCCGCCGGGGCTGACCGCCACCTGACTGCGCCCACCCGCCCCTCAGACCGGGGCCTGGAGTTCGGGACCTTGGACCCTGGTCCGGGCGCCGCCGCCTCCGTACCGTCCGGGGGATGAGCCTCCCCACCCTGGCCGAGATCGTGACCGAGAACCCCGCCGCCGCCCGCGTCTTCGACGCCGCCGGGTTGGACTACTGCTGCCAGGGCAACCGCACCCTCGGCGACGCGTGTGCCGCGGCCAACATCGCCCCCGACGCCGTCGAGGCCCAGCTCGCGGGCCTGGAGGCCGACGACGACACCGCCTGGGCGACGCTGCCGGCCCCGGCGCTGGCCGACCACATCGTCGACACCCACCATCGCTACCTCCAGGAGGAGCTTCCCCTGCTGAAGGCGCTGGCCGCCAAGGTGCGGGCGGCGCACGGCGAGCGCCACCCCGAGCTGGCGGACGTCGACCGGCTGGTGGCCGCGCTCTGGGACGATCTGGAGCCCCACATGCTGAAGGAGGAGCGGGTCCTGTTCCCGGCCATCCATGACCTGGCCGGCGGCGTCACCGACTTCCCCTTCGGGTCCGTGGCCAACCCGATCCGCATGATGACGATGGAGCACGACCGGGCGGGCGAGCTGCTGGCCGACCTGCGCACCGCGACCCACTCCTACATCGTCCCGCCCGACGGCTGCACGAGCTACCGGTCGCTCTACGGGCGGTTGGCGGCGCTCGAGCACGACACGCACGTGCACATCCACAAGGAGAACCACGTCCTGTTCCCCGCGGCGCTGGAGCTGGCCGGAGCCGGCGCCTAAGCCTCCGCGGCGGCGGCCATCATGACCTCCGCGACCAGGTTGTAGGCGTGGCGCCAGGCGGTCTCGTGCGCCTCGTCCCATTGCGGGCCGAGCGCGTCGGCCAGGGCGCCCATCAGGGCCTCGCCCACCAGCCGGTAGTGCCGGACCTGGACGCCGTAGCCGACGTGGCGGGTGGCGAGGTCCCCCAGCCGCGCGCTGAAGGCGTCGAAGGAGACGATCGCCTCGACGATGGCGGCCAGCTCGCCGCTGAACTTGTCCGCCATGATGTCGGGGCCGTAGGTGAACATGTCCTCGATGGTGGGGTCGAGCGCGAACAGCCGGCGGTAGAACTCCCGCGCCATGGCGCTGGTGCCGCGGCCGAGCGACGCGTACGACGAGCGGACCAGCTCGACCTGCTCGGGCGTCATGGCTCCTCCCGCCGCCCGAGGGCGTCGGCGAGCTGGGCGCGGCTGGAAACGCCGAGCTTGTCGTAGATGCGGCCGAGGTGGTTGTCCACGGTCCGCACCGACAGGTAGAGCCGCTCGGCGATGACGCGGCTGGTGTCCCCGGCCGCGGCCAGCACCGCGATCTCCCGTTCGCGATCGGTGAGGGGCACGACGCCCCGTGCCCGGGCCAGAGCCGGGGAGCGGGCGCCCTCGCACTGGGCCGCCAGCTCGTGGCACCGGCGGTCGGCGGCGGTGGCCCGGCGCTGGTCCCGGCTCCGGCGCCACGCGTCCGCGGCCTGGGCCGCGGCCTCCGCCCCCGCCAGCACGGCGCCGAGGGCGTCGAACCGGTCGGCGCAGGCGTCGAGGCGCTCGGCGTCCGCGGCCACGAGGGCGGCGGCGTGGTCGGCCCGGGCCGCCACCAGGGCGCTGTCGCCCGCGGCGGCGAGGGTGGCGAGGCGGGGCGCCGCCTCGGCCGCGGCGCCCAGCCGGGCCGCGTCGTGGAGGAGCCACGCCGCCGCGGGCAGGTGCCCGGCGTCCTCGGCGGGGGCTGCGGCCGCCAGCAGCAGCGACCGCGCCGCGGGGATCTCGCCCGCGGCCACCAGCGGCCATGCCCGGCCGAGCGGCAGCTCGGAGGCCAGCAGGCCGAACCCCGGCGCCAGGGCGTCGAGCCGGTCGAGGGCGGCGGCACCGGCGACCGCATCGCCCCGCAGCCCGTGGGCGGCCGCGGCCACCGCAACGGTGGCGGGGCGCAATCCCTCCAGCCCCGAGCCGTCGATGGCGCGCCTCGCCCGCGCGGCTCCACTGCAGCGCCGTGTCCGGCAGGCCCTGGGCCAGGGCGGCGCGGGCGAGGTGGACCGCCACCCAGATCACCCCGAGCGGCATGCGGCCGCGGGCGGAGACGTCGAACCACTCCCGTCCCCGCTCCTGCGCCTCCCGTAGCTGTCCGGCCTGGATGAGGGCGAACAACCAGTTGATCCGGTGGGTGCCCGGCGACGAGATGGCCAGCTCGTCCCCGAGGGCCGCGTGCTCGCGGGCGGCCCGCCCGCTGACCTCGATGGCCTCGCCGGTGCGGCCCGACATGGCCAGCGCCTGGCTCCGGGGGATGGCCGCCAGCACCCGCAGCCGCGCGGTGCTCAGGTCGAGGTCGTCGAGCAGGTCGAGCGCCTCGCGGGGGCGCCCGGACAGCGACAGGACCTCGGCCTCGCCCGCCCGTAGCTCCTCGTGCGCGGCCCGGGCCGCCACCCGCTCCCGCGCCGTCCGCCCCACCGCCACCGCGGCGTCGGTGCGCAGGCAGCCGCGCATCAGGTTGCGGCGCCGGACGGTGGCGATGCGCACCACCTCGTCGTCGCCCTCGGCCCGGCCGGTGGCCGCCGCCAGCACCTCCTCCGCCTCCTCGAACGAGCCGAGGTTGTAGAGGGACTCGCCGAGGACGAGGCCGGCTGCGGCGGACGGCTCGGAGGCCAGCGCCGCCCGGGCCAGCTTGGCCGCCTGGCCGAAGTCCTGGGCGTAGCGGGCCAGCTGGGCCGCCCGCAGCAGCAGGCCGGGATCGCCCCGGCCGGTCGCCTCCAGCCGCCAGGTGGCGATGCGCGCCGCGTCGTCGCGGCGGCGGGCACCCCAGGCCTCCACCGCCTCCGCCTGCCGGAGCAGGATCGACCGGCGCCGCAGCGCCGGCATGCGGGCCCGCAACACCTCGCCGTGGAGGGGGTGGGCCAGGCGCACCGACTCCCGCCGGCCGTCCGTGCGCACGGCGATGAGGCTCTGGCGCTCCAGCTCCTCCAGCACCGGGAGGCCGGCGCTGGCCTCCAGCTGGCCGAGGCCGAGCGGCTGGCACAGGGCGAGCTGGTCCAGCACCGTGCAGGCCACCGGCTCCAGCTCCGCCAGCCGCAGCTCGACCAGCTCCCGCAGGCGATCGGGCGCGGGCAGCGGCCCGTCGAGGTGCCACACGCCGTCCCGCCGGACCAGCGCCCCCCGGGCGCGGGCGCCGAGGACCAGCTCGCGCAGCGCCAGCATGTTGCCCCGGCCGGTGTGCCACAGCTGAGCCGAGGCGGCCGCGTCGAGCGGGCCTTCGAGGGCCATGTGCAGCAGCGTGTCCACGCCCAACTGGTCCAGGTCGCCGAGGTCGACCCGGACGGTGCGCTCGTCGCGCCACCAGCGGACCACGGTCTCGGCCACCGGCTGGTCGGCGACCACGGTGGCGACGCAGAACAGCGTCCCGGTGGCGAGCAGGCGGTCGACGAGCCGGAGCGTCCAGTCGTCGACCCGGTGGGCGTCGTCGAGCAGCAGCACCGGCACCCCGCTCTCCCCGGGCGCCGGCGCCAGCACCCCGCGGGCCGCCTCGAACAGCCCGGCGAAGGCGCCCGCGGTCATGGCGTCACCCGCGCCCAGGTCGCTCAGGGCATCGGGGGGCATCAGGTGGACCACCGGCCCGAAGGGGATCTCGCAGGTGGACGGGTCGGCGGCCGCCCGCAGGGTCCGGCGGCCTGCGGCGGCGGCCAGCTCCAGGCACTCCTCGCCGAGCCGGGTCTTGCCGACGCCGGACGGCCCATAGATGCACAGGCCCTGGCAGCCGGCGTCGCCGAGCGCCCGGGTGAACGTGTCCAGCTCGGCCCGTCGTCCGACGAGCGGCCACCGCGTCGCCACGGCCATCCCGCCGAGCGTACCGGGACGCGCACAGAGGGTGCCCGAGCTTCGGGCACCCTCTGGCGGATCGCCGGGCTCCGCCTCGACGGCAACGCTGGCGTCGGGCAGCACCCGGGGGCACGTGGCCGGCCGGCTAGGCCGACCCCGGCCCCGGCGGGAAGTCGGTGGCGGTGGGCCCGGGCGGGAAGTCCGCCGCGGTGAGGCTGGGCCCGGGCGGGAAGGCCGCCGCGGCTGAGGCCGGGGCCCGGGCGGAGGAACTTCGGCCTTGGCGGCGGCGTACGGCCCGGGCGGGTAGTCGCCGGCGCTCGGCCCGGGCGGGAAGGCGGCCGTGGTGAGGCCGGGCCCGGGCGGGACGTCGGCCGTGGGAGGTTCGGCCCCGGCGGGAGGTCGGTGGCCGTGGCGTACGGCCCGGGCGGGAAGTCCATGGTGGTGAGGCCAGGCCCGGGCGGGAGGTCGGTGGCGGTGGGCCCGGGCGGGAGGTCGGTGGCGGTGGGCCCGGGCGGGTACGCCGCCGGTCAGCGGTGGGCCCGGGCGGGTAGTCCGCCGCGCCCGGCCCCGGCGGATAGTCGCCGGCAGTGGGCCCCGGTGGGAGGTCGGCCGCGTGCGCGGGGAGCGCGAACGCCAGGGGAGCGGCGACGGTGACACCCGCGAGGGCCAGCATCCGCAGCGACCGGGGGGAGAGCTTCATGGCGATGTCCCTTCGCTGTCCGGAGCCCTGTGGCGTCCGGGAACGGGGACATCGTGCGGGCACCGGGGCCGCCCACAGGAGAGCAACGGCTACTCAACCGCCGTGCCCACTCACGATGAGTAGGCCCGGACGACCAGCCGGCCCGCCGCTTCTCCGGCGATCGGCGCCTCGACGATGCCCAACTGCTCGCCCGGACGCTCCGCGGCCAGGTCATCCCGCAGTCGCTGCGGCCCGCGAGGGCGGGCCGCTAGGGTCCGAACGCGCCATCGGAGCGTCCAGCACGACAGGAAGGTTCCGGCTGATGGACGACGATCACCGCACCCTCGAGGCCGAGGTCGAGGTTCCCGGCAGCCCGGAGGAGGTGTGGCGGGCCATCGCCACCGGCCCCGGGATCTCGTCGTGGTACGTGCCCCACACGGTCGAGGAGCGGGAGGGAGGCGCGGCCGTCGCATCGTTCGGTCCGGGCCCCGAGATGGCAGGTGCCGGGCCGCGTCGCCGCCTGGGAGCCGCCCCGCCGGGTGGTGTTCGAGGGCGTCGAGGGCGGCGAGGGCCTGGCCTTCGAGTGGCTGGTCGAGGCCCGCGACGGCGGCACGTGCATCGTGCGGCTGGTGAACACCGGCTTCGGCTCCGGCGCGGAGTGGGACGACCAGTACGACGGCATGGTCCAGGGCTGGCAGCTGTTCCTGCTCAACCTCCGGTTGCACCTCCAGCACTTCGCCGGCCGGACGGCCACGGCCGCGCTCCCCGTCGCGACGTGGCCGGGGCCCCGCGACCAGGCGTGGGCCCGGCTCACGGACGCCCTCGGGATCCCCGCCGCCCCTGCGGTGGGCGAGCGGATCGCGGTGGCCGGACCGGGCGCACCCGCCCTGGCCGGCACGGTGGCCGACGCCGCCTCCTGGCGGCTGGCGCTGGTGGTGGACGAGCCGGCGCCGGGCACCGCCATCGTGGCGGTCGAGGGCGAGGGCGACCAGGTGAACGTGTCGGTCTGGTCCTACCTGTACGGGGACGAGGGCGCGGGGGCCGCCCAGCGAGACGAGCCCGCCTGGGGCCGCTGGCTCGGCGAGCGCGGCCTGTCCCCGGGCGGTCGCGGGCTCGTAGGCCATGGAGCCCATGCCGGACTACCAGGAGATCATCTACGAGGTCGACGACCCCGTGGCCACCATCACGCTCAACCGGCCCCAGGCGCTCAACGCCTGGACCGATCGCATGGGCGCCGAAGTGCGCCACGCGGTGGCCGCGGCCGAGCGCGATCCCCGCGTCGTCGGCATCGTGATCACGGGCGCGGGGCGGGGCTTCTGCGCGGGCGCGGACATGAACACGCTGACGGCCATCAGCGACGGCGGCCGGGGCGTTGCCGAGCAACCTGCGGAGCTGGCGTCCGATCCCGGCGACCCGGCGGCGGGCGAGGACCTCCGGGGTGGGGAGTACACCTACCTCCTGGCGGTGCCCAAGCCGGTGGTGGCGGCGGTCAACGGCCCGGTGGCCGGCATGGCCGTCCCCTTCGTGCTGGCCTGCGACGTGCGGTTCATGGCCGAGGACGCGGTGCTCACCACCGCCTTCGCCCAGCGCGGGCTCATCGCCGAGTGGGGCCTGAGCTGGGTCCTGCCCCGCCTGGTCGGGACCGCCGTGGCCCTCGACCTGCTGTTCAGCTCGCGCAAGGTCACCGGCGTCGAGGCCGCCGCCCTGGGGCTGGTCAACGCGGCACTGCCCCGAGAGCAGGTGCTGGCCCACGCCCAGGACTACGTGCGCGGCCTGGCCCGGACGTCGTCGCCGGCCTCGATGGCCGTCATGAAGCGCCAGGTCTACCAGCAGCTCCACGCCGGGCTGTTCCCGGCCGAGCGGGAGGCCCGGCGCCTCATGGTCGAGAGCTTCGGCCGCCCCGACTTCCGGGAGGGCGTGCGCTCGTTCCTGGACAAGCGCCCGCCCCACTTCGAGCGCCTGGCCTGACCGGGCGGCGCCTTTGCCTTCGGCGGTCAGGGCTCGGGCCCGCATCGCTGCCGGGCGCGGCGGCGGGCAGCCTCCGCCGCCACGTGATCCCCGGCCGCGGGCAGGGCGACCAGCACGGCGAGGCCGGCGACGATCACGGAGGTGAAGCAGTAGGGCAGGGGATCGGGGGCGATGAACGCGTAGGAGAGCTGCCACCCGCGACCGGCCGCAGGTGAGCATCACGGCCACGCGGGCCCACGGCCGGCGGCGCAGCAGTTGGACCGACACCAGCAGGGTCCAGGCGGCGCCGGCCGCGACGGCGGCGATCCCCACCAGGCCGGCGCGCAGCTCGCCCGGGGTCACCGCGGCGTGGTCGAGGCGGCTCCGGTGGTCCTGGGGCGGCGAGGGTACCGGCGGCGCGGCTCGCCGCGGCCGCGGGCCCCGGGCCGCAGCCGCTCAGCGTAGGAGGGCGTGGGCGATCCCCACGATCGGGACCAGCAGCAGCATCTCGATCAGGAAGGCCAGGTAGATCAGGCTGGCCAGGCAGCTGAACAGCAACAGGAACAGCGCCGCCATGACCAGCGAGAGGAAGATGCCCACCACCCAGCCGAGCGTGGTCATCCCCGGCCCGAACGTGGGCTTCGTGCCGGGCACGGGCGCCGCGGGGTCGGCCCTGACGTAGGCGCCCATGGCCGCCAGCCGCTCCACCCGCTTGCCCAGCGGCGGGAGGAAGCCCGCCAGCTCGGCGGCGCCGGTGCTGGGCGACGACGTGGCCGTGCCGGGCCCGGCCTCGCCGAGGGGGGACGTGGCGTTGCGCAGGTCGGCCGAGGCGTCCCACGCGGCCCGCGTCCGGCGGGCGAGCGAGCCCATCTCCGACTCGCCCGGCTCGCCCTCGCTGGTCCAGATCTCGTTGCGGCGCTTCTCGATCGACTGCATCGTCCGCTCGCGGTCGAGCTCGGGCCCGATGGCGAACAGGTGGGTCCACGGCCCGGGCGGCACCGTGGCGCCGTTGTCCCGCAGCTGGGTCAGGGCGTGGGCCAGCGCGTCGGGGTCGCGGGTCAGCTCCACCGCGGTGGCGTCGGCCAGCAGGCGCCGGCGGCGCCACATCGCCCCCATGACGGGCGCGACGAGGAACCCGCCCACGAGCATGCGGGTGAGGCTGTAGGCCATGGCGGCCACCAGGAACGGGAGCTGCACGAAAGCCAGGCAGCCGTGGGGCTTGCTGTCGTCCAGCGCCCCCATCATCGCCAGCTCGGTCAGGTCGCCCGCCAGGAACTGCTCCTCGGCGCCGTCGCCCCGCCGCGACCGCCGCCGGAAGGCCAGCCGAAATGTGCGCCACAGCGCCCGCCGCGTCCGCCGGCTGAGCGGGGCGGCCAGCATGGCGCCGACCACGTCGAAGGTCTGGAAGGCGGACGAGATGACCAGCGCCACCCGCAGGTCGCCGTTGACCACCACGGCCAGCATGTCGGCGATGATGGCGCCCGTCGGCTGCCGGCCGAGCTGGTCGAGCAGGCCGCGGGGCACCACGATGGTGACGTCGTGGATGTTGCGGCCGGCCACCGCGGCGTTGGCGTCGGGCGAGTCGACGATCATGACCCGGGGCGGGGGCACGCCCGCGGCCAGGGCCATCTCCTCGACCAGGTTGACGAGCTGGCGCTCCTCCAGGTCGCCCCGCGGCGGCCGGGCCCCGGCCGCCAGCGCCATCGCACCCGCCCCCGAGCGCAGCATCAGCCGGCGCACGCACAGCCAGATCACGCCCATCGCCACCAGGCCGGGGACGAACAGGCCCAGCCCGATCGCCGCCAGCGTGCCCGCCGGCACCGTCACGGGCTCGCCCGTCACCTCGTCGGTCTCGCTGGCGGACTCCAACACCTCACCCAGCTCGCCCACCGGGTCGGGCATCGGCGTCCACTCGTTGGCGACATCGACGCCGATCAGCCCCACGGCGGCGATGAACGGCGAGATGAGCACGCTCACCGGCAGCCCCAGGAACAGCACCGCCATCACGGACAGCAGCGAGAACCGCCAGCCCGCGCGCCGGTGGCGCCGCTGGGCCTCGTAGAACGTCTCCCGCCGGTCGGCCTGCACGACCGCCATTCGCCTGCTTCCTCCTGCCCCCCGGCCGAAAGCCACCACAGGATCCCACGCTTCACGGCTGAGCTGAGCGCGGGCCGGGGAATGACTGCCTTCATGGACCCGCCGCCTGCACCCACGCTCGAACGGTTCGTCAAGGCCCGCCAGGTGTTGCTGACCAGCTACCGCAAGGACGGCACGCCGGTGGGCACGCCCGTGAACATGGCGGTGGTCGGGCCGGTGGGCTACGCCCGGACCTGGGAGACCTCGGGCAAGTTCAAGCGCATCCGCAGACAACCCGCAGGTGGAGATCGCCCCCTGCACCGGGCGGGGCAAGCCCACGGGCGAGCCTCTGCGGATGACCGCCCGCATCCTCGAGGGCGAGGAGGCCGAGCGGGCGGCCCGGGCGATCGAGGCCAAGCACCCGATCCTGCAGGGTCGCCTCGTCCCCTGGTACCACCGGCGCAAGAGCTTGGTGACCGCCCACATCGAGCTCACGCCCGCATAGCAGTTGAGCCGGTAGAGGACGCCGAAGTCGATCGCGCTAGCGACCGGCGGCCAGTGCGGCGATATCGGCGTCGACCATGGAGCGGACCAGCTCCTCGAACCCGGTCCGGGGCTTCCAGCCCAGGACCGAGGCCGCGTGCGACGCGTCCCCGATGAGCAGGTCGACCTCCGCGGGCCGGTAGAACTGCGGGTCCTGCACCACGTGCTCGGTCCAGTCCAGCCCGGCGTGGGCGAAGGCCACCTCGCACAGCTCGCGGATCGAGTGGGTCTCGCCGCTGGCCACCACGAAGTCGCCCGGCTCGTCGAGCTGGAGCATGCGCCACATGGCCTCGACGTAGTCGGGGGCGCTGCCCCAGTCGCGGCGGGCGTCGAGGTTGCCGAGGCGCAGCTCGGTGGCCAGCCCGGCCTTGATGCGGGCCACCCCGTGGCTGACCTTGCGCTCCACGAACTCGAGGCCCCGGCGGGGCGACCCGTGGTTGAACAGGATCCCCGAGGTGGCGAACAGGTCGTAGCTCTCCCGGTAGTTCACGGTGATCCAGTGGGCGTAGAGCTTGGCCACGCCGTAGGGCGAGCGGGGGTAGAAGGGCGTCGACTCGGTCTGGGGGACCTCGACCACCTTGCCGAACATCTCCGACGAGCTGGCCTGGTAGAAGCGGATGTCGGGGTCGACCTGGCGGATCGCCTCCAGCATGCGCACGGCCCCGAGGGCGGTGACCTCGCCGGTCAGCACCGGCTGCCCGAAGCTGGTGACCACGAAGCTCTGGGCCGCCAGGTTGTAGACCTCGCTCGGGCGGTGGTCGGCCACCACCGTCACCAGCGAGCTCTGGTCGAGCAGATCCCCGGGCACCAGCGTCAGGCGGTCCTGGATGTGGGCGATGCGCTCGAAGTTGATCGTCGAGCTCCGCCGCACCACGCCCACCACCTCGTAGCCCTGGTCCAGCAGGAACTCGGCGAGGTAGGAGCCGTCCTGGCCGGTGATGCCGGTGATGAGCGCCCGTCGGGGTGAAGCCATGGCTGCGGTTGTACCGGGAGGGCCCCGGCCTGTCTGCTAAGCCACTTGGCATCGCCGAGGAATCGTTCGGACGCCGGGTGGCCAAGCAGCGGGCCGAGCTGGGCTGGACCCAGGCCCAGCTGGCCGAGCGCGTGGCCCTGTCGCGGGTGGCGCTGTCCCACATCGAGGCCAACCTGTCGGTGCCCAGCGAGCGGACCGTCACCCTGCTGGCCGGCGTGTTCGGCTGCGAGCCCCACGCCCTGGCCGCGGGCACCGACTACCCGGCGGCCAAGGCCGAGCGGCTGCCGCTGGTGACGGCCCGGCGCACCGAGGTCGACCACCAGCTGGCGGTGCTCGACGCGGTGCTGGCGACCGTGGCCCGGGTCCCCGACCCCGAGCGGGCCGGGCTGGGCGCCGACGTGCGGGCCGAGTGGCGGGCGCGGCTGGCGGGCGTGCTCGCCGCGTGCGACGACCCGGGGGAGCGGCGCCGGTGCGGGCCGCGCTCGCGGCCCTGGCGGTAAAGGCTGGGCGGCCGCCCCGGAGAGGCCCTGGGGACCCGCTCAGCCCGCCGCTCGGGCCCCGATCGAACCGGCGCACGCGCTCGCGCTAGAGGTCCTTGGCGAACCAGTGGTCGGCGTAGGACTCGTCGTTGAACGCCTCGACCTCGCGGTAGCCGGTCGCGCGGTACAGCGCGATGGCCTCGACCAGCGCACGGTTGGTCTCCAGGCGGATGGTGCTGGCCCCGCCCGCGGCGGCCCGGTCCTCCAGGGCGGCGAGCAGCCGGCGCCCGACCCCGAGGCCCCGGACGGTGGGCGCCACCCACATGCGCTTGATGAGGGCGGTGCCGCCCGGCTCGAACATGAGCATGGCGGAGCCGACCGGCTCGTCGCGCAGCCCGGCCAGCAGGACGGTGCCCCGGGGCGGCCGGAGCTCCTCGGCCGGGGTCGGCAGGCTGCGACCCGCCTCGAACCCGCCCTCGAAGCGCCGGTCCAGCTCGGCGAAGTACTCGGCCAGGCAGTGGCGGGCCCGCGGATCGGTGGGATCCACCTCCTCGAAGCGGACCAGCGCGGCGGTCAGCAGCCGCTCGACCTCGCCCATGGCCGCCACCAGCCGGTCGCGGTGGGTGGCGTCGAGGGGCGCCAGCAGCGACCAGGCCAGCTCGTCCGCCCGGCGGTCCAGCTCGTCCCGCTCGCGCACGCCGGGGTCGGTGAGCCGGGCGGTGCGCACCCGCTTGTCGGCCGGGCTGGGGGACACCGCTGACCAGGCCGTCGGCCTCCAGCGAGCGGAGCAGCCGGCTGACGTAGCCGGAGTCGAGGTCGAGAGCGGCGCGCAGGCGCCGCACGTCGCAGCCGTCCTCGCCGATCTCCCACAGCAGGCGGGACTCGCCGAGGGGCCGGTCCAGCGCCAGGAAGTGGTCGTCCAGCGCGCCCACCCGCTGGGTCACGGTCCGGTTGAAGGCACGCACCCGGTCGATCCATGTTCGATCCACCAACGTTCGGTCCATTGCCTGACTTTAGTCAGACAAATGGCCGTGGGCGATGAATTATCGGGCGTGCGCGGGTCAGTACCGGCATGACGATCACGTTCCCCGGCGAGTCGGCGGAGTACCGGGCGGCCCGCGACCGCCTGCTGGCCCAGGAGGTGGAGCTGCGCCGCCGGATGGAGGCGGTGGCCGAGGCCCGCCGGGCCCTGCCCCCGGGCGGGCTCGTGCCCGAGGACTACGTGTTCCGCGGGGCCGGACCGGACGGCACGCCGGTCGACGTCCGGCTGTCCGAGCTGTTCGCCCCCGGCCGCGACTCGCTCATCGTCTACAGCTTCATGTTCCCCCGCGACCCCGGCGACGACCGGCCCGCGCCCTCCCAGGGGCGGGCGGCGCGGCTGCCGATCCTGGAGACCCCGTGCCCGTCGTGCACCGCACTGCTCGACCAGTTCGACGGTGCGGCCGACCACGTGGCGCCCCGGGCCAACCTCGTGGCGGCGGCCAAGGCGCCGATCGAGCGGGTGCTGGCCTTCGCCGAGGACCGGGGCTGGCACCGCCTGCGGCTCGTGTCCACGCTGGGCACCAGCTACAACCGCGACTACCACGGGGAGAGCGCGGAGGGCGACCAGCGGCCGATGCTCAACGTGTTCCGCAAGGAGGGCGACACGATCCGCCACTTCTGGGGCTCGGAGTTGCTCTACGGCCCCACCGACCCCGGCCAGGACCCGCGCCACGTGGGCACGGTCGAGCCCATGTGGAACCTGTTCGACCTCACCCCCGAGGGCCGCCGGGCGGACTGGGAGGAGCAGTACAGCTACCCCGAGGCGTAGTAATCTGGCCTCACCGCTCGTCGGGGGAGCGGCGTGACTCGCCGGAAGGTTGGAAGCCACCCCCTCAGACCACCAGCGCGCACCGCGCGCCGTCGCACCCGTGCGAGTCCGGGTGTCCGAGGTCATCATGAGGACACTCCCCGAATCCGCCAGCCTCGACCACCTGCGCCGCCAGGCCAAGGAGCTGCTGGCCATCCTCCGTCGCAGCGAGCCGCAGGCCACCCTGGGCGAGGCCCAGGCGGCCCTGGCCCGCGAGTACGGCTTCACCACCTGGTCCGACCTCAAGGCCGAGGTCGCCCGCCTGCGGGCCGCCCCTCCGGTGGTCGCCCCCGACGACCTGGTGGCGGCGCTGGTCCGCCACTTCGGCCTGGGCCGGGCCACCTCCCCGATGCGCCGCGTCGAGGACGACTGGAGCGGTCACGTCTGGGAGCTGGACACGGCGATCGGCCCCGTCCTGCTCACCAAGTTGGCGCCCTACGTCAAGCCCGAGGATGTCGAGGCGGCCGCCGGCCTGGTCGGACGCGGCCCTGGCCGCAGGCGTGGCGGCACCGCCGCCACGGCGCACCTCTGAGGGCCGCGTGGTCGTCGCGCTCGACGGCGATCACTGGCGCGCCCACCGCCGGATCCCCCTCGGCCCCATGCCCACCAAGCCCCCGACGCCCGAGCTGGCGGCCGCGGCCGGCACCGTGCTGGGCACGCTGCACGCCCTGGCCCTGCGCCCGCCCGCGCCGGTCGTGCGCTGGCTCACCTACCGGCGCTCGCGAGGACGACTGGGGCCGGCTGGTCGAGAGGGCCCGCCGCGCCCGGGTGCCGTGGGCCGAGGCGCTGGCGGACGCCGTCCGGGGCTTCGTGGCGCTTGGACGCGGTGCGGGACGACCGCGACCCCAACGGCCGGGCCATCTTCTCCAACTGCTGCTGTGACGCCTGACGCCACCCGGGTCGCGGGTCGCGACCAGCTGGTCGTCACCGGCTGGGACCACGCGGGCGCGGTGCCCGCCGACTGGGAGATGGCCAACGCCCTCATGTCGTGGTCGGAGACGATCGACGGGGCCGGCGCCCCCGACCCTGTGCCGGGCCGGGCCTTCCTGGCCGCCTACCGCCGGCGGGTGGAGGCGCCCGAGCGGTTGGAGCTGCGCATGTTCACCGCGGGCGTGAGCGCCTGGCTCAACTGGACCGCCACCCGGGTGATGATCGTCCTCGACGGTGACGAGGACGACGAGCAGTTCGCCAAGGCTCGGCGCAACGTGCCCGGGCCTGTTGACCGAGCCGCTGTCGCTCGACCGGCTCGAACAGTTCGTGGCCGCGGTCGCAGCATGAGCGGCTGGTGGCTCGACGAGCGCGCCCACGCGGGCGACGAGCACCTCGATGCCACCTATGTCTCCGGCTACGACCGCAAGTCGGGCTACGACCCGGCCGAGGACGTGGAGGCCCTCCGCCGCCACGGCCTCGGCCCCGGGTCGAGCGTCGTCGACCTCGGCGCCGGGACCGGGACCTTCGCCTGCGCCGTGGCGCCCTGGTGCGGGCGGGTGGTGGCGGTGGACGTGTCCCCGGCCATGGTGGCGGCGTTGCGGGAGCGGGTGGCGGGTCTCGTCGGACAGGAAGGCGGCCTCGCCAACGTGCGCGTCGTCGAGGCCGGCTTCCTGTCGTACGAGCACGACGGTGGGCCGGTCGACTTCGTGTTCACCCGCAACGCGCTCCACCAATCCCCGACTTCTGGAAGGCGGTCGCCCTCGACCGGATCGCCCGGCTGCTGCGCCCCGGGGGCGTGCTGCGGCTGAAGGACCTGGCCTACGACTTCGAGCCCGCCGAAGCGGGCGAGCGCATGGAGGCGTGGCTGGCCGGCGCGGTGGACGATCCCGAGCGGGGCTACACCGCGGCCGACCTGGCCCAGCACGTGCGCAGCGAGTTCAGCACCTGGTCGTGGCTGCTGGAGGCCATGCTCGACCGGGCCGGGTTCGACGTCGTCGAGCGCGACTACCGGCGGGGGGTCTACGGGACCTACACCTGCGTGCGACGGGACGGGCCCGGGGCTTGACTCTCAGGTTGGTGCAGGGCCGAGGGTGCTTGACTCTCAGGTTGGTGCAGGGCCGAGGGTGACGGCGTGAGCGACCGGTTGAGCATCGGCGAATGTGCCCGGCGGGCGGGCCTGTCCGTCAGCGCCCTCCGGTTCTACGGCGATCGGGGACTGCTGCCGCCGGCCGAGGTGGACCCGGTGACCGGGTACCGCGCCTACGGCGAGCACGAGGTGGCGGTGGCGGTGACCATCCGGGACCTCCGGCGGCTGGGGATGCCGCTGGCCGGGGTGGCGACCTACCTGGCCGCCGCGCCGGACCGGCGCCGGGCGCTGCTCGACGCCCACCTGGCGGGCCTGGAGCACCGGCTCCGGGACGCCCGGGCGGTCGCTCACGGCCTGCGCCCGACGACCGAGGAGCCTCCCATGTCGCCTCCCATGTCACTGACCGTGCCCGCCCCGGCGTTCGCCGCCGCCCTCGACCAGGTCCTGCCCGCCGCGGGGTCCGACCCGGAGCGCCCCGTCCTGTGGTGCGTGCTGGTGGAGGCCCGCGAGGGGTCGCTGCGGCTGGTCGCCACCGACTCCCACCGGCTGGCCGTGCGCGACCTGGCGCCCGCGGGCCCGGGCGGGGGAGCGTTCCGGGGCCTGGTCCCGGCGGCCACGCTGCGGCGCTGGCGGGCCGACCTGCCGGGCGATGGCGAGGTGGTCGTGGCGGTCGAGGGGCCGGACGTCGTGATGCGGGCCGGGGGGCTCGAGCGCCGGGCCCGCCACGTCGTGGCCGACTTCCCCGACTACGAGCCGATCCTGGCGGCCGAGCGCGACGCCCGGGTCGTGGTGGTCGAGCGGGCGGCGCTGCTGGCGGCCTTCGAGCGGCTGGCGGCCTCGGGCCCCGGGGCGGTGCTGGTCAGCGCCGCGCCCGGGCGCGTCGTGCTGGTCCGCACCCACGAGGGCGCAGAGCTCAAGGCCCGCTACGACGGGCCGGAGGTCCACGTGGCGCTCGATCCCGCCTACGTGGCCGACGCGCTGCGGGCCGCGGTCGGGCCCGACGTGGTGATCGAGGTCGCCGACCCCCTGGCGCACGTCGTGGTGCGCTCGGCCGACGACGGCACCGCCGCCACCCTGCTCATGCCCGTGCGCCTGGACTAGCGCTCAGCCGTCGAGGGCCGCGTACGTGGCGGTCCAGAAGTCCTGGACCAGGGGCGGCGGCACCGGGGACGACCACAGCTGGTCGGTGAGGACCACGCCGATCAGGTCCTCGGCCGGGTCGTTGGCCCACGAGCTGCCCAGGCCCCCGTCCCAGCCGTAGCTGCCCACCGAGCGGGCGGGGCCGGTGCGGACGACCTGGACGCCTACGCCGAAGCCCCAGCCCAGCTCGCCCGCCTCGCCCGGACTGCTGGCGGCCAGCTGGTCGGGGGTCAGCTGGTTGGTGGTCATGGCCTCGACGGTGGGGCGGGACAGGACCCGGCGCCCGTGGTACGTGCCCCCGTTGCTGCAGCATGGTGGCGAAGGCCACGAAGTCGTCGACCGTGGACACCAGGCCGTCCCCGCCGCCGGGGAAGGCGGGCGGCTGAGCCCACTGCCCCTCCGCCGGGTCGTAGACCGGGCGGTCGGGGGCGCTGACGTAGCAGGCGCCGAAGCGGTCGAGCGAGGACGGCGGCACGTGGAACCCGGTGTCGGGCATGCCCACCGGCCCGAACACCCGCTCGGCCAGCACCTCGGGGAAGCGGCCGGCCCGCCACCCGGGCCACCAGCACGCCCAGCACGTCGGCGCTGGTGTGGTAGAGCCAGCGCTCGCCCGGCTGGCGGGACAGTGGGAGGGTGCCCAGCCGGCGCAGCCACTCGTCCGGCTCCGGCCGCCCAGCCGGGGCCGGCGGGCCGGCACCCAGGCCCAGTGCGGCCGCGGCCTCGTTGACGGGTTGGGGGCCGGCGGCGGCGAAGTCGAAGCCCATGCCGCTGCGGAACGTGAGCAGGTCGCGCAGGGTGATGGGCCGCGCCGCGGGCACCGTGTCCTCCAGCGGGCCCTCGGGGCGGGCCAGGACCCGGCGGTCCGCCAGCTCCGGCAGCCACTCGTCGACGGGGTCGTCCAACCGGATCAGGCACTCCTCGACCAGCGTGAGCGCGGCCACCGCGGTGACCGGCTTGGTCATGGACGAGATGCGGAAGATCGTGTCCCGCTCGGCGCTCCCCGCGGTGGCTCCGTGGACCTCGTCGTGACGGGCCACGGCCCACGCCACGGCCCCGGCGTCCCCGCGCTCGACGTGGCCGGACACGACGGCGTCGAGGCGCGCCAGGCCGGGCGCGTGCCATGCGCTTCCCATGGCGCCTAGTCCAGCAGAGCCGTGAGCCGCTTGGGCGCCGTCATCCGGTAGGCCTCGGTGAGCAGCTCGGCGACCTCGTCCCAGTCCAGCGGCTCGCGGTCGAGGTAGAGCCCCACCCAGCCCCGGGGGCCGAGGTAGGAGGGCACGAAGAAGCGCTCCGGGTCGGCCCCCACCAGGGCCTCCTGCTCGCCGGGCGGCGCCTTGACCGACAGGGCCAGGCGGCCGTCGCCGTGGTGGTCGTCGGTGAAGTAGGCGAAGGTCTTCTTGCGGACCAGGTAGCCGATCGTGCCGGCCGTGCTCGCCCCCGGGCCGCTGGACGACCTCGGGGAGGCCGTCGCAGACCTCGGCGAGCCGTTCGCGCAGCTGCAACGCGTTCGGCAGTGCCATGGGGCCAGTGTGACACTGGCGGCGATGCCGAGGGCCGACTACGAGGGCTGGATGGCGGGCGCCTACGACGAGGGCCGCCGGCTGGCGCCCGAGGCCCTCGCCGCCTGGGGCGAGGCGGCCCGGCCCTACCTCGGGGCGGCGGGCGACGGCGCGGTGGTGGACCTGGGTGCGGGCACCGGGCGCTTCTCCGGGGAGCTGGCCCGCTGGTCGGGCGGCGAGGTGCTGGCGGTCGAGCCCACCGAGGCCATGGCCGCCCTCGCCCGGGCCAAGCGCCAGCCCGGCGTGCGGGTGGTGCGGGCCCGCGCCGAGCACCTGCCCCTGGCGACCGGCCGCGCACGGGCGGTGTGGTTGTCCCAGGTCCTGCACCACATCGACGACCTGCCCGCCGCCGCCCGGGAGCTGGCCCGGGTGGTGCGGGCCGGCGGGCACCTGCTGCTGCGGGGCGAGCTGCGGGACGAGCAAGGGGCCCCCGAGTCCGGGGTCACCCTGACGATCTACCGCTACTTCCCCGAGGCCGACCGGGTGGCCCGCACGTTCCCCAGCCGGACGCGGGTGATGGGCACGCTGGGCGCGGCCGGCTTCGCCGTGGTCCGCGTCACGCAGGTCGCCCAGGCCGTGGCCGGGAGCCTCCAGGCGTTCCACGACCGGCTGGCGACCCGCGCCGACTCCACCCTCGCGGCCATGGACGACGGCGCCTTCGCGGCGGGCCTGGCCCGGCTCGCCCGGGACGCCGCGGCCGAGGTGCCGCCCCGGCCGGTGATCGACACCCTGGGCTTCGCCGTGCTCCGGAGGGTCGATTCTGGTTAGCGTGCGGCATGGCCGGACACATCCCCCTGGTTGAGTACCTGGTGCTGGGCGACGACCCGCACCTCGAAGCGAGCGAGTGCACGGCATGCGGCGCCCGCTTCTTCGACCGCCGCAACGCCTGCGCCTCCTGCAGCGGTACCGACTTCCGGACCGTGCGGGTGGCCACCGAGGGCGAGGTGCGGTCGTTCACCATCGTGTCGCTCGCCGCGCCCGGCATCGAGGTGCCGTTCGTGGCCGCGGTGGTCGACTGCGACGGGACCAGCGTGCGGGGCAACGTCGTGGGCGTCGAGCCCACCCCTGAGCACGTCCGGCTGGGCATGAAGGTCCGGCTCACCACGTTCCCCATCGGCGTCGACGGCGAAGGCACCGAAGCCGTCGGGTACGGGTTCACTCCCCAGGAGGCCAACTGACATGGCAGACGACGTCTGGATCCTCGGGATCAGGATGACGAAGTTCGGCAAGCACCCCGACAAGGACACGATGGACCTGGCGGCCGAGGCCGCCCTCGGCGCCCTGGCCGACGGCGGGGTGACCATGAAGGACATGGGCGTGCTGGCCGCGGGCAACCTCATGGCCGCCAACGCCAGCGTCGGCCAGCAGCTCCAGAAGCAGATCGGCCAGACCGGCATCCCCGTCTACAACGTGGCCAACGCCTGTGCCACGGGCGCCACCGCCCTGCGCACCGCCATCATGGCGGTCAAGGCCGGCGAGGCCGACATGGGCCTGGCCGTCGGCGTCGAGAAGCTGGCGGGGGCGGGCCTGCTGGCGGGGTCCAACCGGGCCCAGGACAGCGACACGTGGGAGCCCCGGGGCCGCTACGGCGCGGTGGCGCCGGTCGACGGGCGCATCGGCACCGAGACGATGCCGGGCGTGTTCGCCCAGGTGGGCATGGAGTACGGGCACCGCTACGGGGGCGCCAGCTTCGAGCTGTTCGCCCGCATCTCGGAGAAGAACCACGCCCACTCCACGCTCAACCCGCTCGCCGCCTACTCGAAGCGCATGTCGCTGGAGCAGATCATGGGCGACGTGATGATCGCCTACCCCAACACCCGGCCCATGTGCTCGGCCAACTGCGACGGCGCCGCGGCCGCGGTGGTGGTGTCGGACGCCAAGCTGCGCACGCTGTCGCTCGAGCAGCAGCGGCGGGCGGTCAAGGTCAGCGCCTCGGTGCTCACCAGCGACCCCTGGCAGGAGGCGTGCCAGGTGCTGCCGGACGTCAACACCCTGACCCGCAACGCCGCCACCAGGGCGTACGAGGCCGCGGGCGTCGGCCCGGAGGACCTCGACCTGGTCGAGCTGCACGACTGCTTCGCCACCGCCGAGCTGGTCCACTACGACAACCTCGGCCTGTGCGACCAGGGCGGCGCCGTCGACTTCTTCAACAGCGGCGCCCCGTGGCGGGACGGCCGCCTGCCGGTCAACGTGTCGGGCGGCCTCCAGTCCAAGGGCCATCCCATCGCCGCCACCGGCATCGCCAACATCTGGGAGGTCTGCCACCACCTCCGGGGCGAGGCCGGCGACCGCCAGATCGAGGGCGCCCGGGTGGGCCTGGCCCACGTCATCGGCCTGGGCTCGGCCTGCGGCGTGCACATCCTGGAGAAGGCGGCTGCTTAGCTGGGCGCCGTGCCCTGGTACGGGTCCACAACTTCGCCGTGTCCCTCGACGGCTTTGCCGCGGGGGCGAGCGGCTGTTCGACGACCTGGGCGACGCCCGGGACCGCTACGAGGTGGCGGAGCTGGTGAGCTCCCCGGCCGTGGCCCATTTCCGCCTGGTGCGGGCCGGCTGAGCCAATCCATATGTACGTATGTATGATATGTGAGTGAGCAGCCGGCCGAACACGCGGGACGAGTTGGTGCGCGCGACGCGGGAGGCCATCCGCGACGTGGGCATGCCGGCGGCGACGGCCCGCGAGATCGTGGGGCGGGCATCGGCCAACCTGGCCTCGATCCCGTACCACTTCGGGACGAAGGATGCCCTGGTGGCCGAGGCCCTGGTGTCGCGAGGCGCACGAGCTGGTCGCCCCGGTGCTCGCGCTGCTGGCCGCCGAGCGGCCGGGGCCCGAACGGGCGACCGAGGCGGTGGCCATGCTCAACGAGCTGTTCGAGGCCGGCCGCACCCGGGTGCCCGTCTACCTCGCGGCGCTGGCGGCGGCGCCGCACTCGGCCGGCGTGCGCAGCGGGCTCGCCTCGCTGTGGGCCGAGCTCCGCGGTCGCCTCGCCGACGACATCGCCAGGCAGGTCGACGAGGGCCGGCTCCCCGGCTGGGTGTCGCCGCCCGCCATGGCCGCAGCCATCCTCAGCCTGGTCAACGGGGTCATCGTCGCCTCGGTGATCGACCCCGGCGGGCCCGACCACCGCGAGGTGGCCGGCCAGTTCCTCGCCCTGCTGCTGGCGGCCGGTGTGGCCCCCGACGCGAGCGCCGACTGATGAGCCTCGCACCGGCTGCAGCCGCGGCGCGGGTGGTCCGACCGGACAACCGGGTCACTGGCCTGGCTGGCCGTGGCATGGACGGTCGCCGCCGGGGTGGCCCTGGCCCTCGCGCCCATGGTTTCGGTGGCGACGTCGTCGAGTGTCTCGACGCCGCAAGGCTCCTCGGGCGCGCCCTCCGGAGGTCGTCACCACCACGTCGACGGAGACGCTGCTCCAGGACGAGGGGGCCGGGCTGGTCGTGGTCCTGCTCATCCCCGTCGCCGTCGCCCTGATCGGAGCGCTCGGTGGCGGCCCCGCGACCCGGCGTCGGCGCATCGACGGCCGGCTGCGTGCTGCTCGGCGCGTGCGTGCTGGGTGCGACGTCCCTCGGGGTTCTTCTACCTGCCGGCCGCGGTCGCCCTCCTCATCGCCGGGCTCGCGACAGGCGTCGCCGGTGCCGCCTACCCGTCCACCTCGGACAGGCGGCGGCCCAGGAACTGACGCTCGGCCGCGTTGTCGGTGAGCGCCAGGGCGGTGCGGTAGGCGTCGGCCGCCTCATGGGCACGCCCGGCCCGGGCCAGCAGGTCGGCGCGGGTGGCGTGGAACGGCTGGTACCCGTCGAGGTCGGCGCCCAGGCGCTCCACCTCCGCCAGCGCCGCCGCGGGCCCGCCCACCTCGGCCAGGGCGACCGCCCGGTTGAGCGCCACCACCGGCGTGGGGGCCATGGCCGGCAGCTGGTCGTACAGGGCGAGGATCTGGCGCCAGTCGGTGGCGCCCGCCGTGGCCGCGTCGCTGTGGACCGCGGCGATGGCGGCCTGGATCTGGTACGGCCCCGGGCGGTTGCGGCGCAGGCAGGCCCGCACCAGGTCCTGGCCCTCGACGATCAGCGCCCGGTCCCACCGCCGCCGGTCCTGGTCGCCCAGCCGCACCAGCGACCCGTCGGCCGCGGTGCGGGCCGGCCGGCGGGAGGCGGTGAGCAGCAGGAGCGCCAGCAGGCCGAGCGCCTCGGGCTCGTCCGGCATGAGCTCGGCCAGCAGCCGGGCCAGCCGGATGGCCTCGGCGCACAGGTCGTCGCGCACGAGGTCCTCGCCGGCCGTGGCCGTGTAGCCCTCGTTGAACACGAGGTAGACGACGGCCAGCACCGGCGCCAGGCGGTCGGGCAGCTCGGCGTCGCCGGGGATGCGGTAGGGGATGTTGGCCGCCCGGATCTTCCGCTTGGCCCGCACGATGCGCTGGTTCATCGTCGCCTCCGACACCAGGAAGGCGCGGGCGATCTCCGGGCGTCTGCAGGCCGCCGAGCAGCCGCAGGGTCAGCGCCACCTGGGCGGGCCGGGCCAGGGCCGGGTGGCAGCAGGTGAAGATGAGGCGGAGGCGGTCGTCGCGCACGGGACCGACCTCCTCGGGCGGATCGTCGTGGCTGGTCAGCCGGGCGGACTCGGCCTGGCGGTCGTGGCGCTTGCCCTCCCGCCGCAGGCGGTCGATGGCCCGGTTCTTGGCGGTGGTGGTGATCCAGCCGCCGGGGTTGGGCGGCAGGCCCTCGTCGGGCCACCGCCCGACGGCCACCGTGAACGCGTCCTGGACCGCCTCCTCGGCGATGTCGATGTCGCCGAAGAAGCGGACCAGGGTGGCGACCGCCCGGCCGGACTCCTGCCGGAAGACCCGGGCGATCTCGGCGTCGGTGGTGGTGCTCAAACGTCCTGGAAGGGCCGGACCTCGACCTTGCCCTGGCAGGCGGCGGAGCCCTTGGCCGCCAGCGCCAGTGCGGCGTCCAGGTCGGGCGCCTCGACGACCCAGAAGCCGCCGATCTGCTCCTTCGACTCGGCGAAGGGCCCGTCGGTGGTCACGACCTCGGGACCGGTGGCGTCGACGGTGGTGGCGGTGTCGGCGGGGTGGAGGCCGCCGGCGAACACCCAGGCCCCCGAGTCCTGGAGCTCCTGGTTGAAGACGTCGACCGCCTTGTAGGAGGCCTGCGTCTCCTCGTCGTCGGCGTAGGGGGCCTCGCCCTCGACCATGTACACGGACAGCATGTACTGCGTCATCGTTCCCTCTCCTGTGTGGGCTGGTGAGCGGCGCCGTGCCGCTTCTCACCCCGACTACGACGTGGCTCCCACGAAAACGACAGGCCGCGAGAAATGCTCGAAGAAAGTCGCAGCGACCGACGACGGTAGCGTGGCCGCCATGATCGACGCCCCCGGAGCCGGTCCCGACCCGCTGCCCCCGGTGGAGCGCCTGCGACCAGGGCTGACGTCGGTGCCCGTGCCCCTTCCGAACAACTCGCTGCGCTACGTCTTCGTCTACGTGTTCGAGTCCGACCATGGCGTCTACCTGGTCGACGCGGGCTGGAACACCGATGACGCCTACGCCGCGCTGGAGTCCGGCCTGAAGTTCGCCGGCTACGGGATGGGCGACGTCAAGGGCGTGATGGTCACGCACATCCACCCCGACCACTACGGGCTGGCCGGGCGCATCCGCGAGGCGTCGGGGGCGTGGATCTCGCTGCACCCGGCCGACGCCCGGCTCATCCAGGACCGCTACATCGAGCCCACCGAGCTGCTGGAGCGCATGGGCCAGATGCTGCGGCGCATGGGGGCGCCGACGGACGAGATCGCCACGCTCCAGGCGGTGGCCATGCCGGTGCGGCCGCTGGTCGACCCCGTGCTGCCCGACATCCTGCTGGAGGACGGCGAGCGGCCCGAGGTGCCGGGCTGGGACCTGTCGGCCATCTGGACGCCGGGCCACACCCCGGGCCACCTGTGCTTCTGGGAGCCCCGCCACGAGCTGCTGCTCACCGGCGACCACGTGCTGCCCCGCATCACGCCCAACGTGTCGTACCACCCCCAGGCGGGCGACAACCCGCTGGGCGACTTCCTGGAGGCGCTGGACCGGCTCGACGAGTACGAGCCGGTCGAGGTCCTGCCCGCCCACGAGCACCGCTTCGACGACCTGCACCGCCGGGTGGACGAGCTGCGGCGCCACCACGCCGCCCGCTTCCGCGAGGTGGTGGCCGCCATCGCCGACGGCCACCAGACCTCGTGGGCCATCGCTGAACGCATGTCGTGGTCCCGCCCCTGGGACGAGATCGACGGCTGGATGCGCCGGGCCGCGGTGGGCGAGGCCATGGCCCATCTCCTGGCGCTGCGGCACCGGGGCGTGGTCGCCGACGTCGAGACCGAGGACGAGCCCACGCGGTGGGAGCTGCGAGGCGGCTGAGCCCCGCTACCAGGGCGGGCGCACCGGCGGTAGCCGGCCGCCGTGGCGGTCGAGCAGCACCTCCGTGAGGCCGGCCCGCAACGCTTCCAGCGGGTCGCGCCCGATGGTGGCGGACCACTCCTCCTCCAGCCGGAGGTAGATGTCCTCGACGGTGGCGAGGAAGCGGCGCCCCTGCTCGGTCAGCACGATGGGACGCCGCCGCAGGTCGGGACCACCCTCGGTGCGGGCGACGTAACCGCCCGCCTCCATGCTGTCGACCAGCTTGGAGGCGGCCTGCTTGGTCATCCCCGCCAGCCCGGCCAGCTCGGTCACGCTGGTGGAGCCCTCCCGGGCGGCCAGCAGCACGAAGCCGTAGGCCGGGCGCGCGTCGCCCCAGCCCCGCTCGCGCAGCTGGACGTGCAGGTCGTCGACGAGCGACCGCAGCGCCATGGCGAACAGGCGGGCGAGGGGCGTGGGCGGCGTGAGTGGCGCTGGTGTCACTCAGCCCATGGTGGCGTGAACGGGTCCCCGTCGGGGAGCCGGGCCTGGCCGCCGACGGGCATGCAGCACAGCATCCGCAGCGGCCCGTCGCCGCCGTTGGCCAGGACGAAGGGGACGCCGGGGGGGACGACGATGGCGTCGCCGGGCCGTCCCTCGCCCGGCTCGCCGTCGATGCTGCGGAGCCGCCTGGCCGTCGAGCACGACGAACACCTCCTCGCGGGTGAGCGAGTGGGGCGTGGGCTCGGTGCCGGGGGCGATCTCGACCCGCCACACGGCGGTCTCGTCGGGACCCCAGCCGGGGGGTGGCGAGGGAGGTGAAGCGGGTGGTGCCGATGTCGTGGGTGTGCTCGGGCGGTGCAGGGATGACGGGCATGCGCGCACCCTCGCGCCTCGTGCGGAGATAGTCAACCAAGTTGACTATCTCCGTAGCCGTGCGCTACCGCTCGGCGCGGTAGAGGCGCATCGTGAGGGGGCGAAGACCAGGGTCAGGCCCAGGCTCCACAGCAGCACCCAGCCGATGGCCCGGCTGTCCACGCTGCCGTGCATCAGCTCGCGGGAGGCGGTGGTCAGCTGCGTGATGGGGTTGAAGTTCACGAACCCCTGGAGCCAGCCGGGCATCGTGTCGGGGTCGACGAACACGTTGCTGGCGAAGGTGAGGGGGAACAGCACGGTCATGCTCACCTGCATGACCGTCTCGGGGGTCTGCATGCGCAGGCCGATGCTGCTCCACACCCAGGACAGGGCCGACGAGAACACCAGCAGCAGCGCCACCGCGGCCACCACGCCCATCGGGCCGCCGTCGGGCCGGAACCCGAGCACCACGCCCAGCAGGATGACCACCAGCGCCGCCATGGTGTAGCGGACGGCGTCGGCCAGCATCATCCCCACCAGCACCGCCGGCCGCCAGATGGCGAGCGAGCGGAAGCGGTCGAAGACGCCCTTGGTGACGTCGGTGTTGAGCGCCATGCCCGTGTACACCGTGATCATCGTCACGGTCATGACCAGGATCCCGGGCAGCAGGTACTGGAGGTAGTCCCGGGGGGACCCGGCCAGCGCCCCGCCGAACAGGAACGTGAAGATCAGCGTGAACATGATGGGGAACATGGTCACGTCGAACAGCTGCATCGGGACGTGACGGATCTTGCGCATGGCCCGCCACGCGAACGTGAGCGAGGCGGACATCCGGCCCGGGCGCGGCGGCCGGGTGCGGGTGGACAGCGCCGCCCGCAGGGTGGCGGCCTCGACCGCCCGCTCGACGGTGGTGCTCACGTCGGTGGCACTCATCGGCGCACCCTTCGGGCTGCGCGCGATGAGCGCTCGGCCCAGGGGGCCGAGGAACACACTGTGTTTCTGGTTCGCTCGACAAGCTCGCTCACGCCGCATCCTCCTCGGTGTCGTGCTCTTCGGCCGGGTGGCCGGTGAGCGACAGGAAGACCTCGTCCAGGCTGGGCTGGGCGAGGGCGAACTCCTCCACGGTGATGCCGGTGTTGACCAGCTCGGCCAGGCCCAGGGCGATGCGGTCCGGCGTGGCGCCTCGGGCGGTGAGTGACGCCGGGTCGGCGTCCAGCTCGACGGGCACGCCGAGCGTGGCGGCCAGCACCCGCTCGGCCTCGCGCCGGGCGCCGGGATCGTGGAGGCGCACGTGCAGCGCCCCGGTCCCACCGACGCCTTGAGCTCGGCCGAGGTGCCCTCGGCGATGATGCGGCCGTGGTCGATGATGGCGATGCGGTCGGCCAGCTGGTCCGCCTCGTCGAGGTACTGGGTGGTGAGCAGCACGGTCGTGCCCGCGGCCACCAGCACCCTCACGATCTCCCACACCTGGAGGCGGCTGCGGGGATCGAGCCCGGTGGTGGGCTCGTCGAGGAACAGGATGTCGGGCGTGACCACGATGCTCGACGCGATGTCGAGCCGGCGGCGCATGCCGCCCGAGTAGGTGCTGACCAGCCGTTCGGCCGCCTCGGTCAGCCCGAACGCGTCGAGCAGCTCGTCTGCCCGCTCGCCCGCCGGGCCGCGGGCGAAGCCCAGCAGACGGCCCAGCAGCAGCAGGTTCTCGCGGCCGGTCAGCTCCTCGTCCACCGACGCGAACTGGCCGGTCAGGCTCACCAGGCCCCGCACCGTGTCGCCCTCGGCCACGACGTCGTGGCCCAGCACCCGGGCCGACCCCGCGTCGGGTTGCAACAGCGTGGCGAGCATGCGGATGGTGGTGGTCTTGCCGGCCCCGTTGGGGCCGAGCACGCCGTAGACGGTGCCCACCTTCACGGCCAGGTCGATGCCGTCGACGGCATGGGTCTCACCGAAGGTCTTGACCAACCCCTCGGCCTCGATCGCGAGTGTCATGCGCTCTCCTCGAGCCCGCCGAGCCAAGCCTTCCAGCCGGGCTGCTCCCGCTCGACATAGTTTTCGGCGTCCGGGTGGAACAGGTAGGCGTGGACCTCGGCGAACGAGCGCCCCGCACCCGACTCCCCGCACCACAGTGCGGCGTAGCCAGGGTAGGGGTCGGTCACCCGCACCAGCGTGTGCCGGTCCCGCAGCCGGTAGAGGGCCCCGGACATCCCCCGCAGGTCGACCGGCTTGCCCACCTGGTCGGGGATGCCGAGCTCGCGGGTCATGGCCTGCCACACGGCGTCGGCGGGAGCGTCCTGCTCCTTGCCGGCCTCCAGGAAGGCGGCGTGGCGGCCCGCGAACTCGCTGAGGTACAGCTCGAGGTGGCTGAAGAACGGCTCCCAGGTCTCGCGCATGCCGTCGAAGAACTCCTGCTCCCAGTCGGCGCCGGTGCCGAAGGCGCTGGTCACCACCCGCACCACGGTGGTGCCGCCCGACTGGGCCTCGACCAGGAACTCGCTGACCATGGGGGTGACCGGGGCGCCCTCGTGGCCCGACAGCGAGGCCCAGTCGGGCTCGGAGTAGGCGAAGCGCCGGGGCGGGTCCCAGCCGGTGACCTCGCCGGGCGAGGAGGCGCCCTCGCCCATGTAGGTGACGATGGCGCCGCCCTCGCGGCCCGTCCACCTCGGTGCGCAGGAACCAGGAGCTGATGCCCTCGGCGGTGGCGATGGCGTCCCAGACCTGCTCGGGCGAGCCGGGCAGCTCGAATCTCAGCTCGAGGCGGAGGGGTACGTCGGGCACATCGCAGGTGTCATGGGGTCTTCTCCGGGGTGGGATGGGCGGCGACGACGAGCCGGTGGGGTCGCCCGTCGTCGTGGTGGTAGCGGCTGACGAGGTCCAGCACCGCGGCGGTGAGGTCCTCGGCGAAGGCGGCCCGGTCCTCGGCCGACCGGAACCGGATCTCGGTGTCGATGGCCAGGGTGGGGAGCCGGGCGCCGGCGGCGTCGGCCCGGCGGGCCAGGCCGCCGACCTCCTGCACCACCCGCCCGGCCAGGGCGACGAGGTAGCCGGCCGAGAACCGGTCGGCGGCGCGCTCAGGGTCCACGGCCGTCTCCCCCAGGGCTGCGGGCGACACGACGTAGTGGGCGGCCGTGGCCCGCAGCGACCCGCTCGGTGATCCCGCCCCGCTTGCGCTCCTCGGCCAGCTCGACCAGGCCCTGCGCCTCCAGAGTGCGCAGGTGGTAGTTGACCTTCTGGCGGGGGAGCCCGACACGCGCCGCCAGGGTGGCGGCCGAGAACGGCTCGACCAGCTCGGCCAGCAACCGGGACCGGATGGGGTCGAGCGCCACGGCCGCGGCCCCGGGGTCCTCGATCACCTGGACGTCGATCACGCTCCCAGATTGGCCCTGACAAATTTTTTTGTCAAGGGGGCACCGAAGATCCAGGGTCGGGGTGATGGTGTGACGGTGGACGGTTCGCCGTATCCTGTGGGACGTAGTCGGCATCCCGCGGTGGATCCGCGGTGGGAGCGGTGGGCAGTGGGGTCCGCGACGTTTCCGGCGATGCCGACCGACCGGACTTTGAGCTTCCGCACAGTCGGGGCGGATGCGCAGCGCGAGGAGCGCTAGATCGCGTATGGATCAGGCCACCCGAGCCTTGGAGACCGCCGTGTGGTCGGCGGTCGACGGCATCGCCACGGAGGAGCAGCTGGCACTGCTCGAGGCCGACGCGCCCGGGTGGCGGCGCACGCTGGAGCGCCTGCTCGACGACACCGAGGACAACCTCGAGGCCGTCCGCCGCATGGAGGGCCCCGAGCGCGCCCAGGTCGTGGCCGACCTCGAGGCCGAGCTGGCCCGGCTGGAGGCGGCCTACGACCGCCTGACCACCAGCGAAGACCCCGCCTCCGCGGTGCTGGTCGCCCCCGACCCCATCGGCGAGGTGCGCCTCCAGGCCTCGTGGTCGGGCGGCGAGGTGGTGGTGTGGGCCGGCGGGCCGGACGCCCCGCCCGCGGGCCACGACGAGCTGTCCGACCGGCTCGAGTCCATCGGCGGCCCCGCGGTCGGCTGGGAGCAGCACCGGGGCGTCACGCTGCCCACCGGCGACCGCGCCGCGGCCCTGTCCATCCCCGTGGCCGACTCCCTGGGCTGGCTGGTGGCCGTGGGCGGCGGCCTGGGCGGCGACGGCGTGGGGTCGAGCGTGACCTGGCTGGGCCGGGTGGCCGTCGCCGCGGTGCGCCTGGTGGCCCGGGGTGCGCTGGTCCCCAGCGTGCGCAACAACCGCCGCCAGGACGGCCGGGTGGCCGACGTCAACGTCCGCTGGGCCCCGGCCGACATCGACCAGGCCGAGATCGAGGAGCTGGCCGGCGCCATGCCCGGCCCCGTGCGGGTGCTGGGCGGGGGCGACCCCCGGGCCGTCACGCTCGACGTGCTCGGCGCGGTGGTCAACGCCATCGCCACCGACGCCGCCGGCCGGTTGGAGATGCCGGCCCCTCCGCCGGTGGTCCGCACCGTGAGCGCGGCGGCCGAGGCGGTCGTCACCCGCCTCGACGGCTCGACCTTCCCCGCCCCGGTGGCCGCCGGGGCCGAGATCGCCAAGCGCATGGACCGCTGGGCGCGGCCCGTCACCGCCGCCGGGCGCGCCCGGCTGATCGTGCAGCTCGACCCGCCCGACAAGGGCAACGCCTGGTTCCTGTCCGTGCTCGGCCCCGGGGCCGAGGGCGGTCTCCTGCCCGTCGAGCTGGCCCTCACCGACCGCCACGGCACCAGGCCCCTGGCCGACGACCTCGCCCGCCTGGAGCGCATCCTGCCCGTCCTGCTGCGGCCGGGTGGCCAGCGCCGGGGCCAGGTCTACCTCGACCAGGACGAGGCCTGGGAGCTGATGACGGTCACCGGCTCCACCCTGGAGGCCGCGGGCTTCGACGTGCGGGTCCCCGCCCTGTCCCGGCGCCGGCCGTCGCCCGCTCTGCGGCTGTTCACCGAGCCCGCGGGCGACACCATGGTCGGCGCCCGCCAGCTCTCCAACGTGCGCTGGTCGGCCGTGTTCGACGACGTCGAGCTGACCGCGGCCGAGGTGGCACGCCTGGCGGCGGAAGCGCGGCCCCTGGTCAAGTCCCGGGGCCGGTGGGTCGAGCTCGACCGGGCCGACCTCAAGGAGGCGGCCGCGGCGCTGGCCGAACGGGCGGCCACCACCCAGCTCTCCGGGGCCGAGGTGCTGCGCTACGCGGTCGGCCTGGAGGGCGCGCCGCTGGCCGGCGGCCTGGTGGTCGACGGCGCCGGCTGGGCCAGCGACCTGCTGCACGCGGCCCGCGACGTCCCCACCGAGCCGGTCACCAGCCCCGACGGCTTCTCCGGCCAGCTGCGGGCCTACCAGGCCGAGGCGCTGGGCTGGCTGGGGTTCCTCGACGCCGCCGGCCTGGGCGGCATCCTGGCCCTGGACATGGGCCTGGGCAAGACGCCGACCGTGCTGGCCCACATCGGCCGCACCACCGGCAGCGGCCCCACCCTCGTCATCGCCCCGCCCGCGGTGGTGGGCAACTGGGCGGCCGAGGCGGCGCGCTTCACCCCGGGCCTGTCGGTGGTGGTCCACCACGGCGCCACCCGGGCGTCGGCCGACGACCTGGCGGCCGAGGCGACGGGCGCCGACATCGTCATCACCACCTACGGCACCGCGGTGCGCGACATCGAGGCCATCTCGGACTACGACTGGGCCCGGGTGGTGGTGGACGAGGCCCAGTCCATCAAGAACCCCGCCAGCGAGACCGCCCAGCAGCTGCGGCGCATCCCCGCCGGCGCCCGCCTGGCGCTCACCGGCACCCCCATCGAGAACGGCCTCGGCGACCTGTGGGCGGTGCTCGACTTCGTCAACCCCGGCCTGGTGGGCGCCCGGCCCCAGTTCGTGGCCCAGCTCTCCGGCCAGCCCGAGGCGGCGCTGTCGACCCTCAACGGCATCCTCGTGTTCCGCCGCACCAAGACCGAGCCGGTGGTGGCGGCCGAGCTGCCCGACCGCATCGACGAGCTCGACCACTGCTCCATGAGCGCCGAGCAGATCGGCCTCTACCAGGCGGTGATCGACCGGCTGCTGGCGTCGACCACGGACGCGGCCGAGCAGGGCACGGCCCCCAAGCAGGGCGCGGTGCTGGCGGCCATCACCGCCCTCAAGCAGATCTGCAACCACCCGTCCGCCTACCAGGACGACGGCAAGCCGCTGGCCGGGCGCTCGGGCAAGCTCACCCGGCTGGAGGAGATCGTCGAGGCCGTGTTCGAGGCGGGCGAGCGCATCCTGGTCTTCACCCACTTCGCCGAGTGGGGCAAGAAGCTGGCCGACCACCTCACCGAGGTGACCGGCGTGCCCATCTCCTGCTACCACGGCGGTCTGGCCCGAGGCGCTCGCGACCAGCTCATCAGCGAGTTCCAGAACGGCGAGGGCGCGGGGGCGCTCGTGCTCTCGCTCAAGGCCGGCGGCATCGGCCTGAACCTGACGGCCGCCAGCCACGTCGTGCTCTACGACCGCTGGTGGAACCCCGCCGTCGAGGACCAGGCCCGGGACCGCGCCTGGCGCATCGGCCAGACCCGCACCGTCGTGTCCCACCGCCTGGTGTGCCCGGGCACGGTCGACGAGCGGGTCGAGGAGGTGGTGGCGGGCAAGCGCCACATCGCCGACCTGGTGCTGCCCAAGTCCAGCTCGCTGGCCGACCTCGACGCCGACCAGCTGCGCATCGCCCTCGGCATGCGGCCCGATGCCCTGCTCACCGAGGGGGACACGTGAACCCACCCCGCCAGAACAAGGGCGGCGGTGGCGGCGGCGGCCAGGGCCAGAACGGCCAGTCGTCCCGCCGGCGCCGGTCGGGCCGCAAGGGCAAGCCCGCCAAGCCCATCGACCTGTGGCGCCCGGTCCCGCCCCTGCCCGAGCCCGCCCCCATCGTCCCCGCCGGCGACCCCACCGCGCTGGTCCGCTCGCTCGGCGAGCCCCCGCTCCCCGGCGCCGGCGCCGACATGGCCATCGCCGCCGTGGTGGCCCGCGCCGCCGGCCTGGCCGAAGCCCTGGCCCGCGTCGGCGGCCTCGCAGCCGAGGACGACGACGACCTCGACGGCGGGGACGCCCCCTGACGCCTACGCGGCGTCGTGGAACACCAGGCCGAGGGTGTGCCGGCGGCCGCTGCGGACGGTGCTCACGCCGTGGCGCATCTGGCCCGCCGACCACCCTCGGGCCGAGCGGATCGGGCGGTCGCGGGTGGTGAACACCAGGGCCTGGCCCTGGTCCAGCGTGACCGCCGAGCCGCGGGACTGGGCCCGGGGGCGCTGCTCGACCAGCAGGAACTCCCCACCGGTGTAGTCCCGGCCGGGGGCGTCGAGGCCGATGACGACCTGGAGGGGGAACACCAGGTCGCCGTACAGGTCCCGGTGCAGGGCGTTCCAGTCGCCGGGGCCGTAGCGCAGCAGGAGGGGAGTGGGGCGGGCCTGGCCCGCCTCGTGGCAGGCGGCGAGCCAGTCCTCCAGGTCGTCGGGCCACGGGCTGGGCCGTCCCAGGCGGGCGGCCCAGTCCCGGGCCACCGGCAGCAGCATGGGCCAGAACCGGGCCCGCAGGTCGGCCACCAGGTCGGGGAGCGGGTAGGCGAAGTAGCGGTACTCGCCCTGCCCGTAGCGGTGGCGGGCCATGTCGACCGTCGAGCGGAACAGCTCCTCGCGGTCGTACAGGTCGGCCAGGGCCCGGCAGTCCGCGGCGTCGAGCAGCGGGGGCAGGACCGCGTACCCCGCGCAGTCCAGCGCGCCGACGAGCGCCGCCGGCCAGTCCAGTTCGGTCACCGTCGTCATGCCCATACAACGCCCTGCCGTGCTCAGGCGTGAGGCCGCCGGCCCAGCACGCACACCGCGGGCGGGTCCAGGCCCAGGGTCTCGCTGCGCATGTCCTGGTAGCCGGCCTGGCCCAGCAGGTCGACGAAGTGGTCGCCGTGGGCGCGGGTGTCCTCGGCGGTGGCGCCCGGGGACCGGGGCTGGGACACGACCGCGATGATCCCGCCCGGCCGCAGCCGGTCGCCGATGGCCGCCAGGCGGGTGACCGGGTCGGACCAGAAGCCCACCGTGTTGACCGCCAGGGCGGCGTCGAAGGGGGCGCCCAGGTCCGGTAGCTGCTCCACCGGGGCCACGTGCAGCTCGACCTGCCCGTGGCGGACGGCCCGCCGATTGCGGTGGCGGGCCTGGCCGATCACGACGGCGGAGCGGTCGACCCCCACCACGTGGGCGTCCCGCCCGACCGCGGCGGCGATGGCCACGCCCGGACCGCAACCGACCTCCAGCAGCCGGTCGCCCGGCCCCAGGCCGAGCAGGCCCACGGCCCAGCGGCTGCGCTCCACGTTGGAGCGGCGGTGCCCCATGATCCAACCCACGAGGTGCCCGGCGGCCCCTCGGGGCTCGCCGAACTGACTGACCATCTGCGTTGTGATCTGCGTTGTGATGCTCATGGGTCGAGCGAACAACTTCCAGTACGCTCGAAGTCAAGTGCTGACCATCGGGGATCTGGCCGAGCGCACCGGGGTGGCCACGACCGCCCTGCGCTACTACGACGAGCTGGGCCTGGTGCGCCCCGCCGCCCGGTCCGGCGGCCAGCGCCGCTACGACGACGGCGCGGTGCAACAGGTCGGGGTCGTGCTCCTGCTCCGGGACCTCGGGTTCACCCTGGCCGAGATCACCCGCCTGGTCGGCGGACGGCCCCACCGGAGCCCGGCTGGGACGACCTGGTCCGGGCCAAGCTCGACGAGCTCGACCGCCTGGTCCGCGACGCCGCCGATCGCCCGCGAGGCGCTGGTCCACGCCCTGGCCTGCCCCGCGGGCCACCCGGGCGATGCCCCAGGTTCCTGGCCATCGTCGAGGGCCGCCTCGCCGGCCGCCCGCTGGCCGACCCCGCCTGACCCCGGGAGCCGGGGCCGAAGGTGTCACACCCGGTGGTTACGCTCGGGCGAAAGCTCATGGCCACCACCCTGCCCCGCACCGTCGAGACCCTGTCGCTGTTCCCGGTCGAGCCGGAGGGCCCGACCGTGCCCGCGGACGGGTTCCACCCGGCGGTGGCCGCCTGGTTCGCGCCGGCGGTTCCCGGACGGGCCCACGCCCGCCCAGCACGAGGGCTGGCAACGGATCGCCGCCGGGCACGACACGCTGATCGCCGCGCCCACCGGCTCCGGCAAGACGCTGGCCGGGTTCCTGGTGGGGATCGACCGGCTGTACCGGGCCCACGCCCGGGGGGTGGACGTGGCGGGCCGGGCCCAGGTGGCCTACGTGTCGCCGCTCAAGGCGCTGGCCGTCGACATCGCCGAGAACCTGGAGCGCCCCCTGCGGGAGATCGCCGAGGTGGCGGCCGAGCTGGGCTGCTCCTCGCCCGACCTGCGGGTGGGCGTGCGCACCGGCGACACCACCGCGGGCGAGCGGGCCACGATGGTGCGGCGGCCGCCGAACTTCGTGGTCACCACGCCCGAGTCGCTCTACCTGCTGGTCAACGCGGCCCGCAGCCGGGCCATGCTCGGCACGGTCGAGACCGTCATCGTCGACGAGATCCACGCCATGGCCCGCGACAAGCGGGGCTCCCACCTCACCCTCACGCTGGAGCGGCTGGAGCACGCCGCCGGGCAGCGGCCCCAGCGCATCGGCCTCTCCGCCACCCAGCGGCCCGTGGAGCTGGTGGCCGACCTGCTGTGCGGGGCCGGGGCGCCCGGGCCCTGCGCCATCGTCGACACCGGGCACCGCCGCCGCCTCGACCTGGCCCTGGAGCTGCCCCAGGGCGAGCTGGAGGCGATCGCGTCGGCCGAGCAGATGGGCGACGTGCTCGACCGCATCGCCGCCCTGGTGGCCGAGCACCACACCACCCTGGTGTTCGTCAACACCCGCAGCCTGGCCGAGCGCCTGGCCCACCAGCTGGGCGAGCGCCTGGGCGACGACGTGGTGTCCGCCCACCACGGCTCCCTGTCCAAGGACCGGCGCCAGCGGGTCGAGTCCCGCCTGCGGGCGGGCGAGCTGCGGGCGCTGGTGGCCACGGCCTCGCTGGAGCTGGGCATCGACATCGGGCCCGTCGAGCTGGTGTGCCAGGTGGGCTCGCCCCGCAGCATCGCCACCTTCCTCCAGCGGGTCGGTCGGGCCAACCACTCCCGCCACGGGGTGCCCCGGGGCCGCCTGTTCCCGCTCACCCGCGACGAGCTGGTCGAGTCGGCCGCCCTGCTGGCGGCGGTGGGCCGGGGCGACCTCGACGCCCTCAGGCCCCCCGACGGACCGCTCGACATCCTGGCCCAGCAGATCGTGGCCGAGGTCGCCGCCGTCCCCGCCGAGGACGGCTGGCGGCTCGACGACCTCTACGCCCTGGTGCGCCGGGCCCATCCCTACCGCGACCTCAGCCGCGAGACCTTCGACGAGGTCGTGGCCATGGTCAGCCACGGCATCGCCACCGGCCGGGGCCGCCGGGCCGCCTACCTGCACCTCGACGGGGTGAACGGCGAGGTCCGGGCCCGGCCCGGGGCCCGCCTGTCCGCGGCCACCTCTGGCGGCGCCATCCCCGAGATCGGCGACTTCCGGGTGGTGCTGGAGCCGGAGGAGCTGTTCCTGGGCTCGGTCAACGAGGACTGGGCGGTCGAGTCGATGGCGGGCGACATCTTCCTGCTGGGCACCCACGCCTGGCAGATCCGCCAGGTGGCCGGGGGCGTGGTGCGGGTGGTCGACGCCGCGGGCAAGGCCCCCACCATCCCGTTCTGGCGGGGCGAGGCGCCGGCCCGCACCGCCGAGCTGTCCCGGGCGGTGTCGCACCTGCGGGGCACGCTCGACACGCTGCTGGCCGCGGGCGACCCCGAGGCGGCCCGGGCCTGGCTCCGGGCCGAGGCCCCGCTGGAGGATGCGGCGGTGTCCCAGATCGTGGACTACGTGGCCGCGGGCCGGGCCGTGCTGGGCGTGGTGCCCACCCACGACGACCTGGTGTTCGAGCGCTTCTTCGACGATGCCGAGGGCATGCACCTGGTGGTCCACTCGCCCTACGGCGGGCGGGTCAACCGGGCGCTGGGCCTGGCGCTGCGCAAGCGCTTCTGCACCTCGTTCAACTTCGAGCTGCAGGCCGCGGCCAACGACGACGCCGTGGTCCTCTCGCTGGGGCCCCACCACAGCTTCCCGCTGGCCGACGTGCCCCGCTTCCTCACCACCCGCACCGTGCGCCAGGTGCTCACCCAGGCCATCCTCGATGCGCCGATGTTCCAGAGCCGCTGGCGCTGGAACCTCAACCGGGCCCTGGTCGTGCTGCGCTGGAAGGGCGGCCGCCGCAACCCGCCGCCCATCCAGCGCATGGAGTCCGACGACCTCATGGCGGCGCTGTTCCCCGACGCCGCGGCCTGCCAGGAGAACATCACCGGCCCCATCCAGATCCCCGACCACCCGCTGGTGCGCCAGACCGTGCACGACACGCTCACCGAGGGCCTCGACATCGACGGCCTCACCGAGCTGCTCGACGGCTTCGAGACCGGGCGGGTGCGGGTCCACTTCCGGGACACGACCGAGGCGTCGGCCTTCAGCCACGAGATCCTCACGGCCAAGCCCTACGCCTTCCTCGACGACGCCGAGGCGATCGACCGGCGCACCCGTGCCGTGCCCCTGCGCCGCGGCCTGCCGGTCGACCTGGGCACCATCGGCCGCCTCGACCCCGAGGCGATCGCCCGGGTGGTCGACGAGGTGGCCCCCGGGCCCCGCAGCCCGGACGAGCTCCACGACCTGCTCGGCACGCTGGTGGTGACCCCGGCCCGGCCGGAGTGGCGGGAGCAGTTCGAGGCGCTGGTCGCCCGCGGCCGGGTGCGCTCGCACCCGGGCGAGCGGGGCGAGCTGTGGTGGACCACCGAGGCGCACGAGCAGGCCGCCGTGCTGGTGCACGGCGCGCCCGACGACGTCCATCCCCGCGAGCGGGTGGCGGCCGCGGTGCTGCGGGGCCACCTCGACATCTCCGGTCCGCGCACCGCGGCGGGGCTGGCCGAGCTGACGGCGCTGGCGCCCGGGTCGGTCACGGTGGGCCTGGCGGTGCTGGAGAACGACGGCTTCGCCCTCCAGGGCTCGTTCACCGCTCCCGACCTCGCCGGCGACGACGTCGAATGGTGCGCCCGGCGGCTGCTGGCCCGCATGCACTCCTACTCACGGCGGGCGCGGCGCAAGGCCGTCGAGCCGGCGTCGGCCCCCGACTTCATGCGCTTCCTGCTGCGCTGGCAGCACGTGGCGCCCGGCACCCAGGTCCGGGGCCACCACGGGGTGCGCAGCGTGGTCGAGCAGCTCCAGGGCTTCGAGGCCGCGGTGGCCGCCTGGGAGCCCGAGGTGCTGGCCCGCCGGGTGGCCGACTACCGCCCGGGCCAGCTCGACCGGCTGTGCCACGACGGCGAGGTCACCTGGCTGCGCCTCTCGCCCGCCCAGCCCAACGGCGACCGCAAGGCCAACCCGTCCAAGGCGACGCCGGTGACGCTGGCGTTCCGGGCCGACCTGCCCTGGCTGCTCCAGGCCGCGCGCATGGCCGGCGAGCCGGACGTGCCCGAGGTGGGCGCCACCGCCGAGGTGGTGGAGGCGCTGGCGGCCAAGGGCGCCCGCTTCCTGCCCGAGCTCATGGCCGACACCGGCCGGCTGGCCACCGACCTGGAGCAGGCGCTGTGGGACGGCGTGGCCCGCGGCCTGCTCACGGCCGACGGCTTCGCCGCCATCCGGTCCCTGGTCGAGGGGCCGCGGCGGCCGACCGCCGCCACCCGTTCGCTCACCCGGAGGCGCCGCGGTGCCGGCCGCCCCACCACCGCCGCGGGGCGCTGGTCGCTGGTAGGGCGGGCCGAGGCGGTAGAGGACCGCGAGGGCCTGGCCGAGGTGCTGGCGGACCAGCTGCTGGCCCGCTGGGGCGTGGTGTTCCGCGACCTGGCGGTGCACGAGGGCCTGGCGGTGCCGTGGCGCGACCTCCAGTGGGCCTTGCGCCGCTTCGAGGACCGGGGCCTGGTGCGGGGCGGCCGGTTCGTCGCCGGGTTCAGCGGCGAGCAGTACGCCCTACCCGCGGCCATGGACGGGCTCAGCGCGGCGCGGCAAGGCGCCCCGCAACGGCGAGCGGGTCACGGTCAACGCCTGCGACCCGCTCAACCTCACCGGGGTGATCATCCGAGGGCCGCGCACGCCGGCGGTCCGCACCAACACGGTGACCTACGTCGACGGCCTCCCGGCCACGCAGGAGCCGCCCGCCTAGCTGGAGCGGGAGAAAAGTGGAGCTGGGGGAATCGAACCCCCGTCGCCGGCCTCGTGAAGAACGCCGGTGACAGGCTCAACCCCAGGTCAGACCCGCACCCAGCCCTTGACCGTGTTTGACCGCGCTGGACCCGTTCATGCCCGTGTTCCGTTGCGTGCCGTTGCACAGGCGTTGCACGGCCTCAGACCGCCGGATCGGTGTGCCCCATCCGGTGGCGACCTCGAGCGGATTGGCGCCAAGGTCGATCAGCAGGCTGGCGTGCGAGTGACGCAGGTCGTACGTGCGCAGGCTCGCCGGCAGACCCGCTGCCTCGAGGGCGGGCCGGATGACCCAGCGACGTAGGTCAGCGACCCGGATCGGCCCTGACCCCTTGATGGCAAGGAACAGGTACTCGCTGGGGTCAGTGGGCACGTCCGTGCGAGCAGCGAGCATCGCGGTCGAGTCGTCGCGGAGTCACCCGGGGATCGGGAGCACGTGGTCGCCCGCATCGGTCTTCGGAGGGCCGACCTCCAGTCCGTAATCATGCCTCGGGAAGCTGTGCACGGCATTCAGCGTCTCGGCCACGTGCACGGTGCTCCGCACGAAATCGACCAACCGGACTCGGAGCCCACACAACTCGGCAGGGCGCAGCCCCATGAGCACCATGAGCCACACCGCGGGCTGTACGGGTCGCGGTTGCTGGCAGCCAGCCGGTCGCCTGCTCCATCGTGAGCACGTCGCCCTGACGGAGCTTGCGTCGACGCTCCGGGACCGAGTGCCCGGTGGCCGGCCTGGGGGCGGCTGGTGGTACTCAGTCGATGACGTTGAAGGTGATGCCGGCGATGGTCGCGACGGTGGGTGCGGCGACCAGGGTGGCGGTGGTCGTGGCGGCGGCCAGGGCGGCCCAGAGCAGACGGGCTCGTGTCATTGTCATAGCTCCCTTCTTGGGCGGCGGTCTGCCGCCAGACCTCGTTCGGTGCCACCATCACCCACGGATGGATTGCGGACGCGGCACCGCCCCCCGACCCGGCGGCCGAGGGGCGGCGCGCCCGCTTGGGGGGGTCAGCCGGAACCGGCGGCCGGCGATCCGGCCCGCTTCCCATAGACCAGCGCGGCCGCTGGGAGCATGATGAGCCGGTGGAACAGGGTAGAGGCGGGTCAGAGGGTCGACGGGATCTGGCAAAGGCGGGCAAGCTCATCACTTGCGCGCTCGTGCTTGCGGTTGGCTTGGCGTGGGTGGGCGGCGACGGCAGCAACACCTCCGAGCCGACGGCGCTGCGGAGCCAACGGACGGCATCGGATGTCGATCAGACCTCGGCCAGCGAGGCGGAGCGGTACTTCGCGGTACCCCCCGGACCGGTCGTTCCGGTGTTCTCGTCGGGGACCACCTCGCCGTCGATCACTGTGGTGCCACGCGGCAGCGGGATCACGACCTCCTCGCCGGTCTCTGGGTCGATGATGCGGGCCGCCGCCGGAGCCGGGCGGACGATCTCGGCGCTGAACGAGAGCGGCATCATGGGGACCGGAACGACTGGCACCACCCATCCGTCCACCACCGAGCCACCCACGACCGAACCCCCGACCACGCAGCCACCCACGACCGAACCCCGACTACGGAGCCACCCACCACCGAACCCCCGACCACGGAGCCACCCACCACCGAACCCCCGACCACCGAACCCCCGACCACCGAACCCCCGACCACCGAACCCCCGACCACGCAGCCACCCACCACCCAACCGCCGCCGCCATAGGTCCTTGTCGGCGGATTGCTGGGTGGGGCCGCCGACCGTTGGCCACTTCCTGCACGCCGTGGCGGCTCGCCACCCGCGGTGGCGGCGCGAGTGGGCCACGATCCTCGAGTTCGTCGACGAGATCACCCGTATGGCCCGACCGATGTCCTACGTGCAGCGACCCCCAGCCGAAGCCAGGGGCCGCTCACTTTGGGGCAGAAGGACCCTTTCTGCCCAGTCCTTCGACTACCCATCTGCCGTCAGTCGAACCAGCGTCTCGCCAGGTGCCCCCTCACTCGCCCGTGGACCCTTCGGGCCGACCCGAACAGCCGGCGCAGCACGTTGGGAGTGTCGGCGAAGGTGACGCGATGGTCGGCGTCGCCGATCGACACGATCACCTCGTCGCTGGTGGCCCCGGCGCTGGTGGCCGTGGCGCGCTCGGGCTGGCGAGCCACCGCGCTGTCAACACCTACAGAGGCCGCTACGCGGACTTCCCCGGCGCCCGTGATCGAGAAGGGTGCCGGGCGGTGCGTGCTCTGGCGCCGCTCCGATGTCGAGGCCTGGGCGCGAGCGACAGGGCGAACTCCGAACCGGTAGCGGTGTGTTGCACACCGGTCGCACGGATCGGCGGGACGCCCCGTCTGAGCAGGTTGTTCGTTGGTGGAGCTGGGGGGAATCGAACCCCCGTCCGCCAAGCGGTTGCCGACCGCGCTACGACCATTCCCGAGATCTACGGCTCTGCGGCTGCCGCACCTCCGGGTCGGTGGGCCTCGCGGGGAGGCCGCCGCCAGGTCTTTCCCTGAGGTCAGCGGTCTTTCTCGCCGTCAGCGGTCTTTCCCGCCGTCAATCACCGCTTCTGTTGCCGGGCTGCGGTGATCAGGCCCCGCGTGCCCTCACGGGTCGCTGGTGCTCTCCTACCGCCTTAGATCAGGCGGCGACAGCGAACTGCGTATCGGCAGTTGTGTTTGTGCCCCGATTAAGGAGTCTGAGCAACTCCGGTCGCACGATTCGACTTCCGGTCTCGACGTCGAAACCGATCAGCCCCTTGTCAAGCAGCCCCCCGAGTCTACCGGCCGCCACGATTCGCCCCGCACCCGCCGCCGCTGGCACGCTGCGTGCCCATGGTCGACGCCCGGTCCTGGGGTGAGCGCGACGCCGCCGTGGTGTGGCACGGGTTCACGCAGATGGCGTGCTATCTCGACAACGAGCCCATCATCGTCGAGTCCGGCGAGGGCCACGAGCTGATCGACGTGGAGGGCCGGCGTTACCTCGACGCCATCTCCTCGCTGTGGGTCACCACGCTGGGGCATCGGGTGCCCGAGCTGGACGAGGCCCTGCGCGACCAGGTCGCCAAGGTGGCGCACTCGACCCTGCTCGGCAACGGCAACCGGACCGTGATCGAGCTGGCCGAGGCCCTCGCCGCCGTGGTGCCCGTCGACCGGCCCCACTTCCTGTTCGCCTCGGACGGCGCCGCGGCGGTCGAGCAGGCGCTCAAGATCGCCTTCCAGTTCTGGGCCAACCAGGGCGTCGAGGGCCGCACCGGCTACCTGGCGCTGGGCCACGCCTACCACGGGGACACGGTCGGCTCGCTCTCGCTCGGTGCGGGCGGCTTCGGCACCGACCTGTTCGACCCGCTGCGCTTCGGCGTCCTGCGGGCGCCCGGCTACGACGACCCCCGGGCGCTCGACGCGGCGGCCGAGCTGGTCGACGCCCACGGAGACCGCCTGGCCGCGGTGGTGGTCGAGCCGCTGGTGCAGGGGGCGGCCGGCATGCTGATCGCCGACCCCGGCGGCTACGGGCCGCTGGTCGAGGCCTGCCGCCGCCACGACGTGCTGCTGGTGTGCGACGAGGTGGCCACCGGCTTCGGCCGGACCGGCACGCTGTTCGCCGGCGAGCGCTGCGGCCTGCGCCCCGACCTGCTCGCCCTGGGCAAGGGCCTCACCGGCGGCTACCTGCCCCTGTCGGCCACCGTGGCCAGCCAGCGGGTTTACGAGGCGTTCCTGGGGCCCGACCTGTCGGAGCGGACCTTCTACCACGGGCACTCCTACAGCGGGAACGCCCTGGCCGCGGCGGTGGCCCTGCGCCACCTGCGGCTGCTGGACGAGCGCGACGTCCTCGCCAACGTGGCCGCCCGCGCCGCCACCCTGCGGCGCCTGGCCACCGAGCGGCTGGCCCCGCTGCCCGCGGTGGCGGACGTGCGCCTGTGCGGGCTCATGGGCGGGATCGAGCTGGCGCCCCCGGCGGAGGGCCTGCGCTGGGGCCGGCGGGTGTGCGCGGCCGCGGTGCGCCGCGGGGTCCTGCTCCGGCCGCTGGGCGACGTGGTGGTGCTGATGCCGCACCTGACGGTGGGCGACGCCGAGATCGAGCGCATCGTGGACACGCTCGCCGCGGCCATCGCCGAGGTGTGCGCATGAGCGCCACCTGGGACGAGCGCGTGGGTGCCGAGCTGGACGCGGTGCGCGCCGCCGGTCGCTGGCGCTCGCCCCGGGACGTGGCGCCCACCGGGGCGGTGACCGGGCACCGTCGACGGCCGGCCGGTGGTCACCTTCGCCTCCAACGACTACCTGGGCCTGACGCACCACCCCGCGGTCGTGGCCGCGGCCCATGCCGCCCTCGACCGGTGGGGGACCGGCACCGGCGCGTCCCGGCTGGTGGTCGGGTCCCGCCCCCTGCACGGCGAGCTGGAGGCCGAGCTGGCGGCCTGGAAGGGGACCGAGGCCGCCCTCCTGTTCCCCACGGGCTTCGCCGCCAACCTGGGCCTGCTGGCCAGCCTGGGCGGCCGCGGCGTCACCATCCTGTCCGACGAGCTCAACCACGCCTCGATCGTGGACGGCGCCCGCCTGGCCCGCGCCTCCGTCGCAGGTCTACGCCCACGGCGACCTCGACCACCTGGCCAAGCTGCTGGTCGAGGCGGACGGCCCGGCGCTGGTGGTGAGCGACAGCGCCTTCTCCATGGACGGCGACGTGGCCGACGTCGCCGGCCTGGCCGAGCTGTGCGCCGGCCACGGCGCGCTGCTGGTGCTGGACGAGGCCCACGCGGTGCTCGGCCCCGCGGTGGACGAGGACATCGCCCGGGACGTGCCCCTGCTGCGCATGGGCACCCTGTCCAAGGCGCTGGGATCGCTCGGCGGGTTCGTGGCCGGGCCCCGGGCCTACGTCGACCTGCTCTGCAACCGGGCCCGGCCGTTCATCTTCACCACCGCGCCCACCCCGGCCGACACCGCCGCGGGGCTGGCCGCGCTGCGCGTCGTCCGCTCCCCGGAGGGCGACGCCCTGCGGGGGCGGCTGCGGCGCCACGTGGACCGGCTGCGGCCCGGCCACCCCACCCCCATCGTGCCGATCGTCCTGGGCGAGGAGGCCGCCGCCCTGGCCGCGGCGGCCCGGCTGCTGGCGGCCGGCCTGCTCGTCCCGGCCATCCGCCCGCCCACCGTGGCCCCGGGGACGTCCCGGCTGCGGGTCACGCTGTCGGCCGCCCACACCGACGACCAGGTCGCCCGCCTGGTGGCCGCCCTCCCCGCCGGATCCGGTGGACCCACGCCCTGAGCGCCTGGTCCTGGTCACGGGCACGGGCACCGAGGTCGGCAAGACCTGGGTGGCGTGCCGGCTGGCGCGGGCGCTGCGGGCCCGGGGCCTGATCGTGGCCGCCCGCAAGCCGGCGCAGTCCTACGCGCGCACGGACGACCCGGCCGACACCGACGCCGGCCTGCTGGCGCACGCCACGGGTGACCACCCGGCCATCGTGTGCCCCCGCCACCGCTGGTACCCGGTGCCCATGGCCCCGCCCATGGCGGCCGAGGCGCTGGGACGCCCGCCGTTCACCATCGCGGAGCTGGCCGCCGAGCTGGCGTGGGCGCCGGGCGTGGGCGTCGGGCTGGTGGAGTCGGCCGGAGGCGTGCGCTCCCCGCTGGCCGCCGACGGCGACTCGGTCACCCTGGCCGAGGCGCTGCGCCCCGAGCGGGTGCTGCTGGTGGCCGACGCGGGCCTGGGCACGATCAACAGCGTGCGCCTGGCCGCGGAGGCGCTGGCCCGCTGGTCGGTGACCGTCCTGCTCAACCGCTACGACCCGGACGACGACCTCCACGTCCGCAACCACGAGTGGCTCGCCACCCGGGACGGCTTCGACGTCGCCACCGACCCCGCCGCCCTGGTCGGGCCCATCGTGGGATGGCCCTCGGACTACTAGCGGGCGGACGAGGTCATCGACAGCCTGGAGCACCGCTGACGAGGCGGTGCCCGATCACGCCCTGGTGGCGGTCACCAGCCAGGCCCTGCCCGGGAGGGCCAGGCCCTCGGCGCCCACCTCCACGCCCTCCAAGGCGGTCCTCAGGGCGGCGAGCGCCCGCGCCGCCGCCGCGGGGTCCTTGCCCTCCAGCAGCAGGCGGGCGTTGTTGCTGTTGCGGACGAACTCGTAGGCCTCGTCGACCGTGTCGCCGAGCCACATCGGCTCCTCCATGGTCTCCAGCGCCACGTCGACGAAGCCGGCGGCGCCGAGCACCGAGCGCACGCGGTCGGGGTCGGCCAGGGACCACGGTCCCGGGGCGTCCGGGGCGGGCGGCTCGGGCGGGCCCACCTCGGCGGCCATGGCCCCGAAGGGACGAGGATCCAGTGGTTGTGGCGCAGCTCCTGCCAGCAGGCGAAGGCCAGCCGCCCGCCGGGGGCCAGCGCCCGGGACACGTTGGCGAACGCGGCCACGGCGTCGGCGAAGAACATGACCCCGAAGCGGCTGATGGCGAGGTCGACGCTCTCCGGCTCGAACGGGTGGTCCTGGGCGTCGGCCACGGTGAACGCCACGTTGGCGACGCCCTCGTCCTCGGCCTTGGCGGTGGCGCGGGCCACCAGCAGCTCGCTGATGTCCACGCCCAGGGCGTGGCCGTCGCCCACGGCGCGGGCCGCGGCGCGGGTCATCCAGCCGGTGCCGCACCCGACGTCGAGCACCCGCTCGCCCGCGGCCGGGGCGGCCGCGGCCAGCACCGCCTCGCCCCAGCGCCGCAGGCCCCGGTCGTGGTGCTCGTCGAAGCGGATCCAGTTCTCGCCCGACAGCCCGTTCCACAGCTCCGCCATCGCCGTGTTGTCGCCTGCCATGGCGACCTGTCTACCGGATCTACTCGCCGCGTCCCCCCGGGAGACCGCCCGGGCCGCCTCCCGCTCGGCGTCCCGCTTGGCCAGCGCCTGGCGCTTGTCGTAGGTCTTGCGGCCCCGGGCCAGCGCCAGCTCGACCTTGGCCCGCCCGTCCTTGAAGTACAGCGCCAGGGGGATGAGCGAGAGGTGCTGCTCGTCGACGATGGCGCGCAGGCGGTCCAGCTCGGAGCGGTGCAGCAGGAGCTTGCGCCGGCGGTCCGGCTCGTGCCCGCTGTGCATCTGGGCGTGGTCGTAGGGCGCCACGTGCATGGACACCAGCCACGCCTCGCCGTCGTCGATGCGCGGCGTAGGCGTCGCCCAGCTGCACGTGGGCGGACCGCAGCGACTTCACCTCGCTGCCCCGCAGCACCAGCCCGGCCTCCACCGTCTCCAGCACCTCGTAGTTGCGCCGCGCCTTGCGGTTGGCGGCGATCAGCTTGCGGCCGGGGCCGGAGCGGGGGTCGGAGCGGGCCATAGGGGGGAATGAGCAGGCTAGCGCCGCGCCGCTAGTGTCGGCGCCCGTGCTCCGGATGACCGAGGAGGTGTGGCGCCAGATGGTGGGCCACGCCTACGACGGCCTGCCCGACGAGGCGTGCGGGCTGCTGGCGGGCGAGCCCGGCGCCGAGCACGCCCGCCGGTTCTACCCGTGCCGCAACGCCGCCGAGTCGAGCCGGGTGTACATCGTCGACCCCCGGGACCACCTGCGGGCCGACCGCGACGCCGAGGACCGGGGCCTGGAGATCATCGGCGTGATGCACAGCCACACCCACACCGAGGCCTACCCGTCGCCCACCGACGTGGCCCAGGCCCCCGACCCCGCGTGGCACTACGTGATCGTGTCGCTCAAGCGGGAGGCGGCGGTGCTGCGGTCCTACCGCATCGTCGACGGCGGGATCGCCGAGGAGGCGGTCTCCCTGGACGACGGATAGGATTGTCGACCAGACCAGTCGGATTTAGCGTCGACCCCCAGGACCACGCCCCATGACCGTCCACGCCTCCGTGCTCGACCTCATCGGCAACACGCCCATGGTCGATGTCAGCGCCCTCAGCCCCAACCCCGATGTCCGCATCCTGGCCAAGCTGGAGGGCCAGAACCCGGCGGGCTCGGTCAAGGACCGCATCGCCCGCATGATGGTGGCCGAGGCCGAGGCCGACGGCACCTTGGAGCCGGGGCGCACGATCATCGAGCCGTCCTCGGGCAACACCGGCATCGCCCTGGCGCTGATCGCCCGCACCCGGGGCTATCCCATCAAGATCGTCATGCCCGAGAACGTGTCGATCGAGCGGCGCCAGGCGCTGGAGGTGTGGGGCGCCGAGATCATCCTCAGCCCCGGGGCCGAGGGCTCCAACGGGGCGGTGCGCCGGGCCCAGAAGCTGGCCGACGAGCACCCCGAGTGGGTGTTCCTCTACCAGTACGCCAACGAGGCCAACCCCCGGGCCCACTACGAGGGCACCGGCCCCGAGATCTGGCGGGACTGCCCGGAGATCACCCACTTCGTGGCCGGCCTCGGCACCACCGGGACGCTGATGGGCGTCGGCCGCTACCTCAAGGAGCAGAACCCCGAGGTCAAGATCATCGCCATCGAGCCCCCGCTGGGCGAGCGGGTCGAGGGGCTGCGCAACCTGGACGAGGGCTACATCCCGCCGGTCTACGAGAAGTGGGGCGGTCCCGACCTGCTCGACCGCAAGCGCATCGTGCGGCCCCGCGAGTCGATCGAGTGGACCCGCCGGCTGGTCGAGGTCGGCATCTTCTCCGGCATCTCGGGCGGCGCCGCGCTGGCCGGGGCGGCCAAGGTGGCGACCGAGGTCGAGCGGGGCACCATCGTGGTGATCCTGGCCGACGGCGGCTGGAAGTACCTGTCCACCGGCGCCTGGACCGGTGACATGGACGAGGTCGTGGCCCTGACCGAACGCCTGATCGTCTTCTAGGCCCGCCGTGAAGATCCGCATCGGGCTCGGGCTCGGCACCCAGACGCTGGCGGGCGACGCCGAGCGCTTCGCGGGCTTCGTCGACGCCCTGGAGGCCCGGGGCTTCGACTCCCTGTGGCTGAGCGAGCGCCTCACGACCGAGGCGCCCGACCCCCTGGTGGCGCTCGCGGTGGCGGCGGGCCGCACCCGCAAGCTGAAGCTCGGCACCAGCGTGCTGGTGGTGCCCGGCCGCAACCCCGTGGTGCTGGCCAAGGAGCTGGCCACGCTGGACCGCCTGTCCGGCGGCCGGCTGCTGCCCGCAGTGGGCCTGGGGGCGCCGGTGCCGGCCGAGCACCGGGCCTTCGGCGTCGAGCGGGGCCAGCGGGCCGGGCTGTTCGACGAGGCCGTGGGGCTCATGCGGCGGCTGTGGACCGAGGACGACGTCCACCACGACGGCGAGCACTTCCACCTCGACGGGGTGACGCTGCGACCCCGCCCGGTGCAGGACCCCATCGACGTGTGGCTGGGCGGCACCTCGCCGTCCGAGCTGCGCCGGACCGGCCGGCTGGGCGACGGCTGGCTGCCGTCGTTCACGGTCCCGTCGGAGGTGGAGGCGGGGTGGGCCACCATCACCGAGGTGGCCGCCCGCCACGACCGGGCCATCGAGGACGAGCACCTGGGCGCCCTGGTGCTCTACACCCGCGGCGGCCTGCCCGACGCCGTCGCCCGGGTGGTGGGGTCCCGGCGCCCGGAGCTCGACCCCCGCGAGGTCGTGCCCGACGGCGTCGGGAACCTGCGGCGCCAGCTCGAGCGCTTCGTGGCGGTGGGGGCGTCCAAGTTCGTGGTGGTGCCGCTGATCGAGCCGGACGACTGGGGGACCGAGCTGGACGAGCTGGTGGCCGAGGTCAAGCCGCTGGAGAACTAGCGGCGGCTACAGGTTGGTGACCAGCAGCACCAGCCCGAACACCGCGAACAGGACCGCCGAGCCGATGCGGGTGACCCGCTCGGGCAGCCGGGCCCCGAACCAGCGCCCCAGCAGCACCCCCAGGGCCCCGGCCAGGATGATCCCGATGGTGGCGCCGATCCACACCAGGACGGGGTTGCCCTGGGCGGCCAGCGTGGCGGTGGCCAGCATGGTCTTGTCGCCCAGCTCGGCCACGAACATGGCGGTCGCCACCGACAGCACCACGGACCGGTCCCCGGCCGTGCCCGCCTCGTCCTCCTCCTCGTCCTCGTCGTCGCCCTTGAGCAGGGTCCAGGCCGCGAACCCGAGGAACATCACGCCGCCCACCAGCCCGATGGCCCGGGTGGGCAGGGTGGCGCCCAGCAGGCCGCCCACCACCACGGACAGCAGGTTGGTGGCCATGTAGGCGAGGACGACCCCGGTGAGCACCGGGGCCAGGCGGTAGCGGGCCCCGAAGCCCAGCGCCACCAGCTGGGTCTTGTCGCCGAGCTCCGCCACGAACACCAGCCCGAGCGCCGCCAGCAGGGATTGCACTATGGGGTCGCTCCTCGTCCGGTCCGGCGGCTGCCCGGCGACGCTAGCGGGGGGTGCGTAGCCTGCGGGAATGGGTGAAGCGCTCACGCTCACCGTCCTCGGCTCCAGTGGCACCTACGCGGCCCCGGGCAGCGCCTGCAGCGGCTACCTGGTGCGGGCGGGAGGCACGGCGGTGGTGGTCGACCTCGGGCCGGGCACGTTCGCCAACCTCCAGGCGCATCTCGACCCGGCGGAGCTGGACGGGCTGGTCCTCACCCACGAGCACCCGGACCACTGGACCGACCTGCCCGTCCTGCGCAACGCCTTCCGCTACGTGCTGGGCCTGGAGGGCCTGGACGTCCACGGCACCGAGGGCACCCGCACCCTGGTCACCACGCTGATCGAGGAGCTGGCCCCCACGCTGGTGTGGCATCCGCTGGTCCCGGGCGAGCCCGTCGAGATCGGCGGCCTGCGCCTGGGCTTCGGCCTGACCGACCACCCCGTGGAGACCCTCTCCGTCCGGGTCGAGGCGGGCGGCCGGTCGCTGCTCTACAGCGCCGACACCGGCCCCGGCTGGGACCCCGGCCCGCTGGGGGAGGGCGTGGACGTCCTGCTGTGCGAGGCCTCGCTCGACCCCGAGCACGAGGACCAGGTCCCGCACCTCTCCGCCCGCCAGGCGGGCACCCTGGCCCGCACCCTGGGCGCCGGCCGCCTGGTCCTGACCCACATCGTCCCCGGCCTCGACCCCGAAGCCCAGCGCTCCCGCGCCGCGGCCGCCTATGGCGGCGACGTCGCCGTAGCCACCACCGGCGCCACCTTCACGATCTGACCCCGGGCCCGGCCTCGCCGAGGTCGAGCTCGCGGGCCGAGAAGGTCAGCGTGGCGTTGCCCTCGGTGTCGATCACGGCGTAGCCGGTGCGCCCGTCGCCGTCGAGCTCCGGCCGGCGGACCAGCGCGTCGCACTCGTAGGTGCCCGTGTCATGAGCTCGCCCACGTCGCGGGCCCGGATCTCGCGGATCGACTCGTCCCACAGGAACACGACGATGACCAGCTCCTCGAACGTGCGCCGGTACTCCTTGACGTAGGCGTCGCCGGTGGCGAGGACGATCTCGCTCAGGGGACCACCCGGCCTCGCTCGTAGGCGGCCACGGCGTCGGGCTCGTCGTCGAAGTAGGCCTCCCAGAAGCCGGGGGCCGACCACTCCTCGGGGCCGAGGGTGAGCGTGCCGCCCGGGGCCACGCGGGCCCGCCAGTGCGGGGGGATCGTGCCGTCCACCGTGTCGAACAGCGCCGAGTCGAACAGGGCCGGGGTGCCCGACTGCTCGCCTGCGATGCGGAAGTGGACCAGGCGCCCGGGCTCGGCCCGGACCTCCAGCACGTCGTACGGCACCCCGGGCTTCAGCCAGGCGGTGGCGGCCTCGGCGGCGTCGTCGCCGGGCTGGGGATCGCGCAGGACCACTCGCATCGTCAGGGGTGGGGGCCGTTGAACTTGGCTTTGTAGTCGATGTTGTAGTTGACCGCGCCCGTCGACTGGTTCTGGTAGTAGTGCGCCTGGAACGGGCCGGACGGGCTCTGGTACGTCTGGGTCGACATCTTGGCCCAGTCGTTGATGTTGCTGCCGTCGGACGTCAGCTCGTGGACGACATTGGGGTTGTTGAGGTCCGAGCCCGGGATGATGGGCCGCGAGCCGGCGATCACGTCCGGGTGCAGGTCGCCGTTGGGCAGGAACACCGACGAGGCCTCGTCGAACACCAGTTGGTCGTGCAGCCGCGGGCCGTTGGCGGCGTTGGCCGCGCCAGACGGGGGAGGGGCGTCCGGGTGGGCGCCGCGGTTGCGGAAGCCCATGGGCCCGGTGACGCCGCCGATGGCGGTGTTCCAGGCCACGTTCTCCATGTCGAAGTGGCCGTCGGCGCCGGGCATGGGGAGGAAGTCGTAGCCCTCGCCCGCCACCCCGGACACGAAGCCACCGCCTGCGCCGCGCAGGGCGGCGCTGCCGAACCCGGTGGCGCCGGCGCCGAAGCCGAAGCCGACGCGGCCGGCGATGCCGCCGACGATGCCGCCCTTGATGATCCCGGCGACGTCCCACTCGCCGGTGGTGGCTCCGTGGATGACGCCGGGGGCCATGCCCAGGCCTGCGCCGACCAGGGTGGCGATGATGGGGCCGCCGGGGATGAAGAACGAGCCGATCATCAGCCCGGCCATGAGGGCGTTGCCCCACTGGAAGCCGGTCTCTTGGGACCGGATGTCGTTGTACTGCTCGATGCTCAGCGGCTGGAGGCCCAGGGGGTCGACGTAGCCGACGGGGTCGTTGTTGGCGTAGTGGTAGGGGTTGGCGGCCACCGTGGTGCCCGGGATGCCGGGGAGGGGGTCGGGGGCCAGGAACGCGTGGGTCGCCGGGTCGTAGACGCGGTGGCGCAGCCACATGAGGCCGCCGAGGTCGAGCTCGCCGAACGCGCCGGGGCCGGGGTCGCCCGCCGGGCCGGACGAGGCGGCCGGGCGGCGGCTGCCCCACGGGTCGACCGCGGTCACCGAGCCGCGCCAGTCGGCGCTCAGCCAGTCGAGGGCGCCGGAGCCGAGGGCGAGGGCGTGGCCCTCCGCGGAGACGACCTCGCGGTCGTCGATGGCCACCAGCTCGGCCACCGGGGTGGTCGGGTCCCAGGTCAGGCGGGTGTCACCGAAGCCGGCGAGGCGGCCGAAGGCGTCGACGTCCACGTCGTGCACGCCGTCTCCGTCCTCCACCGTCGCGAGGCGCCCCAGGCCGTCCCACGCGTAGCGGCGGGTGGCCTGCGGCCCCGCCTCGTCGGTGCGGCGGCCGGCGGCGTCGTAGCTGAACCCCGTCGTGCCCGCCGGCCCCACCATCCGCACCAGCTGGTGGGCCTCGTCGTAGTCGTAGGCGGTGGTGCCGTCGGGCCCGGCTTCGGCGACCAGCCGGCCCAGCTCGTCGTAGGCCCAGGTCCAGTCGCCCGCCGGGGTGGCCGCCCCCACCAGCTGGCCGGCGGCGTCGTAGCGGTAGCGGCTGGTGCCCGCGGCCGACGCCGCTTCGAGCACCCGGCCGGTGGCGTCCCGGACCAGCGTGGTCGTGGACGAGCCCGAGGGCCCCTGCTCGTGGTAGGCGGCCACCAGGCCGTCGGCGTCCTGGTCCCAGCGGCGGGTGACGCCCTCGGCCCGCAGCGCCACCAGCCGGCCGTCCAGGTCCCGGTCGAGGTCGATGCGCCCCCAGCGGTCGGACGAGAGCGACGCCAGCCGGCCCGCCCGGTCCCAGGCGTAGGCGGTCGTGCGCCCGGCCGGGTCGTGGCGGGCCACCACCAGGCCGTCGCCGTCGCGGTCCCAGCGCAGGGCCGAGCCGTCCACGTCGAGCGACGCCAGGCGCCCGCCCCCGGTCCAGCCCAGGCTGAACGTGCGGTTGCGGGCCGGCTCGTGGACCAGCACCGGGCGCCCAGAACGCGTCGCGGTCGAACACGATGGCGTCGCGCCCGTTGACCCGGACGTCGGTGGCCAGGCCGCGGGCGTCGCGCTCCCACGTCACCTCGTCGCCCGTCGGCAGCTCGCGGGCGGTGACCCGGCCGGCCGCGTCCCGGCGCAGGCGGGTGACCCGGCCCAGCTGGTCGGTGCTGGCCACCGGGCGGCGCATGCCGTCGTAGGTGGTGGTGACCAGGCCGCCCCGCTCGTCGAGGACGCCCACCCGGTTGCCCCGCTCGTCGTAGCGCAGGCGGACGCTGTGCCCGAGCGGGTCGGTGGCCCCCACCAGCTTGCCGGTCAGGTCGTAGCGGTAGCGGCGGGTGGCGCCCGCCGGGTCGGTCACGGAGGTGACCCGTCCGGCGTGGTCGTAGCCGGCCCGCCAGGTGCGGCCGCCCTGGCTGGTCTCGACCGCCCGCCCCTCGGCGTCGTAGGCGATGCGGTCGACCCGCCCGCCCGGCCAGGTGGTGGCGACCAGCCGGTCGCAGGTGTCCCAGGCGAAGCGGGTGGTGGCGCCGGCCGCGTCGGTGGCGGACACCAGCCGCCCCGCGGCGTCGTACTCGTTGGTCCAGCCCCGGCCCTCGGTGGTGGTGACCGAGCGGACGCGCCCGGCGGGCGTGTAGGCGTAGGTGAGCGAGTCGCCGTCGGGGAAGCGCACGGCCTGCGCCCGGCCCCAGGCGTCCCACTCGTAGGTGGTGACCGCGCCGTCGGGCCGGTCCTCCCGGATGACCCGACCCAGGGCGTCGCGGGTGAAGCGGGTGGCGTTGCCCGTGGGGTCGACCAGCTCGGCCAGCCGGCCGGCGCCGTCGTAGCGGCGGCGGGACTCGTGGCCGAGCGGGTCGGTCGAGGCCACCAGCCGGCCCTCGGCGTCGTAGTCGTAGCCCCAGGCGCCGCCGGCCGGGTCGTGGACCAGCGACAGCAGGCCGACCCCGCTGTAGCCCAGCTCCCACTTGGCCCCGCCCGGGGCCGCGAAGCCGACCAGGCGCTCCAGGTGGTCGTGCGACAGCTCCAGGGTGGCGCCCAGCGCGTCCACCACCCGCTCCATGGCGCCGTGGCTGCCGTGCTCGAAGGACGTGTGCCCGCCGTCCGGGTCGACCATGCCCGCCAGCCGGCCCGCAGGGGTCCACTGGATCGTGTACTCGTGGCCCAGCGGCGTGCGCAGGGCCAGGAGGCGGCCGGCGTCGTCACGCTCGAACTCGTAGCTGGTGCCGTCGGGGCGGGTGAGGCGCAGGGCGAGGCCGCTGACGTGGGGCTCGGTGCGCGTGGTGGCGCCCACGCCGTTGCCGGTGGCCACCACGTTGCCGTCGGCGTCGTGGTCGAAGCGGACGGGCACGCCGTCGGCGTCGGTGAGCGACCGGACCAGGCCGCCCTCCACCTCGACCCGCAGCTCCCAGCCGTCGGGGCCGGCCAGCCTCGACGGCAGCGGGCCGTCGCCGTCGTAGTCGAACGTGAGCCGGCGCCCACCCTCGATCTCGTGGGCCACCACCCGCCCGGCCTCGTCGTACTGCCAGCGCTCCTCGCCGCCGCCCGCGGTGACCCGGGTGGCGGAGCGGCCGTCCGCCGCGAAGGTCTGGCGGCGGGTGGCCCCGTCGAAGCCGCTGGCCTCGAGGCAGCGGCCCTCGGCGTCGAAGCTGCGCCGCATCTGGTGGCCCTGGGGATCGACGAGGCCGATCAGCCGGCCGGCCTGGTCGTGCTCGAACACGTTGACCGGGCCGTCCTCGGTGTCGGACACCACCGTGCGGTAGCCGGGGAAGTAGCGGAACACCGTCTCCCGCCCGAAGGGGGAGAGCTGGAGGGTCACCCGGCCCTCGTCGTCGTAGCGGTTGCGGCACAGCCGGATGCCGTCGGCGTCCCACACCTCGAGGATGCGGCCGCGGTCGTCGACCTCGTAGCGGCGGGCGCCGAGGACCCGCTCGCTGCGGACCAGGTCGCCGGCGTCGTTGTAGTGGTAGCGGGCCACCCGCCCGCAGGACGAGCGCACGGCCGCCACCCGGGGGCCGTCCCAGTCGAGCTCCAGGCGCCGGCCGCCCTCGTGGGCCAGCGACGTCAGCAGGCCGCCCGTGTAGCCGAACGTGGTGGTGCCGGTGGCGGGATCGACGACCGTGCGCACCAGGCCCTCGGCGTCGAACGCCCACACCGCGCCGGGCCGCGCCGAGTGCCGGTCCCAGCGCAGCTCCCAGCCGTCCTCCACCCGCGCCAGCCGGGCCTGCAAGCCGGAGATGGGCTCGTACGCACCGGGCTCGTCCGCCTCCCGCGCGGGGGTGAACACGGCCATCTGGCCGTCGGGGCCCTGGTAGCCGACCTCGCCGCCGTCCCCGGGAACCAGCGCGGTCGAGGCCCACGACGCCCAGCCCCGCCCGAAGGGCCCGCCGGCCACGAAGCGGGACGAGTAGGTGCGGGACCAGCGCAGCACCCCTAGGCGGTCGGGCCAGGTGAAGTCGTCCTCGGCCTCCAGGAAGTGCCCCGTGGCGGTGCACACGGGGTCGTTGACGAACCCCGAGGTGCGGGGCGTGCCCGCGGCCAGCGGCGAGTCGACCGTGACGACCGGGCGGCCGTCGAGGATGGCGGCGGGGTCGTAGCCCGCGGCCCGGGCCACCGCGTCGAAGGCGGCCGAGAAGGTGGCGTCGTCGACCACCGCCATGCCGTCCGCGCCCAGCACCCGGTCGGCGTTGACGAACGCCTGGCGCACCAGGGCCACGAAGGTCTCGTCGTCGACGTAGTGCTGGACGAAGCCGGGCAGCTCGACGTTCATCAGGTCGTAGTTGCCCACGTAGGACGAGCCGGAGTTCTGGAACTCGAAGTAGCTCGCCTGGAGCTCGCTGATGCGGCCCACGAGCTCGCCCCGGATGGTCGCCGCGGCGTCGACGAAGGTCTGCATCTTGGCCGGCTTGGCGGAAGAGGTCCCCATCGCCGGTCGATGAAAGCACATGGGTCCGCGCGTTGGTGCGCGCCCGAGGTGACGCCATCGGAGGGGGCGCCGCCGTTACGCTCCCCGGGTCATGGGAGGGTACGGAGCCAGCGGCAGCAACGTGAACTTCGCCTTCGACCTGGCGCTCCAGGCCGCCCGCGACCTCTACGAGCTGGCCGGCGTCGTCCAGGCCAAGCACAGCGCCCGCACCGGCGAGGCGGCCCTGGTGGTGGACGGCTGGGAGGGCGGGCACCGCACCACCTTCGACGGCAAGATGTCCACCGAGAGCACCGACGCGGAGGCCATCCGGGCCGCGCTGGTCGCGCTGGCGGACAAGTTCGCCTCGGAGTGGGCCGCGGCCCGCGGCGAGCAGGACCGCATCAACCAGGCCCGCTGGGTCCAGCAGCAGAAGGACGACGACAGCTGGGTCGAGGACGGCGCGGAGTGGATCGTGGGCGAGGACGACTACGGGCCGCCGCCGGAGGATCCCCGGACCCCGGGGTCGCCGGACTACATGCCGACCCGCGACCCCATCCACCCCGAGTACGAGCACGTCTGACCGGCCCGGATTACGGTGCGTGACGTGCGAGCCGATGGACGTGCGCCCGACGAACTGCGTCCCGTCACCTTCGAGCGGGACTTCACCGAGATGGCCGCGGGGTCGTGCCTGGTCAGCTTCGGCCAGACCCGGGTGCTGTGCACCGCCTCGATCGACGAGGACGTGCCCCGCTGGATGCGCGGCCGCGGCAGCGGCTGGGTGACGGCCGAGTACTCGATGCTGCCGGGGTCGTCGGCCGAGCGGATCCGGCGCGAGGTCAAGGACGGCCACCCGTCGGGCCGCAGCCAGGAGATCCAGCGGCTGGTGGGCCGGGCCCTGCGCTCGGTGTGCGACATGGCGCTGCTGGGGGAGCGGCAGGTCATCGTCGACTGCGACGTGCTCCAGGCCGACGGCGGCACCCGCACCGCGTCCATCTGCGGCGGCTACCTGGCGCTGCACGACGCCCTGGCCCGGCTGGTGGCCCAGGGCGTGGTGGGCGCCCACCCGCTGACCGCCTTCTGCGCCGCCATCTCGGTGGGGGTGGTGGACGGCGTGCCCCTCCTCGACCTGCCCTACGTCGAGGACAGCCGGGCCGAGGTGGACATGAACGTGGTCATGACCTCCGAGGGTCGCTTCGTGGAGGTGCAGGGCACGGCCGAGGGCCAGGCCTTCACCCGGGGCGAGCTGGACGGGATGCTCGGCCTGGCCGAGAAGGGCATCGGCGAGCTCATCGACCTCCAGCGCCAGATGGTGGACGAGCCGCCCGCGTTCCGCCGGGTGTCCAGGCAGCGGTGACCCGCCTGCTGCTGGCCACCGGCAACGCCCACAAGCTGGCCGAGGTCCGGGCCATCCTCGGGCCCGGCCTACGAGGTCGAGGCGCAGGACCCCGGGGTGGAGGAGACCGGCACCACCTTCGAGGACAACGCCCTGCTCAAGGCGCGGGCGCTGGCCGAGGCGACGGGGGAGACCGCGGTGGCCGACGACTCGGGCATCGAGATCGACGCCCTGGGCGGCGGTCCCGGCGTGCGCTCGGCCCGCTGGGCCGACGAGGGCGACTGGATCCCGCGGGTGCTGCGCGAGCTGGACGGGGTCCCGCCCGAGGGCCGGGGCTGCCGCTACGTGTGCGCCGCCGCGGTGGTGTGGCCCGACGGGCGGGAGGCGGTGGTGCGGGGCACGGTGGACGGCGTGGTCCCGGCTGCGCCCCGGGGCACGGGCGGCTTCGGCTACGACCCGATCATGGTCCCCCGGGAGGGCGACGGCCGCACCTTCGCGGAGATGAGCGAGGCGGAGAAGCACGCGCTCAGCCACCGGGGCCGGGCCTTCCGCGCCCTGGCCGAGCTGCTCTAGCCGTTCTGTCAGCGCTCACCGTGCCGACGGCGCGTGAGGTCTGACAGAACGGGATCTAGCCGGCCAGGTGCTGGCGCAGCACGTACTGGAGGATGCCGCCGTGCTGGTAGTAGGCGGCCTCCATGGGGGTGTCGAGGCGGGCGATCACGGGGACGGACAGGCGGCCCGCGTCCACGGTGAGGCGGGCGCCCAGCAGCGTGGCCGGGTCGGCGCCCGCCAGGCCGGGGACGGCGAAGCCGGCGGCCGCCACCGCCTCGGCGTCGTCCAGCCCCGACGAGGACAGGCTGGCGCCGTCGGCCAGCTGGAGGGGCAGCACGCCCATGCCGATGAGGTTGGAGCGGTGGATGCGCTCGAAGCTCTCGGCGACGACCGCCCGCACGCCCAGCAGCGCGGTGCCCTTGGCCGCCCAGTCCCGCGACGAGCCCGAGCCGTACTCCTTGCCCGCCACCACCACCAGGGGCACGCCCTCGGCCCGGTAGCGCTCGGCCGCCTCGTAGATCGACATCTGCTCGCCCGAGGGCTGGTGCACGGTCACGCCGCCCTCGGTGCCCGGCGCCAGCCGGTTGCGGATGCGCCGGTTGGCGAACGTCCCCCGGATCATCACCTCGTGGTTGCCCCGCCGGGAGCCGTAGGAGTTGAAGTCGGGCGGCTCGACGCCGTGCTCGATCAGCCACCGCCCGGCCGGGCTGTCGGGGTGGATGGCGCCCGCGGGCGAGATGTGGTCGGTGGTCACGCTGTCGCCCAGCAGCGCCAGGGCCCGGGCGCCCTCGATGCCGGCCAGGGGCGGCGGGTCGTCGGGCATGCCGTCGAAGTAGGGCGGCCGGCGCACGTAGGTGGACGTGTCGGACCACTCGTAGGCACCGCTGTCGGGGACGGGCAGGCCGCGCCACTGCTCGTCGCCCTCGAACACGTGGCCGTACGCGGCCCGGAACATGTCCGACGCCAGCGACGCCTCCACCACCGCGTTGACCTCGTCCGAGGAGGGCCAGACGTCCCGCAGGTAGACGGGCTCGCCGTCGCCGCCGGTGCCCAGCGGTTCGCTGGTGAGGTCGACGTCCATGGTCCCGGCCAGGGCGTAGGCCACCACCAGCGGCGGCGAGGCCAGGTAGTTCATGCGCACGTCGGGGTTGATCCGGCCCTCGAAGTTCCGGTTGCCGGACAGGACCGACACCAGCGCCAGGCCGTGCTCGTCGGCGGCCCGGGCGATGGGCGGGGGCAGCGGCCCCGAGTTGCCGATGCAGGTGGTGCAGCCGAAGCCCACGACGTCGAAGCCCAGCTTGGCCAGGTCGGGCAGCAGCCCGGCCCGGTCGAGGTAGTCGACCACCACCTTGGACCCCGGGGCCAGCGAGGTCTTGACCCACGGCCGCCGGGTCAGGCCCCGCTCGACCGCCTTGCGGGCCACCAGGCCCGCGGCCACCATCACCTGCGGGTTCGAGGTGTTGGTGCAGCTGGTGATGGCGGCGATGGCGACGTGGCCGTGGTCGAGGGTGACCTCCTCCTCGCGGTCGAGGCCCGCGCTGGCGTCGAGCTGGACCGTGACCTCGCTGGTGGGGCCGGTCCCCCGCGGCGGGGGCCACGGGCTCGGCGTCGGGCGCCCCGGCGGCGTGGTCGGCGCCGTTGCGGGTGGCCGAGGGCGGGTCGCTGGCCGGGAACGAGTGCGGAGTCGGCCTCGTCGTAGCTGTGGCCGATGGCCACCGGCGTGGCCGAGGCCGGCGGCGCGGTGCCGCCGCCGTCGGGCAGCGAGCCGGCCAGGGCGACGGTGAAGCGCTCCTTGGCCTCCCGCAGCAGCACCCGGTCCTGGGGCCGGGCGGGACCGGCGATGGAGGGCTCGACGGTGGACAGGTCCAGCTCCAGCGTCTCGGTGAAGGTGGGCTCGGCCGCCGGGTCGTGCCACAGGCCCTGGGTCTTGGCGTAGGCCTCCACCAGCGCCACCAGGCCGTCGGGCCGGCCGGTGAAGCGCAGGTAGCGCAGGGTCTCGCCGTCGATGGGGAAGATCGTGATGGTCGAGCCGTACTCGGGCGACATGTTGCCGATGGTGGCCCGGTTCTCCAGCGGCACGTTGGCCACGCCCGGGCCGTAGAACTCCACGAACCGGCCGACCACCCCGTGCGCCCGCAGCATGCTGGTCACGGTGAGGACCAGGTCGGTGGCCGTGGTGCCCTCGGGCAGCTCGCCCCCCAGCTTGAACCCCACCACCTCGGGGATGAGCATCGAGATGGGCTGGCCCAGCAGGGCGGCCTCGGCCTCGATGCCGCCCACGCCCCAGCCCACCACGCCCAGCCCGTTGACCATGGGCGTGTGCGAGTCGGTGCCCACCAGCGTGTCGGGGAAGGCCACGCCGTCGCGGGTGGCGACCACGGTGGCCAGGTACTCCAGGTTGACCTGGTGGCAGATGCCGGTGGCCGGCGGCACCACCCGGAACTGCCCGAAGGCCTGCTGGCCCCAGCGCAGGAACTGGTAGCGCTCGAGGTTGCGCCGGTACTCCAGCTCGGCGTTGCGGGCGAGGGCGTCGGGCCGGCCGAACACGTCGACCTGCACGGAGTGGTCGATGACGAGGTCGGCGGGGATGAGCGGGTCGAGCTCCTGCGGGTCGCGGCCGTGCGCGGCCACCGCGTCGCGCAGGGCCGCGAGGTCGACCACCGCGGGCACGCCGGTGAAGTCCTGCATCAGCACCCGGGCGGGCGAGAAGGCGATCTCCCGGTCCTCGTCACCCGCGTCGTCGTGCCCGCCGGACCAGGCCGCCAGGGCGGCCACGTCGTCCTCGCCGACCGAGGTGCCGTCCTGGTGGCGCAGCAGGTTCTCCAGCAGCACCTTGAGCGAGTAGGGCAGGCGGGAGACGCCGAAGTCGTCCTCCAGGGCGCTCAGCCGGTGGATCTCGTAGCGGTCGTCACCGACCTCGAGCGGGCCGCGGGCGTCGAACGTCGCCATGTCGTGACCTCCCGGGAGACGACTTCCCGCACGGTAGCGAGCTAGTCGGCGTTCCCGTGGAGCCGCGCCCGGGCCCGGCCCAGGGCGGGGGCGAGCATGGCGACCAGCGTGGCGGCGGCGACGGCCTCCACCACCCAGCCGATGGGCCGCTCGGTCTGGATGCGGTCGTGGAACCGGTCGAAGCCGGGCGGGAACGGCGACTGCCCGAAGAAGTGGCGCCACGGCTTCCCCATGTCGATGAGGCAGGCGCCGGCGATCCCCGCCGCCACCGGCACCCGGGCGCTCCGGGGCGCGGCGGTCAGCGCCGCGGCGCACACCGCCAGCCCGATGGTGCCGTCGACCTTGGCCACCTCGACGAAGCCGTCCCAGTCGAGGCGCTCGTCGCCCCAGTGCAGGCACACGTCCATGACCAGGTGCGAGGCCAGGCCACCCACCAGGGCCGGGACCGGGCGGCGCGCCACCAACCCGATGGCTGCCCCGGCCAGCGCGTGGTTGGTGATGAACACGGTGCTAGGAGTCTGGTGCCCGCGCCCGGCTGGGCGCCACCCGGGGCGGCTCGTTCGGCATCTTGGGGTAGACGGGCGGCCAGGGCGCGTCCATGAGCCCGGCCGCCATGTCCCGCTCGGACATGGCCAGCAGCGGCTCCAGCGACTGGGGCGCGTCCGCGATGCCGGCCCACGGGTCGCCGTCCCGCTCGACCCGCCCGGGGACGCTGGCGATGGTCAGGTCGTCGGGGTGGACGTCCGCCAGCTCGTCCCAGGACAGCGGGGTCGACACCGGCGCCCCCACCCGGGCCCGCACCGACCAGGCGCCGAACACGGTCTTGTGGGGGGCGTTCTGGTTGTAGTCCACGAAGATGCGGCTGCCCCGCTCCTCCTTCCACCAGGCGGCGGTGAGGAGGTCGGGGCGGCGGCGCTCCAGCTCGCGGGCGACCGCCACCGCCGCCGCCCGCACCTGGTACGAGTCCCAGCGGGGCTCGACCCGCACGTAGACGTGCAGGCCGCGGTTGCCCGTGGTCTTGGGGTAGGCGGTGATGCCGTGCTCGGCCAGCAGCTCCCGCAGCACGAACGCGGCCTGCACCGCCTCGCCGAACCCGGTGCCGGGCTGGGGGTCGAGGTCGAGGCGCAGCTCGTCGCAGTGGTCCTCGTCGGAGGTGTCGGCCCGGAACGCCCACACGTGGAAGCCGAGGCAGCCGAGGTTGACCGCCCAGATCACATGGGCGATGTCGGCCGCCACCATGGCCCGGGACGGGGTGCCGTTGACCGTGCGCACCACGGTGGTGTCCAGCCACCCGGGGGCGTTGTCCGGCACCCGCTTCTGGAAGAAGTTCGTGCCCTTGACCCCCGACGGGAAGCGCTGCATGAGCGTGGCCCGGCCCGCCCATGGCCGCCATCACCGGCCCCTCCAGGGCCAGGTAGTAGCGGACGAGGTCGAGCTTGGTCTCGCCTCGCTGGGGGAAGAACACCTTGCCGGGGCTGGTGATCTCGACCTCGCGGCCCGCGGCCTCGACCGTGGTGGCGTCACGCCGGGCAGCCATGGCGCCCACGGTACTCACCACCCGCGCAGATCGACCGCCCACGTGTCCATGACCTCGGCCTCATCATGCCGACCGTCGTCGGGGGTGTCATGCCGACCGTCGTCGGGGGTGTCGACCACCAGCATCCGCTCGTGCAGGGCCACCGTCGGGTCGACGTGGGCGGGCAGGACGCGCACCCGGTCGCCCACCGCCACCGGGCGTTCGGCCCGGGTGCCGAAGGTGATGTGCTCGTCGGACACGAACCAGCAGTCGCCCGCGTCCACCACGGTGGGGTCGCCGTGGTCCATGCCCAGGGCCTTGAGCCCCGCGTCCAGCACCGCCCAGCCCTTGGGGTGGACCGAGATCACCGTGGTCCACAGGTACAGCGCCGGGTGGAACGCGGGCGCGTGGGGCAGGTACTCGGTGTCCATCAGGCAGTAGGACCCGGCCTGGATCTCGGTGGCCCACCGGTTGCAGTCGTAGGTGCCGGTCCCGCCGGCGGAGATCACGTCGCCGCCGGTGGCCTCGTGGGCGGCGAGCAGCTTGGCCATGGACGCCTCGACGCGCTCCGCCTTGGTCTCGCCCGGCTCGCGCATGAGGTGGCCCTCGTAGCCCATGACGCCCGCGCACGGCCAGCCCCCGGGCGCGGGCCCGGTCGGCCAGCCGCCCGGCATCGGCGGGGTCGCAGCCGCAGCGGGGCAGGCCCACGTTCACGTCGATCAGCACCTCGCGGACGCCGCCGGCCGCGGCCGCGTCCACGGTGGCGTCCGAGTCGACGGCCACGGTGATGCGGGCGGCGTCGGCCAGGGCACCGAGGCGGGTGCAGTCGAGGACCTCGTTGGCCAGCACCAGGTCCTCGCCCAGGCCGGCCGCGGCCATGCCCTCCATCTCCCGGACGGTGGCGCAGCAGAACCCGGGGTGCCCGGCCGCGGCCAGCCGCCGGGCCAGGGCCGTCGACTTGAACGCCTTGACGTGGGGGCGCAGCCGGGGGCCGGGCAGGGCCGCGGCCATCGTGGCCACGTTCTGGTCGAAGATGGGAAGATCGACCACGAGGGCCGGGGTGGGGACGTCGGCGAGCTTCACGCCCGGCGCACGTTACCGACCCATCCGAAATGGAGCCCGCTGCGAACACACTTACGTAGGCCTTGCGCTGACCCGGCCGGTCGACTGTGCTGTCGGGGCGAACCCTGGAGGACGAAGCGTGCGATCTGAAGACCAGCAGAGCGGGCGGCTGCCACGCACGGTGGCAATGCTGGTCGTGGCGGCGATGGTCCTGGCCGGCGTCTCGACCTCCGCGGCCGGGGCCCAGACCCCGGCACCGACCACCGCGACCACGTCCGACCAGCCGCTGGTCGAGCCGCCCGACACCAACGTCTTCCCCATCGCCGCGCCTGCGGAGGTGTCCTTCAGCGACGACTGGCACGCGTGCCGTGACGGCTGCTCCCGCCGGCACAAGGGCAACGACCTGCTCGCCGACGAGGGCTCGCCGGCGGTGGCGGTGGAGTCCGGCACGATCGTCAAGGCCAGCAACGTCGACGAGGGCCTCGGCGGGATCACCCTGTGGCTGCGGGGCGAGTCGGGCGTCACCTACTACTACGCCCACAACGCCGTGAACCTGGCGGCCCAGGGCGACGTGGTGACCCGCGGCCAGGTCATCGCCCTGGTGGGCCGCACCGGCAACGCCCGCAGCACGGCCCCCCACGTCCACTTCCAGATCAACCGGTGCGGCACGCTGTCCAGCGACGAGCCCTGCACGGTCGACCCCTACCCCTACCTCCAGCGCTGGGCGCAGGGCCTGGTGGGCGGGGGCGCCGACGGCGTGGCCTGGTACCAGCCCGGCACCGCCAACTGGGGCCGGCGCAGCGACACCGGCTCCGAGCTGACCCCGGTGGCGTTCGGCCCCGCGGGCGTGCCCGACGTCCTGCCCCTGGCCGGCGACTGGAACGGCGACGGGCACGACTCCGTCGGCCTCTACCAGCGCTCCGACGCCACGTTCCACCTGCTGGACGACCAGGGCGTCGAGATGGCGCCGGTCGCCTTCGGCGTCCCCGGCCGCACCGACGTGTGGCCCATCGCCGGCGACTTCGACGGCGACGGCCTCGACACCATCGGCTTCTACCAGCAGTCCGACGCCACGTTCGTGATCCTGGTGGACGGGGGCGTGCGCTCCGCGCCGCTCCCGCTCGGCACCGCCCTGCGCACCGACGCGCTGCCGGTGGTGGGCGACTGGGACGGCGACGGGCGGGACTCCGTGGGCGTCTACCAGCAGGCCGACACCACCCTGATGCTGGTGGACGACGAGGGCCTGGCCGTCGACCCCGCCACCGTGGCGCTGCCCGTCACCCGGCCGGAGGGCGCCACCCCGTTCGACGCCTTCCCGGTGGCGGGCGACTGGGACGGCGACGGCCGCGACGCCATCGGCATCCTGTGGCGCAACGCCGCCACCATGGAGCTGCCGGTGCCCAGCCTGACCGACCCGGCCGCCAGCCGGGCCGTCCCCACCGACGAGGTCCCCGACGCGCTGCCGGTGGCCGGCGACTGGAACGGCAACGACCTGGTCACCATCGAGGACCTGCGCCAGATCTTCGGCCCGCTGCCCGACGAGGCCAAGGTGGTCGAGGGCCTCCCGGCCATCAACGCCGCCATGATGCGGGCGGGCATCTACACCCCGGCCCGCAAGGCCGCCTTCCTGGCCACGCTGCGCAACGAGAGCGGCTTCCGCTACGACGCCGTCGAGGTGGGCAACGACCGCCGCTACCGGGGCCGGGGCCTGATCCAGCTGACGGGCGAGGGCAACTACCGGGCCGCGGGCGACGTTCCTGGACGTCGACCTGCGAAGCCAACCCCGACCTGGCCACCAACGGGCTGGTCAGCCCGGCCGTGGCCGCCTGGTACTGGACGGTGTCCCGCAACATCAACCTGGCGGCCGACCGGCTCGACATGGCCGCGGTCAACATCGCCATCGGCTTCGCCCCCAGCATGCGCCGGGACATGACCCGCTGCGCCGACTTCATCGCCGCCCTGCGCTACTTCAGCGGCGGCGCCATCCCCGAGGGCGTGAACTGCGCCCGCACCGAGGCCTCGCGCCGCCTCGCGGTCACCGCGATCGTGGCCCCCGCCACCGGTGGCCGGGTGCTGCCCGGGGCGCCGCAGGCCACGTCCGCGCCGGCCTCCGGCATGGCCCCCGACCTGTCCGCCGTGCCGCCCGAGTGGACCCCGCCGTCCACCAGCCCGGCCCCGGCGCCCGTCACCCCCACCACGCCGGCGCCCACCACGACCGAGCCGCCCGCCGACGACCGAGTCGCCCACCACCGGGCCGCCGCCCACCGAGCCGCCGCCCACCGACCCGGGCTCGACCACGCCGCCGGACGACACGACGACCTCGACGTCGGATCCCGCCGCCGGCTCGTCCTCGTCCTCGACGGCGAGCAGTGAGCCGGAGACCACCCCGTCCACCGGCACGACCACCTCGACGGTGGTGCCCGACTCGACGTCGTCGACCACCGAGAGCCGTCACTCCTTTCGAGAGCCAGTACTGAGCGGTGCCGGCGGTGGGACTCGAACCCACACTGGACAGGACCTAAACCTGTTCTCTCTGCCAATTGGAGTACGCCGGCCGGCGGGTGAGCTTAGGGGTGCGGCACCGGGGCTCGGCGCCGCTACCCTCAGCGGCCGTGAGCCTGATTCTCCCTACCGCGCAGAACGCGTCGATGGTCAGCCCGACGCACGAGATCTTCAACCGCCTCCTCCGTGAGCGCATCATCTTCCTGGGCACCGAGGTCGACGACGACATCGCCAACGTCGTCTGCGCCCAGCTGCTGCACCTGGCGGGCGACGAGTCCGACCAGGACGTCTGGCTCTACATCAACAGCCCGGGCGGCTCGGTGACCGCGGGCATGGCCATCTACGACACCATGCAGTTCATCGAGCCCGACGTGGCCACGGTGTGCATGGGCCTGGGCGCGTCGATGGGCCAGTTCCTGCTGTGCTCGGGGGCCAAGGGCAAGCGCTACGCCCTGCCCCACGCCCGCATCATGATGCACCAGCCCTCGGGCGGCATCCGGGGCCAGGCCACCGACATCGCCATCCAGGCCGAGCAGCTGCTCTACGTGAAGGAGCTGATGGCCGACCGCATCGCCTACCACACCGGCCAGGACGTGGAGCAGATCCGGGCCGACTCCGAGCGCGACCGCTGGTTCACGGCCGAGCAGGCCAAGGACTACGGCATCATCGACAACGTGATCGTCAAGCGCGGCGAGATGCTGTAGCGCAGCTCACGCGGAGCTGGCCGCTCACGGCGTGCTCCAGGCCGTCGGGGTCGCGGTACAGCGCCGAGCCCGCCACCAGCACGTTGGCCCCGGCCCGGGCGGCGCCGGCCACCGTGGCGGGGCCGATGCCCCCGTCGACCTCGACGTCGCAGTGGTAGCCGCCCTCGTCGACCATGCGGCGGACGCGGGCGATCTTGGGCTCCATGGTGGCGATGTAGTCCTGGCCGCCGAAGCCGGGGTTGACGGTCATGACCAGCACCATGGCGCACAGGTCGAGGACGTCCTCGACGGCGACGGCGGGGGTGGCCGGGTTGAGCGCCACCGCGGCCCGGGCCCCCAGCTCGCGGATGCGGCCCAGCGTGCGGTGCAGGTGGCGGGTGGCCTCGGCGTGCACGATGACCAGCTCGCAGCCGGCCTCGACGTAGCTGGCGAGGTAGGGGTCGGGGTCCTCGATCATCAGGTGGGCCTCGAACGGCACCGACACGTGCGGCCGGCAGGCGGCGATGACGTCGGGCCCGAAGGTGAGGTTGGGGACGAAGCGGCCGTCCATGACGTCCCACTGGATGCGGTCGACGCCCGCCTTCTCCAGCGCCACCACCTCGTCGCCCAGGCGGGAGAAGTCGGCAGGCAGGACGGAGGGGGCGATCTCGACGGCGGAGCTGCTCACCCCGTCATCCTAGGGTGGGCAGGGTGCCCCGGCCCCGGCGCCGGTGCTCCTAGGGTGGGTGGGTGACCAGCGCCGATGCTCCGCTCTCCGTGACCGGGGTGGCGGTGGGGGGCGAAGGCGTGGCGCGGGAGCTCTCGGGCCGGGTGGTGTTCGTGGACGGCGCCCTGCCCGGTGAGCGGGTGCGGGTGGCGGCTGACGGGCGAGCAACGGCGCCACGCCCGCGGCGTGGTGGTCGAGGTGGTCGAGGCCGCTCCCGGGCGGGTGGACCCGCCCTGCCCGTTCGTGGCCCTGGGCTGCGGCGGGTGCGGCTGGCAGCACGTCGACTCCCGAGGCCCAGCGGGCGCTCAAGGCGGGCATGGTGGCCGAGGCGCTGGCCCGGCTCGGTGGGGTGGAGGACCCGGCCGTGGCCCCGGGGCCAGGCCTGCCCACCACCGGGTACCGGACCACCTTGCGGGGCGTGGCCGATGCCGAAGGCCGCTTCGCCCTGCGGCGGCACCACAGCCACGACCTGGTGGCGGTGCCCGCCTGCCTGGTGGCGCACCCGCGGCTGGCCGAGGTGGCGGCCGAGGGCCGCTTCCCGCCGGGGAGCGAGGTCACGATCCGGGTCGGCGGGCGGACCGGGGACCGCATGGTGGTGGTGGACGGGACCACCGGCGACACCGCCGGCGACGTGGTGGTCGTGCCCGACGGCGTGCGGGTGGTCACCGGGGAGGAGCTGGCCGGGGGGCGGCGGGCCTGGCTGTTCGAGGTGGTGGCCGGGGTGCGGCTGCGGGTCTCGGCCCGGTCGTTCTTCCAGGCCGGCCCGGACGCCGCCGAGGCGCTGGTGGCGGCGGTGGGCGACGCGCTGGGGCCATGCGAGACGCTGGCCGACCTGTACGCGGGCGTGGGCCTGTTCGCGGCCACCCTGGGCCGGGACAAGCGCGTGGTGGCCGTCGAGGCATCGGCCTCGTCCGCGGCCGACGCCCGGGTGAACCTGGCCGGCCAGGACGCCAAGGTGGTGCGCAGCGACGTGGGGCGCTGGCGGTCACGCACGGTCGACGCGGTCGTGGCCGACCCGCCCCGGGCGGGGCTGGGGCGCGCCGGCGTGCGGGCGGTGGCGGGCACCCGGGCCCGGCGGGTCGTGCTGGTGAGCTGCGACGCCGGGGCGCTCGGCCGCGACACCCGGCTGTTGCAGCGGGCCGGCTACCGCTGGGCCGGCTCGACGCTGGTCGACGCCTTCCCCCACACGCCGCACGTCGAGGTCGTGTCCCGCTTCGAGAACGCCTGACGGGTATCGCCGGCGGCGGGCGCGGGCATGCCTGACTAGGACCTCGTCCGGGGGCCAGGAGCATGCACGGGCCCTTGCCCCCGGGCGGCGTGGTCAGTCCGGGAGCCTGTAGGCGACGACCCCTGCCGGCAGGTCGGACTGGCCGCCGAAGAACCAGAAGCCGTGGGGGACCAGCACCCACCCGTCCACCACCCGGACCCCGGCGCCCATGTCGCCGCCGGGCTCGGCCGACCACAGCTCGTTCCCGGTCTCGGCGTCGAGCGCCTGGAGCACGCCGGGCACCGAGGGTCGGTACACCACGCCGTCCGCGTAGGTGATCGAGCCGAAGGTGGCCCCCACCAGGCGCTTCTCCCAGATGGTGTCGCCGGTGGCGGCGTCCAGCGCGAACAGGGACGAGTGGTGGTTGGTGCTGTTCGAGGTGGCCAGCTCGGCCGGGTCCATGTCGTTGGAGGCGACGAAGATCGCCCCGTTCTCGCCGCCCGGGCCGTCGCCGCCCGAGGCGGGCTCGGCGTAGGCGGCCGTGACCATCACGCCGCCCAGCGGGCTGCCCGGCGTCAGCTCCTTGGCCCACACGGTCTCGCCCGTGTCCCGGTCGAACACGTCGAAGGTGCCGGCCTTGTCGCCCACGCCCACCACGTCCCGGTCGCCGATCGAGAACAGGGTGGGGGTGGCGCCCACGTCGGCGTCCGGACCCTTGGGCGGGGGCGAGAAGTAGGTCCACACGTCGCCCTCGGTGAACTGCCGGTGCCACTCCAGCTCGCCCGTGTCGTAGTGGAGGGCCAGCAGCGAGTCGGACAGGGGGCCGGCGGGAGGTTCGTAGGCCTGGCCGGTGCCGATGTAGGCCAGGCCCCGCTCCTCGTCGATCGAGGCGCTCGACCACACCGACACGCCGGCCCCGTCGGCGCCCTCGCTGACCGGGCGGCGCCACAGCTCCTCGCCGGTCTCCTCGTCGAGGCCGACGATGGAGCCCCGGAAGGTGAAGTCGTCGAGGTCGCGCCGCAGCTCGCTCGGACCCCACCCCGATGACGATGATGCCGCCCGGTGCCAGCACCGGCGTCGACCAGATGCGGGTGTCGGGGTGGGTGTCGAGCGTGGCGGTCCACTCCTTCTCGCCCGTCTCGCGGTCGAGGGCGTAGAGCTTGCCGTCGGAGTCGGGCAGGTAGACCCGCTCGTCGGTGACGAGGGCGGCGGCGTCGAGCATGACCGTGTCGTCGACCGCCACCAGCGTCTGCCACAGCACCTCGCCGGACTCCAGGTCGACGGCGGTGGCGGACCCGGCCCAGTTGCCGAAGTAGACGGTGCCGTCGAGGACGGTGGGCTTGCCCGTCACCCCCGCCTGGCCGTCGACCCGCCACGCCTCGGTGAGGCCGGCGACCTCGTCGGGCGTGATGGCCGAGGCCGCCACCGTGGTCTCGGTGGTCTCCTCGTCCCCGGCCGCCCCGTCGTCGTCGCCCCCGGCACAGGCGGTGGCGGCCAGCGCCGTGGCCACGCACACCGCCACCGCGGTGGCCTTCCCGGGCCAATGTGTCAGCTTGTCCCCCATCGCTCCGTAGCCTCGCGCGCACGCAGAGGCGTTGGGGCGCGGGTTTCAGGTGGCGGAGACGCGGGACACGTGGCCCATGACCCGGTCGAGGGTGCCGTCCTCCAGGCAGCCGACCAGGCGCTTGCGCCCGTTCTCGCCGATGGCGGGGCTGATGGTCACCTCGAAGTCGCCGCCGGCCGGGGCCGGGGCCGTGATCTCGCCGTCCACGGTCGCCGAGCACACGGCCCACAGGGCCTGGGCGGCGGTCTCGTCGCCGCCGCGGTAGTCGCGGGTGGCGACGTCGAAGGCGACGACGGTGGTCGATCCCGCCACCGCGGGGTCGGGGCGGTTCTGGGTCAGCTCGGCCAGCCCCACGATCCCCAGCGCGGTGAGCGCGGCGAGGGCCAGCCCGGCGAGCGCCTTCACGCCCGCCTCCCGACCGGGCCCCGCAGCAGGTCGAGGGGCCGGTGCTCGGCGGTGACGAAGCCGTGGGCGGGCAGCTCCAGGCCGTCGAGCCGGGCCGCCAGGCCCCGCTCGGCGACCGGGCTCACGGTGGCCCGGGCCACGCGCTCCACCACCCAGGCCAGGCCGGACATGAGCACGCCCGCGCCCATCAGCACGGGCACGAACACGTTCATGTGCTCGGGCCGGCTCAGCCAGGCGAAGCCCACCCGGGCGGGGGGCTGCGCCGCGTGGATCCGCTCCCGGCGCATGCTGGGTGCGGGGGCGGGGGCGGCCGGGACAGGCGGGGCCGGGGCCTGGGCGTCGAGCCGGTGGCTGATCACCTTGAGGCGCTGCGAGAGCAGCGACCCCATCACCGCCACCTCGGCGGCGATGAAGATGGCGGCCGACATGAGCGCCCGGTTCCACTCCCACCGGTACAGGTAGACGAAGGTGTAGAAGCCCGATGCGGCCAGGGTGAGGCCGCCGAGCACGCTGCGCAGGAGACGGGCGGTCATCGCTGGGCTCCGATCGTGACGGGCTCGACGGACAGGTCGACGACCCGGGGGGTGGGCAGGGCGATCACGGTGGCGGTGGTGACCCGCACCGTGCCGGCCGAGCCGTCCACGGCCAGCAGGTCGCCGTCGTGGTAGCGGGTGGTGGCGCCGGCGTGGCCCACCACCGTGGGGACGCCGTGCTCCCGGGCCAGGATGGCCAGGTGGCTGAGCGGGCTGCCGGTCTCGGCCACCAGCCCGCCCGAGGCGGGGGATGACCGTGGCCAGCCGGGGGTCGAGGTGGGTCACCACCAGCACGGCGCCCTGCGGCGGGTCGCCGCCCAGGTGCGCCCGGCCGGTGCCCTCGCCGCCGCCGGCCCCGATCCCGCCGTCACCGGCGGTGGGCGCCGCCGAGCGCGACCGGGCGGTGGTCGCGGGTGAGTCGGAACTGGGCCGGCAGCGGCTTGGACGATGTGGTCGAGGGGTCGGTGCGGTCCGCCAGGTCGGCGGGGACCGCCCGCTGGAGGGCGGCGGCCCGCAGCTCGTCCAGGCCGAGCAGGCGCACCGCCGGCTGTCCGGGCAGCACGCCCACGCACACGAGCCGGCAGCCGAGCACCCAGGCGGCGCGGGCGGTCAGCTCCTGGACCCAGCGGGCCCGCAGGCGCAGCGCCTCCCGCACCACCGCGGCGTCACCGTCCGGCCCCTGGGGCCCGGCACCGGCGGGCGAGGGCGGCGGCGCGGCCGCGGCCATCCCGGCGAGCGGCGTGCCGTCGCCGATGCGGGGCGGCGTCAACGCCAGCACCACGGGCTGGGTCTCGACCAGCTCCTCGAGGTCGACGTCCTCGGCGCGGGCCTCGGCCAGCGCCGACATGGCGAGCGAGGCCGCGGTCACGGCGTGGCCCGCATCGGGGATCAGCATCCCGGCCAGCGCCTCGTAGCCGTGTAGCGCCCGCAGCGCGGTGCGGCCGTTGTCGACGACCGCCAGCAGCTCGGCGTTCGACAGGTCGTCGAGGCGGGGGACGGCGGCGAGGTCGGCGTCCACCTGCTCGATCACGTCGCGGGCCAGGGCGGGCAGGGCCCGGGTCAGGCGCCCGGTGCGCCACGCGGCCCGCAGGCGCCGGGCGGGCGGCCGGGGGTCGAGTCGGGCCAGCCAGCGGTGGCGCACCGGCGCCACGCCCAGGTGGACCAGGTCGGCGACCGCCCAGCCGTCGATGTCCCGCACCACCGGCGAGCGCCGCAGGGCCCGGGGCGAGGCGGTGCCGGTGATCAGCAGTGCCTGCTCCAGGCCCTCGGCCAGCGGCGCCAGCCAGACGTCGGCCTCGAGCCGGGAGAGCGGCTCGGGGAACGTCTCGGCCAGCGGCCCGGTGCCCAGCACGTGCCCGGTGGGCGTGCCCACCGCGGTGGTGATGGGGCGGCTCTGGAGCAGCCACAGGCGACCGTCGTGGTCGATGGCCCACTCGATGTCCTGGGGCCCGCCGAACGCCACGGCGGCCCGGCGGGCGAGGCCCGCGAGCGCCCGCAGGTGGCGGCGGGGGAGCGGGGCGGTGTCGCCGCCCTGGTCGTCGAGCAGGCGGCCGCGCGGGGAGAGCGCGGCCGTCCACCCGTCCACCCGGCCGCTGACCAGCGAGTCGGGGCCGCCCTCGACGGCGGACACCACCAGGCGGTCGCTGCGGCCGGTCACGGGGTCGGCGCCGAACAGCACGCCGCCCCACCGGGGCGCGAGCTGCGGCTGGACCAGCACGGCCATGCGGGCGCCGGGCACCGAGGCCCGGGCGCCGGAGGCCAGCACCTCGTCCACCGCGGCCGATGAAGTCGCCCCAGGTGGCGACGTCGAGCACCGAGGTGAACACGCCGGCCATGGACGACGAGCCGCCGTCCTCGTTGGTGGACGACGAGCGCACCACCAGGGGCTCCCGGCCGGCGCCGAGCCGCTCCCAGGCGGTGCGGGCGGGGCCGGGGCGGTCCTGGCGCGACGGGTGGGACCAGCCGCGATGGTCCCAGGCGGTGGTCAGCACCAGGCCCGCCAGCACGGGCAGGCCGGCGGCCCGGGCGCGGGCGAGGTTGGCGGCTTTGGCGCCGACGAGCGAGCCGTCAGTCGCACCGGGATCGGCGAGATCGATCAGGTCTGCACGTCGGAGAGCGGTGGGGGTCGTCTCCATGGCGCCACAGTGGACGCCGCCGCTTGCATGTCGGTTGTATGACGCTTGCAGCCGGTTGCACGCCGGCCGCCGGGGCTCAGGTGGTGGCGTTCAACCGCTTGTTGACGGACATCAGCGCCCACCCGACCAGGATCATGAGGATCCCCATGCCGAAGGCGAAGAACGCCACGCCGAACGACACCACCGAGGTGTAGAGCGAGGCCCGCAGGAACGAGGCGGTCATGACCGTGTCGCGCCGGGGGTCGTCCTGGTCCAGCTGGGCGTAGGTGAGCCCGTCGCTGGCCTCCAGGGCGTGCTTGTTGATCACACGGGCCTGCTCGTAGGCGGTGAAGGGGCCGTCCACCTCGTCGCCGCCGAAGCGGTCGGCGTCGTCCGACACGGTGATCTGCTCGGCCTTGAGCTGGTCCCTGACCACGTACCAGGTGAACCCGCCGGCCACCATGAGGACGACGCCGCCGATGATCACCAGGATGGCCAGGATGCGCAGCGCGCCGCCGCCCGAGGCGGGCTTGGAGTGCTGGGGGCTGGCCGGGGACGTCGTCGGCGGTGGCCGGCTCGCCCACCTCGGGCGGAGCTTCGGGCTGGACGGCGTCGGGCTCGGCAGGCTCGGGCCCGACGGACGCTTCCTCGCCATGGGTGGTGGGGGTCGACATGGTCTCGACGCTCCTTCCGGGGACGCCGCGGCGGCATCTCGGAAGGAAGCTTTCCGACCTCGGAGCGTGCAATCAAGCACCAAGTCCATGAATTTCAGTGCTCGTAGACCGCCAGGTCGACCGCCTTCACCGAAACCCACACCTCGGCGCCCGGCACCAGGTCCAGGTCGGCGACGGCCGCGGGGGTGACCTCGGCCACCAGCGGGACCGGCCCGGCCAGCTGGACGCGGACCCGGTCGTGGTCGGCGGCCAGGTCGGCCACGCGTCGCGGGCCAGGTGTTGCGGGCGCTGCTGTCGGGCTGGTGGCGGTGCACGGTGACGGCCTGGGGCCGGATGGCCACGGCCACCTCGGGGCCGGGCAGTGCATCGGCCACCGTCAGCTCGGCCCCGCCCGCCAGCCGGACCGTGTGCTCGCCCGAGGCGGTGCCCGACAGCAGGTTCACCCCCACCAGCTCGGCCACATACGCCGAGCGCGGCCGGCGGGCGACCTCGGCCGTCGTGCCCTGCTGGGTGATGCGCCCCGCCTCCAGCACCACCATGCGGTCGGCCAGGACCAGAGCGTCGACCGGGTCGTGGGTCACCAGCAGGCGGGCGCCGTGAAAGCCGGCCAGGTGGCGGCGCAGCTCGGCCCGCACGTGGAGCTTGGCGCGGGCGTCCAGCGCGGCCAGGGGCTCGTCCAGCAGCAGGACCCGGGGCTCGATGGCCAGGGCCCGGGCCAGGGCCACCCGCTGGGACTGGCCGCCCGAGAGCTGGCGGGGCCTGGCCCTGGCCATGGCGCTCATCCCGACCCGGTCCAGCAGGCCGAGCGCCCGGTCCCGGGCGTCCGCCGCGGCCGTGGCCCCGCGCCCGCAGCCCGAAGGCCACGTTGTCGACCACGGTCATCCGGGGGAACAGCAGGTAGTCCTGGAACATCACCCCGACGGGGCGGTCGTTGGTGGCGACGAAGATCCCGGCCTCGGGGTCGTCGAGCACCTCGCCGTCCACCGCGATGCGCCCGGCGTCGATGGGCTGGAGGCCGGCCACCGCCCGCAGCAGCGTGGTCTTGCCCGCGCCGTTGGGGCCGAGCAGGGCCACGACCTCGCCGTCCCGCACCTCGATGGCGGCGTCCAGGTCGAGGTCGCCCAGCCGCAGCCGGACGTCCGCCTTCAGCACCGGCCTAGGCCGCCAGCCAGCGGTCCCGCAGCGGGACCAGCACGGCCAGCGACACGGCGACGAGGACCAGCGACAGGGCGATGGCCGCGTCCCGGTCGTTCTGGAGGGCCAGGAACACGGCCAGCGGCATGGTCTCGGTGCGGCCGGCCAGGCTGCCGGCGAAGGTGACGGTGGCCCCGAACTCGCCCAGCGCCCGGGCCCAGCACAGGATGGCGCCCGCGGCCACCGACGGCGCCACCATGGGCAGCGTCACCCGCCGGAACACCATCCAGCGGCCCGCGCCCAGGGTGGCGGCCGCGTCCTCCAGGCGCCGGTCGGCCGACCGCAGCCCCGCCTCCACCGTCACCACCAGGAACGGCAGGGCCACGAAGGTGTTGGCCGCGATCACGCCCCAGATGGTGAAGGGGAGCTGGAAGCCGGTCCGGTCGTAGACCGGACCACCGACCAGGCCCGTTCCGGCCGAAGGCGAACAGCAGGGCGGCGCCCCCCACCACCGGGGGCAGCACCATGGGCAGGATCACCAGGGCCCGCAGCAGCGAGCGACCGGGGAACCGGGTGCGGGCCAGCACCCAGGCCAGCGGCACGCCGAACAGCAGGGACAGGCCCATGGCGCTGAACGCGCTGGTGAGCGAGAGGCGCAGCGCCTGGGTCACCAGCGGATCGCTGCAGCCGCTCCAGCAGCGAGCGACCACGGGACCCGCTGGAGCAGCGCCACGAACGGCACCACCAGGAAGGCGACCGCCAGCGCGGCCAGGAGCACGAGCACGAGGGGCGGTCGCGCCCCCGGCCGCACCCGTGGCCGCCGCGCTGTCTCGTCATCCAGGCATGAAACCGTATGACGCCAGGATGTCCTGCCCCTCGTCCGACAGCACGAAGTCGACGAACGCCGCCGCCAGCTCGGCGTTGCCGGAGGCGGACAGCGCGGCCAGCGGGTACTCGGCGATGACGTTGAACTCGTCGGGCACCTCGATGCCCTCGACCTCGTCGCCCGAGGACAGCACGTCGGTGTGGTAGACGAGCCCGGCGTCGAGGTCGCCGGCCTCGACCTTGGTGAGCAGGCTGCGCACGTCGGGCTCGTCGGTGTCCTGGGCGGGGGTCACGCCCGCGCTGGCCAGGGCCTCGCGCCCGAACTGGCCGCACGGCACCTCCTCGGCGCACAGGCCGATGGCGAGGTCGGCGTTGCCGAAGTCGTCCAGCCCGTCCACGTCGCCGGGGTTGCCGGCGGGCACCGCGATCTCCAGCTCGTTGGTCGGCGAAGGTCTCTGGCTCGCCCTCCACCGCGTCGGCCTCGACCAGCTGGTCCATGTTGGACGTGTTGGCCGAGGCGAACACGTCGGCCGGCGCGCCGGCCAGGATCTGCTCGCGCAGCGTGGACGAGGCGCCGAAGTTCATCTCGATGGTGGCGCCCGGGGTCTCGTCCTCGAAGGCGTTGGCCATCTCGCCGAACGCGTCGGTGAGCGAGGCGGCCGCGAACACGGTGATCGAGCCGGTCGGCGTGTCCGCCTCGGTGGTCTCCGCCGTGGCCGCGTCGTCGTCGTCGCCCCCGCAGGCCGCCGCAAGGACCAGCAGAGCCGCCACGCACCAGCGCAGGCGATGTTCATCGACATGTCCGTCCCCCTGAGATCGACTAGGAGCACTGACACTAGTCGGCGTTCGGTGGGAGGATCCGCGGTATGGACCGCAGGGACACGCTCTCGCTGAACGAGTGGGCGGTGCTGGCGTGCCTGGCCGAGCGGCCGCGCCACGGCTACGACATCGCGGCCGCGCTCGCCCCGGAGACGGACCTGGGCACGGTGTGGCGGGTGCCGCGCCAGCTCGTGTACCGGGCGCTCGAACGGCTGGCCGCGCTCGGACTGGTCGAGCCCCTCCGCCTGGAGCCGGGCGAGGGCGGCCCGCCCCGGCAGGTGTACGCGCCCACCCGGCGGGGGCGGGAGCGCCTGGGCCGCTGGCTGCGCGAGCCCGTCGAGCACCTGCGCGACGTCCGCGGCGAGCTGCTGCTCAAGCTGGTGGTGGCCGGCCGCCTGCGCGTGGACGCTGCGCCCCTGGTGGAGGCGCAGCGTGCCCGCTTCGCCGAGCCGCTGGCGGCGCTGGCGGTGCCGCCACCGTGCGACGATCCCGTCGCCCTGTGGCGGCACCACTCGGCCGCGGCCGTCGGCGCCTTCCTCGACTCCTACTCCTCGGCGAAGTCCTCGGTGCCCGACACCAGTGCGTAGATGATCAGGACGCACAGAGCCAGCACGACCGCCGCCCACGCGGGCTCCACGAAGATCAGGAACACCGACAGGGACGCGACGATGAAGGCCCAGATGAGGCCCAGCATCTGCCCCAGCGGGTGGCGGGTGTAGATCAGGTACGAAGTGACCAGCTGGACGATGCCGAGGATGAGCCAGAACCAGCCCCACGCCGTGATGTCGATGCCGTAGAGCACTTCGGCGATCCGCTCGGTCTGGTCGTCCTCGGCGATGGCGGCGATGCCGCTCAGGATGTTGTAGATGGCCACGATGCCCGTGATGATCGCGGCGAATGTGACCCAGCCGCTGCGGATCTGGGGCGGTCTCGTTGACATTTCCACCTCCGACAAGGGCGCCGCCCGTGGGCGCACGTTTGCGCGAGATGGTGGGTGCCCGAGACCCTGCGGGCATCACCCCGGCCGGGTGACGGGCGATCAGTCGCCGTTCTGGCCCTGCCCGCCCGCACCGTGATCGGCGGGCATGGCATGCGGCCCCGGGGCGCACGGTCGCCGGCGGGCTATTGGTGCCCTGGCGCCGCCGGCGAGCTCCCGCGGCCCGGGTCGGTCGGCGGGTTGCCGTGGCCGCGGTCGGTCGGGGGGTTGCCGTGGCCGGGGTCGGTCGGGGCCGGATCGGTCGGCGCGTGGCCGGGGTCGGTCGGGGCCGGGGTCGACCGGTGCGGGGTCGACGGGCGCCGGGTCCACCGACGGGCGGGGGCTCGGCGGGGGTCTCGTCCTCGGCCGCCGGGGCCGGGTCGTCGACCTGGGTCGGCTCGGACGCCACCGCCAGATCGGGCGCGACCAGCGGCGTCGGGGAGGCGACGGTGCCGACCGGCTCCGTGGCCGGATCGCCGGCGAGCGGGCGCCGCCAGCGCGAGCTCGGCCTCGGTGTGGTGGCTGACCGTGCCGGCCACGTTGGTGTTGGCCGGGTCCTGGGCCGGGGCGGCCACGGTCGGGGTCAGGTGGTCGTTGAGCATGGGCACCACGTGGTCCTTGACCACGGGCACGACCACGGTGGCGGCCACGGTGGCGACGATGCCGGTGGTGGCCGCGGCGGCTGCGGCCACGCTGATCATGCTGGCGGTGGTGGCGGCGGCCGCCTTCATGGCCAGCACCCGGCCGAGGGTGCGGGCGCCCGAGGACCGGGGCAGCCGGGCCAGCGTCCCACCCAGGGTGGCCCGGTGCATGGTCGCCACCAGCTCGGGCTCGTCCAGGAGCTCGTGGGGCTCGGCCGGGCCGCGGGCCCGGTGGATCAGCGAGCGCAGGTCCCGGTACCAGGCGGGCGCGTCGGGATCCCGATGGGTCCCGTCCCAGACGCTGTCGGCGACGTGGGTGTCGAATTGGGTCAGGTCGACCCACATCTCGTCCCGGTCCGTCATGAGATCACCACGTCGTCGCCGTAGCGGGTTGCGAGCTGGCGCAGGGCGCGGTGGCACAGCACCCGCACCGCGCCCGCGGGGCGCTGCATGATGCGGGCCGTCTCGGCCACCGACAGGCCGCCGACCACCCGCAGCAGGACGGCCTCGGCCTGGTCCGGGGTGAGCTGCTCGACGAGGGCGTCGACGGCGCCCTGGGCGCCGAGACGGTCGAGCACCGCGCTGGCGGGATCTCCCCCCAGCCCCCACTCGTCGACCGTGTCGAGCCGGTCGCTCGACACCACGTCGGTGCGCTGGCGCGCCGAGCGGCGGCGGTGGTCGATCAGGCGGCGCCGGGCGATGGTGAACAGCCAGCCGCGGAAGCCGGCCTCGTCGCCGCTGAACTGGCTGAGGCTGCGGGCCACCGCGATCCACACCTCGCCGGCCAGGTCGTCGGCCGCCCCCGGCTCCTGCGCCCGCAGGTACCGCAGCAGAGGCGGCTGATAGGCGCGGAAGAGCTCGGTGAGCGCCCAGTGCTCACCCTTGCCCGCCGCAGCGACGACATCCGGTAGATCGATATCGCTGATCATCTGCCCGGTGGCAGGCTAGCCACTGTATGTGAGAGTTGCTACTCAACGTGGCGTTTACCGGGGGATGAACCGGCGGAAAACGACCGAACCGCCGGCCCGGAAGCCGGCGGTTCGAGAGTTCGTGTTGCCCGATCGGGCGACCGGTCAGATGACCCGGACGTTCTGCGCCTCGTCGCCCTTCCGGCCCGGACCGATGTCGAACTCGACGGCCTGGCCCTCGTTGAGGGACTTGTACCCCTCCCCCTGGATGTTGGAGAAGTGGACGAACACGTCGTCCCCGTCCTCACGCGAGATGAAGCCGAAGCCCTTCTCCGCGTTGAAGAACTTAACTGTTCCTGTAGCCAATGCTCTCTCTTCTCTTGGTCCGAGCCGATCCGCGCGACCAACTCGCTCGGCCAATGTAGCGGGATATCCCCACTACTTGTAGCGGTAGGTGATCCGTCCGCGGTTGAGGTCGTAGGCGGACACCTCGACCTGCACACGGTCCCCCGGCAGGATCCGGATGCGGTTCTTGCGCATCTTGCCGCTCAGGTGACCCAGCACGGTGTGGCCGTTGTCGAGCGCGATGCGGAAATGTCCCCCCTTGAGGGCTTCTTCTGTGCGTCCTTCAAGGATGAAGGCGTCGTCTTTGGTCTTCGGCAATCGTCGATCCTCGTTCTAGGCAGCCGGTCCATCCTACGGACCGCCAGCACGGTATGCCACGCATGGGGCACGCCTGCGCCGCGCGGGTCAGCGCATGACCCCCAGCGGGGTGACCTGGTGGTCGGGGAAGATCGACGCCCATCGCGCCCAGTCCGATCCCCAGCCGGGCGCTCACCACCTCGCCCAGGACGTCCCGGTAGTCGTTGGCGCCGGCCACGTCGCCGTGGTCGAGCGCCTCGGGGGCCAGCCCCGGCCACTGGCCGTGGATGGTGCCGCCCGCCAGGCCGCCGCCCAGCAGCAGCACCACCGAGCCGTGGCCGTGGTCGGTGCCGCCGCTGGCGTTCTGCTCCACCCGGCGCCCGAACTCGGTCATGGCCACCACGGTGACCTCGTCCAGCCGGTCGCCCAGGTCGGTGGCGAACGCCCCGAGCATCTGGCCCAGCGGCGTGAGCTGGTTCTTCATGTCGCCGCCGTCGACGGATGCCCTGGTTGGTGTGGGTGTCCCAGCCGCCCACGTCCACACATGCCACCCGCAGGCCCAGGTCGGACCTTGATGAGCCGGGCCAGCTCCCGCAGCGCGGCGCCCGGGTCCCCGTCGGGATAGGTGGCCGCCGGCTGGTAGCCGGCGGCCGTCAGACCCCGCACCGTGTCGAGGCCGGCCAGCGCGGTGGCGGTGTCGACCGCCATGGGGTGGTCGATGCCGGTGTAGAGGGCCGCCCAGCGCGGCCGTGGCCTGGGGCAGCACCTCGTCGCCCACGTGGAGAGTGAAGTCGTCGAGGGTCCGCAGCGTCATGGGCGCCTGGTCGCCGGCCAGCGAGCGGGGCAGGGTCGAGCCCATCCCCACCGCCCGGAAGCCCGTCCCGGGCCCCAGCGCGTCCAGCACCCGGTCGAGCCAGCCCTCCACCGCGCCGGCGGAGAGCCGCCCCGCTCCAGGCAGTCCTGGGCCTGGAAGTGGCTGCGGGACACGTCCGGCGTGGAGACCGCGGGAACGGCGGTGAACTGGCCCCGCTGCCACAGCTGGTGCAGGGGGGCCAGCGCCGGATGGAGGCCGAAGCCCCGGTCGAGCGGCAGCAAGACCGAGCCGGCCAGCCCGATGCGGGGCCGCGCCTCGGCCAGGTGGGGATCGTCGGCGGGCACCACCACCGACAGCCCGTCCATCCCGCCCCGCAGGAAGATGACCACCAGCGTCCCCGACCCCGGGCCCTGGGCGAAGCCGGCCCGGGCGGTCACCAGCTGGGTGCCGAGCGCGGCCACCGCCACCTTGCCCGCGCCGGCCAGGAAGGTGCGGCGGGTGAACCCCTCTCGCTGCCACATGTCGCGGCGGGCCTGGTTGAGCTCGACGTTCACGGCCGGCACCTCACCGCAGCATGAAGTAGGGCGAGTCGAGCACGAGCGACGCCACCTCCTGCGCCTTCCAGCGCATCCCCACCCGCTCGGAGGAGGCGGCGGGGTCGCCGCCCAGGAAGTCGACCAGGGCGGCCTGCTGGGCCGGATGGAACCCCTGGAACAGGAAGCGCTGGCACAGGCTGTCCACGTACTCGCCCACCGTGGCGGTCGGCATCCCTGCGGCCAGCTCGGTGGGCTGGCACGAAGCGCAGGCCCGTGTACCAGCCGCCCACCACCGCCCGGTGGTGGTTCCACAGGGTGAGCAGCCCGCCGGCCGAACGCCAGGCGGCCTGCACGTCGGGGTAGCCGTTGGGGGCGGGCCAGCCCAGCGGGCGGTGCCCGGCGGCTAGCGCCGCGTTGGTCATGCCCGCCACGCCCGGAACGTGTCGTCGCCCGGCAGGACCCCGACGGCCCGGGCCGAGGCCACCACGTTCTCCAGCGGGCGCCGGGTCTTCTGGCCCACCGCCGCCCAGAACTCGGCGGAGCGGAACAGGATGTCGAGCATGGCGCCGATCGAGGTCCCGGAGTCGAGGTAGGCCTGGGCCAGCCGGTCCACCAGCTCCTGCGGCGGCAGGTCGGACACCATGCGCACCGCCAGCTTGCGGGCGATGCTCTGCGCGGTGGACGGGTGGGCGGCCAGGAAGCGCAGGTAGGCGTCGCCCACCTCCAACCCGCCCTCGGCGCTGGCGTTCTCGTGGCTGAAGCCGAGCACCGTGACCGGGCCGGTCCAGTGCTTGAAGGGGTCGTAGAAGAACTCGGACTCCTGGCCCATGCCCATCATCCCGCCCTCGCCGGTGACCGTCCGGCCGGTGAGGATGTAGGCGCTGTTGCGCACGTCATCCTCGCTGTAGCCGGCGCTCACGCCCACGGTGTGCAGCTCCAGCAGCTCGCGGCCCAGGTTCTCGTTGACCGCCTCCCGGGTCGAGGCGTTGGCGTTGAGGTAGCGCAGCATGGCCGGGTGGCGCATGGCGGCCACCAGCATGTCGGTGAACGAGCCGAGCGCGTGGGTGCGGATGACGTCGTTGTGCCAGGAGGAGGCCACGTCCCAGGCGCCGGGGCCGGGCGTGGGCACGTTGAGGTGGTTGGCCCAGAAGTCGACCATCACCTCGTAGAGCTGGCGCCGCGACCACACCTGGCGGGCCAGGGTGGCGTAGCCGTACTCGATCATGGCGTCCCAGTCGGAAGCGCTCGATCGAGGCCCGGATGGTGGGCGGGTCCGCGCTGGCCAGGGGAACGCGGCCCACGCCTGGTCGGCCACCGGGTCGTCGAGGGCCATGGGGTCCAGCTGCTGGGCCAGCCAGCCGTCGATGCCCAGGTCGTGGACCTCGGCCACCAGCTCCGGCGTGGGCCCGAAGGTGGCCCGGCGGGTGAGGTGGAGGACCGGGTCGTCGGTGCGCAGGATGGTGGGCACCGTGACCTCGGTGTTGGCCGCCGCCTCGCCCGCGGTGGCGAACAGCAGGGTGCGGGCCTCCACCGCGGGGGCGGCGATCTCGCCGCTCGCGGCCGCGTAGCTGTCGTCCTGGTTGGCGAACCCTGCGTCCGCCCGCCGGTGGCGGCCGTCGTCGACGGGCGCGAAGGGGTTGCCGTCGCTGCGGCCGAACGCGTAGCCGAGCGCCGTGACGGCGGCCGCGCCGCCCGCCAGGGCGATCGCCTTCCGGCGATCGAGCGTCACAGGTTCGGACAATGTGGACTTCCCCCAGCCACCGATACCGCCCGCGGCGAGAGATTAGCTTGCCATCCGCCACCCGTCGGCCAGGGCCCGCATGAGCGGGGACGGGGCCGCCCCCAGCTCCCGGCGGAGCAGCCCGGCGTAGCGGTCGTAGTGCCGCACGGCCTCGATCAGGTTGCCCTCGGCCAGGTGGCAGCGGATGACCAGGCGGTGGGGCGACTCCCGCAGCGGCTCCATGGCGCTGGCGCGGAGGCCCAGCTGGATGGCGTCGTCGTGGCGGCCCTGCTCCACCAGGTGCTCGGCCTGTCGCTCCAGGGCGTGGAGGTGGAGCTGGCGGATCCGCTCCCGCTCGGTCACCAGCCAGTCGTCGTACCAGTCGGGCAGCAGCTCGATGTGCATGCCGGGATGCGCGGGGTCGCCGTCGCGCGCGAGGCCGTGGCGGACGTCCACCCAGACGCCCCGGTCCAGGCCGATGTGGGTCTTGGTCGCCCGCACCAGGTCGCCGGGCATGCGCCGCAGCCGCCACACGGTGGAGCGCAGGTTGGCCTTGGCCCGGTCCTCGGCCGTGTCCGGCCACAGCTGGAAGGCCGCGAAGGGCCGCTCCACCACCGTCCCCGTCAGCGCCAGGAGGGCCAGCAGCCGCTGGGCCGCGGGCTGCACCTCCACGCCGGCCCCGTCGACCCGCAGGTCGAACCCGCCCAGGAGCCGCAGCTCCACCCGCTCGTCCGTCTTCTCCGCCATGGGCCGACTGTGCGACGGGCGCCGTCGCCTCACCGTGGGGCCGCGGTCGCCGCGCCGTCGCGGGCGCGTCGCGGCGGCTCAGCCGCCGGCGGCCAGGGCCGTCTCGATGCGTTGCAGCTCGGCGGTGAAGGCGGCGGTGAGGTCGTCGATGCCCCGGGCGGTGGCGGCGGTGCCGCCGTCCAGCGTCGACTCGATGCGGCCGCGCAGGACCGGGTCGCCCCGTTCCAGCCACAGCCTGACGATGCACGCCGCGTCGGCGGTGCTCGGCTCGTTCACGGCCCCCAGCTTGCCGGGCGTCCGTCTTCCCCGCGTCACCGGGATCCGCGGCACCCTGCGACCAGCTCGGTGAGCTCGCGACTGGGGGTCACGCCCAGCTCCTCGGCCAGCAGGGACCGGAAGCGGGAGTAGCCGGCCAGCGCCGCGGCCCGGTTGCCCGCGGCCATGTGCCCCCGCAGGAGCAGCGCCTGCGCGCTCTCCCGCAGCGGCTCGGCCGCCACGGCCAGCAGGGCGCTGTCCACCGCGCCCAGCGGGCAGCCCGCCGCCAGCTCCGCCGCGGCCAGGTCCTCCAGGGCGTGCAGGCGGAGCTGGCGGTAGCGCTCCCGCTCGACCAGCAGCCAGGGCTCGTCCCAGTCGGGGAGCAGGTCGTGGCGGAACAGCTCGGCGCGGGCCCGGGCCGGCGGTCCGGGGGCCACGGCCTCGCGGGCCTGGCCTTCGGCGGTGGCCACGTCCACCCGCCAGCCCTCGCCCAGGCCCAGCGTGGAGGTCCCCAGCGCCAGCCGCTCCCGCACCTCGGCCGGCAGGCGCCACACGGCCCCGCGCAGGTTGGCCTGCGCCCGGGGCTCGGGGTGGTCGGGCCACAGCGTCCCCGCCACCGCCGACCGGGTGGCCGTCCCCCCGCCGAGCGCCACGCGGGCCAGGACCCGCTGGCCGGCGGGGGGAACCGCCACCGCCTCTCCCGCCACCAGCACGGCGAAGCTGCCGAGGAGCCGCAGCTCCACCGCGCCGGTGCCGCGCCTGCCTGTGGGTTGCCGTGCGGCCGCCATTCGCACCTGCTCCCTGGTTCTCCGCCGGGGAACAGAGTCGCTCAGGCCCGCGCGGATACAGGCGATGCGGGCCGGCCGAAGTAGTCGCGCACCGGCGTGGGCGCCGAGGCCTGTTCCAGGGGACCGGGGCTCATCGCCCTGGCGGGCGTGGGCGACTTCGGCGAGGGTGACGGCGGCGTGGTGGAAGTCGTCACCGCCGCCCGCCGCGGTCCTTGGGCCTGCGGTCGGGCATCGAGCGCGAGGAGACCGCCGAGTGGGTCGAGCGGGCCCTGGCGGCCGGCAAGGTCGTCGGCTACGACAGCTTCGCCGACGACCCGCTGACGGTGGACACCGGCAAGTGCGGCGCCGTGCTGCTGCTCGGCATCGGCTGACGGCCGTAGCGCCGGGCCATGGCCGCCACCTCCTCGTCGCTGACCGAGGCGGCCCGCACCCGGTGGGCCACCCGGCGCTCGACCGCGTAGGCCACGCCGTCGGCGCCCACGTGGACCCGCTGGCGGAACCAGGAGCCGAGCGGGGCGGGGGCGGTGCGCAGGGCGGCCACCACGATCACGCCGGCGGCCGGCCCGTGGGTGAGCACCAGCTCCATCGACGGGTTGAGCCGCCGGCGCAGGTCGTCGTCGAGGGTGTCGCCCCAGCGGGCCACCTCGTCCAGCACCAGCACCGTCACCGGCGGTGCCCGGCGTGGTGGCGGTCGGCGTGCCCGGACCCGGGCCGCGGCCTCCTCCACCAGGGCCACCCCGGCGGCGTGGTCGTCGCTGGCCAGCCGTGAGAACAGGCGGGCACCCACCCCGAGGCCGAGGCCGCTGCCGTCGATGCCCCACAGCTCGACCGAACCGTCGGGGAGCCGGGCGGCCAGTGCCCGCACCAGCGACCACACCACGGACTCGCGGCCCGAGCCGTCGCCGTTGCCGGCGGCCCCCACCACCAGCAGGTGACCCCGGGCCGGCCGCACGGCCCAGGGCCGGCCGTCCTCGTGCACGCCCACCACCAGGGCGTCCAGGTCGGGCCGGTCGGGCACCGGCAGCGGCGGCAGCGGCCGGGACAGGGGATCGCCCCGGCGCAGCTCCAGCGTCACGACCCCCGCGCCCCCGTCCCGCACCCGGCAGCTCAGCGCGCCCAGGGCCTCCGCCAGCTCGCGGGAGCGGCCGGCGACGACCTCGACCGTCTGCCCCTCCAGCAGGTGGAGGCCGACCCGGTCGGTCCAGCGGGTGGAGCGGACGGCGCCGAGCCGGGGAACCCGGCGCCGCCACCCCACCACCCGGTCGAGGTCGCAGGCGACCATGGCCCGCCGCCAGCGCCGTCCGTAGACGAACGTCCGCCGCCAGCGGCGCAGCACCCGCCGGTCGAACCCCGCCCGGTCCCGCCACCGCCACCCGAGCACGGCCAGCGCCAGCCCGATCCACAGCCCGGCCACGCTCGCCCAGCCGCCGCCAGCCAGCGCCAGGACGGTCGCCGCCAGCGGCCACGGTGCAGAAGGGATGCCGGGCCGCCAGCCACACCGCCAGGGCCAGCGCCGCGGCGAACAGCACCCCGGCCGCCACCGCCAGGCCCACGAGGGCACAGGCGACCATGTCGAGCGCGACCGACCGCCTCGACCTTGCCAGCGTCAGGAGGAGCCGTGCCATGGACGCATCCTGAAGACGCCTCGCGGGCGCGTCCAGGACACTCTGCGCGCGCAGCGTGCCCGCACGCGGCGCGACAGTGCGCGAAACCTGCGCGGAACGTGCGCACCTACGCGCGCATCGGGGATTCTCGCGACACTGGGAGAGTGGACAGCGCCGCGACCCTGGGGGCTCACATCGCCCGCCTCAGACGCGAGCGCGGCATGAGCCAGGAGGAGCTGGCCGCCGCGCTCGCCGTGACCCGATCCATCATCTCCGCCTGGGAGAACGACAACCGCGTCCCCCGTCCCGCCAAGCTGGCCGCCCTGCGCGAGGTCCTCGGGCTCCCCGATGCGGCCATGGCCTCGCCCGCCGCCCGCGACCGGGGCGTGCTGCCCGAGCGGATGCCCGTCAGCCAGGTCCTGCGCCATGCGGCCGACGGGCTGATCACCCAGCTCTCCGACGACAACGCGGTCGACGGCCGGCCCGGCTACGGCTGGCGCCGGGACCTGGAGGACGTCGACCAGCCGCTCTCGGCCATGGCCACCGCCTACGGCCTCCAGGCCATCCTGCTGGCGGGCACGCGGGACTGGCGGGTCGACCTCCGCCTCGTCCGCGAGGTGCTGCGCCGCCTGGAGCTGCCCGAGGGCGGCTGGTCGGCGCTGGACAAGAGCCCGCTGGCCCGGCCCGAGGTGACGGCCGTGGTCATCGGGGCCCTGACCGACGCGGGCGAGTCCCGCGACTACATCGCCGAGCGGATCGGCCTGCTGGTCGAGACCCTGGACCGCCGGGTGGTGGGCGCCGAGCGGGCGCGTCCCTACATCCTGACGACGTCGCTGCTGGAGCTGAGCCGGCTCGACGTCCCCGAGGCGACGGCCCGGCGCTTCCTCGAAGTGCTGGTCGACCTGGCCGTCGACGACGACGGCGCCCTCGGCTGGCCGGTCATCGTGCGGGACACCCGGCTGAGCTCGTCCGGTCCCTCGACGGTCCACACCGCGGCGGCGGTGCGTGCGCTGGCGGCGTGGGCATCCCGGCTTCGAGGACGACGGCCTGCTGGGCCCTGGCGGCGTCGGGGCGGACATGGCTGGAGCGCCACGCGCTGCTCGACCTCGACGACGAGACCCTGCGCATCGAGCGGGCCGACGGGGGCGAGGAGCTCCACGTGGTCCGGCACTTCACCCCCGCAGTGGTGTTGCGCGCCATCGTCGAGGCCCGGGGCGACATCGGCGGCCCCGTCGCCCGCGAGGCCCGGCAGCAGACCCTGGCCTACTACGTGCCCGCGCTCGGGCTGTGGCGCTGGCCGTCGAGCGGCGGCCAGTTCCCGGTGTGGATGACCTACCAGGGGATCGCCGCGTTGCGATCGTGGGGGCTTGCGCACGCTCTGGAGTGAACGGTTGTAGTCTCACGCCGTTTGACGAACAGGGGCCCGAAGGGGCCAGCGGGAAAGCGAAGTCAGGTGGTCATCGACAGCGTCGTTGATGAGTTGCAGATGCCGGCGCGACTGGACGCGATCCTGCGATCGCGGTCCAGCCGGGAAGAGATCGCCGACGCGCAGCTACTGGCATCCCAACGGATTCCTGAAGCTGGTGCTCGAGGGGAGCTCGGGCGCCCCGCAGCTCCGCCTGCACGTGTGGCCGAGAGCCCCGCGGCGGCGACGACATCCACGACCACGCCTGGCCCTACCGCAGCCTGGTGCTGGCCGGGCGCGGTGCGCGAGGTCCGCTACGAGCCGGTCCGAGCCCGGTCCCGACACGGTCGACTGCTGGCGCCACACCTACCGGCCCACCGGCGGCGGCCGCTTCCACCTCGATGCCCCCGAGCCGGTCAGCCTGCGGGAGCGCCAGGCCCGGGTGCTGGTGCCCGGCGCGCTGGCCCGGGGCGAGGCCGAGTGCATCCACCGCTTCTCCGGCATCATGTTCCCGGCCGTCACGCTCGCTGGCCGTGGGCCGGCCCGTGCGCCCCTGGTCCAGCGTGTTCCGCGAGGCACCGGTGATCGACGCTGACGCTGAAGCCGGTGGCCGGCGACGCCCGCGGAGGTCGCGACCTGGGTCGAGTTCGCCCGAGCGGCCCAGTGCTCGACCTGACCCCGGCACCCGCGGCGCCCGACGCGGGCGTCGCCCTCGACCGCGTCCTCGACCTGGCCGCCCACACGCTGGGCATCGGCCGTCGCCGGCGCGAGCGCCTGCGGGGCGACCGGCACCGGGCGCTGGAGGCCGTGACGGCCGCCTCCGCCGGCACGGGCAGCCTGCGGGGCTCGTGGCGCTGGGGCGACTTCCACCTGGGCGAGGCGGACGGCCGGTCGTGCAGCGACGTCGACCTGTTCGTCCCCCGAGCCCGTCCCGCAGGACGTGCTCGTCACCGGCATCGGACCGCTGCGCCTGGCGGTGCACCCGGTGGACTACGAGGCGCACGTGTCGCTCGAGGTGTCCTACGCCTTCGCGCTGGTCAACCTGGCCACCGCCCGCGTCGTGCGGGACGACGATCCCTACCTCCTGGCCAAGGCCCAGCTCATGCTGGCCCGACGGGACGTGAGGGAGCGCTACACCGAGGTGGCGGCCCGGCTGGGCGGGCCCGGCGGCACGGCCCTCCTCGCCCGCAAGCTCGGCCTCGGCGACGCCCACCGGCTGCCGGCGTGGGCCCCGGGCATCCCGCTCGCCGAGCCCCCGCCACCGCTGGCCCCGCTGCTGGCCCAGCTCCTCGACGGCCGTCCCGAGCGCCCGGCCCTGGAGGCGCTGCGCCGCTACATCGAGAACGGCCTCGACGACCTCGACGAGCGCCACCGCCGCTACGTGGGCGCCAAGGTGGCGTCGCTCACCCGGCTGGTGGGCAGCCCCTAGGGTTCGCGGGCGTGAGCGCCGGTCCCGACCAGGCGGTCGAGGTCCCCGCGTGGTTCGAGCGGGCCCTGGCCGTGCCCTACACCGACGAGCACGTGGAGGTGAACGGGGCGGCGGTGCACTACGTGGCCTGGGGACGCCCCGGGCAGCGGGGCCTGGTGTTCGTGCACGGGGGCGCGGCGCACGCCCACTGGTGGACGCACGTGGCCGCCCACTTCGCCCGCGACCACCGCGTGCTGGCGCTGGACCTGTCGGGCCACGGGGACAGCGACCACCGGGACGAGTACTCGCTGACGGGCTGGACCGACGAGGTCATCGCCGTGGCCGAGCACGGGGGCGTCGAGGGCCCGGTGGTGGTCGTGGGCCACAGCATGGGCGGCTTCGTCACCATCGCCACCGCCGCGCTGCACCCCGACCGCCTGGAGGGGGCCATCGTGTGCGACTCGCCGGTGACCGCGCCCGACGCCGAGATCGACGCGGCCCGGGTGGGCAGCGCCTTCGGAACGCCCCGCACCTACGCCAGCCCGGAGGAGGCCCTGGCCCGGTTCCGCACCGTCCCGCCCCAGGACCACTATCTCCCCTACGTCCTCGACCACGTGGCCCGCCGCTCGCTGCGCCCGGTGGAGGGCGGCTGGCGCTGGAAGTTCGACCGCCAGGTCTTCGCCCAGTTCGCCGGGGGCATGCGCTCGGTGGCCCTGCCCTACCTGCCCCGGGTCCGCTGCCGGCTGGCGCTGCTGCGCTCCGAGCACGGGCTCGTCACCGAGGACATCGGCGCCGACATGTACGAGCAGCTGGGGCGGGTGGCGCCGGTCATCGAGATCGCCGAGGCCGGCCACCACGCCATGCTCGACCAGCCGCTCCTGCTGCTCACCGCGCTGCGCACCCTGGCCGCCGACTGGGACCACTCCGAGCCCCACCGCCGCGCCGACCCGCCGTCATAACCACGACCGTACCCCGAGGCAATAGGGGCCACGGCGGCGGTCCGGAGGCACTAGGGACCGGCCCCCGACCCCGATTGCCTCGGGCGCCGCACGGCGACCCCTATTGCCTCGGGGTCCTCGGTCGAACCGGTCACCAGATGCGGACGCGCTCGCCCTCGCCCAGCCACATGGCGTCGCCCTCGCTCACGCCGAACGCCTCGTGGAACTCGTCCAGGTTGCGCACGACGTTGGCCCGGAACTCGGGCGGCGAGTGGGGGTCGATGGCCAGCCGGCGGATCTGCTCGGCGTCGCGCACCACCGTGCGCCACACCTGGCCCCAGCCGAGGAACACCCGCTGGCTGCCGGTGAACCCGTCCAGCACCGGCGCCTCGGCCCCCTCCAGGCTCAGCAGGTAGGCCTTGTGGGCGATGGTGATGCCGCCCAGGTCGCCGATGTTCTCGCCCACGGTGAGGGCGCCGTTCACGTGGTGGCCGTCGAGGCCCTCGGGCACGAAGCCGTCGTACTGGGCGATGAGCGCCTGGGCCCGCTCGTCGAAGCCGGTCCGGTCGGCGTCGGTCCACCAGTCGGCCAGGTTGCCCCGGCCGTCGTAGCGGCTGCCCTGGTCGTCGAAGCCGTGCCCGATCTCGTGGCCGATGACCGCGCCGATCCCCCCGAAGTTGACCGCGTCGTCGGCCTCGGGGTCGAAGAACGGCGAGCGCAGGATGGCCGCCGGGAACACGATCTCGTTCATCCCGGGGTTGTAATAGGCGTTGACCGTCTGGGGCGTCATGTGCCACTCGTCCCGGTCGATCTCGCCGCCCAGCTTGGCCAGGTTGCGGTCGGTCTCGAAGGCGTCGGCCCGGCGCACGTTGCCCAGCAGGTCGTCGGGGACGATCTCCAGGGCCGAGTAGTCGCGCCAGCGGTCCGGGTAGCCGATCTTGGGGGTGAACTGGTCGAGCTTCTCCAGCGCCCGCTGCCGGGTCTCGGGCGACATCCAGTCGAGCGCCTCGATGTCGACCCGGTAGGCCTCCACCAGCCAGCCCACCAGCCGCTGCATCTGGGCCTTGTGCTCGGGCGGGAAGTGGCGGGCCACGTACAGCCGGCCGACGGCCTCGCCCAGGCCGCCCTCGACCACGCTGACGCCCCGCTTCCAGCGCTCGCGCAGCTCGGGGATGCCCGACAGCCGCGTGCCGTAGAAGGCGAAGTCGGCGTCCACGAACCGGCTCGACAGGAAGGGCGCGGCCGCCCGGACGTGGTGGAACACCAGCCACGCCCGCCAGTCGGCCAGCGGGATCTCGCCCAGCAGCCGGCCGGCCGTCTCCAGCGCCTCGGGCTGGCGCACGACCACCTGGTCGAACGACCCGTCGGGGACCTGCGTGGCGGCCAGCCACTCCGCCCACGCCAGCCCGGGCGCCAGCTCGTCGAGCTGGTCGCGGGAGCGCTTGTTGTAGGTCTTGAGGGCGTCGCGGCTGTCGACCGCGGTCCAGTGCCCCGCGGCGAGCGCGGTCTCCAGCGCCATGATCCGCTGGGCGGCGCCCTCGGGATCGGGCTCGTCGACCAGCCGCAGCATGGTGGCGATGTGCTCGACGTAGGCGGCCCGGATCTCCGCGTAGGCGTCCTCGCGGTAGTACGCCTCGTCGGGGAGGCCCAGCCCGCCCTGGACGAGGTTGACGATGTAGCGGGTGGCGTCGTCGCCGTCGTTGTCGACGTACCAGCGCAGGATCCCCGGGGTGCCGTGGCGCTGGAGGCGCCCGATCAGCGCCACCAGCTCGGCGGGGGACTCCACGCCGCGGATGTCGGCCAGGTCGTCGGCCACGGGGGCGGCGTCCCGGGTCTCGGCGCCCTCCGCGTCCATGAACGACGCCCACAGGTCGCCGACCTTGCGCTCGTCGCTGCCCGCGGGGCCGTCGCCCGCCGCGGCCTCCTCGGCGAGCGCACGCACGTCCAGCTCGGCCTGGTCGCGCAGCTCGTGGAAGGCGCCGTGGGCGGCGCGGTCGGGCGGGATCTCGGTCTCCGCCAGCCAGAGGGCGTTGACGTGGCGGAACAGGTCGTCCTGGGGGCGGACGTCGGGGGACAGCTCGTCGACGGCGATGCCGCTGGTCGTCGTGGCGGACATGCCGCTCAGCCTAGGGGTGCGCCGGGTGGGCCTCGGGCACGGCCCGCAGCAGCAGGCCGTCGACCAGCGTCGCGACGGCCTGCATGGTGGTGAACAGCGAGTCGCCCGCGGCGGCGTCGGGGTCGAGCCCCACCAGCAGCTCGATGCCGAGGAACAGCGCGGCCACCGCGGTGGTGAGGTCGCCCTCGGGCAGCACGCCGGCATACGGCGTGCCCGCCAGCACCCGGGCGATCGACTCGCCCACCAGGGCGGTCCAGGGCTCGAACGCCTCCCGGATGCCCTGTGCCAGCTCGGCCGTGCCCACCGCGCCCGCGATCATCTGGGTGAGGGCGGCCACCGTGCCCGCCTGGAACTCCTCCTCGTGCAGGCGCCGCGCCACCGCCACCAGCTCGGCCAGGGAGGTCACGTCCCGCAGCGCCTCGGCGTAGAGGGCCGAGCGCCGCTCGCTCTCGCTGCGGGCCACCGCGACCAGCAGGGCGTCCACCGAGCCGAAGTGGTAGAAGATCAGCGCCTGGTTGAAGTCGCCGTAGCGGGCGATGGTGCGGGCGCTGATCCCCGCGATGCCCTCGTCCCGCAGGGCCGCCAGCGCCGCCTCCAGGATGCGGGTCCGGGTGGGCGTGCCGCTGCTCATCGGGGGGCCGTCAGCGGTGTCTGGAGGTAGCGGGTGTCCATGAGCGTCTCCAGCGACCAGGTGGCATAGACGCGGGGGAAGGCGGCGAGGCCGTCGCCCACCGCGGTCTGGTTGAGGTGCTCGACCGCCCGCCGGGCCTCGTCCGCGTAGCGGTCGGCCGCGGTCAGCGCCCCGGCCACCGCGCCCGAGCGCCGCACGACGTCGAGCGCCTCGGCCACCTGCTCGGGGCGGGCGCCGCTCCCGTTCCCGAGCAGGTGGCGCAGGTCCCCGCCCCCGGGTGCGGCCAGGGCCGACAGCAGGGGCAGGGTGTAGACGCCGCTGGCGATGTCGTTGCCGGTCGGCTTCCCGAGCCGGCCCTCGTCGCCCACGATGTCGAGCACGTCGTCGAGCAGCTGGAAGCCCATGCCGAAGGCCTCGCCGAAGCCGGCCAGCGCCTCGGTGTTGCGCTCGGACACGCCGCCGCAGTGGGCGCCCAGCCGGCAGGCGCAGCTGAACAGCGACGCGGTCTTGCCCCGCACCGAGGCCAGGTGGGACTCGACGCTGCGGTCGGGGTCGTAGACGTCCCGCATCTCCAGGACCTGGCCCTCGCACAGCTCGCCGAGGGCGGTGGCCAGCAGCCCGGCGGCCTCCCCGCTCACCGACGCGGCCAGCTGCGCCGCCCGGGCCAGGATGTAGTCGCCCGCCAGCAGGGCGTGGTCGACGCCCTCGACCGCGTTGATGGTGGCCCGGCCCCGCCGGGTGGCGGCCCCGTCGAGGATGTCGTCGTGGACCAGCGAGCCCACCTGGACCAGCTCCACCGCGGCGGCGGCCTTCACCACCCGCTCGTCGAAGGTGCCGCCCAGCTCGGCGGCCACGATGGTGAACAGGGGCCGCAGGCGCTTGCCGCCGGCCCCCGCCACCCGGGCGGCGGCCTCGCCCAGCAGGGCGCCGTCGGCCCGCAGCGAGGCGGCGATGCAGTCGTCGACCGCGGCCAGGCGGGCCGGCAGGTCGTCCACGCCGAACAGCCGGGCGAGATGTCCCGGCGACAGGGCCGGCACGGGGTCGGAGGTGACGGGGGGCATCGGCCTCTTCTCCTGGCTCTTGAGCAGACGCTTTGAGCGTACGCTCAAAAATCGCCAGGAGGCAAGGTCTCGCACCGTGGTCTAAAGGTCACTTCATGTCTACTGACGTGTCACCCATTTGGGTGACAAACACGGCGGAGCCTCCGGTGGATTGCGGCACGCGGGGGTCTCCATAAGAGGACAATTGACGGTTCGTCATCGCAGGACGAGGATTCAGACACAAAACACGGGTCCGACCCATGATCCGTGACAGGTGGCACGACGGCACAGCGCGGTGTCGTAGCCGTCAACGACGGTGCCCAGCCGCAAGCACGAAGGGGGTTGAACCGGCGCCAAATTCGGCGCCGGGTGCAGCTGGGTCTCGCCGGCTACCTTCTCGCGGCTCTGTGGGGACCCCTTGCCGAGGGGGCAATCGTGCTACTCAACCGTTGGTCCATTACCCCGAGGGGTAATCCTCATACAGGGCGATCTGAACGCGGGCTACGCAAGGCGCCGCGCAGATCGACGGTCGCCGTCATCGTGGCGCTCGTCCTCTGCCTCGGTGCGACGCTCGTGTCGCCCGGGGCCGGGGCCCAGCTGTCGCAGAACACGCAGGCTCTGGACGGCCGGGGCAACAACCAGGCCAATCCCGACTGGGGTCGTGCCGGCACGCAGTACACGCGCATCGCGGCAGCGCGCTATGCGGACGGTAAGGGCCAGCCGGTGGCCGGGCCCAACACCCGCCTTGTGAGCAACCGCATCTTCAACGACACGAACCAGAACCTCTTCTCCGAGAACGGCGTCTCGCAGTGGGGCAACGTGTGGGGCCAGTTCCTCGACCACACCTTCGGCCTGCGGGACGAGGCGGGGACCGTCGCCAACATCCCGTTCAACCAGGCCGACCCGCTGGAGAGCTTCACCAACACGCTCGGGAGCATCCCGTTCACCCGGTCGGGGGCGCACGCCGGCACGGGCGTCAGCAACCCGCGCCAGCAGATCAACACGGTCAGCTCGTACATCGACGCCTGGGCCGTCTACGGCGGCACCGACCAGCGGCTCGACTTCCTGCGGGAAGGCAGCCAGGACGGCAACCCGAACAACAACGGCGCCCGGCTGTTCCTGCCGAACAACTACCTGCCGCGCCGTGACGCTCGTGGCAACGCCGCCGGCGCGCCGACCATGGCCGTCGACGGTCGCCTGCTGGGCACCCCGAACGCCGTCCGGGTGGCCGGCGACGTGCGGGCCAACGAGAACATCGCCCTGACCGCGACCCACACGCTGTTCGCCCGTGAGCACAACCGGATCGTGAACTCGCTGCCGTTCATCCTCAGCCAGGACACGAAGTTCGCCATCGCGCGCCGGATCGTGATCGCCGAGCAGCAGTGGATCACCTACACCGAGTTCCTGCCGACGCTGGGCATCAGCCTGCCCGCCTACCAGGGCTACAAGACCAACGTGAACGCCAACCTGGGCAACGAGTTCGCCACGGTCGGGTACCGGGCCCACTCGATGATCCACGGCGAGATCGAGGTCGAGGCGGATGCCGCGCGCTACAACCAGGCGGCGCTGGACGCCATCGAGGCCCAGGGCGTCGAGGTGGGGCCGGGCGAGGAAGCGGGCGAGCTCGCGTTCGTCATCCCGCTGAACGTGGCCTTCTTCAACCCGGACCTGCTCCAGAACCTCCAGCTGGGCCCGCTGCTCCAGGGCATCGGCTCGGAGCGTGAGTACCGCAACGACGAGATGATCGACAACCAGCTCCGCAGCGTGCTGTTCCAGGTCCCGGTCTCGGGCAACCCCGAGTGCCTGGACGGGCCCACGCTGCCCGAGTGCTTCCGCGGTGTCCTCGACCTCGGTGCCATCGACATCGAGCGTGGCCGTGACCACGGCATGCCGACCTACAACCAGCTGCGCGCCGCCCTCGGGCTGCCGGCCAAGACCTCGTTCACGTCCATCACCGGTGAGTCGACGGAGAACTTCCCGTTCTTCGATCCCGAGCTGACCCGGGGCAACGAGATCAACGATCCCGACAGCCTGGACTTCGTGCAGCTGAAGGACCGCGACGGCAACGTCATCCAGCCCGGGACCGAGGAGGCCGACGAAGACGACGGTCGTCGGCATCCGTCGCATGCACGACGGCCGCCCGCCTCAAGGCCATCTACGGCTCGGTCAACAACCTGGATGCGTTCAGCCGGCATGGTCGCCGAGCGGCACATCGCCGGCACCGAGTTCGGCGAGACGCAGCGGGCCCTGTGGACCCGTCAGTTCCAGGCGCTGCGGGACGGTGACCGGTTCTTCTTCGGCAACGACCCGAACCTGAACCTGATCCGGGTCACGTACGGCATCGACTTCCGCCGGAACCTCGGCGACGTCATCGCCCTCAACACCGACATCCCGCGGGGCGACCTGGAGGCCAACGTCTTCATGGCACCGACTGACTAGACCAGTAGAGCGTCTATCCACCGCGTCGCTCGCGGCGGACCCGTGGAGGGCCCCGGTCACCAGCAGGTGGCCGGGGCCCTGCGGGTCTGTACCCGGCGTGGTGGGAGCGTTACTCTCAGGCCAGGGCGGACCACGAAGGCGGGTGGGCGCAGGTGCGAGAGCGGGTCAACGTGATCGGCCCGGATCGGCAGGCGATGGCCGGCCTGGTCCGGGACCTCCGGGTGGGCGTGGTGCGCCAGACGCTGCGCCGGCTGCCCGACGGGCGCTGGCGGGTCCAGGCCATCGGCGAGGCCGCCGAGCTGGCCGGCCTGGCCGGGCGCGGCTTCACCGTCGAGCCCGTGGAGGCGCTGGGCGCGGCCGAGGAGGCGCTGGCCGCCGCCCTGGCGGTCGAGAGGCCGTCGGGACGGGTCGCCGGGTACATGGACGTCGGCGAGGTCGACCGGCGCCTCAGGGCCCTCTCCGAGCCGCCTGACGACGTCGCGGAGCTGATCACGCTGCCCCATGCCACGTGGGAGGGCCGCGCCTGCCATGCCCTGCGCATCGGCACCGGCCCCACCGGCATCTGCCTGCTCGGGGGCGTCCACGCCCGCGAGTGGGGGAGCGCGGACATCGTCGTCGCCTTCGCCGAGCGGCTGCTGCGGGCCCATCGGGCGGGCCGGGGCGTGGCCATCGGCCGGCGCCGCTTCACCGCCGCCCAGCTGGCCCGGCTGGTCGAGGACGCCACCCTCTACCTCTGCCCCCAGGTCAACCCCGACGGCCGCCACCACAGCTTCACCGTCGACCCCATGTGGCGGAAGAACCGGCGCCCCGGCGCCGCGGCCGGCGTCGGCTGCGTCGGTGTGGACCTCAACCGCAACTTCGACTTCCTGTGGGACTTCGAGACCCACTTCGCGCCGGGCGCGCCCGTCGCCTGCTCCACCGAGCCCTGCCACCCCGACCTCTACGTGGGGCCGGCGCCGGAGTCCGAGCCCGAGGTGCGCAACGTCGTCTGGCTGCTCGACGAGCACCCCGACATCGAGTTCCTGGTCGACCTGCACAGCTACGGCGAGCTGATCATGTACAGCTGGGGCGACGACGAGAACCAGTCCCGGCGCCGGCACATGGCCTTCTCCAACGCCGCCTACGACGGCCGCCGGGGCCTCACGGGCGACGGGTACGGCGAGTACCTCCCGTCCGGCGACCGGCGCAGCCTGGAGCGCCTGGCCCGCACCATGCAGGCGGCCATCGCCGCCTCGCGGGGCCGCACCTACCGGGTGCAGCAGTCCATGAACCTGTACCCCACGGCCGGGACGTCCGACGACTACGCCTACAGCCGGCACCTGGTCGACCCGGCCCGCACCCGGGTGCTGTCCTTCACGGTCGAGTGGGGCTCGGAGGACAACCCCACGCCCTTCCATCCGCCCTACGGCGAGATGGTCGACATCATCGCCGAGGTGACGAGCGGGCTGCTCGCCTTCTGCGGCGACGCGGTGCGGGTCAGCACGGCCCGCCGACGAGCGGAGGTCTGACGATGGCCAGGAAGAAGGCGGCCCCGCCCGCCGACTGGAACGTGTTGGTGTTCCTCAACGCCAAGAACGACCTCGAGCCGTACTCGTTCCTCAACTTCGAGCAGATGGCCAAGGTGGGCAGCACGCGACCGCGTCAACGTGCTGGTCGAGTTCGGCCGGCCCCAGCGGCACTACGTCGACCTCTACGGCGCCTGGTCGAAGACCCTGCGCTTCCGGGTCACGAAGGGGATGAAGCCCACCGAGGCCAAGGCGGAGGCCGACCTCGGCGCGGTCAACATGGGCGACGGGGAGGCCCTGGCGGACTTCGTGACCTGGGCCCGCCAGGAGCATACCCGGCCCAGCGCACGCTGCTGGCCATCTGGGACCACGGCCAGGGCTGGCGGCGCCGCATGGCGCTCAGCGTGCGGGGCACCGACGCCGAGGTGCGGGGCGTCGCCCGCCGCCGGGAGCGGGCCCGGGCCCGCCTCGGCGACTGCGGTGGGCAGCCTCGCCCCGCTGCCCGACGACATGCGGGTGCCACGCGGTGCGCTACGTGTCCCACGACGAGGACACGGGCGACAAGCTCTACAACCGCGAGATCCAGGACACGCTCGGCGGCGCTGACGGCCGAGGCGCCCATCGACGTCATCGGCTTCGATGCCTGCCTCATGGGCATGCTGGAGACGTCCTACGCCCTGCGGGGCTCCGGGACGGTCATGGTGGCCAGCGAGGAGCTCGAACCGGGCGACGGCTGGGACTACGCCGGCTTCCTGAGGCCGCTGGTGGCCGACCCGGCCGCGTTCGACGGCGCCGCGCTGGGCACGCAGATGGTGCGGGCCTACGCCGACTACTACGGCGACCGGGACGCCACCACGCTGTCGGCCGTCGACCTCTCCGGGGCCGAGCCGGCGGCCCGGGCCCTGTCCCGCTTCGCCGGCCTGGCGCGCCGGCGACCTCGCGGACCCACCTGCCCGCCATCCGCCGGGCCCGCAAGGCGTGCGACAACTACGCGCCGGGCTACGGCCTGAACTCCATCGACCTGATCCGGTTCCTCGACCAGGTGGCCGCGGCGCCCGGGGTCGACCCCACCCTCGCCCGGCGGGCCGGCTCCGCCCGTGCCGCGGTGGAGGGCATGGTCATCGACAGCTACGCCTCGACGCAGCGCCAGGGCCGGTTCGGGTCCGCGGGCGTGGCCATCTACTTCCCGGAGTCGAAGCAGGCCTACGACAACGACCCCGACGGCGACGGCTACGCGCTGGGCAACACCCACTACCCTGTGGAGTTCGTCGACCGCCAGCGTTGGGCGCGGTTCCTGCACGCGTATTTCGAGCAGGTGACGCGTTAGGCCGAACCTGTCATGCTCCTGCCACCCGGCGGCGGGTGGCGCCCGCTCAGCGTGCGACGCGTTCGCCGATCGCATGCGTGCGGCGATCGCATGCATCCACCGATCGCACGTGTTCGACTTTCGGCCGCGTGCAAATTGGCGTAGTGTGCGAGGAAAGGCTGGTGTCCGGAGGGCGGGAGTGATCAGTCCCTACGTACGTCGTTTGCGCCTCGCCGCCGAGTTGCGGGCGCTGCGAGCTCAAGCTGGGTTGACCCATGAGCAACTCGCCCGAAAGATCGGGCAGAGCCGAGCACAGATCTCGCGCCTGGAGAACGGTCACGTCGTCGACCTGGACGACGTGATGCGCATCCTCGACGTCCTCGACATCACCGACGACCGCTGGACCCGCATCATCACCATCGCCCGGGAGGCGGGCGAGCGGGGCTGGTGGGAGTCCAACAAGGCGATGGGCGAGCGCCAGATCCTCTACGCCAACCTCGAGGCCGGGGCGCAGACGATCCGCGAGTTCCAGATGACGTTCATCCCCGGGCTGTTGCAGACGCCGGCGTTCACCCGGTTCCGGGGCGAGGCCGACTACCTGGCCGGCCCGATCAACTTCGCGTTCGACAAGGCGGCCGACGGGCGTGACGGCCGGCAGCGCATGCTGCGGCGCCCGGGTGGGCCCCTCTACGAGGTGATCCTCGACGAGCTGGCCATCCGCCGGTCCACGGCGCCCCGCGAGGTCATGCAGGCGCAGCTGTACCACATCGCCGCCACCGTCAACGGCAGCCCCAAGATCAGCGTGCGGGTCCTCTCGGTCGACGCCGAGATCGAGGGCTACACCATGCCCCGCTCGGCGTTCTCGATCTACACCTTCTCCGACCCCGGCGATCCCATCGTCGTGGCCGTCGACACGGTCACCGACGACCTCGTCCTGACCGAGGAAGAGCACGTGAAGCGCTACGAGGAGCTGTTCAACCGGCTGCGCGACGCCGCCATGCCGGCCCAGGACAGCCTCGAGATGCTCATCACCTACGCCCAAGGCGTCGGCGTCTAGCCGATCCGGGCCGTAGCGCCGCGCCCCGCTGGGCGCGTGCCTCGGCGCGCATAGTGTCAACTCCCTTGTCGTGGGGGCTGGACGCGTCCGCTACGTCACTTTGCGCGCGCGGCCCGAGGAAATTCACCTGCGGAGCGTGGCTTTCGCGTACCGACTTTCTGTACTGTCACCGTTGGCAGGGCTGTTCAGCTCCACGGGCCGATCCGGCCGTTGGGAAATCCAGAAAGGTTGAGCATCATGCTCCATGACGACACTTTCACGGGCTGGCGCAAGTCGAGCCTGTCGAGCGGTGGCGACAACTGTGTCGAGGTCGGCTTCGCAGCGGACGGCCGGGTGGCCGTGCGCGACACCGAGATGGACGGTCACGGGCCCACTGCTCGTGTTCATTCCAGGTGAGTGGGATGCCTTCCTCGGCGGCGTCCGCCAGGCCGAGTTCGACGACGCCTGATCCCGTCCACACAGCGTCAGGAAGTCCTTGCGGTCCGTACCCGTACGGATAGATACTGAGCACGATCAACCAACGTGGACAGTACGCCGAGGCGTGCAGACCGCAGTCCTGATCTGTTTCTCAAGAGCCGCTGAAGGAATGGGGACATGTTCGTCATTCGCGGCGCCGCAGTTGTGCCTGCCACGGCGCCGACACGCACAACGTCTGGGGGCCGGCCGAGTGGTGGTCGGTTTGTGCGGACGATGTTCTATGTGGTCGGCATCGCGGCAGGCCTTTCCTATGTCGCCGGGCGACTCCGTGATCGCGGAGCGCCCGGCGGCTGCGGTTCAGACCGGCTGTCGCTCATCGAAGAGCGGCTGGCTCGAGTCGAGATGACCCGGCTGGACCAGCCCCCGCCGCGTGAGCCCGGCGGAGGCTCGGATCGCCGCAGGAGGCCCACGAGCGCCGGCTCGCCGCCCTGGAGCGGCGGCTCACGACGGTCGAGCGCACCCGCGAGGCGCGCCTGTCCCTGTTGCTCGCCAAGCCCAACGGGAACGGCAACGGAACTCCTCGTCAGGACCGCCGCCATGGGTGACCTGCTGCGAGGCATGCGGGAGCGGGTACGCCACCCGCGGTCCCGTTCCGACGACTCGGACATCTGCCGGGCGTCGGGCTGGCGCCTGCGCGTCGGATGCACCGACGTCGACGGCGGCACGGTCTGCCCGCTGTGCAGCCAGACCGTGCCCACCCGCCCGGACCTGGTGGTCCGGCACCCGGTCCAGGTCATCCAGGACCACTGCGCCTGACCCGCTGCCGGGCTCCGACCTCCGGTCCCGCTCCCGGCCAGCGTCATCGAGCGCCCGCCGCTGCCGGCCTGTCGCGCCGGTCGCAGCGGCGTCAGTCGACGAGCATCATCGACGACAGCGAGAGGCCCGTAGACCTTCTGGGCGCCGAGCCGGTCCAGCTCGGTGATGGCCAGCTCCCGGGAGCCCACCGCGCCGCAGAAGTAGTGCATGACCGACTGGGGGTCGTAGTCGGTCAGGTTGAGCGTGTCGTACGCCGGCTCGTCCGGGCACGCCGCGGGCGCCTCGCTGCGGATGTGCTCGTGCCGGAACCCCAGGGTGTGGCCCAGCTCGTGGCGCAGCACGCCCACCCGGTCGAAGCTGAGGTCGTCCGCGAAGAACGACGGGTCGATCAGGACCCGGCGCCGGTCCGGCGGGTAGGTGGGGAAGAACGCCGCCGCGATGAACTGGCCGCTGGCGTCGATGTAGCGCACGGTGAACACCAGCGAGGCGTCGATGTCGTCCGGCGAGGCGGACACGTTGGTGTGCCCGTCGAGCTCGCTGCGGTGCTCGAAGACGACGCCGCAGGTGTCCTGCCAGGCCTGGGTGGCCGCTTTCACCGACTCGACCGCGAGGTCGTAGTTCTCCTGGGTGGGGAAGCTCTCGCGCAGCACGGTGTAGGTGAGCACCTTGCCGGGCCGCCAGCGCACGATCTTGCCGCCCGGGCGCCACCACCACCAGGGCGTCCTCGCGCGCCGCTCTGGGCCGCCGGGGTGAGGCCGACCTCCTTGGCCCTGGCCCGCACGTCCTGCTGGAGGGCGTGCAGCTCGAGCTCGTCGTCGTCGTAGAGCAGGTCGCCCTCGAGGACGTAGTAGGTCGTGCCCCACCGGGCTCCAGCGTCACCTGGCGGGCGGAGCTGCGCAGCTGCGTCCAACTTGGGGGACTCCTCCGCCTGCTGGCGCAGGTGGGGGGTCTCCTGGAAGGTCTCGCGCGGCCAGGGTGACGGTTCGGGTGGCATCAGCCATGGGGATACTCCGTGTGTAAGTTGCTGTAGAGGTGAGCATGAGAGGTGATCCGTCGATGGGGCAGTCCAACGAGACACTTGAATCTCAAGAGCTCGGAGCCAGGCCGGAGATACGTGCTCAGGTCGAAAGCTCGCCCGAGTTCCAGGCCTGGCGGGACGAGCTGCCCACCCTGGACATCGACGGCGAGTGCTTCTACCTGCCGTGGGGCGACGTCCCGATGGACGTCGACCAGATCGTGTACCACTGGGCCCGCTCCCATGGTCTGCTCGCCTGAACGGAGAGTAGCCACGATCGAGACCCCAGGCCGGTGACCCCGATCGGGGCCCCCGCGAGGAGGCCCCGATCGAGCCGGCCGTGATGGCTGCTACTGGTTGGCCATGACGCTGATGAGGGCGCCGGTGGCGGGGTCGACGGTGATGGCGTCGTCGCCGCCGAGGCCGTTCACCACCAGCACGTCGGTGGCCTCGCTGCCGCCGATGCCGGTGGTGGTCTTGAGGCCGCTGACCTGGACCCCGATGCCGCCGGGGGCCACGTCGATGGTGTCCGCCGCCGCCGTCCCGTTGACCGTCACGGTGTCGACGGCGCCGTCGCCGCCGCCCGCGGGCCCTGCAGGTCGACGTTGGCCACCTGGAAGTCGGTGCCGCTCATGTCGTTGACCGTGAAGGTGTCGACGCCACCGAGGGCGGTGAGGTCGAGCGACTCGACGTTGTCCATGTCCATGCGGATGTTGGCCACGTCCCGCAGGAACAGCGAGCGGGAGCCGTTGGCCGACAGGCTCATGTTCTCGGCGGCGCCCGCGCCGTTGAAGTCCAGCGTGTCGTGGCCGATCTGGCCGTCGATGGTGTCGCTGCCGTCGCCCGGGTCCCAGCGGAAGCTGTCCTGGCCCGAGCCGAGCTCGGCGATGTCGTCGCCCCGGTTGCCGTCGACCGCGTCGTCGCCGGCGCCGCCGAAGTAGCGCTCGGCGCCGTCGCCGCCGGCGAAGGTGTCGTCGCCGTCCCCGCCCTCGACGGTGAGCGCCTCGTCGGCGAACGCGCCGTTGACCTGATCGACCCGGAAGGCGTCGTCGCCGGACCGCAGCGTCACCCGGATCTGGCTGAAGGTGGCCCGGTCGAAGCTGGCGTCGGCCGTGCCGTCGTCGCCGAAGTCGACCTGGAGGGTGCCGGACGCACCGGGAGCCAGCCGCAGGGCCAGCCGCTCGCCGGCGGCCGAGCCCTTGACCGTGAGCGTGTCGCCCGCCACCGACGCCGACGTGGCGGCACCGGCCGGGGCCGCCGAGGCGAGCCCGAGGGCCACCACGGCCGCCGCGCCCGCGGCGATGCCGAGCCGGCGCGCGCCGGCAGGGAAGTGTTCGTGCATGGTTCCTCTTCCTGGGGGGTCTCTTGCGAGACGGCCGACCGGGGGAGTGGTCGGCGTACTCCCAGTGGACGCCAGGCTGCGCTGCGCGCGCATCCGGCAAATGCCTTATTGCGCGTCCCTACCGTCCGTAAGGGGGCTCAGCGGCACGGGGCGTGGGTGCGATCAAATGGGCGTCATGGAACCTGCAATCCATCGGGCGGGTCGCGTCCCCGCTCACCGACCGGTCGTCCGCGCCCAAGCAGGGCTTCGAAGGATCGCCCGAGGCGTGGATCGAGATCGTCCCCGAGGTCGCGGCCGGCCTCGACGGCATCGCCGCCGGCCAGCGCGTCATCGTGCTGACCTGGCTCGGACCGCGCCGCGCGCGACGTGCTGCGCACGCGCCGCGCGCGACGATCCGGACGTGCCCGAGCGCGGCGTGTTCGCCACCCGCTCGCCCGACCGGCCCAACCCCATCGGCCTCCACCTGGTGCAGGTGGTCGAGGTGGACGGCGCCCGCCTGCGCGTGCGCGACCTGGAGGCGCTCGACGGCACGCCGGTGGTGGACATCAAGCCGCAGATCCACGGCATCCACGACGCCTAGGGTCGGCGCATGGACATCGAGCGGGTGGGGGACTTCACGCTGGGGTGGGGCGAGAGCCTGGTGTGGGACGACCGGCGCGACCGGCTCTACTTCGTGGACTGCGCGGCGCGGACGCTGCACTGGCTCGACGGCGGCGAGGGCGCGCCGGCCACGCTGGCGGCGCCGTCCATGATCGCGGGCATCGTCCCCACCGATGACGGCCGGCTCGTCGGCGCGCTGGACGACGGCCTCCACCTCATCGACCCCGACGCCGGGATGTTCGAGCCGCTGGCCCCGTACCCCGACGAGCTGGGCGGGCGTGCCAACGACGCCTGCGCCGACCTCGACGGCAACCTCATCACCGGCACGCTCAACCTGGGACCGGCCGACGGCTCGGCCTGGTGGTACTCGGCCGTGCACGGGTGGCGGGTGATCGACCGCGCCATCTCCAACACCAACGGTCCCGCCGTCGCGGTCCTCGACGGCACCATGACGCTGGTCGTGGGGGACAGCTCGGCGCAGTACTGGGCCTACGACTACGACCCGGCCACCGGCGAGGTCGGGCCGCGCCGCGTGTTCGGCGACGTGGACGACCTCGACGGCGTCCCCGACGGCTCCACCCTCGACGCCGCGTGGGTGGCCTCTGGTGCGCGCTGGTCGGCGGCGGCCAGCTCGCCCGCTTCACCACCGCCGGCCTGGACCGCACGCTGGCGGTGCCGGTGCGCAACCCCACCGACGTCACCTTCGGCGGTCCGGACCTCGACCGGCTGTACGTCGTGTCGGTGGCGGGCGACGGCGAGCTCGACGGCGCGCTGCTGGTCGTCGACGGCATCGAGCCGGGCGGGCGCGCCGAGCCGCGCTTCAGCGCACGAACGTGAACAACCGGCGCCCGGGCTCCAGGGGCGCCGGCGGGCCGGTGAAGCGGGCGGCGCCCACGCCGAAGCGTCACCCGCTCCGGCGTCACCAGGGCCCGGGGCTCGAAGCCGGTGGCGGTGAACCAGTCCTGGATGGTGCGCACGATCCCGTCCTCGCGCTGGCCGCGAGTCCACACCACCGTCGCGCCCGGCGCGCACAGCGCGGGCAGGAAGGCGACGGTGGCGCGGATGTCCTCGTCGCTGACGTTGCCGAAGATGCCGCACGCCAGCACGAGGTCGGCGGGCGCGGCGCCCAGGTAGGCGTCGCTGCGGGCCGGCGTCGCCCTCCACCACCTCGATGCCGTCGCAGCCCGCGCCCGCGGCCGCGGCCCGGGCCGCGGCGACGTTGGCGGGGTCCAGCTCCACCAGCCGTCCCACCAGGTCGCCGCCCCGCCGGTGCCGGCGCGCCACCGTGAGCAGGTCGCGGCCCTGGCCCGCGCACATGCTCATGACCCGGACCGGCCCGGGCGGCGCCTCGTCCAGCGCCGCGGCGATCAGGTCCTGCACCACCAGCAGCCGCAGGTGCAGCCCCGACCCCGGCCGGTCGTAATCGTCGTGCCAGGCCTGGTAGTCACGCATCGGCGCAGGCCTCGGTGATCAGGTCGAGCAGCGCGTCGTCGAGGTCCTCGGGGCCGGTGACGTTGGCGATGTGGTAGTAGCGGCCGTGGTACTGACATGACCTTGCGGACGATGGTCCGGTGCTGCGCCCGCCGCCGCAGCGGAGAACGACATGCGCCACCCAGCGCTCCATCGGGCGCAGCTCCATGAAGCTGCCGTCGCGCTTGATGAAGATCCCGACGGACACCGGCTCGACGTGGACCGGGCCCAGCGTGGCCAGGTGCGCCATCACCGCCTCGAACACCGGACGCTCGTGCGGCGGCCCGGTGGCGAAGTAGCTCGTCCAGCGTCATGGCCGGGGCGCACTCGTGGGACTGGCCGGGTGCGCCGGAACTGCCGCCCGCACTCCGGGCAGGTCCAGGGCATCAGGTGAGGATCCAGCGCTGCAGGCGCGGGATGGCCCGATCGATCAGGCGCCCGTAGATCGCGGGAGAACACCGGGCGGGCCAGCGCCGGCCAGCGGGCCCTCGAGGCTGACCGCGAACGTCGAGCGTGGTCAGGTCCTCGCCGGCGGCCTCGAAGCGGTGGTCGTAGCAGATGTGCACGCCCGGCAGGCCGCCGGTCCACTCCCAGCCCGACGGCGGGTCCCACGCCGTCATGCGGAAGGTGTTGCGCCCCAGGTAGCGGATGTGCAGCGCCCCGGACGAGCGCCGGTCCCAGCGTCCCCGGGCGGCGACACCGTCACGGCGTGAAGTGCGGGGCCCACTCCGGCCAGCGCTCGATCTCGGCCAGCCGGTCCCACGCCACCCGCAGGGGCACCGCCACGTCGAAGGTCCGCCTCACGGCGACTCGAGCCATTCGACCGCAGCCTGACCCGCGCGCCGGGGTCGTCGCCAGCCGGAGGCCTGCCCGCCGGTCAGCGGACCCGTCCCGCCAGCACCGCGTCGAGGTCGTAGCGGACCGGGCGGTCGAGCTGCTCGTAGCCGCAGGTGGCCGGGCTCGCGATCGGGTCGCCAGCGCACGAACTGGGCGGTGTGGCGGAACCGGAACCCCTCCATGTAGTCGTAGCGGACCTCGACCACCCGCTCGGGCCGCAGCGGGCACGAACGACATGTCCTGGCGCCCGTTCCAGCGGGTGCCCTCGCCCCGGGCGCCACGTTCGGTGAACGCTTCGGCCGCCCAGTGCCACGGGTGGTGCTCGAAGTCCGTGACCAGGGGTTGCAGCTCGACGAACAGCCGGCGGCGGACGTCCATGGGGAACGCCCCCACCACGCCCACCGACACCAGCGTCGGCCCGTCGCGTTCCGCCGCGGAACTCGTCGGGGATGCCGGGCTCCTCGCCGTCGTCGTACAGGCCGAGCAGCAGCGACCCGACCGCCTCCCGCGTGCTGCGGTGCACCCGGTAGCCGGCCACCACGCAGTCGGCGGTGCGCACGTGCTTGACCTTGGCCATGACCCGCTTGTTGGGCTGATAGGTGACGTCGCCCGACTTGGCGATGAGGCCGTCGAGGCCGGCCCCCTCGAACAGCTCGAACCAGCGCTGGGCCACGTCGACGTCCTGGGTGATGGGGGTGAGGTGGACCGGCGGGGCCCGGCCGCGGCCAGCGCCCGCTCCAGCGCGGTGCGCCGCTCCCGGAACGGCCGGCCGCGTCAGGTCGTCGTCGCCCAGCGCCAGCAGGTCGAAGGCGACGAAGCTGGCCGGGGTGCGCTCGGCCAGCATCCGCACCCGGCTGGCCGCGGGGTGGATGCGCTGCTGGAGCGCCCAGAAGTCGAGGCCCTCGTGCCCGGTGTCGGCCACCACGATCTCGCCGTCCACCACGCAGCGCTCGGGCAGCCGGTCCCGGAAGGCGACCACCAGCTCCGGGAAGTACCGGGTCATGTGGCGCTCGTTGCGGCTGCCGATCTCGACCTCGTCGCCGTCGCGGAACACGATCGACCGGAAGCCGTCCCACTTGGGTTCGTAGTAGTGCCCTGGCAGGGATGGCCCCCACCGGCTTGGCCAGCATGGGGGCGACCGGGGGCATCACCGGGAGCCGCACCGCCCCATCGTTCTCCCTGGCGTAGCGTCGCGCCATGTCGTCCACTCCGTGCCACGTCTGCGGGGAGGCCATCGAGGGGGAGGACCTGGGGGCGATCGGCGAGGCCGGGCTGGCGCATGTCCGCGCCCGGCACCCCGACGAGGTCCCCTACCCCGACATGGCCGTCCGCAACTACTTCGAGGGCCAGGCCCGCATGACCGGCGGGTCCGAGCGCCTGGCCGAGATCGGCGACGGTCGAGATCCACCCGGTGAGCGAGGACCGGCTCGACGACTGGCTGGCGTTCTTCGACTTCGACGGCAACGTCGGCGTGCCCGAGAACTCGGCGTGCTACTGCCTGGAGCCCCACGAGTGGGACCCGCACCAGCCCATCCCCGAGATGCGCCACTGGCGGGAGCGGCGGGAGGAGATGATCGGCCTGCTGCGGGCGGGCAAGGCCTTCGGCTACCTGGCCTACGTGGACGGGCGCCCCGCCGGCTGGGTCAACGCCTCGCGGCGGGGGGACACCGCCCTGTTCCGGCGGGGCGACGAGGCCGACGACCAGCACGGCGGCGGTCGCCTGCTTCGTCATCGCCCCGCCCTACCGGCGCCACGGCCTGGCCCAGCGGCTGCTCGAGCGGGTCCTGGCCGACGCCCCCGCCCGGGGCCTGGACGCGGTCGAGGCCTACCCGCCCAACTTCGACCCGCCCGGCGGACGGAACTTCCGCGGCAGCCGCGACCATGTACGACGCGCGCCGGCTTCACCGAGGTCAAGGTGCGCTCACGCGGACGTCGTCATGCGCCGGGACGCCGGGCGGGTGGGATGATCGGGGGTGGAGCACGGGCAGCGCATGTTGATCCGCTGCGAGGGCGGACCGTCGCAGAGCCGGCTGGTGCGCTACCCGCCCCCGGTGGAGGTGGAGGAGAGCGAGGGCCTGTACGTGCTGGTCGACGACGGCTCCGCCCGAGCAGTGGTGGTACCAGTTCGTGCCGCGGGAGCTCTGAGCCGGGCGCGATGAGTCCCGGCGCCCGCCGTCGTTACAGGAGGCACATCCCCACGACAGAGGAGAGTCACCGTGGACATGAGAGTTGAGGTCGTGATGGTCCCCGTCTCGGACGTGGACCGGGCCAAGGAGTTCTACGAGCGGGCCGGGTTCAACCTGGACGTCGACCACAAGATGGGCGACACGTTCCGGGTCGTCCAGCTCACCCCGCCCGGGTCGGCCTGCTCGATCACGTTCGGCACCGGGCTGGGCCACGACATGGCCCCCGGCTCCATCCGCGGCGTCCACCTGGTGGTGTCCGACATCGTGGCCGCCCACAAGGAGCTCAGCGAGGCCGGGATCGACGTGAGCGACGTGTTCCACTTCGAGGACGGCCAGCGCAAGCCCGGTCCCGACCCGCAGCGGGGCAAGTTCAACTCGTTCTCCGACTTCCGCGACCCCGACGGCAACACCTTCGTGCTGCAGGAGGTGCCCTAGCCCTCCGCGGGCGCGTAGGTCAGGTCGAGGACGCCGGTCGTGAAGGTCTCGTGGCGCACGAGCCGCAGCGGCTGGGTGGGCGTGCCGTCGAACAGGCGCTGGCCGCGGCCGAGCGCGATGGGGTGGACCTGGAGGTTCAGCTCGTCGAGCAGGCCGTGCGCCAGCAGCCAGCGCACCAGCGTGGTGCTGCCCGACATGGCGATGTCGCCGTCCGTGCTCTGCTTGAGGGCGCGGATGCCCGCCTCACGTCCCCGGTGATCACCGTGGTGTTGCATCCGGTCGCATGGCGTCCGGCCGCGTCACGCTACGCAGAACTCGTTGCCCTCCGGGTCGGCCATCACCACGTGGTGGCCGTCGAAGGTGGCGACCGTCGTCGCTCCCGCGGCCGTCAGCCGCTCGACGGTCTCGCGGATGCGGGCCCAGCGTTCCTCGCGCGAGCCCTTGCCGCCCACCCGCAGGTCGAGGTGCAGGCGGTTCTTGGCCACCTTGGGCTCGGGGACCGGCAGGATCGAGAGCCGGGGCCCGACGCCGGCCGGGTCGCGCAGCCAGGCCGCCGAGGGGCCGTCGCCGGTCTCGCCCAGGCTGGCCAGCCACTCCTTCCGGGTGGCGAACGGCGCGGGCGGCGGCTCGTCCTCGTAGCCGAGGGCCAGCTTCCAGAACTCGGCCACCCGGGCGCCGTCGACGCAGTCGAGCGTGAGGTCGAAGCGGACGCCCATCAGCGGTCCTCCCGGTGCGCGTAGAGGTCGCGCAGCAGCGCGACCTCCGCCAGGTGGTGGATGGCCTCGCGGTGGATGTGCAGCACCAGCGCGGCCATCGGGTACTCGGCGAAGGGCCCCTCCGCGGGGCCGCAGGGCTGTGCCAGCGCGGCGCCGTCCAGGCCCTTCACGCCCTCGACCCAGCCGGCGTAGGCCTCGTCCAGCAGGGCGAGGGCCCCGGCCGCGTCCGCGGGCCAGTCGACCGTGCCGTAGTCGAGCGGCGGGTCCGCCGAAGTGGGAGGCGACCCGGGCGCCGAACACGCCCACGCTCACGTGCCCCAGCCGCCAGGCGATGGTGGTCACCGGCGTGGGGCTGGGCGCGGGGTGGGCGAAGTCGATGACCCGGTCCCCGCCGCCGGCCGCCAGCGGGGTGGTGGCCTCGCCCCGGGGGCGGATGCTCCAGGCCCCGGGCACCGGCTCCCACAGGTACTCCGCGTCCCCCAGGCCGTCGAGCCGGGGCCGGGCCTGCGCCTCCCAGTGGAACGTCAGCTGGTCCAGCAACAGCGTCGTCCAGTCCATGGAGGAGCCGTACCCGCCCGCCGTGACGCTCCATGCCCCGCCCGCTGCCCCACGCTGGAGGCCATGGCGGTAGGACGGTGAAGGGTGGTGCGCGGCCGCGCTCGTGGCCGGGGTGCTGGTGCTGGCCACGCCCCAAATCGCGGCCGCGGCCGTGGGCGGGACCGTGTCGGTGCAGATCGACGGCAACTTCCACTTCGACGGGGCGGCGGCGGCTCGGTCCACTGGCTGATCGGCGTGGGCGACGGTGCGGACGTCGTCAACCTGAGCGCGGTCGGCCAGGGCGGCGCCCACGTGGTCGGCGGCAACGGCGACGACCGGGTCATCTCGTCCACATTCGGCGAGCAGATCGAGGGCAATGCCGGCAACGACCTGGTGAGCTTCTCGGGGCACGCCGCCGCGGTGGTGGTCAACCTGGCCACCGGCACCGGTGGCAGCGTGGGTGAGAACGACGCCGTCGTCGGCAGCGAGCGGGTCGTGGGCGGCAGCGGCAACGACACGCTGACCGGTGACGGCAAGCCTTAGGGCGCAGAGCGAGCAGCCGGTCGGCGGTCATCCGGCCCTGATCACTGCTCCTCGTCGTCGAGGTCCGCGGAGGCGTAGGCCCCGAGCAGGTCGCGGGCCGACACGATCCCCACCAGCCGGCCCGTGTCCTCGACCAGCACGTGGCGCAGGTACTGCTCCATCATCAGCTCCGCCACCTCGGACACGGTGGCCTCCGCGTCGCACCACACCAGCGCCGTGTGGGCGATGTCCTCGGCCCGGGTCGCGCCCGGGTCCCGGCGGGCGGCCAGCGCACCCACCAGGTCGCGCTCGGTGACGATGCCCGCGGGCGGGTCGCCGTCCCCGACGACCAGGGCGCCGACCCCGGCCGCCGCCATGACCTCGGCCGCCTCGTACAGCGTGGCGCTCCCGCCCACCCGGACGATCTGCTCGCCCGTGAGCACCGACACCGGCATCGACCCGAACTGCGCCGCGCTGACCATGGCCACAGCATGCCCGCCCGCCTGCGGTACGGACAGGGGCGATCGTCACACGGGCTCGCCGTCGCGCAGGACCGGGAACTGGCGGTCGGGGTCGTCGGCCGGGACCCGCGCCGTCGGCTCGCCGGACGGGTCGCCCCGCAGCACCGTGGCACCCCGGGGGGCGTACTGGAGGATGTAGGCCTTGCGCACCTCGCCGGTCACGTTGGGGCCGGTCAGGTGCGGGGTCAGGCTGGAGAACACCACCACCCCGCCCGCGCGCCACCTCGGCCACGGCCTCGTCGTCGACCTCGGCGAAGCACTCCCAGCCCAGCGGCTCGACGTAGCGGTGGGCGAGGGTGCCCGCCCGGTGACGCCCGCGGGCCACCCGGGGGCAGCCGTTGTCGGCGGTGGCGTCGGTGAGCGCCACCCAGCAGGTCAGGTACTGCTGGGGCTCGACGAAGGCGTAGCCGTTGTCCTGGTGCCAGGGGAAGCGCCGGGGCTTCTCCGGCTTCTTGTACACGGCCTGGTCCCAGTAGAGGTTGACGTCGGGGCCGACCAGGTCGGCGCACACCCCGGTGAAGAACGGGTGGCGGGCGAACGCCGCCAGCCGCTCCGACCGGGTGACGAGGTGGGTGGTGAAGGTGATGGCCCCGGCCTCGGCGATCATCACCCGCTGGTCGGCCCGGCTCGCCAGGTAGGCCTCCACCTCGGCCTCGAACCGGTCGATGTCGGCCACCACCTCGGCGACGGTGGCCGCGTCGAACACCCCGGGCACCACCACGTAGCCGTCCCGGTCGAACGCCGCGGCCTGCGGGGCGGTCAGCGTCCCGTACGGTGGCGAGCCCGGCCGCCAGGTGAAGTCGCGGTTCCAGGGGTGCAGGTCCACAGGCCCCGTGTCCTGCTCAGCCGGCGCCCGGCGACCCCGGCGGCGGCGGGTAGTCGGGCGGGGTGTCCTCCGGCGACAGGTCGTCCACCACCGTGACCGTACCGGCCGGGTCCCCGAAGGGCTCGGGGATCGGCACGTCGTCCTCGTTGACGAAGCGCGCGCCGCCGTGCGAGCGGCGCCACACGCCGATGCCCGGCTTGCCGATCTCGTCGACCGCCTCGACCGTGGGGTCCCACCAGATCTCGGAGGCGTCGTCGATGGCGGAGTAGTCGGTGCCCGTGCCCGGGAACAGGCCCCAGTTGCCGAAGCTGACCTGGGCCAGCGTCGGGCCGCCGCCCGCGGGCGGGATGCGGAACTGCCCGCGGGCGAACGTCTCGGCCGTCAGGTCGGGGCCCGCCATGTGGATGCCCTGGACGATGAACCGGGCGGGATACTCCAGCAGCGGGTAGACGGTGGTCGCCGGCGGCAGCGTGTCCTCGCCCCCGAAGTACCAGCGGTAGAGCCGGACCGGCTCCTGCAGGTCCTGGGGCGTGGGCGCGGCGCGACTGCGAGATCCCGAAGGCGTGCTGCACCTGCTGGGCGTCGAAGCCGCGGCCGAAGCTGTTGGTGTCGGTGAGCACGGTGCCGGTGATCACCCACTCGGGGAACCAGCCCTGCTCGGTGGCGGCGAGGGTCAGGAAGATCAGCATGTAGGGGTCGCCGAAGAAGGCCACGGTGGTGATCCCCTCGGTCTTGAACCGGGCCACCAGCTCCTGGGCCCGGGCGGGGAGCGTGGCCGGGTCGAGCACGTAGGAGTCGACCAGGTCGATGCCCTCGGGGATGTCGTCCTCGTCCACCGCGAAGATCGGCGGGTCCTGGTCGAAGTGGATGACGCCGAGCCGGCGGGGCTGGTCCTGCTGCTCGCCGCCCGCCCACTCGGCCACGTTCTCCACCGCGGTGTCGGCCTCGGCCAGCCGGGCCACCCAGGCGCCCAGCGTGGTGAGCACCTGCTCGCCCGAGGGCAGCGCCGACCAGATGTAGGGCTCCAGGTCGGCCCGCATGTCCTCGGGCAGCGGGCCGGCGCAGTCGAGGCACAGGATGCCGTTGCGTCACCAGCTCGTTGCGCGAAGGCGCCCCCGTCGAGCTGCGGGCCGCCCAGCACCGCGAACGGCTTCAGCTCGGCGGCGATCTGGGCGGCGTCGGCCCGGGCCGCGACCACGTCGGTGAGGGCGCCGGTGCGCCGGTAGGCGACGAGCTCGATGCGGCGGCCGTACAGCTCGGCCCGCGACGCGTAGATGTCGAAGAAGTCCTGGAGCGTCTGGCGCTGCTCCTCCGGGGAGTCCTCCGCCGCGGCCGCCAGCGGGGCCAGCGAGGACGGCAGGTCCGTCGCCTGCGGCACGTAGAGCACGATCCGGATGGTGTCGGCGGTGACGCCGGGCGCGGTGGCGCCGCCGTTGTCGCCCTCGAACACCGGCACGCAGGGCGTGGCGTACACGGTGGGGATGCGCACGGTGCCCTTGTCGGTGTCGCAGCGGTCGCCCCAGTCGTAGTCGTCGACCGTCCCGGCCTCCGGGGCCTCCGCGTAGGTGATCGGCATCTGGCCGGTCGGCTCGGGGGCGCCCTCGGCCAGCTCGCCCGCCGCCGGCGGCGGCCCCGTCCTCGTCGGAGTCGTCGTCGCCGCCGCCCGCCACCACGAAGGCGCCCACCGCCACCAGCAGCACCACGATGAGGGCGAGCGGGCCCCACTTGGCGAGCGGGTTGCCCTTGCGGTCCCGCTTGGTCCGGGTCGGTCGTCATGGGCTGCACAGCGGATCCCCTCTCGTCCCCAGGTACGAGGCCAGCACCGCCGGGATGGCGCAGCACGTCGTCCGGCGGGCCCTCGGCCACCACCCGCCCGAGGTCGAGCGCCACCAGCCGGTCGGACACGGCGGTGACCAGCGGCATGTCGTGCTCGACCACCACCAGGCTGGCGCCGAGCCGGTCGCGCAGGCGCACCAGCAGCGGGGCCAGCGCCTCCACCTCGCGCTGGGCCAGGCCGCTGGCCGGCTCGTCCAGCAGGACCACGCTGGGCCGCAGCGCCATCACGCAGGCCAGCTCCACCACCCGGCGGGTGCCGGTGGACAGCTCGTGCACGAACTTCTGGCGGTAGGCGTCCAGCGCCAGCAGGTCGACCAGCTCGTCGACCCGGCGGGCCACCCGCTGCTCCTCGTTGTAGGCCGCGGGCAGGTGGAGGGCGGGCTGCAGCGGGTCGCGTCACCTCGCCCCAGCGGTCGACCGCCACCGCCAGGCAGGTCTCGACGGTGAGGCCGGGGAACAGCCGGCCGGCCTGGAACGAGCGCCCCAGGCCCCGGCGGGCCCGGCCGTTGGCGGACAGGTGGGTGACGTCGCGGCCGTGCAGGCGGATCGGAGCCGCCGTCGCCGGGCGTGAACCCGGAGGCGATGTCGACCAGCGTGGACTTGCCCGCGCCGTTGGGCCCGATGAGGCCCGACCACCTCGCCCCGGGCGACCTGCAGCGACACGTCGTCCACGGCCTTGATCCCGCCGAAGCTGCGGCTGACGGCATCGAGCTCCAACGCCGGGGCCCCGTCGCCGTCGCCTCGCCGCTGCGTCGCCGGGACCGGCGCCACGGCGGTGCGGGCGGGGGCCGCCGCCTGGGCCAGGAAGGTCGAGCGCAGCAGGTCGGGCCGGTCCCGCAGGTCCGCGGTCGGGCCCTCGAACCGGACCTTGCCCTTGTCCAGGAAGTAGGCCCGCTCGGCCAGGGTCAGGGCCACGTCCAGCGACTGCTCGACCACCACCACGGTGGTCCCGCGCGCGGGCCAGCCGGCGCACCGCCTCGACCAGCCGGTCGACGACCACCGGCGCCAGCCCCAGCGACAGCTCGTCGATCAGCAGCAGCCGGGGCCGGGCCAGCAGCGCCATGGACAGGCCCAGCATGTGCTGCTGGCCGCCGGACAGGTTGGCGGCCGGCTCGGCCAGCACGTCCCGCAGCGGCGGGAACATGGCCAGCACCTCCTCGACCCGGGCCGCGGCCTCGCGCCGGTCCTGCCGGTGCGCCCAGCCCGCGGCCCGCAGGTTGTCGGCCACCGTGAGCGACGGGAAGGTCGCCCAGCCCCCCGGGACGAGGGCCACGCCCCGGGGGGCGACCTCGTGCGCGGGCGCGTAGGTGATGTCGCGACCGTCGAGGATCACCGCGCCCTTGCTCGCGGGGACCAGCCCGGCGATGGCCTGGAGCAGCGTCGACTTGCCCGCGCCGTTGGTGCCGAGCAGCGCCACGATCTCGCCCTCGCCGGCCTCGATGCCCACCCCGGACAGCACCTGCACGTCGCCGTAGAACACGTCGAGGCCCTGCACCAGCAGCAGCGTGGACCGGCCCTCGGCCCGCGCCGCCAGCGCCTGGGTGCGGGTGGCCGCGGCCGCCCACACCTGCATGATGTCCCGGGCCACCAGGTCGCCGGCCGACTCGACGACCAGGCCCCCGACGAACAGGACCGGCGCCAGCACCGCGATGCCCCAGCGCATCCCGAACGAGTTGGCGATCAGGCCCACCACCGGGAACGTCAGCAGGCCCGCCAGCACGAACACCGAGGCCAGGGCGAACCCGGTCGAGCGGGCCCGGGGCGGCAGCACCAGCGACAGGGTGGCGAACAGGCCGGGCACCACGAAGGCCAGGCCCGCGCTGACCACCACGTTGGCCGCGATGGCCACCCCCACCACGGGGGCGGCGGCGAACACCCCCGCGGCCACGGCCACGATCAGCAGGGCCCGGGCCAGCTGGTGGAACACCTTGGCCGGCCCGTCCACGAAGGCCCGCATGGCCAGCCGGGTGCCCACGATCAGGCCGAAGAGCTGCGACGGCCCCTCCACCAGGCCCACCACCCAGCCCCGGGCCGCGGTGTCGAGGCCGAACACGTCCCGGTAGGCGAACGAGCCGTACAGCGCGAAGCCGATCAGCGCCGGGGTCAGGAAGGGGAGCGTGCGGTAGATGCGCCGCAGGCTGTCCACCTGCCAGCACATGCGCCACGCCTCGGCCAGCGACGGCGGCGCCTCCTCCAGGGCCAGCGCCTCGCGCTCGGCGCCGCCCTGGCGCCGCTCCTGGAGGCCGCGGCGCGGCTCCGGCAGCCTCGCCCCCGCCGCCACCAGGATGAGCATGGGCAGGGCGAAGGCGAAGAACGGCGCCCGCCAGCCCAGCGCCTCGGCCACGTAGCCGGCGGCGATGGCCCCCACCAGCGCCCCCAGGGCGTTGCCGCCCCGGTAGAAGGCGAAGACCCGGGGCCGCAGCTCGACCGGGTAGTAGTCGCTCAGCAGGGAGGTGTGGGAGGGCTCGATGAACGCCTTGCCGATCTGCATCCCGGCCATGGCGATGGCCAGCACCCAGATGCTCCAGGACAGGCCGACGCCCACCGAGAAGATGGAGAAGATGATGCCGCCGAACACGGCCAGCCGGACCCGGTTGCCCCTGTCGGCGATGGTGGCGATGGGCACCGCCAGGCCGAGCGCCGCCCCGAAGGCGAGCACGAAGGGCACGGCCACGCCGCCCACGCCCACGCCGAACGAGTCGGCGATGGTCGGGCCCGACACCGCGATCGCCACGCGGGCCAGCTCGTCCACCGCGTTGATGCCGAACAGCACCAGCAGCGCGGCCATCGGGCCGTCGCCGGTCGTCTCGTGCAGCCAGCGGACCGGGTGGCGCACCCCCTGCGACCCAGGTCATGCCCCGCCTCCCGTGATCACCGGCTCGACCGACTCGGCGGCGGGCGCCTCCGCCGGCGGCGGGCGCGGTGAGCGGTGTGTCCGGCGGGTGCGCGCTGCACGTCGATGCCCCGGCGCCGGCCCAGCGCCGCCGCGGCCAGGTCCCGGCCCCGGAACAGGGCGCCGCCCAGCCCGCCCGGCACCAGCAGCAGCACGATCAGGACCCCGGTGGCCGAGGCGAACAGCCGCCAGTCGCCCTGGAGGAACCACTGCCCGCCCTTGAGGAACACCGCGCCCAGCACCGCCCCGGTGATGGACCCCATGCCGCCCACCACCGCGGCGCTGAAGGTCGTCACGTTCTCCTCGACCGGGAACAGGCCCAGCGTGAACTGGTGGTTGTGGTGGACCAGCACGGCCCCGGCCACCCCGGCGAAGAACCCCGACACGGCGAAGGCGGACAGCTTGGCCCGGGCCACGGAGATGCCGTAGGCCTCGGCGACCTGCTCGTCCTCCCGCAGGGCGTGCATGGCCCGCCCGACGCGGCTGTGGCGGATCCCGCTCACCGCCACCACGCACAGCACGAACGTCGACCAGGCAGAGCTGGTAGGTCCCCTCGGTGGTGGCCGCGTAGTCCCACCGGCCCAGCAGGGGCGCCGGGTCGAAGCCCTGGGTCGGCACCCAGTCGAAGAACTGGGGGTTCAGGAGGTAGTGGACCGTGGCCACCGCGAACGCCAGCGTCGACACGGCCAGGTGGATGCCCCGCAGCCGCAGCGCGGGCAGCCCCACCAGCACGGCGACCGCCGCCCCGACCAGGCCCATGAGCGGGGCGACCAGGGCCAGGTCGAGGCCCCACTCGGCGGCGGCCTTGGCGCCCAGGGCGGCGCCGATGGCCACGATGGCCATCTGGCCCAGGGAGACCTGTCCCGCCCAACCGGTGACGATCGCGATGGACAGGGTGATCACCGCGAAGATCAGCACCGCGCCCGCCTTGAGCGTGTTGCCCGGATCGCCGACCCAGGGCAGGTAGGGGAGCGCCACCAGCGAGCGCGGCCACCGCCACCATGACCAGGACGCGGCCGGCCCGCACCTCGGGGAGGCGGGCCAGCGCGCGGGCCAGCGGGCGGACCTCCTCCGACGCCCGCCACGACGACGTGTCGTCGCCCTCCGCCCGGGTCACGCCCCGGCGCTGGCAGGCCATGCCCACGAGGATGACGACCGCCAGGACCGGGGCGATCACGAACTCGCTGCCGAGGTCGAGGTGGATCGGCCCGAGCGTCAGCTCGTCGTTCCAGGCCACGTGGGTCTCCAGCACGCCCAGCGCCACCGCCGAGGCGGCGATGCCCACCAGGTCCGTCATCCGGCCCAGCACCAGGGCGGCCAGGGCGCTGAGCAGCACGGTGAGGCCCACCGGCGAGCCCAGCGGCAGGCCGACGATCCCCGCCCGGAGGAACAGCGCCACGAACGACAGCACGGTCGCCACCATCCACACGTAGGTGTGGAGCCGGCCGACGGGGATGCCGAGCAGGGCGGCCCGGTCGGCCCGGTCGGCGGCGGCCCGCGTGGCCACGCCCACGTCGGTCCGGCGCAGGAACAGCGCCAGCGCCACCATGGCCAGCGGCGCCACGATCCAGGCCGCCACGTCGTCGGCGTCGAACCTGAACGGCGAGATGTCCCACTGGCCGCCGATCGGCAGGTGGATGCGTGATGCTGTTGGGCACGTCGTCCCACAGCCGGGGCAGCTCCAGCGCGGCGAAGGCGAGCAGCTGGGCCAGCCCGATGGTGGCCACGGTCAGCGCCAGGCGGGGGGCGTGGAAGAAGCGGCGGATGATGGCCAGCTCGACCACCGCCCCCAGCACCACGGCCGCCGCCAGCCCGATGGCCAGGCCCGGCGAAGTAGGCGACGCCGGACAGCAGGATCAGGTAGGTGGCCAGCGTGACCGGCACCAGCCCGAGGTCGCCCTGGGCGAAGTTGATCACCCGGTGGGCCCGGTAGGTCAGCGCCATCCCCAGCGCCACCAGGGCCGACAGCAGGCCCAGGGTCACGCCCCGCAGCACCAGGCCCCACGCGTAGCTGCCGTCCGGCCCCACGCTCGGGAACGCGAGCTGCTGCACGAGGATCACGACCGCCGCCGGCGCCAGGCTCCGCGCGGCCGCCGCTGCCCGGGTCATGACGACCTCAACAGACGCCGGCGGCGTCGTGGTGGAACATGCGTTTCGATCCCCCCTGGGATGCGCTTGCCCTGAGGTCCCCGGCCAACCTGAACGATCATTTAGGATAATGGCGTTGTCAAGGGGGGCCGAGTGAGCGAGATCGAGCTGAAAGGTCAGGCCCAGCGGGGCGCCGAGCGCCGTCAGGCGATCCTCGACGCCGCGCTCGAGGTGTTCGCCAGCCGGGGCTACCGGGCCGGCGCGCTGGGCGAGATCGCGGCCCGGGTCGATGTGTCGCCCGCCGCCATCCTCTACCACTTCGGGTCGAAGGAAGACCTGCTCATGGCGGTGATCGCCGAGCGGGACCGGCGGGCGGCGCGGGCGCTGAGCCGCATGCCGCCGGGGGGCGGGCTGCCGTCCATCCGGGCGCTGCTCGCGGTGGCCGAGGCCATGGAGCGGGAGCGGGGCCTGGCCGCGCTGCACACGGTCCTCCAGGCCGAGAACCTCGAGCCCGACGGGCCGGCCCACGCCTACTTCCTCGGTCGCAGCCGCTTCGCCTGCCAGTGGATCACCCAGCTGCTGACGGAGGGGCAGCGCCGCGGCGAGGTCCGGGCGGACGTGTCCTGCCCGGCCAAGGCCCGCGAGCTCATCGCCTTCCTGGAGGGCGCCGCGGTGCTGTGGCTGCTCGACGACCAGGTCTCGCTGGCCGAGCTGTACGCCACCTACCTCGACGCGTTCGTCCGCTCGGTCGAGGCCTGAGGCCGGCGTGTTCACCGTGGCCGCCGACGGCACGGTGATCCTGTCGGTCCACGTCCAGCCGGGCGCCCACCGCCCGGGGGTGGTGGGCCGCCACGGCGACGCGGTCAAGCTCCGGGTGGCCGCGCCGCCCGAGGGCGGCCGCGCCAACCGGGCGGTCTGCGAGCTGGTGGCCGCCGCGCTCGGCGTCCGTCCCGCCGACGTCGCCGTGGTGTCCGGCGGCTCGAGCCGCCGGAAGCGCCTGGCCGTCCGCGCCGTGGCCCCCGCCACCGTCTCCGCCTGGCTCGCCACCCTGCCCGGCTGAGCCGCGCGGCTCGGGACCGGGGAATTCTCGAACCGCCCTAGCCCCCGGACGGGGTGAAACGGCCCCACCACCACAGGGCCAGCGCCGTGAGCCCATGCCAGAGGGCGTGGCCTTGCACGACCCCGTCGGGTCGGCAGAGGGGGCCTCCCGTGCGGCTGGCGGCGTGCACCGTCACGGCCACCGCGCTGGTCGCCAGCAGGGGGACGCGGCGGCGGTCCTGGCCGGCGTCGCTGGCCCGCTCGGCGGCCACCTCCGCGGCGGCGACGGCCATGCCCAGGCCGACCTGTGCGGCGCGGCTGACCGCCGGCACGACCGCCAGGGCCCCGCCCGCGGCGGCGGCTGCGGCCGCGTGGCGGCGGTCGACCTCTACCCCGGCCGCCTCGCCCACCTCGGCGGTCGCCATGATCCCCAGGGTGGCCAGCAGCGCGGCGTCGTGGGCCCAGCGGCTGAGCGGTCCGCCCGGGCCGTGGAAGGCGACACCACCCAGGCCGTTGGCGGCGGTGGCCATCCCGTACACGCCCAGCCAGCCCGGCCGGCCGCCGCCGTCCTCCGTCCGGCGCCGGCGGGCCCGGGCCACCAGGGCGGCGCCGGCCGCGGTGTAGGCCAGGCTCGACAGGGCGTTGACCGGCTGGGCCAGCCAGCCGTCGTGCACGCACTCGCAGTCGGCCTCGCCCAGCGGCGCCCGGCCCGCCATCACACGGCCGCCTCGCGGGGGAGCTCCGCCACGACCACTTCGGCGATCACCGTGTTCCGCAGCGTGCGCAGCTCGTCGAGCTGGCCGCGGCGGTCGAGGACCGTGCGCCACGAGCGCCACGCGGTGAGGAACGCGCTGGCCTGGGCCAGCACCGCCAGGGTGGCGAACCCCAGCAGGGGCACGGCCACGAACACCGCCAGCGAGGCCGCGAACCCCGACCGGTCGCCGACCACCAGGACCAGCACCGGCGACAGCGGGAACGTCACCGCGGCGGTGGCGTTCGCCAGGGTCGTCCCCCCGATGTCGAACCACGCGAGCGCCAGCCACGTCAGCGGGAACACCACCAGGCCGACCAGCACCCGCACCGTCCCCTTGGTCACCGGCGCGCGGGGGATCAGCCCCGCCACCACGACGATGGCCGTGGGCACCGCGTTGGCTATGGCGCCCGCCAGGGCGAACGGGGCCAGCAGCACGATCACCGTGGCCGTGACCACCACCCGCCACGCCAGGGCGCGGACCCCGACGGACTGGGCCACGTCCTCGTCCCGCAGCCCCACGTGGTCCAGCACCACCTGGTAGTGCGCCTGGGCGTCGACCACCGCGGACCGCACCGGGGACTCGCCCAGCGTCCGGGCCACCGCCGAGCTCCGTGCCAGCGGGACCTGGGCGCGGGGCTCCTCGGCCTCGGCCCGCAGGCTGACCCGGGCCGCCCCGGTCAGGGCCAGGGCGTCGACCAGCGAGGGGAAGTCGGGCGACACGGAGCGCAGCCGGGCCTCGATCACCGCCAGCAGCCCCCGCACCACACCGTGCTCGTCGTGGCCCTCGGCCCGCAGGCCGGCGACCTCGGCGGCGACGTCGATCGCCGGGGCGAAGGCCACCAGGGCCCGGCCGCGCAGGGCCACCTTGTCCTCATAGGCGATGCCCGTGGGCAGGATGCGCAGGCCGGTCACGCCCGCGTCCAGCGCCTGCAGGGCGATGCGGGCCACGCCGGTGCGCAGCGGGGCCAGGTGCGGCTGGTCGTGGGTGGTGCCCTCGGGGAAGATCGCCACCGTGGCGTCCTGCGCCAGTGCGTCCACGGCGGAGGCGAAGGCCGCGGTGTTGGCGGCCGTGCCCGTCCCGTCCTGGGCCCGGTGGACCGGGATCAGCCGGGCCAGCGCGAGGAACGGCCGGGCCGGCAGCACCCGCCACAGCGTGGCCTTGGCCAGGAACCGGGGCAGGATCCCCAGCCGCGTTGACCAGCAGCACCGGGTCGACGAAGCCGTTGAGGTGGCTGGCGGCCACGATCACCGGGCCGTCGAGGTCGCGGGGCCCGATGACCTCCACCGACCGGAAGAACCAGCGGGCGACGCCGCGGGCGACGAGGCGGAGCAGCCGATCCCGCACCTGCACCCGCTATCCGGCCGGGGGTATGACCGGCACCACGAGGTACGACTCGTGCCCCGGGCCGGTGTGGACGCCCATGGCGCCGCCCCAGCGGCGGTCGCCCGTATGGGTGTGGTGGAACGGGGCGATCCCCGGATCGTCGTGGGCCCGGATCTCCAGCACCAGCCGGTGCCCGGGCGCCAGCACCACGCTGGTGGGCCAGATCTCGACGTCGACCGCCACCGGCTCGCCCGGCGTCACCGGCTCCAGATCGGTGTGGGTGTGCACCGGCTGCCACGGGGTCGAGGCCCCGGGGTCGAGCGCCCGGTGCGACAGCCGCAGCCACCCGTAGGCCGCGGCCACGTGGTGGGCGGTGGGGATGGCGCCCTGGTAGGTGACCTCCTCGCCGTCGGGGCCGACGTTGCGCACGACCACGAACAGGTCCGCGTCCGGCGACGATGCCGACACCCACACGTGCAGCGCCAGCGGCCCGGTGATCTCCCGCTCGGACTCCACGGGCGCGGTGGCGAAGCGCAGCGCGGCGCCGTCGCCGGTGACGTCGGGCGAGGCCTGGTACGACGCCATCCCCGCGGAACCGGGAGGCTCCGGCCGCAGGGTCGGCTCCCCGGAGGCGTCGAGGTGCAGCCGGGTCCACTCGGTGCGGGCCAGGGGCCACTCGTGCTCGTAGCGCCACACGTGGTCGTCGCGGGACCGGCGGATGGCCAGCTTGACCGGCGGCTCCCGGGTGATGCCGGTGTCGACGTCCTTGAGCCAGTGCTCCAGGAAGCGCAGCTGCTCCAACCGCCCGTCCAGGGCGTAGAACGGCGACATGTGGTCGCCGCAGTGGACCCGCAGCCGCTTGTGGACCGAGCCCGCGTGCCGGAAGCCCTCGATGTTGCCCCGCAGGTGCAGCCCGGCCCCGCCCCAGTTGCCCGCCGACAGCAGCGGGGCCTCGATGGCGGCCAGGTCGGGGTTGCTGGTCATGTAGGGCGGGCCGTACTCCTCGGGCGGCAGCGGCACCTCCCGGGCGGCTTCGCCGTGCTCCCGGGCCACATTGCTCGACCACCGGCCGATGAAGCCGCTGGAGAACATCCCGCCGTGGCGCTGGATGTCCCGGTACGAGTCGACCGCGCCCTCCCAGGGCACGATGGCGGCCAGCGACGGCGGCCGCAGCGCCGCCACCCGCCAGGCGTTGATGGCGAAGTAGGAGATGCCCATGACCGCCACCCGGCCGGTGCTCCACGGCTGGTCCGCGGCCCACTCGATGCAGTCGTAGAAGTCCTGCGCCTCGCCCCGGCTCAGCATCGTGCGCCGCCCCGGCGAGTGGCCCGTGCCCCGGGCGTCGACCCGCACCACCGCGTAGCCCTGCGGCACCCACCACTCGGGGTTGACGGTCTCCCAGTGCATGAGCGGGCCCTGCTCGGGCATGGCCTCGTACACCGCGGCGCCGCCGGGGTGGTCCCGGAAGTGGACGTCCTTGGCGTAGGGGCCGAGCGTGATGATGACCGGGGCGGACCGCCCGTCGTCGGGCCGGAACACGTCGGCCATCAGCTCGACGCCGTCCCGGACCGGGATGGCGGTGTCGCGTTCGGCCAGCACGCCGGAGAACGTCGCGGTCGAAGTTGCGGTCATGGCCCGATCCCCCCGTCGCCGCCGGGCGAATCCTACGGGCCACCGGGCGCGTCCGGGTGGCCCGAGCTATTATCGGACGAGGTTAGAAAACTCCGGCGCCGAGGGGAACTGCATGCCCAACTACCTCGTCATATCGGCCGACGGCCACGCCGGTCCGCCGGCCGACGTCTACCGCGACTACCTCGATCCCTCCTTCCGGGAGGCGTTCGACGCCCACCAGGAGGAGCTCGCTGCGGGCCGCATGGTCAACACCGCGTTCGTCGAGGAGTGGGACGAGGAGACCGGTGACGCCGAGATGAAGGCGGGCTACGACCCCGCGGTGCGCGACGCCGTGCTGGACCAGGAGGGCGTGGCCGCCGAGGTGCTGTTCCCCGACGCCGACGTGCTCGGCACCGGCCGGCTGGCCAGCTCGCCGTTCGGCTCGGGGCTGGGGTCGGGCGCAGGGGCCGACCCCGCGGCGGTGAAGGCCGGCGCCCGGGCCCACAACCGCTGGCTGGCCGACTTCTGCGCCACCAACCCCGACCGCCGCCTCGGCGTCGCCGTGGTGCCCGTCACCGCCGGGATAGACGACGCGGTGGTCGAGGTGCGGGCCGCGGCCGAGCGGGGGCTGCGGGGCGTCCTCATCCCGACCCGGTGGTTCGATGCGCCCGCCTACATCGACGCCAGCTACGAGCCGGTGTGGGCCGCGTGCGAGGAGGCGGGCCTCGTCCTGCACACCCACTCGGGCGCCGGCCCCGCCGACTACCCGCTGGGCCCCGGGTTCGTCTCGATCTATGCGGCCGAGGCCTGGTGGTGGGCGGCGCGGCCGTTCTGGGTGCTGCTGCTGTCGGGCGTGTTCGAGCGCCACCCGGGCCTGCGCTACTCGATCGCCGAGAACGGCGCCTGGTGGGTGCCCGACATCGTCAAGCGCATGGACGAGAAGTTCGACGGCGGGCACAACACCCGCAAGTTCGGCGACGTCTTCCGGGTCGACCTCAGCATGCGGCCCAGCGACTACGTCGACCGCAACTGCTTCTTCGCCGCCTCCACCCCGGGGGCGGACGAGATCGCCCGGCGCCACGAGATCGGGGTCGGCAACCTGATGTGGGGCAACGACCTGCCCCACCCCGAGGGCACCTACCCGCACACCCGCCACTGGATCGCCGAGCGGTTCCGGGACGTGCCCCCGGACGAGACCGCCCGCATCCTCGGCGGCACGGCCGCCGTGGTCTACCGGGTCGACACCGGGGCCCTGGCCGGCCTGGTCGACCGCATCGGCCCCTCGCCCGCCGCCGTCCACGGGTGAGTGCCGTGCACGACCTGAGCGGGAAGGTTGCGGTGGTGACCGGCGGCGCCGGGGGGATCGGGCGGGCGCTGGTCGAGCGGTTCGCGGCCGAGGGCATGCGCCTGGTGGTGGCCGACGTGGAGGAGGCGGCGCTGGAGCGGACCGTGGCGGAGCTGCGGGACGGCGGCGCCGACGCCACCGGCGTGCGCACCGACGTGACCGACTACGCCTCGGTGGAGGCCCTGGCGGACGCCGCGTACGCCGCGTACGGGGCGGTCCATGTGCTGTGCAACAACGCGGGCGTGGGCCCGCCCGGCGGGAAGGTGTGGGAGACCACGCCCAACGACTGGCGCTGGACGTTCGGGGTCAACGTGTTCGGCGTGGCCCACGGCATCCAGGCGTTCGTGCCCCGGATGCTGGCCGGGGGCGAGGAGGGGATCGTGGTCAACACCTCCTCGCCGGACGGCCCCATCGCCCCCATGCCCCAGGCGTCGGTGTACGCCGCCACCAAGTGCGCGGTGACCTGCCTGACCGAGTGCCTGGCCGCCCAGCTGGCGGACGAGGGCGCCCGGGTCGGGGCGGCGGTCTTCTACCCCTCGGGCAAGGGCCTGCTCGACACCGGCCTGTGGACCTCGGACCGCAACCGCCCGCCCGAGCTGGCCCGGGAGCGGCCTCGGGAGACCCCGGCGCTGACCGTGGCCGAGCTCCAGGCCACGCGGCGTGCCGGTCCAGCCGCTCGACGAGCTGGCGGACCTGGTGGTGGACGGGATCCGCGACGGGCGCTTCGTGATGATCCTCGACATGGAGCGCCACGCCGACGCGATGCGGGCCCGGGTCGCCAGACTGGCGGCGCTGGAGAACCCCACCGAGATCCATCAGCTGGGCTGACGCCCGCCCCGAGGGAGCGAGCCACGTGACCACCGCCGAGACCACCGCGGAGACGCTCGACCTCCGCTGCTCGACCCAGGCCCGCGCCCTGGCGGCCGATCCCGCGGGCACCGCGGGCCACGCCCCGGCCGTGCTGGCGGTCGAGGTGCCGCTGCCGTGGCCGTCCGACATCGCGGCCCACCCGGCGCTGGCCGACGTGGTGCCGCGGGCCAAGGAGCTCGCTGCCCGGCTCCAGGGCCTGGTGCCCGACCCGGAGCGGGCGGACCGGGGCGAGGCCCTGGTGGTCCTGCACCGCAGCCCGGAGGGCCCGTTCCGGGGCTACGAGCGCCTCGCCGCCGTCGTCCCCGCTGCGCACCTGGCCGAGAGCCTCGGGGACCTCGCCCCCGCGCCGGCGGTCGACGTCCTGGTGTGCGGCCACGGCGCCCGCGACCGCTGCTGCGGCTCGCTGGGCACGATGCTGCATGCTGGCGGGCAGGCCCGCGTCCCGCATGCGGGCGCGCAGGCCGGTGCCGGCGTGCACCTGCGCCGCACGAGCCACCTTGGCGGCCACCGCTTCGCGCCCACCGCGCTGATCCTGCCGTCGGGCACGGCCTGGGCCTGGCTGACCGACGCGCTGCTGGGCGCCATCCTCGACCGGCGGGTGCCGCCCGCGGCGCTGGCCGGCCACTACCGGGGCTCGCTGGCCATGCCCCATCCCGCGGTGCAGGTGGTGGAGGGCGCGGTGTTCGCCGCCGTCGGCTGGGGCTGGCTCGACCACGGCCGCCGGGGCGCGGTCGTGTCCCAGGAGGCCGACCGCTGGACCGTCCGCATCGACAGCACGGCCGGGACCTGGCACGGCGTGGTGGAGCGGACCGGCTCGGCGCCCCAGCCGGTGTGCGGCCAGCCGCTGGCCGCGGCCACCAAGTCCGACGACCACCTGCGGCTGGTGCGGCTGGAGCAGGCCTAGCCGGCGGCCTCGGTGATGATGAGGCCCTCGATGGGCTCCCAGTCCTCCCCGCGGCGCAGGGCGATGCCGCACAGCACGGTGGCGATCCGGGCGGCGAAGGGCGGGCGCCCGTGGCGGCCGACCTCGGCCACCACCGCCCGCAGGTAGGGCAGGTCGCCCGCCTCCATGCGCGCCTGCACCTCGGGATGGGAGGCGAGGGTGGGGCGCCCGGCCTCGGCGGCCTCCCGCTCCCGCAGGGTGGCGACGGCCGTGCCCAGCGCGCACGACATGACCAGCTCGTAGGCGGCGTCGGCGTCGAGGGTGGAGAACCCCTGGCGCACCAGCACGCCCAGGATGGCGTCGACGTTCCCGGCGATGGCCTCGGCCGAGATGGCGCCCTCCAGGTACTGCGCCAGCAGCCCGGGCTGGGCCAGGAACACGTCGCGGTTGTACACGGACCACTCGTAGAGCCACACGGCCCAGTGCTGGCCCCGGTCCTGGGGGAGCGGCACCCTGGCGGCCGAGTACTCGGCCGCCACCCGCATGAGGTCGTCCTTGCTGGTCACGTGGTGATAGAGGGCGGCGATCGACACGCCGAGATGGTCGGCCACCGCCTTGAGCGTGAGGCCGTCGAGGCCGAGCTCGCTGGGCCGCCTCGGCGATCATCTCCCGGTTGATCGCGCGCCGGGCGGCCCACCCGGGGCCGTGGCTCGGGGGGAGCGGCCTCGACGTTCGCCATGGGCGGCCACGGTACCGGCTCGACGCTTGCCCGGCCTCACCGGATGTGGAATTGTCTACAACGAGTAGAAACTCCTGACCTGCCTGAGAGGCGGAGATCAGCCATGGCCGACGTGACTGACGACGTTGCCCTCGGGCAGCTGGGTGCGACTCCCGCCAACGGGGACAACGGCGGGCTCCCCGCGGGCCTGCCCATGCCCCGGGACCCCGGGCTGCTCGGCGACCTCTCCCGCCGGCAGCGGGTCACGCGCTTCGACGAGCCGCGTTACCCGTTCGGCATCCCCAACGGCTGGTTCGTGGTGGCGACCTCGGCCGAGCTGGCCCCGGGGGAGGTCCGGGCGCTGCGCTACTTCGACCGCGACCTGGTGCTCTACCGCACGGCGGACGGCGGGCCGCGGCTGATGGACGCCCACTGCCCCCACCTCGGCGCCCACCTGGCGGTGGGGGGCCGCGTGGAGGACGGCTGCATCCGCTGCCCCTTCCACGGCTGGCGCTTCGACGGCGAGAGCGGCGAGTGCATGGAGATCCCCTATGGCGACATGACCCGCATCCCGCCCAAGGCCCACGCCCGCTCCTACCCGACGCTGGAGCGGAACCACATGGTCTGGGCCTGGTACCACGCCCGGGCCGGCGAGCCGTTCTACGACGTGCCCGAGGTGCCCGAGTTCGCCGACGAGGACTGGCTGCCCATCGTGGTGCGGGACTTCGAGATCCGGGTCGCGGCCCAGGACATGGCCGAGAACAACGTCGACTTCGCCCACTTCCGCTACGTGCACGGCACCGAGGCCATCCCCGAGGATTCCTTCGTCACCGACGGCACCTACAAGAAGGCGGTGGGCGGCGGGGGCACGTTCGTGCGGGAGGGCTTCGGCCTGGGCCTCGGCGTGCTGCGCATCGCGGGCTACGTCACCTTCCTGTCCTCGACCACGCCGCTCGACGCCGGCAACGTGCACGTGCGCTGGGTGTTCACCGCCCCGCGGGCCAACGGCGAGGGCGCCGCGGAGCAGGCCGCCGAGTCGTTCTGCGCCGGGGTGAGCCAGGACATCCCCATCTGGGAGAACAAGGTCTACCGGGAGCCGCCGGTCGTCACGAAGACCGAGAAGCTCATCCTGGAGCACCGGCGCTGGGCGCAGCAGTTCTATTCGGACTAGGAGCGGCGACGCTCACGAGCGAGGGGAAGGTCATGCGGTACGGGGGGACGCTCGCGGCGCTCGCCGTGGTGCGAGACCGTGGGCACGTACTGACCCAGGAGGGCAGATGACCAGCTGGCTCGGCCAGTACTGCATCAACGTGACCGACCTCGACCGCTCGGTCGATTTCTACACCGGGCTGGGGCTGGCCTGCACCAGCCGCACCGAGATCCCCCAGGCGTTCGAGGCGATCGTCGAGAGCCCCGCAGGCGGGTCCAAGCTCCAGCTGGCCCGGCAGAAGGACCAGTCGCCGCCCCTCGACCTCGGCACCGCCTTCTGGAAGCTGTACGTGAACACGCGGGACATCGGCGCCACCTTCGCCGCCGCCCGGGACGCGGGCGCCACGGTCGAGTCCGTCCCCGAGCGCATGGAGCGCTGGCCGGTGACCGTGGGCTTCGTCCGCGACCCCGACGGCTACCTGGTCGAGCTGGTCGAGCGCCACCCCTGGGGCGACGGTGCACCGGACGGCGACGTGTGGCTGGGCCAGTACTGCCTGAACGTCACCGACCTCGACGTCGCCGTCGGCTTCTATCAGCTGCTCGGCCTGGAATGCACCAGCCGCACCGACATCGCCCACGCTCGCGAGGCCATCGTGGAGGCGCCGGGCCGGGGCTCCAAGCTCCAGCTGGCCCAGCAGGCGGACCAGGACGGGCCGCCGCGCATGGGCTCGATGTGGAAGCTCTACGTCCACACCGACGACTGCGAGGGCCTGCACCGGCGGGCGGTCGAGGCCGGTCACCCGTCATTGGTGCCCCCGACGCGGCTAGACCGCTGGCCGGTGACCGTCGCCTTCGTGGGCGATCCGGACGGCTACCAGGTCGAGCTGGTCCAGCGCCACGCCGACTGATCCCTGCGAAACCTGATCCCTGCGAAACGATCGAGAGGACACCCGTGATCCGCTTCTCCGTGTTCTATCCCGCCGGCGAAGGCGCCACCTTCGACCACGACTACTACCGGGACCACCACGTGCCGCTGTGCTCGTCCACCTGGGCCCCCGAGCGGGTCGAGATCGACCGGGGCGTCGACGGCCCCTACGTGGCCGCGGTCCACTTCTTCTTCCCGTCGGCCGACGCCATGCAGGCGGCCCTGGCCCAGGACGACACGGCCGCGGTCCTGGCCGACGTGGCCAACTACACGACCATCACCCCCGTGACCCAGATCAGCGAGACCGGCTGAACAATCGTGTTAGGTGCCAACACGTTGGGTGGATTTGACGTCACATTCATGTGAGTGGTCGACTGCCCGCATCTGGGGAGTGGTCGTCTACCGAATCACAATCTGACGAATCAAGGTCTGGGGAACGAACTCTTAGAGTCGTCTGCGCTGCGCCAGGCCGCTCCCACCACCTGGGAGCGGGTCGAGGGCCGCTGAGCTGACGGGAGTCGGGCCGGGCGCCGGAGAATCCGTGGCGGCGCCCGGCCCGGCCGCCAACCCCGGCCGGCGTGCCCGGCTCTGGTCCCTGCCCGCCCGTTCTTCTTCATCCGAGCCGTCGGGAGCAACGACGTGCTCGGGCTGTCACGCCAGTCGTCTGCGCTGCGGCAGACCGCCCGCGGCACCTGGGAGCGGGTCGAAGGCTGCTGAGCCGACGGCCGCCAAATGCGCCGCGCGCGATGCTGCGCCGATGCGCGTGCTGCGGATCGGACCGCCCCGGACCGAGGGCGAGGCCGCCCTGTGGTCGCCGGGCGAGGAGCACGCATCGGGCAGCGAGGCGGGCATGACGGTGTGCGTCGTCGAGTCCGCCGTGGACCCGACCGGGTCAGGCCAGTGAGCCCCCGCTGAGGCAGAACTCGTTGCCCTCCGGGTCCCGGAGGATCACGTTGCGGTAGCGGGCCGCCACGGGGGGCGGGACGCCGTCGGGGGCGACGGCCACGCCGCCTGAGCCCAGCGCGGCGTTCCAGAACTCGGCCACCCGGACGGGGTCGGCGCAGTCGAGCGTGACGCAGCTGATGTCCACCCCGCCAGTCTCGTGCACCACCGGCTTGCCCGAAATTAGAACACGTTCTAGTCTCGGGTCGTGAGCGGTGATGAGTACACCATGCTCGTGGGGGGCGACCGGGTGGCCGGCGGCCGTGGCAGCTATGCCATCGTCAACCCGGCAACGGAGCAGGAGGTCGGCCTGGCGCCCGAGGCGTCGCTCGACCAGGTCGCGGCGGCCACCGCCGCGGCGGCCGAGGCGTTCCCGGCGTGGAGCCGGACCCGGCCCGACGAGCGGGCGGCCCTGCTGGCCCGCCTCGCCGACCTGCTGGCCGCCCAGGCCCCCGAGCTGGTCCCGCTGGTCCAGGCCGAGACAGGGGCCACCCAGCGCGTCGCCCGCACGATGCAGGTCCCGCAGACGATCGACCGGTTCCGCCGCTACGCCCGTGGCGCCACCGAGTCGCTCGCCCTGCCGCTGACGCCCACCGAGATGCCCTCCACGGCCCTCGCGCCCGGCGGTCTGCTGGGCACGGTCGTGGAGCGCCGCCCGGTGGGCGTCGTGGCCTGCGTCACGCCCTACAACTTCCCGCTGGTCAACATGGCGGGGAAGGTGGGGCCGGCCCTCGCCATGGGCAACACGGTGGTGGTGAAGCCCGCGCCCCAGGACCCCCTGGCGGTGCTGCGCTTCGCCGATGCGGTCACCGAGGCGGGGTTCCCGCCCGGCGTGGTCAACATCGTCACCGGCAGCGGGGCGGAGGCCGGCGAGGCCCTGGTGGCGTCGCCGCACGTGGACATGGTCAGCTTCACCGGCTCGACGGCGGTGGGCCGCCGGATCGGTGAGGTGGCAGGACGCTCCATGAAGCGCCTGCTGCTCGAGCTGGGCGGGAAGGGCGCCGGCGTGGTCTTCGACGACGCCGACGTGTCCACGGCGGTCGGCGCCATCAGCAGCACGTGGGCGTTCCACTCGGGCCAGATCTGCACCGCCCCCACGCGGGTGCTGGCCCAGCGCGGCATCCACGACCGGATCGTCGCCGGGCTGCAGGCCGCCGCCGCCCGGCTCACGGTCGGCGACCCGCTGGCCCCGGACACGGTCGTGGGCCCGGTGATCTCCGCGGCCCAGCGCGACCGCGTCGAGGCTCACGTCCGCTCGGGTGTGGAGGAGGGTGCCACCCTCCTGGCCGGCGGCACCCGCCCCGAGATCGCCCCCGGGTTCTACGTGGCGCCCACGCTGCTGGTCGACGCCAAGCCGGCCATGCGGGTGGTGCAGGAGGAGATCTTCGGCCCCGTCGTGGTGGTCCTGCCCTTCGACGACGAGGACGAGGCGGTGGCCCTGGCCAACGGCACCGAGTTCGGCCTCAACGACTACGTCTTCACCGCCGACACCGCCCGCGGCCTGCGAGTGGCCCGGCAGCTCCGCTCCGGCAGCGTCGCGATCAACACCGCCCAGCAGAGCCCGGAGGCCGCCTTCGGCGGGTTCAAGCAGTCCGGCGTGGGCCGGGACCGGGGCAGCTTCGCCCTCCACGCCTACAGCGAGCTCCAATCCATCGTGTGGCCGGGCTGAGGGAGGCGTGGTGAGAGGCATCGTGTGGACCGGGCAGCTGGAGGTGCGGGACGACGTGGCCGTGCGCCCGCCCCGCCAGGGCGAGGTGCGGGTCCGCATCTCCCATGCCGGGCTGTGCCACAGCGACGTGTCCGTCATCGACGGCACCATCCCGTTCCCCACCCCGGTGGTCCTCGGCCACGAGGGCGCGGGCGTGGTCGAGGAGGTGGGCGAGGCCGTCACCAAGGTGAAGGTCGGCGACCACGTGGTCCTCACCACGCTCGGCAACTGCGGGCGCTGCGCGGCCTGTGACCGGGGCCAACCCACCCACTGCCGCGACACCATGGGCCGCCTGTCCCGGCCCTTCACCGTGGGCGGCGAGAAGGCGTTCAGCTTCGCCAACACCGGCGTGTTCACCGAGCAGGTGGTGGTGGCCGAGACCCAGGCCGTGGTCATCGACCCCTCGGTGCCGCTCAGCGCCGCCTGCCTGATCGGCTGCGCGGTGGTCACCGGGGCGGGCGCGGTCCTCAACCGGGCCCGCGTCCAGCCGGGCCAGACCGTGGTCGTGATCGGGGCCGGCGGGATCGGCCAGTCCGCCATCCAGGCGGCCCGCATCGCGGCGGCGGGGCGCATCGTGGTGGTCGACGCCAACCCGGCCAAGGAGGCCGTGGCCCGCCACTTCGGGGCCACCGACTTCGTGGACGCCAGCGCCACCGACGACACCGTCGCCGCCATCAAGGACCTGGGCCTCCCGCTCGGCGCCGACCACGTCTTCGAGTGCGTGGGCCACCCGGCGCTGATCCGCCAGGGCATCGCCCTGCTCGACTGGGGCGGGACGCTGACGCTGCTGGGGGTGCCCAAGCTCGGCACCGAGGTCGCCTTCGTGGTCAACGACCTCTACAACGACAAGTCCATCCTGGGCTGCCGCTACGGCTCGACCCGGCCCCACCACGACATCCCGCTGCTGGTGTCGTTCTACCAGGACGGCCGGCTGCTGCTCGACGAGATGGTCAGCCAGGTCTACCCGCTCGACCAGATCACCCAGGCGCTCGACGACCTGGAGCACGGCAAGCTCAACCGCGGCGTGCTCGCGGTGTCCCCCTAAGGAGCCACAGTCCCATGGAGTTCGGCGTCTTCGCCCAGCTGTTCGTGCCGAAGTTCGAGCGCGACCGCGACCCGCAGGCGGAGCACAAGCGGATCCTGCGCAACATCGAGATCGCCAAGACCGCGGACCGCAACGCGTTCAAGTACGTGTGGTGCCCGCAGCACCACTTCCTGGACGAGTACAGCCACATGCCCGGGCCCGAGGCGTTCCTGGGCTACTGCGCGGGCCAGACCGAGCGGGTCCACCTGGGGTCGGCCATCTTCAACATCACCCCGCCGGTCAACAAGCCGCAGCGCATCGCCGAGAACGTCGCCCTGCTCGACCACCTCACCGGCAACCGCTTCGAGTTCGGCACCGGCCGGGGGTCGTCGAGCACCGAGGTGCTGGGCTTCGACATCCCCAGCGTGGACATCACCAAGGCCATGTGGCGCGAGACCATCCGGGAGATCCCGAAGATGTGGAAGGACGCGCCCTACAGCTACGAGGGCGAGTTCTTCCGCATGCCGGAGCGCAAGGTGTTCCCCAAGCCGCACGGCCCCCTGCACCCGGCGATGTGGGTGGCCGGTGGCAGCCCCGGCACGTTCACCGAGGCCGGCGAGCTGGGGCTGGGCGTGTTCTGCTTCGCCATCGGGCGCCCGCAGGACATGCAGCCGCTGGTGCTGGCGTACAAGTCGGCCATCGGGTCCGCCACGCCGGTGGGCGACTACGTGAACGACAACATCATGGGTGTGACCAACATGTTGTGCATGGAGGACCGGAGCAAGGCGTTCGAGGTCGCCTCCAACATGGGCATGAACTACTACTCGTCGCTGGCGTACCACTGGCTCGACAACGTGCCCCGGCCCAAGACCCTGCCCGAGTGGCCGGCCATGATCCCCGAGCCGACGCCCGAGGCCGTCGAGCAGCTGTCGGCCGAGGGCTACATCGCGGTAGGCGATCCCGACGACTGCGCCCGCTCGGTGCAGCGCTGGGTGGACATGGGCTTCGACCAGCTGACCTTCAGCCCCACCACCAACACCCTGCCCACCGACGTGGTGGTGGCGTCGATGGAGCTGTTCGGCCGCGACGTGATCCCGGTGTTCGACACCGACCCGGAGCACTCGACGACCCGGTACCGCCGGGAGGCTGCGGCCCGCCTGGCGTCGTGAGCTCCTTCAACATGGCCGACGTGTGGGAGATGGCGGCCGACGCCGTCCCCACCCGGGAGGCCCTGGTGATCGGCGACCGCCGGCTCACGTACGCGGCGCTGGAGGAGCGGGCCAACCGCCTGGCCCAGCACCTGTCGGGCCGGGGGATCGGGCCCGGCGACCACGTCGCGCTGTACCTGGAGAACTGCCCCGAGTACGTCGAGGCCATGCTGGCGGCCTACAAGCTGCGGGCGGTCAGCATCAACGTCAACCACCGCTACGTGGCCGGCGAGCTGCGCTACCTGCTCGACAACAGCGACTCGGTGGCGGTCATCACCCAGCCGTCGCTGGCCGGGACCGTCGCCGCGGTGGCGCCGTCGCTGCCCGCGCTGCGCTTCGTCCTGACGGTGGGCGACGAGTACGAAGCCGCGCTGGCGGCGGCCTCGCCCGAGCGCCCGGCGGTCGAGCGCAGCGACGACGACCGCTACATCATCTACACCGGCGGCACCACCGGCCTGCCCAAGGGCGTGGAGTGGCGCCACGTCGACGCCTTCTACGCCTGCATGGGCGGCGGCGACCCGTCCCGGCTGGAGGGCGCGGTCACCCGGCCCGACGAGCTGCCCGACCGGATCATGGCGACGCCGCTCACCTACCTGCCGCTGGCCCCGATGATGCACGCGGCCGCGCAGTGGACGTCGTTCGCCTGGTTCTTCGCCGGGTCGCGGGTGGTGCTCATGGCCGGGCCGCTGGACCCGGACGCGGTGTGGCGCACCATCGAGGCCGAGCGGGTGAACCTCATCACGGTGGTGGGCGACGCCGTGGCCCGGCCCCTGCTCGACGCCTGGGACCGGGCCGGGGGCTACGACGCCTCGTCGCTGTTCAACTTCTCCAACGGCGGCGCGGCGATGGCCCCCGCCACCCGGGAGCGGATATTCGCCACCCTGCCCCACGTGATGGTCACCGACGGCTTCGGCTCGTCCGAGGCGGGCGCCCAGGGTGCCATGCGGGTGGCCGCGGGGGAGCGGCGGGAGGGCTCCAGCCTGGTCCGGTTCAACCAGCCCACCAAGCCCACGATCGTGGTCGACCTGGACGGCCGCGAGGTCGTGCCCGGCTCCGGCACGGTCGGCCAGGTGCTGGCGGGCGGGCACCTGCCGGTCGGCTACTACAACGACGCCGAGCGCACCGCGGCCGCCTTCGTGGAGCGGGAGGACGGCCGCTGGCTGATCACCGGCGACATGGCCACCGTGGGCGCCGACGGCGCCATCGAGCTGCTGGGACGGGGCTCGGGCGCCATCAACACCGGCGGCGAGAAGGTCTTCCCCGAGGAGGTCGAGGGGGTCCTCAAGGCCCACCCCGCGGTGTACGACTGCCTGGTCGTCGGCCTCGCCGACGACCGCTGGGGCAGCGCGGTCACGGCGGTGGTCCAGCCGGTCCCGGGGATGTCGGTCACCCTGGAGGACCTGGTGGCCCACTGCAAGGACAGCCTCGCCGGCTACAAGGCCCCCAAGCGCCTCGCCCTCGTGGACGCCGTCGTCCGGTCCCCGTCGGGCAAGGCCGACTACCGCTGGGCCCGCTCCGCCGCCCTGGCCGCCGCCGGGCGAGCCTCCTAGCGCGGCCTCAGCCCTCGTAGCAGTAGGCGCGCCACCGGCCGGAGCGGGGCAGCGGGCACAGGACGGCCGCGGCCCGCAGCAGCCAGCCGAGCACGGTGTCGAGGGCCTCGTCGCCCACGCCCGGAGCCGGCACCACCACCAGGCCGCGGCGGGGGTGGTCCTGGGCCACCCGCCAGCCCTCGGGGACGGGGACGCCCCGCTCCGCCAGCGTGCGCACCACCCGGGGCCCCTGGCTGTGCTCGATGCCGGCGGTGGAGGGCTCGCGGCCCTGCGCCGGCACCCACGTGGCCAGGGGCACCGTGGGCCCCCGGCTGGCCAGCAGCATGCCCAGGGTGCTGGTGGGGGCCGGCGGCTCCTCGACATTCAGGCCGGGAGAGAAGTTGATCCAGCCCGCGCCGGCATCGGACAGCTTGGCCATGCGCCGAAGGATCTCGGCGCGCTCATCCTCGGGGAACTCCACGACCACCGGTTCGGGCACGGGCACCCACCCAACCTAGGCCCCGGGGCCGCCGGGGGCCGATCCCGGGCCGTCGACAGCCGTCGCACAGGCGACCGGCGGGTGGTCGGCGAGATCGGCTCGATACGCCTGCGTGCGGCCGCACCGGGGCGAGACGTGGACGCCGGGCCCGGACTCGCCGCGGTATCGGGCTGCGGTCATCCCGCCGGTGAGCGCGGTGGCCCCTTCGTCGACACCCGCCACCGCCGTAGGCTCCGCGCATGGATCTCCCCCATGCTCTCCGCGAGGCCCTGGAAATCCAGGTCATCGAACACGAGCCGGCGCAGGCGGCGCTGGTGTTGCGCAACGCGGTGGCCGACCTCGGCGTGGAGGAGGTCACCGCCGGCCTGCTCGACGCCTCGGCCGTGGCCCTGCGGCGCTACGTGACCGAGACCGACGAGGCGTACGAGCAGGTGGAGCTGCTCGACCGCCTGGCGCTCGACGGAGCCGTCCCCGCCGACAGCATCGACATCCTGGCCCGCATGCTGACGGTGGCGGCCTCGACCGCGGGCGGGGTGCGTCCGCCGATCGAAGGGGTGATCGCCGAGCTGGGGCCCGAGCGAGCGCTCGTCGGCGCCTGGCTGACCATGCTGGCGGTCATCCGGGTCGTGTCGCTCAGCCTGGAACGCACCGAGGTCGAGATCGCCGAGGAGGTGGCCGAGGCCGTCGACGCGTTCTGATGCGGGCCGGCCTGCGCCTCCGGCCTAATATCTGACACATCGTCAGATATCGGGCTGATCGCTGAACCAGGCGAGGAGGATCATGGGGCTGCTCGACGGCAAGGTCGCCATCGTCACCGGGGCGGGCCACGGCATCGGCCGGGGGCACGCCATGGAGCTGGCGCGCCAGGGCGCCCGGGTCGTCGTCAACGACCTCGGCGGCACGGTGGGCGGCGAGGGCTCGTCCCGGGACGCGGACCTCACGGTCAAGATCATCGAGTCGCGGGGCGGGACGGCGGTCGCCAACTACGAGGACGTCGCCGACCACGAGGGCGCGGGCCGGCTGATCGCCCAGGCGGTCGAGGAGTGGGATCGGCTGGACGTGCTGGTGAACAACGCCGGCATCGTCCGGGACGGTGCCATCTGGAACATGAGCGACGCCGACTTCGACGCCGTCCTGCGGGTGCACGTGAAGGGCACGTGGGAGCCGTGCCACTGGGCGGCGAAGCACTGGCGGGCCCGGGCCAAGGCAGGGGAGACCTTCACCGGGCGCGTGATCAACACGACGTCGGGTGCCGGGCTGGTCGGCAACTTCGGCCAGACCAACTACGCCACCGCCAAGGCCGCCATCGCGGGCCTGACCCAGACCCTCAGCCTCGAGCTGTACCGGCTGGGCGTGACCGTGAACGCGGTGGGGCCGGCCGGCGCCACCCGCATCACCGCCACCATGCCGGGGGCGCCGGCGGTGATCGAGCCGGACGAGCTGGCCGAGGACGAGTTCAACCCCATGGACCCGGCCACCTCGTCCCCGCTGGTGGCCTGGCTGGCGTCGGACGAGTCCCAGCACGTCACCGGTCAGGTGATCCGGGCGGTCGCCGATCGCATCGTGTGGATGCGGGGCTGGAGCGACGGCCCCAGCATCTCCAACGGCGGGAAGCGCTGGGATGCCACCACGCTCGGCACCATCCTCGCCACTGACGTGTTCGGCACGCGGGCGCCCGGTCTGCGCTATTGAGCGGGGCAGCGGCTACCGTCCGTCCTGATGGGGGGACGCGACAATGGGGTCGCCGGTGGCGGCCAGGGCTACCTACGTGACGTGCAGTACCGCGACAGCTCGCGCCTCGCGGCGCGCGCCCGCCTGCACGTCAAGTACGGGACGGCGGCCATGGCGTGGTTCCCCTGGCTCGCCACCCAGGTCGCCTGGCCCGAGCGGGCCCGGGTGCTGGAGGTGGGCTGCGGCGCCGGGTGGATGTGGGCCGAGGCGTCCGCCCGCCTGCCGATGGACCTGGAGCTGACCCTCACCGACCTGTCCCCGGGCATGGTGACCGAGGCGGTCGAGCGGGTCGGCACCCTCGGGCGCTACCGCCGCACGGTGGGCCGGGTGGCCGACGTCCAGGAGCTGCCGTTCCGGGACGCCGCCTTCGACGTCGTGGTGGCCAACTACGTGCTGCACCACGTGCCCGACGCCGGGCGGGCGGTGGCCGAGATGGCCCGGGTCCTGCGGCCGGACGGCGTGGCCGTGGTGGCCTGCGTCGGAGACGGGCACCTCGCCGAGCTCCACCAGATCCGCCGTGAGGTCTTCGGCGACGACTGGGGCAACGTCATCACCGACACGTTCGGCGCCCGCTCCGGCGCCCGGCTGCTGCCGTTCCGCTTCGGCCGGGTCGACTGGCGCCCGTACGACGATCGCCTGGACTGCCGGGACCCGGACGACGTCCTCGCCTACCTGGCCTCGACGCCGCCGGTCGAGGACGCGGACGACGCCCAGCACAGCCGGGTGGTCGAGCTGGTCCACGCCCGCTTCGACGCCGAGGGCGGCCGCTTGCACGTGAGCAAGGACACCGGCCTGTTCGTCTGCCACGCCCCGCAGCCACCGCAGCGTTGAGCGCCTCCCGCGGCGTCGACCGCCGCGGGCGCCGTCCCGAACCAGCGAGGGCGGCGCCGGGTGGCGCCGCCCTCGGGCTGGTGTCGGTGGTGGTCGCCGGGCTGTGCCCGGCGGGGTGGGGTCAGAGGAAACCCAGCCGCCGGCTGCAGGCCGGCCAGGAGCCCCAGCCCGAGCGGGCCTGGAGCCGCTGGCCCATCAGGATCTGCGTCTCGCGCGAGGCGTCGCTCGGCAGGCCGGTGCCACCGACGCTCTGCCAGGAGCCCAACGAGAACTGCAGGCCGCCGTAGTAGCCGTTGCCCGTGTTGATCTGCCAATTGCCACCGGACTCGCAGTCGGCGAGTGCATCCCAGGTGGCGTAGCTGGTCGGGGTCGCCCAGGCCACCGCCGTTGTCCGGCGGTGCCTCTTCGGTGGAGGCCGGTTCGGGCGGCTCCGTGGCCGGCGGAGCGGTCGTCGGCGGCTCCGTGGTGGGAGGCGGCGGGGGCTCCGTGGGCGGTGGCGGCGGTGGGGTGGTGGTCGTCCGCAGCGACATGGCGGCGTTTCCCTTGGCCAGATCGGCCACGGACGCGCTGCGCCGCAGGGCGACGAGGGACGTCTGCGACTCGGCTGCCGCTTCGACCCGGTCCTGCCCGCCGTCGGGAACGACGACGTTGGCGAGGATCACTGGGCCGACGAGCAGGGCGAGACCGGCGGCGCCGCCGATGATCGCCCGACGCACCGCATTGCGGCTAACCGAGTCGTCGGTACTGGGAGGGTGGTCTGTCCGCTGAGCCATCGTAGGCGATCTCCTTCCGTCGGCGCGCGCGTAAGGGCTTTGGTTTTCGAGAGGGAGTGCAACCAGGGGCGCCCCAGCGCGTGCCGTCCTATGCGGTTGGTGAAAGGAGTCTGACACGATCGCAATGATTTCGCAACGTTGAGTGGTCGAAGAGGACCCCCAGTGGCCCCTCTCCGTCGTTTCCCAGCGGAACTTCGAGCCACCGTAGATGGTGGGGACGGGTCCGTGCAGCACACCCGCCCGAGGAGATCTGACGGTGTGTCAGAAGTTGTGCGAGACTCGTTCCGCCCCTGGTCAGCAAGGAGAACCTGCCTGTGACAGAGAGCAGTGGCAGCACCACGGAACCGGCTCGCACGCCGCCTCTGGCCGGGGTTCGGATCGTCGAGTGCTCGATGCTCGGACCGGGGGCCGTCACGACACATCTGGCGGACCTCGGCGCCGACGTCATCAAGGTGGAACCGCCCGCGGGGGACTACATCCGCGAGATGACGTGGCCCATCGTCGAGGGCGTCTCGCTGATGCACCTGCACGTGAGCCGGGGCAAGCGCTCGATCACCCTCGACCTGCGCACGGAGGAGGGCCGGGCCGTGTTCGTGGAGCTGGTGCGGAGCTCCGACGCCGTGGTGGAGGCGATGCGCCCGGGCGGGCTCGACCGCCGGGGCGTGGGCTACGAAGCGCTGCGCCAGGTGAACCCCGCCCTGGTGTTCATCACCGTCTCCGGCTACGGCATGACCGGCCCCTACAAGGACATGCCCAGCCACGGTGTGGCCTACGACACCTGGGCCGGCCTGGTGAACCCGGGGATCGACGAGGAGGGCTTCGCCTACATCCCCGAGCATCCGTCGATGGGGATCCACGCGGGCCCGCTGTTCGCGGCGCTCGGCATCCTGGCCGGGATCATCCGGGCCCGCGACACGGGTGAAGGCTGCCGCATGGAGATCGCCCAGTCGGACGCGGCGGCGGCCATGGACTGGTATCGCAGCGAGACCTGGAAGGCGTACGAGCGCCCACAGAGCGAGGTCACAGGCAACGCGGCCGACAACTACGAGCGCCGCGCCCCAGGCACCGCGGGCATGCGCCATGGCGTGCGCTACCAGATCTACGCGTCGGCGGACGGCTTCGTGCTGTTCCAGGCGTCGGAGCGGGAGTTCTGGCGGAACTTCTGCGAGGCCGTGGGCCGCCCGGACCTGTTCGAACGCTGGCCCGGCGCCCGGGTGGCGGACCACGCCCCCGGCAACCGGGAGCTCCAAGCGGTGCTGCGGGACATCTTCGCCACCCGGACGACCCAGGAGTGGGTCGCGTTCGGCGACACCCACAACACGCCCATCGCCCCGGTCAACACCCCCCAGACCCTGGCGCAGGACCCCCAGTTCCAGCACCGCCTCCCCTTCCACCCCCGGGAAGCCCTGGGGGCCGAGCAGCTGCCCACCCCCATCAAGCTCATCGGCGAGGACCTGGGCGTGCCGGCCAAGGCACCGACCCCGGGCCAGCACACGGACGAGGTACTGGCCGAGGTGCTGGGCTACGCCCCGGACCACGTGGCGAAGCTGCGCGCGCGGCGGGCGCCTTCGGCTGAGGCCACCGGCCGCAGCCTGCGTGCGGCCTCGGCTCGTGCCGCGCCGCGACGCTGGGTGCGGCGGGGGTGTTCGGCTGCGGCCGCGGGCTGTGGGTCATGTGAGGGTTCGGATGGGCCCGTGGGCTGGCAGGGCCTGGGCGGGGGTGGGTGCTGGGCTCGGCTGGCGGTGGCTGGCCGTGGGCTCGGCCGGCGGGGCTGGCGGGCGGGCGGCTCGGGCGGTCGCCTCGAGGGTGGCGGTCGGGTGCGGTGGGGTCAGCATGCGTTGACGACTTCGGTGACGGCGGCGGCGAGGTCGGGGGCCAGGAGGTCGTGGACGGAGGCGAGGAGGTCCTCGCTGGTGGGTAGGCCGGCGAGGAGCCAGCGGGCCCACATGCCGTCGTCCATCCACTGGGCCACCTCGGGCGTCAGCTCGAGGCCGGGGAGATCGATGTCCGTCGGGTGCTCCCGGAGGCGGGACCAGGGCCACGCGTCGGCGAGCACTCTGCTCGCCCTGGCCAGCGCGGTCGGGTCGCACGGCTGGGGGGTCGGGCCGGCCGCGGGATGGAGGCTGGCGACCGACCGCCAGTCCCGCAGGCTCGGCGGCGGGCCGGCGCAGGCGGCCTCGACCAGGCGGTCGAGCCAGCAGAGCGCCCACAGCTCGGAGGTGCTGCACGGAGGGTCCGTCGTCGGCAGCCCGAGGGCCGCGCCGGCATGCGTCGGCCACCACTCCCTCGGGCGCTTCGGGCACGGTGGTCGGCTCGCCCTCACCTCGCCGGATGAGGGTGCTCGTCGCCGCCGAGCGGTCGACGAGGACGGTCACGAAGACCTGACCCAGACCGGGGCCCGGCCGCAGCCGCCCAGCCTCGTCGAGCGCGGGCCGAACCGGCACCCGACACGCCGATGCTGATCCAATGCTCGGGAGCGACGAAGCCGAGCAGCAGGTCGAGCGGGTGCGCTCCCGCCAGGGGGACCCAGGCAAGGATGTCGGGGTGAGCCTCGGTGCGCCACAGGATGGCCGTCTGCGCGCTCGCCTCCCTGATCTGGGCGCGTGGCCCGGCGTGCCAGAGCGAGCAGTGGGCTGTGCAGGGGCGATGAGGGTGTGAGCATGGGAGCCTCCGGACAGGGTGAAGCCACCGGTTTTCGTCGGCGGTCACGTGCCTGGAGAACTCGGCCGGGGGACCACGAACCCGCTGACAATGCGCTCATGGGCGCTGCGGACACATCCGCTGCCATGAACGATAGTGCGGGGCTGTGACAGGTTAGGAATAAGCGGGAGAATCAACGAAAGTGATCAGATTCACCCGACGACGCTCGACGAGCATCCGGGTGAGCCGGGCGTCGCTCGCCACGTAGGCGTCCAGCTCGTCGAGCGCCAGCTCGTGGATGCGTTCGCGGTCGACTTCGACAGGCGTCAGGCCCACCACCCGTGCGATCGCCTTGAGCGAGCACGAGATGTGCAGCACGCGGCCGACGTCGCCCCGGTACATCCGGTAGCCGTCCAGGTGGCGATGCCCGTACCACCGGGCCCGGTAGGCGCCCGCATGGCCCGCCAGCGGACCACGGCTGAGCACGACCGTGGGGTCAGGGACCAGGTGCAGGCCCAGCGGGACCCCGACGATGGCGGCGCGGTCGGCGAGGAACGGCAGGTCGAAGGCGGCGCCGTTCCAGGTCGCCACGATGCCGGGTTCGAGGGCACGGAGCCGGGAGTCCAAGGCCGCGAGCAGGGCGGGCTCCGGGCCGCCGAAGACCTCGTCGCCGTCCACCGTCGACAGGGCGGCGCTGACGACCGGGGAGACCGCCGGGTTCAGGCCGTCGACCGATGTGTCGGTCTCGATGTCGAGCCCGTAGACCGCCGGTCCCGTCATCGGATGGCGAGCACCACCGCCACGTAGTGGCAGACGTAGCCGGCCAGCGTGCAGGCGTGGAACACCTCGTGGTACCCGAACGTGGCCGGGGCCGGGTCGGGCCGCCGGAGGGCGTACACCGCTCCGCCCACGCTGTATGCCAGCCCACCGGCCACGATGAGGGCGACGATGGCCGGGCCGCCCTCGCGGGCCAGGGTCGGCAGCACCCCGACCGCCACCCAGCCCAGCGCCACGTAGAACGGCGTGTAGAGCCAGGCGGGGGCCGACAGCCAGGCGACCCGGAACACGATCCCGGCCAGCGCACCCACCCACACCACGGCGAGCACCACCGTGCGGGCCGTCCCGTCGAGCAGTGCCAGGCAGATCGGCGTGTACGTCCCGGCGATCATCAGGAAGATGTTCGAGTGGTCGAGCCGGCGGAGCAGGGCGCGGGTGCGGGCGTCCCAGTGGCCGCGGTGGTACAGGGCGCTCACCCCGAACAGCTCGGCGCTGGCGAGGGCGTAGACCAGGCAGCCCCAGCGCTCGGCCGCGTCGTCCGCCACCCCGAGGACCAGGACGGCGCCCGCCACCAGCGACACGGGGAAGGCGATCAGGTGGAGCATGCCCCTCAGGCGGGGCTTGACGGGCGGCCCGGCGCCCGAGCCCGCGTCCGTCGGGGTGGCGAGCGACATCCCCCCAAACTAACGACAGGGACGGCCTCGGCCCGGTACCCGGCGGTGAGTGGCGCGGTCTCAGTCGTCGTCGGCGGCGATCAGGCGGTAGCCGCGGCGGTGGACCGTCGAGACCTCCAGGCCGTGGGCGGCGATGCGGCGGCGCAGGCGGGCGACCGTGGCCTCCACTCCGGAAGGCAGGGTGAGAGCCGGGCTCAGAGGATCTGGCGCAGGAACGCCTTGGTCCGCTCCTCGGTGGGGTTGTCGAAGAAGTGCTGGGGCGTGCCCACCTCGACGATCTGGCCGTCGGCCATGAACACCACCCGGTCGGCCACCTCCCGGGCGAAGCCCATCTCGTGGGTCACCACGATCATGGTCATGCCCGTCACGCGCCAGCTCCTTCATGACGTCGAGCACCTCGGCGATCATCTCGGGGTCGAGGGCGGACGTGGGCTCGTCGAACAGCATGATCTTGGGCTGCATCGCCAGCGCCCGCGCGATCGCCACCCGCTGCTGCTGGCCGCCCGAGAGCTGGCCGGGGTACTTGTCGGCCTGCTCGGGGATCTGGACCCGCTCCAGCATCTGGCGGGCCAGGGCGTTGGCGTCGGACCGGTTCATGCGCCGCACCTGCCGGGGACCGAGCGTGACGTTCTCCAGCACCGTGAGGTGGGGGAACAGGTTGAACTGCTGGAACACCATCCCCACCTCGCGGCGGATGCCGGCGATGTGGCGCAGGTCGTCGGTCATCTCGATGCCGTCGACCACGATCCGGCCCCGGTCGTGCTGCTCCAGCCGGTTGATGCAGCGGATGAACGTGGACTTGCCCGAGCCCGAGGGCCCGATGACCACGACGACCTCCTGGCGCCCGACCACCAGGTCGACGCCCTTGAGCGCCTGGAAGTCGCCGAACCACTTCTCGACGCCCTCGCACTCGATGATGGGACCGGCCTCGGCGTCGGCGGGGACGGCCTCGGTGGTGGTGTCGGTCATCGGCGCTCTCCCACTCCGAGCCGGCCCTCGAGGCGCCGGCTCTCCCGCGACATGGTGTACGACCCCGCCCAGAAGATGAGGGCGACGAAGGCGAAGGTGACGGTGTGCAGGCCCTGGCCCAGGAACCGCTCCTGGCTGGGGGCGTTCTCGGCCACCTCCAGCAGCTCCAGGAAGCCGATGATCTGCGAGCAGCGAGGTGTCCTTGAACAGGCTGATGAACTGGCCGACCATGGCCGGGATCACCGCCCGCAGGGCCTGGGGCAGCACGATCAGCCGGGTGATCTTCCACGGCGACAGCCCCAGCGCCTGGGCCGCCTCCCGCTGGCCCCGGGGGATCGACTGCAACCCGCCCCGCACGGTCTCGGCCACGTACGCCGCCTCGAACAGCACGATGGCGATGAGCGCCCGGGCCAGCGGGCTGGGAGGGTCCACCGTGTTGGGGAAGAACAGCGGGATCACGTACTGACCCATGAACAGGAGCGCCACCAGCGGCACGCCCCGGATCAGCTCGATGTAGCCCACCGACAGCGACCGCAGCACCGGCAGCGACGAGCGCCGGCCCAGCGCCACCAGCACGCCCAGCGGGAACGACAGGGCGATGCCGGCGATGGCGACGAGCACGGTGAGCAGCAGGCCGCCCCAGTCGTTCCAGCCCACGCCCTCCCCGCTGGCCAGCTGGACCGAGAGCACGGCCCCGAGGGTCAGCGCCAGCACTGCGAAGCGGATCGGCCGCCGCCCCAGGCTGCGGGTGCTGGCCAGCACCGCCCCCGCGATCAGCAGGAGCTGCACCGCGTCGGACAGTGAGAAGCGGCGGCCGCCCGAGCCCGCCACCAGCGTGTACGCCACGATGAGCGCCACCAACAGCCCGACCGCCAGGTGGTGGGCCAGCCCGGGCAGCCGCAGGCCCAGCCATCGGCTCCCGGCCAGGACCAGCCCGGCGCCCAGCGTGGCGAGCAACGGGACCCACGTGCGGGTCTGGGACAGGATCACGCCGAGGCACACCAGCGCGGGCCAGTAGCGCCGCAGCCAGCTCCACCGGCCGGGGCGCTCGATCGGGCGTCCGGCCGCCTCGGCCTGGGCGTACGCGTTGGCGGCGATGGCCCCGGTGAACAGGCCCGCGGTGGCCGTGGCGACGTACAGGGCGGCCCACAGCCGCCAGGCCTGGTCCAGCGGGAAGCCGCCCATCATGAACCGGCGCAGGTTGGCCCGGACGATCTCCCAGTCCGACGACACCAGCGCGAACCAGGCGAGCCGGTAGAGGCCGTAGGCCAGCGCCAGCCCCAGCACCACGGTCAGCACCGACGCCACCGGTGTGGGGAAGAGGTTCTTGCGGGCCCACTGGCGCGGCGTGAGGTGGACCTCCGGCCGCGTGGGCTCCACCGGGCTGGCGAGCGGGAGCGGCTCCGCGGTGGCCGGGATGCCGGGGACGTCGACGGTCATCGCTCCACCAACTGCAGCCGGCGGTTCAGGATGTTGAGGAAGAACGACGTCAGCAGCGAGAACGTCAGGTAGATGGCCATCAGCACGAGGACGAGCTGCAGCGCGGGTGCCCGGCTGCTCCCGACCAGGCGGAACCCCAGGCTGGCCACGTCCGAGTAGGCCACGGCGATGCCGAGCGACGTGTTCTTGATCAGGCTCAGGTACTGGTTGATCGTGGGCGGCACCGCGATGCGGAAGGCCTGCGGCAGCACCACGAAGCGCAGGCGCTGCACCTCTGTCAGCCCGATGGCCGTGGCCGCCTCGGTCTGGCCGTAGGGCACGGCCTGCACGCTGCCCCGCACGATCTCCGCGATGTGGCTGCCGTGGTAGACGGCCAGCGCGAACACGATGGCCACGTAGGGGATGTTGAGCAGGATCCCGCCCACCACGTTGCGGCCCACGACCTCGGGGTGGGACCAGGTGATGGGGGCGCCCAGGGCGTAGTACCCGCCGACGGCCACGGCGAGGAAGAAGCCGCCGCCCCACAGGACGCGGCGGTCGGGGACGCCGGTGGCGTTGGACAGGCGCGTGCGCCACGCCGAGACGGCCAGCGCGCCCAGGACGCCCAGGACCAGCACGCCCAGGTAGAGGCCGAGGTTGTCGCCCCCCACCGGGGACATGACCGAGATGGCACGGTTGGAGATGACCGCCACGCCGTCGAGCTGGCGCGCCTCCTCGATGCGGGGCAGGGTCAGCAGCCCCGCGTACAGGAACAGGATCACGAGCAGGACCGGCACGTTGCGGATGATCTCGACGTAGAGCGTCGACGCCTTGCGGGCCACCCAGCTGTGGGACAGGCGCAGCACGCCCACCAGCACGCCGATGATCGTGGCGATCACGATCCCGATCAGCGCGGCCGCCGCGGTGTTGACCACGCCCACCCACAGGGCGTCGCGCACCGGCTGGCCGGGCCGGAAGTCCGGCTCGTAGGCGATGTTGAACCCGGTGGGCTCGTCGAGGAAGCCCCAGCCGCCGCGGGCGTTGCGGTCGGCGATGTTGGCCCGGTAGTTGTCGGCGAGGTAGGCGGCCAGCGCCACCAGGACGACGATGGCCGCCACCTGGCCCGCGATCCGCAGGACGCGAACGTTGAACACCAGGGCGGCCGCCCGGCCGCCCCGAGGCGCAGGCCCCGAGGAAGGGACGTCCGGGGGAGCGGGCGGGCCCGCCCCCCCGGTGACGTCAACGGTCATCGATCACCGGAACGGCGGGGAATAGTGCAGGCCTCCATCGGTGTGCAGGGCGTTGGCCGTGCCCTCCCGGGTCTGCTGGAGCGGCGTGTCCGGCCCCACGTTGCGGTCGTAGATCTCGCCGTAGTTGCCCACGGCCCGGATCACGTCCACGGTGAAGTCGGGGTCGACGCCGAAGCCGTGGTCGACCACGGCCTCCGCGCCCTCCACATCGACCGGCTGGCCCAGGAACCGGCGGACCGCCGGATCGTCGCTCTCCAGCATCTCGTCGATGTTCTCGGACGTGATGCCGAGCTCCTCGGCCTCGATGGTGGCCAGCACCACCCAGTTCACGACGTCGAACCATTCGCTGTCGCCGTCGACCACGGCCGGGCCGAGCGGCTCCTTGGAGAACGTCTCGTCGAGGATGACGAGCGACTCGGGGCCGCCACTGTCCGCCGGCCAGTTGGACCGGATGCCGGCCAGCTGGCTGCGGTCGGACGTCCAGGCGTCGCACGTGCCCGCGAGGAAGGCCTCCTGGACCAGCGAGTTCTCCTCGAAGGTCTGCGGGGTGTGCGGGATCCCGGCCATGCGATCGGCCAGGTTCTGCTCGGTCGTGGTGCCGGCGGTGAGGCAGATGGTGGCGTCCGCCAGGGCGTCGATCGAGGTCACGCCGGACGCGGCCGGCACCATCATCGCCTGGCCGTCGTAGAACGTCGTCGTCACGAAGGCGGCGCCTTCCGCGCCGTCGCGGGTGGAGGTCCAGGTGGTGTTGCGGGCCAGCACGTCGATCTCGCCGCTGGCGAGGGACGGGAAGCGCTGCTCGGGTGTGAGCGGGACGTACTCCACCGCGTCGGGGTCGCCGAGCACGGCGGCCGCGATCGCCTTGCAGTAGTCGATGTCGAAGCCCTCGTAGGTGCCGTCCTCGGCCTCGAAGCCGAAGCCCGGGACCGAGTTGTTGACGCCGCAGTTGAGGCTGCCCCGGTCGACCACCGCGGCCAGGGTGCCCCCGTCGGATTGGGACGCGCTGGCGGACTCTTCACTGTCGCCGTCACCGCTGGAGCTGTCGGAGTCGTCGTCGTCGCTGCAGGCCGCGCCGAGCAGGCCGGCTACGAGCAGGAGCGCGACCAACGGAAACGCACGTTTGCGTCGGAGCATTGCGGGTTTCTCCCCTTGTCGGATTGCGTCGGCGGTCAGCGGCACGCCCGCCCTGACCTTGCCACCGGCCACCCGTGCTGATGTCAGCGACCGTGACCCTAGTGACGCGTCACGGCCTGTAGAGGTGTTTCTGTGTTGCAACTCGTGGACGCCACGCCGAAACGGCGCGCGTTCCGTCAACGTTCGCACCTGGGAGGGGGTACGGATGACCGGTCAGGGATGGTTCAGCCCGGCATGGTGCCGTCCAGCACCTGCGTCACCAGGGCGGCCACCGGGCTGCGCTCGGCGCGGGTCAGGGACACGTGGCCGAACAGGGGATGGCCCTTGAGCGTCTCGATCACCGACGCGATGCCGTCGTGGCGGCCCACCCGCAGGTTGTCGCGCTGGCCGACGTCGTGGGTGAGCACCACCCGGCTGCCCTGGCCCAGGCGGCTGAGGGCGGTGAGCAGGACCGAGCGCTCCAGGTTCTGGGCCTCGTCGATGATCACGAAGCTGTCGGTCAGGCTGCGCCCCCGGATGTGGGTGAGCGGCAGCACCTCCAGCAGGCCCCGGCCCAGGACCTCGTCGATGACCTCCTGGCCGGCGATGGCCTCCAGGGCGTCGGTCACCGCCGCGCCCCAGGGCGTCATCTTCTCGGCCTCGGACCCCGGCAGGTAGCCCAGGTCCTGGCCGCCCACCGGGAAGATCGGCCGGAACACGATCACCCGGTGATGGGTGCGCTCCTCCACCACCGCCTCCAGCCCCGCGGCCAGGGCCAGCACGCTCTTGCCGGTGCCCGCGGGCCCGCCCAGGCTGACGATGCCGACCTCGTCGTCGGCCAGCAGGTCCATGGCGAGGCGCTGCTCCGCCGACCGGCCCCGCACGTCGAACAGCGACCGGTCGCTGCGGGCCAGGTGGACCTGCTTGTCGTCGCGCACCCGGCCCAGGGCGGACTGGCTGCCGGCGTGGAGCACGACGCCGGTGTTGCAGGGCAGCAGGCGCGCCTCGGCCAGGTCGACGACGTGGTCGGCGAACAGCCGGTCGATCTCGGCCCGCGCCACGTCCAGCTCGGCCACGCCCGTCCAGGACGTGTCGCTGGTCAGCTCGTTGCGGTACTCGTCGGCCTCCAGGCCCACGATCGAGGCCTTGAGCCGCAGGGGCAGGTCCTTGGTGACGATCGTGACGTCGTAGCCCTCGGCGGCCAGGTTGCGGCCCACCGCCAGGATGCGGTGGTCGTTGCTCTCCCGGCTCAGCGAGGTCGGGAACCCGGCCAGCTCCGTGTGGTTGACCTCCACCCGCAGCGTCCCGCCCTCGTCGTTGGCGGGCATCGGCCGCAGCAGCGACCCGTGCGCCACCCGCAGGTCCTCCAGCATCCGCAACGTCTCCCGGGCGGCCCACCCCAGCTCGGGGTGGTGGCGCTTGCCCTCCAGCTCCGTCAGCACGACCAGCGGGATGACCACCTCGTGCTCGGCAAAGCGCTGGAGGGCCCACGGGTCGGACAGCAGGACCGACGTGTCGAGGACGAAGGTGCGCCCGGCGTCATCGGCGCGCGCTGCTACACGGATGGATTCGGTCACGGAACCCCCAGGGAGATCGGGCAGCGGCTCCGTGCCAGCGGGCTGGCGGCCTGTCGCACGGACGCTGCGTGGACGGGTGTGTCACCGGCCGCCAGTCAAGCGCCTGGCGGCGCCGGGGCGCGGATGCCGGACGGGATCAGGCCGGGGCCACGGTGGAGGATGCGCGGCCCGCATCGGTCACGAACACCACGGGGAGGGCGGTCGGACCGTGCGCGCCAAGGCCGAGGAGCTGCTCGATGTCACCGAACGGCTCGGCCCCGTGACGAACACCAGGGATGGCGGCAGCGCATCGGAACGTGACGATATTCGCCGCAGGGCGTCCGCGGGGCCGGAACCGGAGTGTTCACAGCACCGACACACAGATGAACGGCCGGCACGGGCGACGGCGTGCGCCCACCCGCAGCCCGGCGGTCGAGACGACGGTGGCCGTGGCGGCGATGACGTGCACCGCGAGCCCTGGGGTCACCCGTACGCTGGCGCCCCATGCCGAAGGGCGTGTGCACGTTCTGCGAGATCCTGGCCGGTCGCCTGCCGGCCCACGTGGTGCTGGACGACGAGGCGGTGCTGGCCTTCCTCGACACCCGGCCGCTGTTCCCGGGCCACACCCTGGTGGTGCCCCGCGACCACCACGAGACCCTGGCCGACCTGCCCGCCGGCCTGCTGGCGCCCTACTTCGCCCGGGTGCAGCGGCTGTCGCAGGCCATGGAGGACGGGCTCGGCTCGGTCGGGTCGTTCGTGGCCATCAACAACCGGGTGAGCCAGAGCGTGCCCCACCTCCACACCCACGTGGTGCCGCGGACCCCCAAGGACGGCCTGCGGGGCTTCTTCTGGCCCCGGGGCCGCTACGCCGACGACGCCGAGGCGGCTGCGGTGGCGGCCCGCCTGCGGGCGGCGCTGTCAGGGCTCGAAGCGGACTGAGGGCGTGCCGCCGCTCACCGTGAGGGTGGCGGGCACGCCCAGCAGGTCGAGCGGGTCGCCGGTCCAGCCGGTGGAGACCAGCGTGACCAGCTCGCCCTTGGCCGGGCCGGCCACGATCGTGAGCTCGACGGCCACGGTGCCGCCGCCGCGGTCCTCGGCGTCGACCACCAGAGCGTCGTAGGCCCCGTCGGCGAGCGTCACCCGGGCGGGAGGTCGAACGGGTCGCTGCACAGCAGCGACTGGCGGGACACGTTGCCGGCATTGTGGACGGCGAAGCGATAGCCCTCGGGCTGGCCGGACGGCGGGAAGTCGGCCGCGGGGGCGACGCCCACACAGAACACCACCCGGGCCGGGTCGTCGGGCAGCGGGTCGCCGCCGCCCGCGGGGGCGGCCGGGGCGTAGGCCAGGGGCAGCAGCACGATCTCGCGGCCCTCGGCCTTGGCGCCGGCGGGCAGGGTCGAGGCGGCCACGCCGTAGGCCTGCACACCCTCCAGGTCGTCGGGGACCGGGAACAGGCGCCGGGCCACCTCGACCGTGCCGTCCTCGTGGCCTGCGGTCACGAACGCACCGTAGCGCTCGGCGTTCGGGGACTCGTCCGGCCGGCGGTCGTCGAACACCACCAGGTCACCCCCGGACACGTTGGTGACCGACCAGGCGATGCGCAGCGACGACCCCACGGTGGTGATCTCGGCGTCGAGGACACCAGGCGCGGGCTCGGGCGTGGAGCTCACGCTCACCTCGCCGCGGCCGGTGCCGCTCCCGGCGGCTTCGGGCTCGCCGGCGGCACCGCAGGCCGCCACCAGCACTCCCGCCACGGCCACGCCGGCCAGCAGCCTCGCCGTGCGGCCCGGGGAGTCACGGCGCGGGCGGCGGGCCATAGGTGGTGCGCTCGGGCAGGCCCAGCTCCTGGCGGAAGCCGTTCTCGGTGAGCTCGAAGGGATGGTCCGGGTCGATGCCCGGGGCTGTGTTGGGATCGCCGTCGTGGTCGAAGGGCAGGCCGGTGGCCTGGAACTCGGCATTGACGATCGTGCGGGTGCCCTCCTGGGTGGTGTTCCAGTCGATGGTGTTGGCGCCGTAGTCGACCTCGTGGGCCATCTCGTGGAACAGCGCGGCTGCGGGCGGGATCTCCTGCCAGGCGATGGCGCCGGGCTGGGGCTGGTAGGTGCCCGGGTAGAGCTCGACGATGTTGCGGCTCTGCTGGATGCCGCCAAAGGTGGCACCGCTGTTGTCGTTGCCCGGGTACTCGGTGATGGTCACGGTGAAGGCCTGCTGGCCGTTGGCCCCGGTGGATGCGTGGATCTGGTCGAGCCGGTTCAGCATGAGCCGGCCCTCGGGCGAGGCGCGGAACATGGCCAGGTCCTGCTCCATGCGCTGGCGGAAGCGGGGCGAGGCGTTGGGGTCGACGTCGATGGCGGCGTCGCCCGGCAGGCCCGAGAGGTCCACGAAGATGGTGCGGGTGCCCGCCGCGCCCTCGACCGGGTTGAACTGGTCGTCGATCTGGCCGTACACCGTGTTGGTGCCCGCCTGGTCGCTGGTCAGGTCGCTGCCGGCGCCCGTGTAGACGACGTCGTCGCCGCCCTGGCCGTCGAGCCGGTCCGCCCCGTCGCCGCCGGAGACGATGTCGTGGTCGGCCCCGCCCAGCAGCGTGTCGTCGCCCCGGCCGCCCTCCAGCCAGTCGCTGCCCGCACCGCCGGTCACCAGGTCGTTGTCGTCGCCGCCGTAGACCACGTCGTTGCCGTCACCGCCGTCGAGCGTGTCGTTGCCGCTGAAGCCGTCGATGTCGTCGCGGTCCGCCCCGCCCCGGATGACCTCGTCGCCCGCCCCGCCTTCGAGCTGGTCGTTGCCGACCTGGCCCTCGATGGTGAAGCGCACGCGGACGTCGCTGCCGATCTCCAGGCGGTCGTTGCCGCCGCCGAGCCGGAGGGTGACGTTGTCGGCTTCCGTGCCGGTGAGGACCTGCGACACGCCGTTGACGGTGATGCGGATGCCGCCGGGCACGTTCTCCATCGTCACCTGGTCGTCGCCGTCCCCGGTGTCGACCACCACCCGGCCCCCGTGGCGGATGATCGTGAAGGTACCGTTGCCGAGGCGGGGCACGAAGGCGAGCAGGCTGTCGTCGACCACGCCGTCGTTGTCGAAGTCGGCGGCGGCGAAGGCCCGCCCGACGTCGCCGACGAAGCCGGCCAGCTGGGTGCCGACGCTGTAGAGGTCGAGGATGTCCCAGTGGAGGTAGGGCACGTCGGGCAGGAAGCGCTGGGCGGCGGCGTCGGACCGCACCGCGTGCAGCTTGGAGGCCAGCTCCAGCGCCGGGTGGTAGAGCAGGCCCAGGGCCTCCCTGGTCGATTGCTCGAAGGCCTGGAGGTGGGCGGGGTTGGCAGAGGCGTCGGCCACGGCGCCCGACGCTAACGGTGCGCCGGGGCGTGGTGGGCGCGGCCCTCCGCGGCGTTTTCCGCTCTAGCGTCGGCGCCGTGAGCTACCCCTCGTCGATGGAGCCGATCCCGTTCCCCAGCGACGCGGCCGCGGCCGCCGCAGCCCATGCCGGTCCATGGCCGGCCTGGTCAACGACAAGATGACCATCGCCTCCACCGCCGCGGGCCCGGCGCGGACCGGCTGGACGGGCGGCCACGCGGACGACTTCAGCATCGCCTGGCCCGACACCGAGATGTCGGCCACCGAGCTGATCGAGCGCCTGAACCGCCTGGCCGCCGACATCGAGGCCGCGGCGGGCGCCGCGGTGGCGGAGAACCGCCGCCGGTCCGAGCTGCGCAGCGAGTTCGACCGCGAGTCGCGCCGCGGCCGCGCCAGCTGAGCCCCAGGTCAGGGGTTCAGCCGAACCAGTGGGCTGCGCGGCACCCACCGTGCGGGGCATGCTGGAGGTGGTGACGGCGCCCGAAACCACGGTCGGCAGGCTCCTGATCGCAGAGCCCATGCTCGGCGACCCCAACTTCGACCGGACGGTGGTGCTCATGATCGAGCACACCGACGAGGGGGCGCTGGGCGTGGTGCTCAACCGGCCCACCGAGCTGGAGGTCGGCGCGGTGCTCCACGAGTGGGCCGACCTGGCCGTCGCCCCGAGCGTGCTGTACATGGGCGGGCCGGTGGAGCAGAACGGCGTGCTGGCGCTGGGCCGGCGGCGCAAGGACGCCGGTCCCGTGCCCGGCTGGACGTCGGTGCTGGGCGAGGTGGGCACGGTCGACCTGCACCTCAGCCCGGAGGACGTGGTCGGGGGCCTGGACGGCATCCGCTTCTTCGCGGGCTACTCGGGCTGGGGCGGCGGCCAGCTGGAGGCCGAGCTGGCCGAGGGCGCGTGGCTGGTGGTCGACGCCAACGACGACGACGTCTTCGCCCCCGACCCCGACGTCATGTGGCGGGCGGTCCTGCGCCGCCAGGGCGGACGCACGGCCATGCTCGAACACTTCCCCGAGCACCCCTCGCTCAACTGACGCCGGTGGAACGGCTTCCGCCCGAGGTGGCCGGCGTCGTCGGCGGCTATCTGGCGCTGGTCGACGCGCGGCTCCCGGGCACGGTCGACGGGCTGTACCTGGGCGGCTCGCTGGCGCTCGACGACTTCCGTCCGGGCCAGAGCGACGTCGACTTCGTGGCGGTCACCCGGGACCCGCTCGCCGAGACGGCGCTGGACGAGCTGGCCGCCGTCCACGCGGAGCTGCGGCCCCCGCTCCACTTCGACGGGATCTACGTCACCTACGACGAGCTGGCCCGGGACCCCGCCGCCGCCCGCGCCCCGGCTGTCCACGAGGGCCGCCTCGAGCGGTCCGGCGGCTTCGAGGCCAACCCGGCGGTGTGGCACGTGCTGGCGCACGGGGCGATCCCGGTGCGGGGCCCGGCGCCGGGCCGGCTGGCCGTCTGGTCGGACCCGGAGGCGCTGCGCCGCTGGTGCCTCGACAACCTCACCGGCTACTGGGCCGGCCTGGTGGCCCGCTGGCGGGGCTCGGGCCCGCCGCGGGAGCTGGTCGTCCACCACTACGGCCTGCCGTGGCTGGTGCTCGGCGTCTCCCGGCTGCACTACACGATCGCCACCGGGGAGATCACGTCCAAGGCCGGCGCCGGGCGCTGGGCCCTGGACCGCTGCGAGCCCCGCTGGCGGCCCCTGGTCTCGACCTGCCTGGCCCTGCGCGAGGGGGAGGGCGTCGAGCTCTACGACCACCCGGCGGCGGTGTGGGATGACGGCCTCGACTTCGCCGAGGCGGTCATCGCCGAGGCCCTGCGGCACTCCCCGGTCACCGACACGCCGGGTCCCCGACCGCCGGGAAGCCGTTGAGCTCACGAGGATCGCGACGATCCGGCCCGCCCGTTGCCGAACTGCTACCGAGCCGGTGACGGTGGATCTACGTTCGTGGCTCTCGTCGGCGTCAGAGGTCGGTGATGGCCTTGAACGCCTCGCCCAGCGGGACGCCGGCGAGGGCGCCGTGCTCGGCGAGGCGGTCCCGCACCCGGGTGCGGAACGCCTCCCGCTGGCGGTCGTGGTCGGGGGACGAGGTGTCGACGAACATGGTCGACACCAGCTGGCTGCGGTGGGACTCCAGGGCCGCCAGCTTGCGCTCGGCCTCGGCTTCGCCCACCGCCTCGACGTGGTCCGGCTCGTCCGCCTCGAACAGCAGCAGCGCCGCAGGCCGGTGGTGGGGGAGCGACTGCTCGGGGAAGAAGTGGGGGTCGCGGGCCGCCACCACGCCGTCGACGGTGAGGAACCCGGCGTGGCGGTGGTCGGGGTGGAGCCGGTAGCGCTTCCAGGGGTCGTGGCCCAGCACCACCTCGGGGGTCAGCCGCCGGATCCAGTAGGCGACCTGCCAGCGCTGGCGCACCCCGGACTCGAGCTCGCCGTCGGGCCACCCGAGGAACACGGCCTCGCCGGTGGCGCCGAGGGCGCGGGCCGCGGCCCGCTGCTCGTCCTGGCGCTGCGCCACCAGCGCGGGCAGGTCCTGGTCGGGGTCCCAGGTGCCCTTGGACCCGTCGGTGCACACCAGGTGGTGCACCACGCAGCCCGCCTCGGCCCACTTGGCCAGGGTGGCCCCGCAGCCGAACTCCACGTCGTCGGGATGGGCGGCGATGGCCAGCGCGGACGCGGGCGTGGGCAGGTCGCGCCGCATCAGGGCCGCGGCGCGCCCGCGGCCGCCCGCTCGGGCCGGGCGGGCCAGGGCAGGTCGGTGGGCAGGTCGACGTCCCAGGCCAGCGCCGCGTCGCGCACGATGCGGGCGGGCAGGCCACAGCGGGCGGCCTCCTGCCGGTGGCGACCGAACGATCCCGGGCCGTAGCTGAAGCCGAAGCCGGCGCTCGCGGGGACGGCGAGCACGTTGGTCCCGTCCAGGCGCCGGTCGGGGACCAGCGTGACGCCCGGGAAGTCCGCCACCCAGTCCAGCCGGGTGGCCAGCGGCAGGTCGGCGTGGGCCACCACGGCCCGCTCGACGCCCTCGCCCGCCAGCGCGGCCACGCCGTCGGCCACCGCGCCGTTCAGCCCCCGCCCCGGGCACCACACCACCCGCGCCCCGGCGGCCGTGGCCCAGGCCCGCACCTCGTCGTCGTCGCACACCACCACGACGGGCAGCGGGTCGGCCGCGGCGAGCACGATCTCGGCCATCCGGCGGGCCAGCGCGGCGCGCTCGCCCGGGTCGAGGACGCCCGCCAGCCGGACCTTGGCCGCGGTGAAGGCCTTGACCGGCACGATCACCGCCGCGGACACGGACGCTGCCACGACCGCGGAGCGTATCCGGGGTGGCCGCCCGCCCCACGCTCGCTCCGGGATGACCGCTGTGGTCGGCGATTACGGTGAGCGCATGCCCATCCGTGTCGCCGTGATCGGCGCCGGGTCGTGGGGTACCACGGTCGCCACGCTCGCCTGCCGCAACGCCCCGACCGTGCTGTGGGCGCGCAGCCCCGGGCTGGCCGGAGGAGATCACCCGCGACCACCGCAACTCCGAGTACCTGGCGGACTTCGACCTGCCCGAGGCCCTGGTGGCCACCGCCTCGCTGGAGGAGGCGGTGAGCGGGGCCGACGTGCTGGTCATGGGCGTGCCCTCGCACGGCATGCGCTCGACGCTGCAGGAGCTGGCGGCCCACGTGCGCCCCTGGGTGCCGGTGGTCAGCCTGGCCAAGGGCCTGGAGGTCGGCACCCACCTGCGCATGACCCAGGTCATCAGCGAGGAGCTGCCGGGCCACCCGGTGGGCGCCCTCACCGGGCCCAACCTGGCCAAGGAGATCCTCGCGGGCAACGCCGCCGCCACGGTCGTGGCCTTCTCCGACGACCACATCGCCACCGAGCTGCAGCGCATCTTCGCCAGCGAGCTGTTCCGGGTCTACACCAACCCCGACGTCATCGGGTGCGAGGTGGGCGGGGCGCTCAAGAACGTGGTGGCCATCGCGTCGGGCATGGCCGACGGCCTCGGCACCGGGGACAACACCCGGGCCGCGGTCATAACCCGGGGCCTGTCCGAGCTGTCCCGTCTGGGGATGGCCATGGGCGGCCAGCTCCTGACCTTCTCCGGGCTGGCGGGCATGGGCGACCTGGTCGCCACGTGCATCTCCCGCCAGAGCCGCAACCGCTACGTGGGCGAGCAGCTGGGCAAGGGCCGCACCATCGACGAGGTCGTGGCGGAGATGAAGATGGTCGCCGAGGGGGTGAAGACCTCCAAGGTGGTGGTGGAGGTGGCCGAGCAGTACGGCGTCGAGATGCCGATCGCCACCGAGATCTACCACGTGGTCCACGAGGGCATGCCCGCCACCGAGGCCTACCGCGGGCTGCTGCGGCGCGACGCCCGCTCCGAGATGCACGGCATGCGCTAGTGGCCCGGTCGACGCGTGCCCGTGCCTGGCTGCTGCGCCGCCTGCTACGGGGCCTGCATGTGCCCGACGACGCCATCCGCCACCTGACCACCCTGCGCCAGGTGGGCGAGCCGCCGGAGCTGGCGCTGCCCCGGGAGATGATGCCGGTGGCGTCGCGCACGCTGGTCCAGGCCCTGCGCTCGCGGCTCGTGGCCCAGATCACCCCGGAGTGGGTGGGCCCGTTCTGGCTGGAGCGCCAGCTCGATCCCGCCTCGCCCGCGTTCGTGCCCCGGGGCCCGCTGCCGTTCCTCACCAACGTCACCTACCGGAACTGGACCGCCATCGGCACGCTCGACGGCCGGCGCGGGACGATCGTGGACCCCCGCGGGCTGGTCACGCCGCCGGGCGGGGGCTGGTCGCTGGACTGGTGGATCGGCGCGGACGACCGCTGGCACCTGCCCTCGCGCGAGCTGGCCGTGCGCCAGCGGCTGCTGGGCGGCTCCCCGGTGGTGGAGACGGCCATGAGCATCCCCGCTGGGGACGCGCTGGCGCGGGCCTACGCGGCGCGGCGCAGCTCGGCCGAGGGCGGCGGCGAGGTCGTGGTGATCGAGGTCGAGAACCGGTCCCGGGCGCCGGTGGCGCTGGCCCTGGCGGTGCGGCCCTACACGCCCGAGGGCCTGACGGTGATCGAGCGCATCGACCTCTCGGGCAGCACCGTGACGGTCGACGGCCGTCCCGCCCTGGTGCTGCCGCGCGCACCGGCCCGGGTGGCGGGCTCGACGCTGCGGGGCGGGGACTCGGCCGCGGTGGTCACCGGCGGCGACGCGGCCGAGCGCTGGCGCCGCCCGGTACGGGACCCGGCGGGGATGGCCCAGGCCGCGTTCGTCTTCCCGCTGGCCCACGGGGCCACCTTCCGGGCGGTGATCCCCCTCGACGCCGAGCCCGGCCCCGCAGCCACCACCTTCCCGGCCGTGCTGCCGCCCGCGGAGGCGGTGGCGGCCGGCTGGCGGGCCCAGGGCGACCGGGGGCTGCGCCTGGTGCTGCCGGACGAGCGCCTGGCCGAGGCGGTGGCGGCCAACCGACGCTTCCTGCTGCTGGCACAGGACGGCGACGAGATCACGCCCGGGCCCGCCACCTACCACCGCTTCTGGTTCCGGGACGCGGCCTACATGCTGGGCGCGCTCGACCGCTACGGCTACCACGACGAGGTCGGCCGGGTGGTGGCCGCCTACCCCGCCCGCCAGCGGGCCGACGGCTTCTTCTGGAGCCAGCGCGACGAGTGGGACGCGAACGGCGCCGCCCTGGTCACCCTGGCCGAGCACTGGCGGCTGGGGCGGGACGCCGCGCTGGCCGGGGCGCTGGCCGAGCCGGTGGCCCGGGCCGCCCAGTGGATCGAGCACGCCCGCCGGTCCCGCCGGGGCGGCGACCCCGCCGTGGCCGGGCTGCTGCCGCCGGGCCGGTCCGCCGAGCACCTCGGCCCGCTGGACCACTACTTCTGGGACGACTTCTGGGGGGTGGCCGGGCTGCGGGCGGCGTCCGAGCTGCTGGAGGCCGCGGGCCAGCCCGAGGCTGCGGGCGACGCCCGGTCGTTCGCCGAGTCCATGTGGGCCGACCTGGAGGCCGCGCTGGCCGGGACCTCCGAGCGGCTGGGCAGCGAGGCCATCCCCGCCGGCCCCCACCGCCGGCTGGACTCGGCGGCGGTGGGCTCGCTCGCCGCCTGCGCCCCGCTCGGCCTGCTGGCCGCCGACGATCCCCGCATGCTGGCCACGGCCGAGGCGTTGCGGCAGCGCTTCACCGCCGCCGAGGGGCGTGCCCTGTTCCACGGGATCACCCACACCGGGCTGAGCACCTACCTGACGCTGCAGCTGGCGGCGGTCGAGCTGCGGGCCGGGGACCGCCGCTGCCTCGACCGGCTGGCCTGGCTGCTGGAGGTGGCCAGTCCCACCTGGACCTGGCCCGAGGCGGTCCACCCCCAGCTCGGCGGCGGCTGCATGGGCGACGGCCACCACGGCTGGGCCGCGGCCGAGCTGCTCACGTTCGTGCGCGACCTGCTGGTCCGGGAGGCGGGGGAGGGGGACGACCAGGGCGTGGCCCTGGCCTCGCTGGTCCCCGACGGCTGGTACGGGCAGGGCTGGGAGGTCCACGACGCCCCCACCGCCCACGGGCTCGTGTCCTACGCCGTGCGCTGGCACGGGGACCGGGTGGCGCTGCTGTGGGAGGTCGAGCCCCACGAGGGCCACGGTCCCGTCCGGCTCACCGCGCCCGGGCTGGAACCGGGCTGGTCGACCACCGACCGCCGGGGCGAGGCGTTGCTGGGACCGGTGCCCGGGGACGCAGCCCCGGCGCGGACGGCGGCCCCGGTGGGCGCCCCCGGCCCGGCGCCCGGCCAGGGGGACTCCTTCGGGTGAGCCCGCCCCCGGGCCTCGACCCCGCGGCGCTCGGCGAGGACGCGGTGAAGGTGGTCCGGGAGCTGCTGGCCGCCCAGGGCGTCAGCGAGGACGAGCTCGACGCGGCCCAGCGCGAGGGCACGCTGCCGCTGCTGGCCGTGGAGCGGCTGATCCTCCCGACGGCCCCCGCCTACGACCTGGAGGCGGTCACGGAGCGCACCGGCCTGGGCGCGGCCGACATCGGCAAGCTCTGGCGCATGCTGGGCTACCCCGTGCCCCGCCCCGGCGAGGTGGCCTTCACCGAGACCGACGTCGAGCTGCTCGCCCAGATCGGGCAGTTCATGGGGGCCACCCCGGCCGCGAACGACCTGGTGCTGCACATGAGCCGGGTGATCGGCTCGGCCATGTCCCGGGTGGCCTCGTCGCAGGTCGACGTCATCAGCGCCCGGGTGAGCGGTTCCCCGCAGCGGGGCGAGGTGGGCGGGCGCCCGGTGACCGACGAGCAGATCGTGGCCAGCGCGGCCGCGCTGCTGCCCGTCGTGCCCCGGGTGCTGGAGGCGGCGTGGCGCCGCCACCTGCTCAGCGCCGTGCGTCGCCGGCTGACCATCGCCGAGTCGGGACGGGGCCAGCTCGGGGTCGTGGGCTTCGCCGACCTGGTGGGCTGGACCGCGCTGTCCCAGCAGGTGGGGGACGAGACGCTGGCTTCGATCCTCGACCAGTTCGAGCAACTGGCCTACGACACGGTCACGGCCCGGGCCGGCCGGGTGGTCAAGATGATCGGCGACGAGGTCATGTTCACGGTGGACGCGCCCCGGGCCGCGGCCGAGATCGCGCTGGCCCTGGCGGCCGGCGCCCGGAACATCGACGACCTGTCCGACCTGCGGGTGGGGCTGGCCTACGGCCCGCTGCTGGAGCGGGAGAGCGACCTGTACGGCCCGACGGTCAACCTGGCCAGCCGCATCACCGGCGTCGCCTTCCCCGGGACCATCGTGGTCAACCAGGCCCTGCGGGACGAGCTGGCCGGCGACCAGCGCTACCGGCTGCGATCCATGCGCCCCCGCTACCTCAAGGACTTCGGCCGCGTGCCCCTGTGGGTGCTGCGCCCCGCGGTCACCGGCGACGAGCGCGGCCCGGCGCGGCAGCACGGGTGACGCCGCTCTCTCCGGCGCCGCGCGTGCGGCGGTCGAGGACGTCCTCGCCGCGGCCTGGGGCGGGCGGGTGACGCTCGCGTCGGCCACCGCGCTGGCCGGAGCGGGACCACGTCGTGCGGGTCGAGACCAGGGACGGGCGCCACGCGGTGGTCAAGCTGCCGCGGCCCGCGGAGCAGTCCTTGTGGCCGATCGATCCGGAGGGGCTGGCGGTGGAGTGGGCGTCGCTGGAGCACCTGGCCGCGGCGGCGCCGGGCACCGCGCCCGGGCTGCTGGGAGGCGACGACGAGCAGGGGCTCGTGGTGATGGAGGCGCTGGCCGCCGTTAGCTCGCTGGACGAGTCACTGCTGGGCGGCGACCCGGCGCAGGCCCGGGAGGACGTGCTGGCCTGGACCCAGGCCCTGGCGCGGCTCCATGCCCGGACCCAGGGCACGGCGGCGGGGTTCGCCGCGGCGCGCGCCCGGCGCGGGCTCCGTCCCGGCCGGGACCCGTGGTGGCTCGAGCGCCTCGCTGCCGCCGCGCCCGCGTTCACGGCCGAGGCCCACGAGCGGGGCGTCGCTCCCGAGGCGGTGGCTGCCGACCTCGACCGGGTGCGGACCCTGCTCGCCACCAGCCACGTCGGGCTGGTGCACGGCGACCCGTGCCCCGACAACGTCCTGCTCACTCCTGCTGGGTGCCGGCTGATCGACTTCGAGCGGGCGAGCGTGGCGTCCGTGGCGCTCGACTTCGCCTACCTTCTGGCCCCGTTCCCCAGCTGCTGGTGCTTCGGCCTCCTCCCGCCGGGCCTGGTGGCGGACGCCACCGCGGCCTACGAGGCCACGCTGGCCGGCGCAGGGGTGAGCCTGGGCGATACCTGGGCCGAGGCGGTCGCGGCCGCGTTGGCCCTGTTCGCGGTGGTGCGGGTCGGTGGCCGGCGGGGCCGCGCCGTCGACGAGGCGGACCGCTGGGGCACGACGACGGCCCGGCCCCGGCTGGCAGCCTGGACCGCTTCGCTGCTGGACGCGCCGGGCGCCAGGGCGTTCCCGCACCTGGTGGCGGCGGTTGCCGCCTGGCGGGACGACCACGGCCTCGACGCGTCCGTGGAAGTGCCGGGGTATCCGGCGCTGGGGTGATCAGCCGCCGTCGCTGAGCATGGCGGTGGCGATGCCGCGGGCGCGCAGGCCGAACTCGCCGTCGAAGGGCTCCAGCGGCCGGCCGCGGAGGTCGACCAGCCAGCCTCGGCGGCCCTCGATCGCCACGGTGGTCTCGGCGTCGGCGGGGTTGAACACCCGCACCACCAGGGCATCGCCCTCGCGGGTCACCGAGGCCACCTCGGCGCCGGTCACGGTCAGCCCGGCGCCCGTGCTCGCGCCATCGCCGGTCCCGCCGGCGTCGGCGACCCGCAGGGGGACCAGCACGTCGTCGGCCAGGGCGTAGGGGTCGACGTCGCCCACCGCCACCGCGTAGGTGCGGGTGACCGGCCCCTGGAGCTGGGATCCCTCCAGCCGGATCAGGGGCCCGGCGGGGAGGGGGCGGGTGGCCATGGGCCCCTGGGACAGCATCCCCGACGAGCGCAGCAGCGTGAGCGCCAGGGTGCGGGCCTCACCGCCGTCCACGTCCACCAGCTCGTACTCGGTCACGCCGTCGTGCACCACGGTCAGGCCGCCGGCCTGCACGAACCGCTGGGCCGGGTAGGTGGGCAGCGGCGGCCTCGGTGGGGCCGCCCTCGGCGACCACGCCGCGCTCGACGGTCCCGTAGGCGCACTCGGCCCGGGACGTCGCCGCCGCGGCAGGCAGTGGGAAGTGGGCCCGCAGCCGGTGGTCGCGGGCCGCGTTGTCCAGCCTGACGTCGACCCGCACCGCCCGCTCGCCCGCCCGCAGCTCCAGCGTGGTGCGCACGGCGTGTTCCGCCGCAGCGTCGGACCGGCGGGCCAGGCCCTCGCCCCGGGCGGGCCAGCGGTAGCGGGCGGTGATCGCCACCCGGGCCCGCAACGGCCCCCGCTCGACGACCCTGACCTGCACCGACTCGGCCCGGTCGACCACGGTGTCGTCGGTCGGCGGGCACCAGTTGTAGGTGTCGCCGCAGTCGCCCCCGTCCACCAGCCGGCCGAGGCCGGCGTGGCCGTCGACCGAGAACGTGCCGTCGGGGGCGACGCCCACCGTGACCAGGCCGTTGGCCAGCACCGGCAGCTCGTCGCCGCTCACGGTGACCGGGGCCACGCCGCTGCCGTCGCCGGGCGCCCAGCCCCGCCAGCCGAAGCCCGGCACCTCGGCCACATGGGCCAGGACGGTCACGTGCTCGGGCTGGCGCACCACCAGGCGCAGGTCGCCCTCGTGCCCGGTGCGCAGGGCGTCGAGGGCGGCGCGGACCTCGGCCGTCACCAGCCCCGCGGTGCCCCGCCGCTCGTTGGCGACCAGCACCGCGCCGTCCTCGTCCTCGACCGCGAAGGCCGAGATGGTGGGCACCCAGTCGACCTCCTGGGCGGCGGGCACCACGATGGCGGGCGGGCCGGCGTGCAGCACCGCCCGGCCGGGCTGGGCCCGCACCAGCTGGGTGCCCGCGGGCGCCTCGCTGCCGGGCACCACCACCTGCACCACGCCGCTCCGGGGCCGGACGGTGGGGTTGACCACCAGGGGGCCGGCATGGTCGACCCGGGCCGCCAGCGCGGCCACGGCCCGCGTGGCGAGCCCCTCGGCGATGTCGGCGGCCTCGCCGTAGCGGACCAGCACCGCGTCGCACACGTCGTCGATCGAGCAGGCGCACACCGAGTCGTGGGCCGAGTTGCGGATGACCGCCCGCCACGCCTCGTCCAGCAGGGCGCCGGGCCAGCGCCCGGCGGGCAGGAACAGCGCGGCGAGCGGCTCGGCCCCGGCCAGCAGGGCCCGCTCGGCCCGGGCCGACGCCCGCCGCACGTCCACCCGGTTGGACACGACGCCCATGAGCAGGTTGGCGCGGGCCCCGGAGCGCAGCTCGCCGGCCCAGGTGGGCAGGCCGTCGGTGGGCGCCGCCGCCAGGTGCTCGGGCAGCGACACCACCCGCAGGTCGTAGTCGTCCTGGATGTCGTTGGCCTCGGCCACCACCCGGCCCAGCCACGGCTGGGGCATCTGGTGGTCGGTGCCGTTCATCCACAGGACCGGCCCGGCGATGAGGTCGCGCCACTCCTCGGCGAAGCCCGCCACCGCGGCGACGAACGCCTTGGCGTCGTCGGGCAGGGCCGAGCCGTTGCCGTAGCCCTGGGGCAGGTACTCGGCCCGCACCGTGCTGCCGTCGGGCGCCCGCCACCAGAAGCCGCTGCTCGTGATGGCCGCCGGGACCCCCCGCCACACGACGGCATGCTCGAACCCGAACCCGGCGAGGATCTGGGGCATCTGGGCCACGTGCCCGAACATGTCGGGCAGGTAGCCGACGCCCATGGCCCCGCCGTAGCGCCCGGCCACCCGCAGCCCGAGCTGGAGGTTGCGGACCAGCGTCTCGCCGCCGACCAGGAACTCGTCGGGCAGCGTGTACCACGGCCCGATCGCCACCCGACCGCTGCCCACGAGCCGGCGCAGCCGCTCGTCCGCCTCGGGCCGCACCGCCAGGTAGTCCTCGACCACGGCCAGCTGCCCGTCCAGCAGGAAGCGGGCGTAGGCCGGATCGCCCTCCATCCGCCCCAGCAGGTCGTCCAGCAGGTCGACCAGCCGCAGCCGGAAGGTCTGGAACGACGAGTACCACTCCCGGTCCCAGTGGGTGTGGGGCACCACGTGCACCCGCCGCCGCGCCCTCCCCACCTGCGGTTACGTCGCTGCCCTCGCTGCTCGTCATGCCGGTCACCCTGTCTCAGTCCTCGACCAGTCCTCGGCGTCGCCGCCGAGGGTGGCGTCCACGATGGTCCGCACCCGCTCATCATCCTGGCGGATCACATGGGCATTCGTCCTCATGAGCGTCTCCGGCAATGGAACATCGACAACGCGTAGGGCCCGGGGGGCGTCAGCGGGTTTGCTGCGGCCTTTCGGCTCGGCCCTTGAGCCGGTTGAGGCTCTGCTGCCAGTGAGGTGCGAAGTTGTTGAGCCAGCCACGCTGGATTTCGGCGAGTGGTCGAGCATCAAGGGTGTAGAGGTTCTGGCGGCCGCGCTCCTGGGCCTGGACGACCGGCTTCGCGTAGGACGCGCAGGTGCTTGGAGACGGAGGGCCGACTGATCGTCGGGAACGTGGGGCGATTTCGCCCGCAGTCAAAGTCTGCCGCTCGCGGAGGAGGTCGAGGATCGCTCGCCGCGTGGCGTCGGCGAGCGCAGCGAAGACACGGTCAGCCACGAACGAGCTCTCGGAGGGCGTCCAGTTGTCGCATCGTCCAACCGCCTTCGAAGCCACGGTGGTTCTCAGCGGCGTCGGGTCCGAGCGCCTCGAAGCCGTGGTGGAACAGCTCCACCAGCGTGCCGGCCTCGAGTGCAGTGAGGCGGATGGTCAGGAGCGGTGGGGCCTTCCAGCCGTGACCGACCCAGTCCTGCTCGAATGTCAGTTCGCGGGGCGGATCGAAGACCACCACGTGGCCGATGAAACGCAGCGCCTCCCCGTCGAGGTCGCCCGCATCGGTTTCGACGACCGCGCCGACCCTCGGCTCGTAGCGCACCAGCGTGTGCCCAGTTCCGAACCAGGCGCGCATCCGTTCGAGATCCTCGAACTCTTCCCAGACCCGACCGGGCGGGGCGTCGATCCAGATGCTGCGCCTCACCGCCAGCGGGCCGATCTCTGTCGCCATGCTGCCCCCTAGATGTGTAACCGTATGGTGACATGTAACCATCTGGTGACGTAATCTGGCAAGCACTGCTCTACCGCCGGGTACCCACGGCGACCAGCCAGCGGCGGACCGAGCGCGGGCGGCGCAGGATGACGACCTCGGCCCGTGGTGCGAGATCAGAGGCGGCGCGCAGCAGGCGGCGGCGGCTGTGGCGCCGCCATCGCACCGTCCAGTCCCAGAAGTCACGCCGTTCTGGGCCGCGTCGCCAGGCGCGCCACGCGCAGCGCCACAGCGGCATGTCGAGCACGACGACGGTGTCGGCTCGCCGCAGGCGGGGCTCGACCTGGTCGTAGGGCCCGAGGTCGCCGTCCATGATCCAGCGAGGCCGCACGGCGAGGATCGCCTGGCGCCGGGCCCAGTCTTCGGCCGGGAGCGGCTCCAGCTCGTCGCTCCAGAACTCCTTGTCGAGCTCGATGACCGGGAGCCCGGTGGCGATCCCCAGCTCCCGGGCCAGGACGGACTTGCCGGCACCGCCCCTCCCGAAGACGACCACCCGGTCCACTTCGCCAGCCTGTCAGGATGCACGCATGGAGCACGTCGACATCGGCGGGATCCAGATCGCCTACACCCGCACGGGCTCGGGTCCGCCACTCGTGATGCTCCACGGCGCCCCGGCCGACAGCCGCACGTGGCAGTGGATGCTCCCCGACCTCTCACGCGACCACACCGTCATCGCCTGGGACGCGCCGGGCTTCGGGCGGTCGTCGGACATCGATGACACCTGGCGCGCCGCGCAGTTCGCCGATGCCCTCGTCGCCTTCATCACCGCCCTCGGCCTCCAGCGGCCGCATCTCGTGGGCCACTCGTTCGGGACGATGCTCGCCCTCTCCCTGTTCCAGCGCCACCCCGCGGTACCGGCCAGCCTCGTGCTCGTCGGTGGGTACGCAGGCTGGGCAGGGTCTCTGGCACCTGAGGAGGTGGCACGACGGCTCGAGATGTTCCTAGGGATGGCCGAGCTGGGCGATGCGTTCGACCCGCAGTCCTACCCGGGCCTGTTCACAGACCTCATACCCGCCGACCGCGCCGGAGCACTGGCCACGATGATGCGGGAGAACATCCGCCCAGCGACCGTTCGAGCGGCGGGCCACATCGGAGCGGAGTCCGACCTCCGCCCCGTGCTGCCCACGGTCGACGTACCGACCCTCGTCCTGCACGGCGAGGCCGACGCACGGTCGCCCCTCGCGAACGCCCAAGCGCTCCACGCGGCGATCTCGACATCACAGCTGGCGGTGCTCACGAAGCTCGGCCACGCGTGTGTGGTGGAGGACCCCGAGGCATGTGCGACCGAGGTACGCCGGTTCGTGAGGAGCGTGGGCTGAATGGCCGGCAGCGTGCGGCGAGCGGTCCTGACCCAGGTCGACTGGTGGTGGCGCGCGCGGTTCGGCCGGGGCCAGCCGGGCGAGATGACGCCGGGCGTACGACCTCGCTTCGCCTCCCACTCCGACGAGGCCGACTCCTGCGGGACCTCTACCGGCCCGGGGCGCAGCCGCCGGCTTGCCGTGCGGGCCTAGTCTCGATCCGTGGGGCCGTCGTCGCCTCCGCCGGGCTGGGCCGACTCCTGGCAGCGGTCCTGGGATCGCCTGGAGGACGCCCTCGTCGGCGAGCGGGCGGCCCGCATCGCGGCGCTGCTCGACGTGGTGGAGGCGGTCGCCGGACCGGCCCCGACCGTCGTGGACCTGGGCTGCGGTCCCGGGTCGGTCAGCCGCCGGCTGCTGGACCGCCTGCCGCGGGCGCGTTGCCTGGGGGTGGACGTCGACCCCGTGCTGCTCACGCTGGCCTCGGCCACGTTCGCCGGGGACGGGCGGGTGCGGCTCGTGCGTGCCGACCTGCGCGACCCGACGTGGGTGGACGCGTTGCCCGAGCGGCGGGTCGACGCGGTGGTGACGGCCACGGCCCTGCACTGGCTGGCGGCGGGCACGGTCACCCGGCTGTACGGGGACCTCGCCACGCTGATCCGCCCCGGCGGCGTGTTCGCCCACGCCGAGCAGATGCCGCTGGGCGGGATGCCCCGCCTGGGGCCCGCCCTGGCCGCGGTCGAGGCCGGGCGCCGCCCGGGACCCGGCCGCGGGCCGGCGGCGCTGGGACGCCTGGTGGCGGCGTGTGGCGGGCGACCCCCACCTGGCGGCCGCCGCGGTCGAGCGCCGGGCGGTGTTCGCCGCCGGCTACCCGGCGGAGGAGTTCTCGCCCCCCGCCGAGTGGCACCTGGCCGCCCTGGCCGATGCCGGCTTCACCGAGGCCGGCGTCGTCTGGCGCTCGGGTCAGGCCGGGGTCGTGGCCGCGCTCCGCTAGGTCCCCCTCCGCGGAGAGAACTAGAACAGGTTCTATGGCACTGCCCGATCACCTGCGGGACCTGGCCGCCCGGGTGTCGAACGCCGGGCGCTGGGGCCCGGACGACCAGCGGGGCACCCTCAACCTGATCGACGCGGCCGCCGTCCTGCGGGGGATCGGCGCCGCCCGGCAGGGCCGGGTGTTCTCGCTGGCCATCCCCTTCGACGAGGACGGGCCCCAGACCGGCCAGATCCCCGGCCGGGACAACCCGCGGCGCCGCATGCTGAGCGTCAACGCCGCCCTGACCGGCGACTCCGCCGACTTCTGCACCAGCGACGACGCCCTGAGCATGGGCGTCCAGGCCGCCACCCACTGGGACGCCCTCGCCCACGCCAGCTACGAGGGCCGCCTCTACAACGGCGTCGACGCCACGGTGGTGGACGGCGCCGGCGCCGGCCGCCTCGGCATCGAGCACTACGGCCCGGTGGTGACCCGGGGCCTGCTGGCCGACGTGGCCCGCCTGCACGGCGTCGACCACCTCGACGGCGGCTACGCCATCGGCGGCGACGACCTCGACGCCGCGCTCGGCCGGGCGGGGGTCACGGCCGAGCCGGGCGACGTCCTGCTGGTGCGGACCGGCCAGATGCACCACCTGCGGGCGGGCGACCGCGAGCGCTTCGGCCGGGCCGCGCCGGGCCTGTCCACCCGCTCGGTCGAGTGGCTGCACGACCACGACATCGCGGCGGTGGCCACCGACACGCTGGCGCTGGAGGTGTGGCCCCCCGAGGATCCGGCGGTGCTGCTGCCCGTCCACCTGCTCCACCTGGTGGACATGGGCCTCGCCCAGGGCCAGCTGTGGGCGCTGGACGACCTGGCCGCCGACTGCGCGGCCGACGGCCAGCACGACTTCCTGCTGTGCGCCACCCCGCTGCCCCTGACCCGGGCGCTGGGCGGGCCCGTCGCCCCCACGGCGGTCAAGTGAGCGCGGTCATCCCCGCCGGGACGGTGGCCTGGGGGCTCCAGCTCCCGATCCAGGCCCAGAGCCGCATCTTCGTCGAGCCGTGGGAGGCCACGGCCGGCGTCGACGACCTGGTGGCCGTGGCCCGGGCGGCGGACCGGGCGGGCGCGCTGTACGTGGGCGTGTGCGAGCACGTGGCCATCCCCCGGCCGCTGGACGAGACCATGGGGGCGACCTGGTACCACCCGGTGGCCACGCTGGGGTTCCTGGCCGGGGTGACCACGTCGGTCCGCCTGCTCAGCCACGTGCTGGCCCTGCCGTACCACCACCCGCTCGAGGTGGCCAAGGCGTTCGCCACCCTCGACCGGCTCTCGGGCGGGCGGGCCATCGTGGGCGTGGGCGCCGGCCACGTCGAGGCCGAGTTCGCCCTGCTGGGCGTGGACTTCGCCCGCCGCGGCGAGTACATGGAGACGGCCCTGCCCGCCCTGCGGGCTGCGCTCGACGGGGATGTCCCGGGCGCGGTCCTCGCGCCCCGCCCGGTGCAGGCGTCGGTCCCGGTCTGGGTGGGGGGATCGTCGCCCGTCGCGGTGCGGCGGGCCGCCCAGCACGGCGACGGCTGGCTGCCCCAGGGCGTGCGTCCCCGGGACCTGCCCGGGATCGTGGCCCGCCTGCGCGACCTGCGGGCCGAGCGCGGGCCGCCCCGAGGCGTTCGACGTCGGCGCCAACGTCGGCTGCTACGTGGGCACCCCCAACTGGGACGTGGGCCGCACGTTCACCGGCGAGCCCGAGGCCATCGCCGCCGCGATGCGGACCTGGACGGAGAACGGCGCCAACCAGCTCCAGGTCCGGTTCCGTTCCCGGGACCGGGCGGAGCTGGTCGACCAGATCGAGCGCTTCGGTGCCGAGGTGGCTCCCCACCTCGGCACCGTGTTTCCCGCTCCTGGCGCCTGAGGCGCCGGGCCGCTCGGGCCACGGCTGCCGAGGGCGGCAGCCTCAGGGTGGCTCCCCACCTCGGCACCTGACGCACTACGCGCTCAGCTTCCGTCGGGGCCGCTCTCCACCTCGGCCGGAGCCGCGGGAGCCGGGGGAGCGGGGCGGCACCGCCCGAGGGGCGTCCCCGTTGCTCGTGCCGGTGCGCAGGGTGTTCATCAGCGCCGCGGCCAGGCCGTCGAGGGCACCGCCGCCCCCGGTGACCAGCACGTCGGGCACGACGTCGATGTGGCCGTCGGCCACCGCCCCGGCCACGGCCACGAGGGCGGTGGCCATGTCGCCGATGGCCTCGCGCTGGGCGTGGTAGCCGGCCGCCTTGGCCAGCCCCAGCGCCTCGGCGGCCCGGGCCTCGGCCAGGCCGATGGCCTGGGTCCGGTCGGCCTCGGCCTGGCCGGTCAGCCGCACGTAGGCGGCGTCGCCGCTGGCCGCGGCCTCGCGGGCCTGGGCCTGGTTGGTGCTGATCTCGACCGACACCTGGGCCGCGGCCAGGTCGGCCTGCATGTTGGCCGTGCCCCGGGCCTTCTCGACCTCGACCCGGGCGGTCTCGGCCCGCTCCTGCTCGACGTAGGTGGTGCGCTCCTGGTTGGCGATCTCGCGCCGGGTCAGGACGTCCACCAGCTCCTCGGGGAACACCACGTCCTGGATGTAGACGCCCCGGGTCTCGACGTCGTAGGCGGCCAGGTACTCGCTCACCGCGTGGAACGCCGAGCCCTGCACCTCGCGCCGGGTCTCGATGAAGCGCACCGCCTCCAGGTCCTGGAGGGTGTTGCGGAAGTGGTTGCCCACCGCCGACTGGAGCACCTCGTTGACCAGGTTGAGCATGGTGCCCACCATCGAGATCACCTTGGGCGCCTTGGTGTCGGACACGTGGATCTGCACCTGGAGGTCGATGGTGAAGATGAAGCCCTCCCGGCTCTTGCCCACGATGGGCTCCAGGCGGGCGTCCAGGTCGTGCGCCTGGCTGGCGGCGTTGGCCCAGTTCAGGGTGAGGATGAACGTGGGCACGATCTCCGCCGCGTAGACGCGGGGGTTGATGGCGTACTTGCCGGTGCGCAGCGGCTCCTCCCAGATGCCGCGGTGCCCGGGGCGCACGATCGAGCCGAACTTGAACTCGGCGCCGGAGGTGTCGAGCGTGGGCAGGCCGACGAAGCCCTTGATGACGGCCACCTCGCCCTGGTTGACCACCAGCATGGGCACCAGCTGCACCCGCACCAGGAACGGGTTGAGCAGGTAGGCGCCGTACAGCAGCGGGTCGTGCTGCAGGCCGATGCGCCCGCTGGCGTCCAGGAAGGCCTGGAAGTCCTGGTAGTTGTTGTGCAGCTCGTTCTTGGAGCCCATGAGCGTCTCGATGAGCTGGGCGTTGGTGGTGCCCGCCTCGCCCTCCAGGGCGGTGATGTCGTCGAAGCCGCCCAGGCGGGAGGCGATGTCCCCCTTGTCGAGGGGCTGGCCCTCCAGCGTGGTGACCAGGCCGACGACGTCGTCCGCGCCCTGGGGCGCGATGACCATGACGCCCAGCTGCTCGGGCGACAGGCCGAAGGACTCGGGCGTGAGCTGCCCGCCGCTGGCCGCCGCGGCCAGGTCGGGGGCCACGGGCACGCCGAAGACCTCGCGGGAGGTGATCACGATGAACGCCACCGGGTGGAGCGGCACCAGGGTGCCGGGGGGCAGCACCGGGCGCTGGACGCCCTTCTCGCCCCCGTTCTGGAGGAAGGCGTCGAGCTGCGAGAAGTCGCCGAACGACGGGTCGTAGCGGGCGCTCTTGGCGCCGATGGGCAGGGGCCGGCCGACCTGGGAGATCATCACGCCGATCTCGCCCGCGGGCACCTGGACCCACGGGTGGCGAGTGACCGAGGAGATCGGCCACAGGCGGAAGCGCAGGCCCGGCATGAGCAGCTCGGCCTGGTAGCCGGCCTCGCCCCGGAAGGCGATGGGGTTGTCGCCGTGCAGCTTGCGGAACCCCAGCTTCTTGTTGACCAGTCCGACCTCGGACGGTCCGATGCGGTGGACCGACTTGAGCGCCACCACCAGCACCACAAACACGGCCACCGCAGCAGCGATGGCGACTGTCGTAGACATCCCTCTCTCTTCCTAACCCACCGCGCGTGGGTTGTAGTCGCTTTGAGCGTAATCAGACGTCTAGATCCGCTCAATAGGATACTTGTCACGTCCCGGGGTAACCTGGCGGGCATGGCCGCCGCCCACCTCGTCGCGCTCGACGACGGCTGGCACGAGTGGCGGGACGTCCCGCCGGGTGTCGATCCGGAGCCTCCCACGGTGCGGGTCCGGGTGGCCGAGGGCGAGGACGGCCGCTTCCACCTGGTCGACCTGCACGTGGGCGGCCTGGTGTCGGCCGAGGTGCTGCGCTCGATCCCGGTGGGTCGCATCGAGGCGGCCGCCAACGCCCAGCTCCACCCGAGCGCCCCCGACCCGGTGGCCGCCTGGCCCGAGGCCACCCTGACCCCCGCCCTGCGCGAGGACGGGCGTGGCTACGCCGACGACTTCTACGCCGAGGTGGCCGTGGCCTACCGCCACCTGGCCGCCACCACCCACCGCCCGGTCGCGCACCTGGCCGACGCCAACGGCGTCCCCGTCACCACCGCCCAGCGCTGGGTCAAGGAGGCGCGGCGCCGCAGCCTGCTGGCCCCGGGCCGGCCGGGCAAGGCCGGCTGAGGCTCACTCCACCACGACACCGGACAGGTCCTCCTCGGGCTCCGGGTAGCGCAGGTCGAGTCCCTCCAGGGTGTCGACGATGGTGCGGCAGATCACCAGGTCGCGGTGCCACTTGTGGTCGGCGGGCACGACCGTCCACGGCGCTTCGGGCGTGGCGGTGCGCCGGATGGCCTCCTCGTACGCCGCCTGGTAGTCGTCCCACCGCTTGCGCTCCGCGAGGTCGGCCAGCCGGAACTTCCAGTGCTTGGTCGGGTCCTCCAGCCGGGCCCGCAGCCGCCGCGCCTGCTCGTCCGACGAGATGTGGAGGAAGAACTTGCGCACCACCGTGCCCTCGTCGGCCAGCATGGCCTCGAAGCTGCGGATGTGCTCGTAGCGGGCCCGCCAGCGCTCCTCGGGCACGAGCCCGTGGACCCGGACGATCAGCACGTCCTCGTAGTGGCTGCGGTCGAAGATGGCGATCTGGCCCGCCGCCGGCGCGTGGGCATGGATCCGCCAGAGGAAGTCGTGCGCCAGCTCGGCCTCGCTGGGGGCCTTGAACGCGGCCACGTGCACCCCGATGGGGTCGAGGCCCTCGAACGCCTTGCGGATGGCGCCGCTCTTGCCCGAGGTGTCCATGCCCTGGAGCACCACCAGCAGCCCGTAGCGGCCGTCGGCGTAGAAGCGCTCGTGCAGCTCCGACAGGCGGGCGGTGAGGCGCTCGATCTCCGCCCGGCCCTCGGCCTTGCCGTCGATGCCGCTGGTGGCGGCCGGGTCGTGGTCGGCCAGCCGGAAGCCCTCGGGGTCGGTCACCTGGTACTGGTCCATGCCCAGGGTCTACCCCTGCACGCGGTCCTACGCTGGGCACCATGCGCATCGCGTTCGGCACCGACGAGCGGACCAGCGTGACCGACCACATCAAGGAGGCGTTGGCGGCCCGGGGCCACGAGGTCGTGGTGGTGGGCGAGGGCGATCCCTGGCCCGACGTGGGCCGGGGCGTCGGCGAGGCGGTGGCCGAGGGCCGCGCCGAGCGGGGCGTGGTGTGCTGCTGGACCGGCACCGGCGTGTCCATGGCCGCCAACAAGGTCCCGGGCGTGCGGGCTGCGCTGTGCACCGACGGGCCGACCGCCGAGGGGGCCCGGCGCTGGAACGACGCCAACGTGCTCGCCCTCGGGTTGCGCCTGACCTCGCCCACGGTGGCGGACGAGATGGTGGACGCCTTCCTCGCCACCGAGGTCGAGGCCGACGAGGTGCCCAACATCGCCAAGCTCGGCTGACCGGCGGCGTTTGGCACAGGTGTCGGGACGATTGGCTCAATCGCTCAGCCAGCGTCACGCACCGATTACCATCGGGCCCATGAGTCGCCGCCGCTTCGTCCGCACCGGGGTGGCGCTGGCCGCCTGCCTGTCCGCCCTCGCCTGCTCGGGCGGCGCCTCGGGCCAGGACGACGGCGACGCCGCCTCCGCGCCGCCCACCACCGAGGCGCCCGCCGAGGAGGTCGTCTTCCCCGGCGCCGAGTGGGAGCGGGCCGACGCCACCGAGATGGGCTTCGACCAGGCCGCGCTGGACGCCATCGCGGCGCAGGCCGAGCAGGCCGGGTCCAACTGCCTGGTGGTCACCCGCCAGGGCCGGATCGTCGGGGAGTGGTACTGGCGGGGCAAGGACGCCACGTCCAGCCAGGAGGTGTTCTCGGCCACCAAGTCCTACGCCAGCACGCTGGTCGGCATCGCCCAGGACGAGGGCCTGCTCGACGTCGACGACCCGGCCTCGGACTACATCGACGCGTGGGCGGGCACCGACTCCCAGGACGTCACCGTCGCCAACCTGCTGAGCAACGACTCGGGCCGCCTCTGGGACCCGGCGATCGACTACACCCAGCTCCCGTTCTCGCCCGACATGGACGCCCTGGCCGTCGGGCTCACCCAGACCTCCCCGCCCGGCACCACCTGGGCCTACAACAACGCCGCCATCCAGACCCTCGACGTCGTCCTGAAGGAGGCCACCGGCACCGACGCCGCCGCCTACGCCCAGGACAAGCTGCTGGGACCGATCGGGATGGACCACTCGCAAATGACCATGGACGCCGCCGGCAACACCCGGATGTTCATGGGCCTGCAGTCCACCTGCGAGGACATGGCCCGCTTCGGCTACCTGTTCCTGCGGGACGGCGAGTGGGACGGCACGCAGATCGTCCCGTCGGAGTGGGTGGCGGCGGCCACCGGAGAGCCGTCCCAGCCCATCAACGACGCCTACGGCTACCTGTGGTGGCTCAACGGGCGCGGCACGGTGCTCAGCCCCCTCGGCGCCACCACGCTCGACCAGACCGGCGGCGGTGAGGACACCCAGCTGGCTTCCGGCGCGCCCGAGGACATGTACTTCGCCCTGGGGCTGGGCGGCCAGGTCATCGCCGTCGACCCGGGGTCGGAGACGGTGGTGGTGCGGCTGGGCCCGTACGTAGCGCCCGGCAGCGGCGGCCCGCGCTACGGCGCGCCCGATGTGGCCGCCGTCGTCACCGACGCGTACGTGGGCGAACCCTCGCCCTGAGGCTCACCAGAACGGGCGGCGCTGTGGCTCCCGGCGCACGTCGTCGGGCCGGAACGTGGCGTTCAGCACGGCGTGGTCGTCGACCCGCCGGACCCGGTAGGTCGCCGGGGCGTCGCCCTCGGGCGGTGGCACCGCCTCGGCCACCTCGAAGCCCGTGGACCACGAGCCGTCGAACCGGTTGCGGACCTCTACCCGTGCCCCGGGCGGCAGCTCGACGCCGCGTCTCGGCTCGGCTGCATGCTCACCCGCGCGGTCCGGTGCGCCCTCAGCCATGGTCGTCCCTCCCCGTGGACGGTGACAACGCGCATCCTTCCGCGGCTACGCGGCCGAGTCAATGCGCGCGTGGGGTGAATTCTCACTCACGTTCAGCGACTGTCCTCGGCGGGCCTGCGGCGGGGGTTAGCCTCGGCCCGATGGCCGCCACCGCCCCTCCCTTGCGCCGGGCGCTCCAGGGCCGGTCCCCGTCGCTGGCCTACGAGCGCGCCCTGTGGGAGGCGGGCCACGACGTGGTCGTGGGCATGGACGAGGTGGGCCGGGGCGCCTGGGCCGGGCCGCTCACCGTGGGCGCCGCGGTGCTGCCCCGCGACCGGCGGGTCTACAAGGTGCGCGACTCCAAGCAGCTCACCCCGCGGGAGCGGGAGGCCCTGTTCGACCGCATCGCCGGCTGGTGCACGGTCTGGGGCGTGGGCCACGCCAGCCACGAGGAGTGCGACGAGCTGGGCATGAGCGAGGCCCAGCGCCTGGCCGCCCGCCGGGCCCTCGAGGCCATGGGCCTGGCGCCCGATCGGGTGCTGCTCGACGGCAAGTGGGACTTCGTGGGCGGCGGCATCGTCGACCGGCTGGTGCGGGGCGACTCCCGCTGCCTGTCGATCGCGGCGGCGTCGATCCTGGCCAAGGTGACCCGCGACCGCATCATGCAGGGCGAGGCCGAGCACCATCCCTGGTGGTGGTTCGACGCCAACAAGGGCTACCCCTGCCCCCGACACCAGGCCGCACTGCGGGGCATGGGGCCCTCCGCCATCCACCGGCGGAGCTGGGTGTTCATGGACAACCTGCCGTGGACGGGCGTGCCGCGGATCGTGCGTCCCGATCCCCAGGGCACGCTGTTCGGTCCCGAGGCCTGCTAGGCCGATCGGTTCGTCGCCGGGCCGTACGGGTACACCCGGAGCGTGCCCGACACGCCGGAACAGATGCGAGAGAAGCTGGACGAGCTGGGCGAGACCATCGATGCCGCCCGGCACCAGGCCGAGGAGGACGACCTCCTGCCCGGCCCCGACACGGACCCGCTGTTCAAGCAGTGGGGCCTGGCGCCCGAGGACGAGCGGCCCGAGGACGAGCGGCCCGAGGACGAGCGGCCCGAGGACGAGCGGCCCGAGGACCCCGAGCCCTGAGTCGCTCCCGCGGGAGGGGCGCCCCTAGCCTCGGTGCATGCGCCGACGCCCCGCCGCCCTCGCCCTGGTGGGCTGGACGCTGTTCGTGTGGACCACCCGGATCTTCAACATCTGGGGCGACGCCGACCTGGACACCGGCGAGAAGGCCGGCCGCACCGGCCTGGCCCTCAGCTTCACGCTGCTGGCTGCGGCCGTGATCGTCGCGCTGTGGCGGGGCAGCCGGCGCTCCGGCGTGCGTGGCGGTGGGGGCGCTGGCCGGCTGGACGGTGGCCGTGTGGGTGGTGCGCGACATCCGCATCCTGTTGGCGGACCACGACCTCGGCTTCACGGTCGTCCACCTGGTCCTGGGGGTCGTGTCGATCGTCCTGGCGGTGTGGGCGTGGCGGGAGGCGACGCGGACAGCACCACGTCGAGTGCCAGTGTGAGGCAGCGGCAGCCGCCGCCCGCCTTGAGGAACTCGGCCACCGGGCACTCGACCACGTCGAAGCCCCAGGCCTCCAGCGTGCGGGCCACCCGCGGGGGCGCCAGCGGCATCACCACCGTGGTCCCCACCACCACCGAGTTGGCGCAGAACGACAGGGCCTCCTCGTCGCTCAGCACCAGCGGCTCGGGCACCAGGGCCTCGACCACCTTGCGCCCGTAGGCGTCCCAGCCGAGCGGGGCCACCAGCGCCCGGCGCCCGTCCAGCGGGCAGAACGTGAGGTCGAGGTGGTACAGCCGGGGATCGACCAGCTGCACCGGCCGCACCGGGCAGCCCAGCAGGTCGGCGAGGGCGGTGGCGGCCTTGGCGTCCGAGCGGAAGGAGTAGCCGGACAGCAGCACCGTGCGCCCGCCCTCGGGGGTGAACGGCAGCGCGTCGCCCGCGCCCTCGTGGTCGAGGTCCTCGGGCAGCCGGTCCACCCGCCAGCCGCCGGCGGCGAACCAGGCCGCGTTCACCTCGGTCTCGGGCTGGCGCTCCGGGTGGCGGAAGTGGCTGGGCACGAACTGGTCCCCGTTGACCAGGCCGGCGTTGGCCGTGAAGACCAGGTCGGGCACCTCGGGGTGGGCCTCCATCTCCACCACCTCGGCGCCCGCGGCCCGCAGGGTGGCGGCCAGGTGCTCCCACTGGGCGACCGCCCGCTCGGCGTCGACGGTCACCTCCCGCTGCATCCACGGGTTGATCTCGTACAGCACCCCGAAGTGGCGGGGCGGGCACAGGAGGATGCGGCGGCCCCAGCTCAGGTCCCCGGCGGTCATGACCGGCGCATCAGCTCGTCCGCCAGCTGCCGGACGAAGGGCCCGACGTCGGTCACGATCCCCAGCGTCTGGTGGCTGCCCCGGTCGGCCAGCTTGGTCACCACCGCCTGGTTGATGTCGACGCAGAAGGTCTCGACCCCTGCGGGCAGGCAGTTGCCGGTGGCGATGGCGTGCAGGGTGGACGCCAGCATCAGCGCCACCTCCACCCCGCCCAGCTGGGCCCGCAGCGCGTCGGCGGCGGCCACCGTGTCGGAGATGACGTCGGGCAGCGGGCCGTCGTCCCGGATGGACCCGCCCAGCACGAACGGCACGCCCCGCCGCACGCAGGCGTGCATCACGCCGCCGGTCACGAACCCGGCCTCCACCGCGGCCGCGATCGACCCGTGGCGCCGCACCTCGTTGATGACGCGCAGGTGGTTGGCGTGGCCGCCCTCGGTCGGCGTGCCCTCGGACACCGACACGCCCAGCGACGTGCCGAGCACGTTGGCCTCGATGTCGTGGGTGGCGAAGCCGTTGCCCGCGAACAGCAGGTCGACCCAGCCCTCGGAGACCATCCGGGCCAGGTCCGCGGCCCCGCCGGTGTGCACCACCGCGGGCCCCGCCACCACCAGCACGCGGCCGCCCCGCCGGCGGGCGATGCGGATCCGCTCGGCCACCCGGGCCACCAGCAGCGCCTTGGGCTTCTCGGAGGACACCTCCGACGCCATGAACTCGAACAGCTGGGTGTCCCGGGCGTGGCCGGGGGCGTGGACCCGCACGCCGTCGCTGCCCACGACGACCTGGTCGCCCGCCCGCACCCGGTGCATGGGCGCGGTGTGGGCCCGGCTGCCCGCCACGACGAGGGCGCAGTCCATCTCCGGGTTGTCCACCGGCAGCCAGGTGCCGTCGATCCGCACGTCGCTGGCCAGGTTGGTGGTCGAGTAGAAGCCCGCGGGCAGCACGCCGTCCCGCTCGGCCGGCACCAGGTGGGCGTCGTGCTGGTGGGTGCGGTTGGCCCCGTGCACCTGGAGCTCGTCGAGCAGGGGACCGAGCACGGCCTCGTCCCCGCTCACCGCGATGCGGGCCTTGCTGGCGTCGAGGCTGGTCTTGCCGATCTGGACGTCCTCGAGCTCGTAGTCGCAGCCCGCATCGAGGATGGCGTCGAGGATCTTGGCCAGCAGCAGCGAATCCACGATGTGACCGGTGACCTCGATGGTCTCGGTGCTCACGGCGTCCTCCGGTTCGGGGGCGGTACGACCGCAGGGATATCATGCCGCCCGCCATGGGACAGCCGATCAACGTCGTCGAGAAGCCGTCGTCCACGCCGGGCCTGGCGCGGTTCGAGATCAACCGCTCGCTCACCGGCATGGGCCACGAGCGCTACGCCTCGGTCGAGGCGATCCTCGACGACCGGCCGGTGGACGAGCTGGCCCGCCGCCTGTTCGAGAGCGGCGGGGTCACCCAGGTCCACGCCAACGGCAGCATGATCACCGTGCACCTCGCGGACGGCTGGACGGGCGCCGAGCTGCTCGACGTGATCCGGAGCCTGTACATCTACTACCCGCCATCCGGCAACGGTGAAGCCGCCGGGCCGGCCGCCGCCGAATCTCCGGAGGAGGCCCCGCCAGAGGCGCGAACCACAGGAGTAACGTCACTTCACCCCCCAAAGTGGGCATGCTTCGGGGGACGGCCGCCAACGACGTCGGCACGAACAAGGAGCGGCGATGAGTTCCAGGTCCTGGCAGGCGGTCCTCGACAACCTCGACGAAGCCGCCGAGCTGGCCAAGCTCGACGCGGACGTGCACCGCATGCTGCGGACCCCGCAACGCATGCTGGAGGTGGCGATCCCGGTGCGGCTGGACGACGGCTCGGTCGAGGTGTTCACCGGCTGGCGGGTCCACCACGACACCACCCGGGGCCCGGGCAAGGGCGGCATCCGCTTCCACCAGGACGTCGATGCGGACGAGGTCAAGGCCCTCGCCGCCATGATGACGTTCAAGACCGCGCTGCTGGACCTGCCCTTCGGCGGCGCCAAGGGCGGGGTGCGCTGCGACCCCCGCAAGCTGTCGCTGGGCGAGCTGGAGCGGGTCACCCGGCGCTACACGTACCAGATCAGCCCGCTGCTGGGCCCCGACGTCGACATCCCCGCCCCCGACGTGAACACCGACGGGCGGGTCATGGCCTGGCTGATGGACACGCTGTCGATGGTGAAGGGCCACGCCATGCCCGCGTCGGTGACGGGCAAGCCGCTGTCGCTGGGCGGCACCCGCAACCACTCGGGCGCCACGTCGGCCGGCTGCCTGGCCTGCGCCCGCGTCGCCTTCCGGGAGCTGGGCATGCCCTTCGTGGGCAGCCGGACCGTGCTCCAGGGCTTCGGCAAGGTGGGCGCGCCGCTGGCGTTCCTGCTCAGCTCGGCGGGCCAGCGGGTCGTGGCCGTGAGCGACATCGGCGGCGCGGTGCTCAACGAGGGCGGCCTCGACATCGGCGGCCTGTCCGACCACGTGTCGGAGACGGGCTCCGTGGCCGGGTTCGGCGGCGGCGAGTCGATCAGCGCCGAGTCCATCTGGGACATCGACTGCGAGCTGCTGGTGCCCGCGGCGCTGGGCGGGTGCGTCGACGCCGGGGTGGCCGAGCGCATCGCCGCCCCGCTCATCGTGGAGGCGGCCAACGGGCCGACCATGATCGAGGCGCAGCCGGTGCTCGACCGCCGGGGCATCGTGGTGGTGCCGGACATCCTGGCCAACGCGGGCGGGGTCACGGCCAGCTACTTCGAGTGGGCCCAGGCCCGCCAGGGCTACCCCTGGGAGGACTCGGTGGTGGCGGAGCGGCTGCGGTCCCGGATGGAGGCGGCCTTCAACGCCGTGTGGGCCCGGTCCCAGACGCTGGGGGTCAACATGCGCACGGCGGCCCATGTGGTCGCGGTCGAGCGGGTGGCGGCCGCCATCTCCGCCCGCGGCCTGTTCCCCTGACCTGAATCGTCCGATCTTGCCCGGATTCGGGCAAGATCTTTGCTTTCACGGCGTGGTTGGGCGACCATCGTCGTCCATGGACGACCTCGTGGACCATCTGGTCCGCACCACGCACCTGCCCTCGGGGGTGGCCCGGCGCGTGGTGGACGACGTCGTCGCCTACTTCTCGGAGACCACGGAGGCGGTGGTGCGCCGCCGGCACCGCGAGCTCCAGGCGTCCGGCCTGGCCAACCCGGCCATCTTCGATCGCATCGCCGCCGAGCTGGCCGCCCGGCCGGTGGCGGCGCCACCCCTGACCCACCGGCAGATCCGCCGGATCGTCTACGGCTGAGAGGACGTCACATGTGCGGCATCGTCGGGACCATCGGCAGCGGGGACGCGGTCCCCGTCCTGATGGAGGGACTGGCCCGTCTCGAGTACCGGGGCTACGACTCCGCCGGGGTGGCCGTGGTCGGGCCCTCGGGCCTGCGGGTGCACCGCCGGGCCGGGCGGGTGGACGACCTGGCCGCGGCCCTGCCCAAGCGCCTGGCGGGATCGGTGGGCATCGGCCACACCCGCTGGGCCACCCACGGCGAGCCCACCGACGCCAACGCCCACCCCCAGGTCGACGCCTCCGGGCACGTGGCCGTGGTGCACAACGGCATCGTGGAGAACGCGGCCGAGCTGTGGGCCAAGCTGGCCGCCGAGGGGATCACGCCCGCGTCCGACACCGACACCGAGGTCATCGCCCAGCTGGTGGGCGTGCGCCGCCAGGCCGGCCTGTCGCTGGAGGAGGCCGTGCGCGAGTCCCTGTCCCTGGTGGCCGGCACCTATGGCCTGGCCGTGGTGGACGACCGCCAGCCCGACCGCATCGTGGTGGCCCGCAACGGCAGCCCGGTGGTCCTGGGCGTGGGGCGCCGGGCCCACTACGTGGCGTCCGACCCCTCGGCGCTGGTCCGCCACACCGACCAGATCGTGCAGCTCGACGACCACGAGCTGGCCGTGCTGCAGGCGGGGTCGTACCGCACGTTCACCCTCGACGCCCGCCCCACCGACAAGCGCCCGGCCACCACCGAGGTGGCGGCCACGGCCTTCGACCTGGCCGGCCATGCCCACTACATGCACAAGGAGATCCACGAGCAGCCGGCCGCGGTCTCCCGGGCGCTGCGGGGGCGGCTGGACCGGCGCTTCGCCACCGCCCACCTCGGCGGGGTGCGGCTGTCTGCCCGGGACGTGCTGGGCGTGCGGCGGATCAAGATCCTGGGCTGCGGCTCGGCCTACTACGCGGGGCAGGCCGGCGCCCTGCTCATCGAGGGCCTGAGCCGCATCCCCACCGACGCCGAGGCCGCGTCCGAGTTCCGCTACCGCAACCCGGTCATCGATCCCGAGACGCTGTACGTGGCGGTGAGCCAGTCGGGCGAGACGTTCGACACGCTGGCCGCCATCCGGGAGGTCAAGCGCAAGGGCGGCGACGTCATCGGCGTGGTCAACGCCCCCGGCAGCACGGTGGCGGGGGAGTGCGGGGCGGGGGTCTACATCCACGCCGGGCCCGAGGTGTCGGTCACGTCCACCAAGAGCTACACCTCCACGGTGGTGGCGTTCGCCCTGCTGGCGCTGCAGCTGGGCCGGGTGCGGGACCTGGGGCCGGGGGACGGCGCCCGGCTCATCGACGGCCTGGACGCCCTGCCGGACGCCATCGCCTCGGCGCTGTCGTCCGAGCCCGCCGTCGCCGCGGTGGCCCGCGACCTGGTCGCCCCCGCGGCGGGGATGTTCTTCGTCGGTCGGGTGGGCGGCTACCCGGTGGCCCAGGAGGGTGCCCAGAAGCTCAAGGAGGTGTCGTACGTCCACGCAGAGGCCTACCCCGCGGCCGAGCTCAAGCACGGTCCGCTGGCGCTGGTGGGCCCGGAGGTGCCGACGGTGGTGGTGCTGCCCCACGACGCCCTGCTGGACAAGAACCTGGCCACGGTGGAGGAGATCCGGGCCCGGCGCGGCCCGGTGATCGCCGTGACCGACGCCCCGCCGGAGGTCCTGGAGGCGGACGACCGCTTCGCCGCCGTCCTGCGGGTCCCCCGCAGCGAGCCCGAGCTGGCGCCGGTGCTGCTGGGCATCCCGCTCCAGCTGCTGGCCTACCATGCCGCCCTGGCCCTGGGCCGCGACATCGACCGCCCCCGCAACCTGGCCAAGAGCGTCACCGTGGAGTAGCCGTTCGTCCTGTTGCCGTTCGCCCTCTTGACGCTGGCGAACAGGTGTTCGATCATGGGGTGTGGCTCGTGCCGAGGCCTTCCTTCGTGACCCCGTGACCGGGGGTCTGCCGGCTTCGGCTTCGGCCTCGGCCTCGGCCCGCGGCCGGCGGCGGCCCGGGTCGGGGTGGCCGACCTGGCGCGCGAGCGCCGCCTCCCCGTCCTCCCCCCGTTCGAGCCACTGCTCCCCGGCGGCGGCCTGCGCCGGGGTGCCACCGTGGCCGTGGGCGCCGCCCCGGGAGTGGCGGGCGCGACATCCCTGGCCCTGGCCCTGGCGGCCGGAGCGTCGCAGGCAGGCGCCTGGGTGGCGGCGGTCGGGCTGGGCTCGCTGGGCCTGGTGGCCGCCGACGCGCTGGGAGTGGCACTGGAACGGCTGGTCCTGGTGGCGGACCCCGGCCGCGACCGCTCGGGCTGGGCATCCGTGCTCGGCGCCCTGGTCGACGGCTTCGACATCGTCCTCGTCTCCGTTGGTGGTGGCGGGTCCCCCCGCCTGCGACCCGCGGACGCCCGCCGCCTGGTCGCCCGGGTGCGCGAGCGGGGCGGGGTCCTGGTGGCGGTGGGCGACGACCTCCCCGGCGAGCGCAGCCCCGTGCATCTGACCGTGAGCGCGGCCCGCTGGGAGGGACTCGGCGCCGGCTGGGGCCACCTCCAGGGCCGCCGGGTCACGGTGGAGGCCGGCGGCCGCGGCGACGCAGCCCGCCCCCGCCGCGCCGAGCTGTGGCTCCCCGACGCCGATGGCCGGGTGGCCCCGGCCGAGCCTCTCGCCACCCCCATCCCCCTGCGCCCACGGCGGCGCACGATGCCCGTCCGTTCCTGGCAGACGGTGGTGCACCATGCCTGACGTCGCCCGCACGCTGGTGGTGTGGTGCGCGGACTGGCCCGTGGTGGCGGCGGGGGTGCCGCTGGACGTGCCTGCGGCCGTCCTGCGGGCCAACCGGGTGGTGGCGTGCTCGCCGGCGGCCCGGCACGAGGGGGTCGAGCGCCACCAGCGCCGGCGGGACGCCCAGTCCCGCTGCCCCGAGGTGCTGATCCTCGAGCACGACCCCGCAGCCGAGGCCCGGGCCTTCGAGCCGGTGGCCGCCAGCCTGGAAGCCCTCACGCCCCGCATCGAGATCACCTACCCGGGCGCCTGCGCCTTCCCCACCCTGGGCCCGTCCCGCTACCACGGGGGCGACCGGGCGCTGGCCCGCCGGGCGGCCGCCCTGGTGAGCGACACGCTGGGCGGGCGCGTCCCGGTCCGGGTGGGGGTGGCCGACGGGCCCTTCGCCGCCGCCCTCGCCGCCCGCCGCCACCGCCGGGCCGGCCGGGTGGCCCGGCCGGAGGACATGGCCCTGGTCGTGCCCCCCGGGGAGAGCCCCGCCTTCCTGGCGCCCATCCCGGTGACCGTGCTGGCCGACGAGGGCGGGCCGGCGAGCGCCGCCCTGGTCGACGTGCTCGAACGGCTGGGGGTGCGGACGCTCGGCGCCCTGGCCGCCCTGCCCGTGGCCGAGGTCGTGGGCCGCTTCGGGGCCGAGGGCCTGCGCGCCCACCGGCTGGCGGGCGGGGAGGACGGGCGGCCTCCGGTGACCGCTCCACCGCCCGCCGACTGGACCATGGCCGCCGACCTCGACCCGCCCGCCGAACGGGTCGAGGCCGCCGCGTTCGTGGCCCGGGGCCTGGCCGACGACCTCCACCGGCGCCTGGCTGCGACGGGCAGCGCGTGCACCCGTCTCGTCGTGGGTGCCGAGACCGAGCACGGCGAGACGCACGAACGGGTGTGGCGCACCGAGGGCACCTTCAGCGCCCTGGCCATCGCCGACCGGGTGCGCTGGCAGCTGGAGGGCTGGGTGGGCGGGCAGGGCGGCTGGGCGCACCGCCCCTCGGGTGGGCTCACCCGGCTGTGGCTGGCGCCCGAGGAGATCGTGCCCGCCGGGGGCCGACAGCTCGCCCTCAGCACCGGCGGTCCCGGGGCGGTCGATCCCATCGAGGCGGGCGACCGGGCTTCCCGGGCCCTCGCCCGGGTCCAGGGCCTGCTGGGCGTGGACGCCGTGCGGGTCCCGGAGTGGCGGGGCGGCCGGGGCCCGGGCGAGCGGGTGGGCCTGGTCCCGGTGGCGGCGGCCGACGTGACCGAGCCCCGCCCCGGGGCCCGGCCGGGCTGGGTGGCCGAGCCCTGGCCGGGCACGGTGCCCGCCCCCGCCCCGGCGACGGTCCACGCCCCGCCGCTGCCGGTCGATGTGCTCGACACCGCCGGGCGCCCGGTGGCGGTGGGGGGCGCGGCGAGGTGAGCGCACCCCCGGCGGCGGTGGCCGCCCCGGACGACCGCTCCGGCCGCCGGGCCGTGGCCGCGTGGGCGGGACCGTGGCCCTGCGACGAGCGCTGGTGGGACCCCGAGACCCACCGCCGCCGGGCCCGGCTCCAGGTGACGACGGTGGACGGGACCGCCTACCTGCTGGTGGTGGAGGCGGGCCGCTGGTCCGTGGAGGCGACCTATGACTGACAGATGGTTGACACGAGATCGCACCGCCGTGACGATGGCGGCGAGCGGGTCTCACGCTCGACCCCTGCCGGCCGTCCCCAGCACGGCCGCTCGAAGGGGCAAAGGGGAGCGGATCCTCGGGTCGCTGCGTTCGGTGTCCCGTCTCGGCGCCGGTCGGCTGGGGGGAGCGGGCCGAGGCTGCGGAGAGCCGAATGACAGCGAACAAGGACTTCAAGCAACTCGTGCGGGCCCGGGCCCGACGGACCGGCGAGTCCTACGCAGAAGCGCTGCGGCAGCTCCGCGCCCGAGATGCCGGCCGAGCGGCCGGCGCCAAGGAGGCGACCATGCCGATCACCCGCGCCATCCCCGACATCCGTTGCGACGACCTCGAGGCGACCCGGGCCTTCTACGCCGGGCTCGTCGGCTTCGACGTGGCCATGGAGCAGGACAAGTTCCTGCTCTTCGTCTCGCCCAGCGATCCCAAGGTCCAGGTCTCGGTGAACGGCGACCTGGCGGCACTGCCCCCGGGCTTCATCGTCGACGTCGGCACTGCGGACCGGGTCAGCGAGATCCACCGCGAGGCGACCGCCCAGGGCCTGCGCATCGTGGAGCAGCTCGACGACAAGCCCTGGGGCATCCGCCGCTTCTCGCTGCTCGACCCCGGCGGTGCCCGCGTCACCGTGCTCGCCCACACGAGCCCGGACTGAGCGATCCACCGCAGCCAGGTCGTGGACGTCTTCACGCTCCCTGCCGGTGATCGGCACGCCTGGACTCGTACCAGGTGTCACCGGCGGGAGCGCCCTCCAGGTTCCAGCTCCACGACACCGTGGGGGTGATGCGCAGGTAGTGGCCCGGCCCGACGAGCCCGACGCGCTCGACCGGCCCCTCGGCCCGGCCGTAGATGCGGATCCCGCGGGCGACGAAGGGGTCGAACGACGGCATGTCGTCGACGACCAGCGCGACCTCGCGGCGACCGGCGGCCACGTTGCGCATCTTGCGGGTCCCGAGCGCGGCGGCCCCCGTGCCGCCCACCCAGAGGTACGTGCCGTCGAACTCGAACGCCACCGGGACCACGTCCGGCTGCCCGTCGGTGCCACGGGTCGCGAATCGCGCCAGCGACTGCGAGCGCAGGTAGTCGAGCTCCTCGGTGGTGAACGCCATGGGACCTCCTTCGTTCGACGGTACCGTCGAACGCAGGGAGGAAAGGAGGCCTCGATGGCGACCGTCCGCTACATCGTGAACGACGTCGACGCCGCGATCGCGTTCTATTGCGGGCACCTCGGCTTCCACGAAGTGATGCACCCGGCCCCGGCCTTCGCCATGCTGGTCCGGGACGACCTCCGGCTCACGCTCAGCGCACCAGGGGGCGGACCGGGCGGCGGCCAGGCCATGCCCGACGGCACCCTGCCCGAGCCGGGCGGCTGGAACCGGTTCTCGCTGGAGGTCTCCGACCTCGAAGGGGTCGTCGAGGCCCTGCGGGGCGCGGGCGTCACGTTCCGCAACGAGATCGTGACCGGAGTGGGCGGCAAGCAGATCCTGGTGGAGGACCCGTCGGGCAACCCCGTCGAGCTGTTCGAGCCGATCCTGCCCGAGGCCCGGGAGGCAGCCACCCGCGAGGCCTGACGCGTACATACGTCATCATCGGTCGTTGCGAGCTGTAACCCGAGAGCCGGGCGGGGAGGTCGCGATGTCCTGCAGAGCATGGCCGATGAGCTGCTCCAGGCAGGCGAAGTCGTCGTCGATCACCTTGCGGCTGTGGCCGCGGAACCGGCCGCCGGCTTCGCTGGCGGCGAAGCCCAGGATCACGGTGCTGAGGAGGCGCTCGGCCCGCCGGGCAGCTTCCGGGTCGAGCCCGGCCTCCTCGAGCGAGGCGACGATGGAGTCGCGCACCCGTCTTGACTCCGGCGTGCTGGCTGGGCGCTGGAGCAGCAACGGGAAGACGGCCGGGTGCCGGCGGGCCAACGTGCGAGCGGCCCGGCCCAGCCCGCGCAGGCGCTCCTCCCACGCAAGCTCGGCCCGAGGCAGCGGCAGTTCTGTGAGCAGCGCTTCGACGACGCTGTCGAGGAGGTCAGCCTTGTCGTCGACGTGGCGGTAGAGGGCCATCGGTGTGACGCCGAGGCGCTGCGCCACCGCCTGCATGGTCAGGCCGGCGAGGCCCCGCTCGTCCGCGATGGCGAGGCTGGCCGCGACGATCGCCGGGCGGCTGATCTGCGGTGGGCGTCCCATGCATCACATCTTATTGTGTAACTCGTAAGCATATGGCATAGACTTACGGCATGAAGATCCTGCTGACCGAAGGATCGGGCGTCACGTCCCGCCAGGTGGCCGGGCGCCTCGCAGCCATGGGCCACCACGTCGAGGTCCTCACCTCTGACCCGTTGTGCCTGTGCCGGTTCACCCGTGACGTCCGCCGACTGCACCGCGTGCCGTCGTACGGGAACGGCCCGTTCGCCTGGCTCGACGCTGCCCTGGCCGTCTACGAGGCCGGCGCGTTCGATGTCCTGTTCCCGACCCAGGAGCAGGTCGCCGTTCTCGCCGCCGCCGGCGTCGGCACGGCGGTACCGAGCTTCGCCGCTCTCGCCGCAGTGCAGGACAAGGTGTCGGCGTTCGCCACGCTCACCCGCCTCGGGCTGCCCCAGCCGCCGGCCGCCGTGGTCAGCTCGGACGACGACCTGCAGGGGTGGCGGGACCTACCCGCGTACGTGAAGCAGCCGATCGGCACGGCCACGACCGGCGTGCGGAAGGTCGAGACCGTGGCCGAGCTGGCAGCCGTCGACGTCGGCGCCGGCGTCCTCGTGCAACGAGCCGTCGACGGCCCCCTGGCCATGGTGCAGTCCGTGTTCGACGGCGGCGAGCTCGTGGCATCGCACGCCAACCTGCGGGTCCGCCTCGGCGCCAACGGCGGGGCCAGCCACAAGCGCGGGATCGATCACGATCAGATCCGCGCCCACCTCGTCACGCTCGGGGCCGATCTCGGCTGGCACGGCGCGCTGTCGGCCGACGTGATCCTCACCGCCGACGGCCCGGTGTTCATCGACCTCAACCCGCGGCTCGTCGAGCCGGTCAACGCCTGGCGCTCCGGCGTCGATCTCGTCGGCGCCCTGCTCGAGGTGGCCTGCGGGCGCACGCCGGCGCCACAACCACCCGGCCCGCCCGGCCAGCGCACCCACCAAACAGTCCTCGCCGTCCTCGGCGCCGCACAGGCCGGACGTGGCCGGCGCGGCATCGCCGGCGAGCTCATCGCCGCCACCCGCGGGACCGGCGACTACAGGGGCAGCGTCGAGGAGATGACACCCTGGCGCGGCGACCGGCGAGCGGCCGTTCCCCTCATCGTGGCGGCGGCCGCCACCCTGGTGCATCCCGCCTGGTGGCGGTGGTTCGTGTCCGGCTCCGTGGCCGCCTACGCCCTCACGCCGGCGGCCTGGGCCGAGATCCAGGCGAACCCGCACGCAGTCCGGGATCGATCTGGCTGAGATCGTGAGGGTCAACGGCGTCACCGCTGCCGCCACTGTCACACATGGCCGACGACTGGCTGTCGTGGACGACGACGTGGCCGTCAGGATCCGAGACTTCGAAGAACGCGATGGTCGGGCGTGACGCTCATCCCGACGCTCGTCGTCTCAGTCGACGAGCGTCAGGTAGTTGTCGACGAGGGTAAGGCAGGCGCATGCGGGCTCGGGCGGCAGTGAGTGGCCCAGGTCATGTTCGCGTACCTCGCCGATCCACCGGTCGTGCTGGTACTCGTGGTTGATCACGAGGGTGAGGACGTGTCGGCCTACGGTTCGCTGCTGCGCGGGCGCGCCGACGTCGCGAGCGTCGATGGCGGTCATCTGGGCGTGGATGCGTGCTGCGACCGTTGCCCTGAAGGCGGCAAGCTGATCCAGGCTCGGCAGGTTTCCGCGGCCGGGTTCAGGGGTGGCGGAGTCCATCAGTGCGTCCAAAGCCGGGTTCGGGCTGGCTTCGGCGGCGGTGAGGTTGCGGAGCATGAAGTGAGCGACGTGGGCCTGGTGGCCCAGATGCCAACCGATTGCGCTCGAGTCGGGGGTTGGTCGCCAATGCACCTCTTCGGAGCTGAGATCTCGCCACAGGGCGTCGGTGTAGGCGCGGGCGCGGTCGTACTCGACGAGCAGCTCAGGAAGATCCAACACTGCCGCGTTCTCCTGTTCGGTCATGGGGTGGAGCGTCGGCCGAAGGGCCGCCTGAAAGGATTCGCGATGGCGTCCAGGCGATCATCGGGGAGCGCCTGAGTACACGCGCGTGGGCGCCACGAGGACGGCGGTCCGGCGTTCGTCCCGCATCACCTGGTCGTAGGCAGCCCAGTCGTCGTGAGTGCCGCCCGCGGCGGTGAATATGTCGCGGAGCAGGAGTCGGAGCTGTTCGGCGTCGAATCCGGGGCTCGGGTCGTCGGGTCCGATCAGCTGGGCCGTGCCTTCCACCGCGGTCCACTGCCAGCCGGCTCGGACGACGACCGCGATGGCGGGGTCGGCGCGCAGGTGGGCGAGCTTGCGGGTTCCACCCGCGGCCACGAACGCCACCGAGTCGGCACCGGTGAGGCGGTGGGGAACGACACCAGCATTGACGACGGTGGTGTGTGGGCTGTGGTCGGGGCGGCGCGTGACGACGACGCTGAGGCCGTGGTCGAGGGGCACCAGATCGGCGAAGGGCGTCAGGTCGATGATGGTTCACGTCCCCGTCATAGGGCCGGCGCCGCGCGCCGGCGTGTTCGGTCGGAGTCGTCGCGGTCCGCCGTCGCCGCCGAACCTCGGCAGTTGACTGCTCACAGCGTGTTGTCAACGGGTGCCGGCCGGCGGCTCGCGGGTGTGGCTAGCGCAGGTCGATGCCGCTGACGCGGTGCACCTGGGTGATCGAGTCGTAGGGGAGCCCGATCTTTTCGTGCGCGGCTGCGACGGCCGCTTCGTCTGCGGCTGCGGTGTGGCAGAAGGCTTTGCCTTCGGCGAGGTTGACGTGTGCTCCGCTGAGGAAGCCGCCTTCGGATAGCAGGGCCTCGTCCATGCCGCTGTAGATGGCGAGGAACTGCTCTTGTGACGCTTCCTCGGCGGGGAAGCTGTTCCTGGTTCGGTCGTGGGTGTCGATGAAGTACTTCACTGCGGGCTCCCTGGTGTGTGGTGTCTGGGCGGGACGGCGCTGGCCTTGTGGCAGGCCGGCTGTCGGGCATAGTATGATAGATCATCATCTAATGGCAAGCGAAGGAGGCCGGGCTTGCGCTACACCCCTGATCACAAGCGGGAGACCCGCCGTCGGATCATCGCCTGCGCGGCTCGCCGATTCAGAGACGAGGGGTTCGGGGCGTCGGTCGCCGAGATCATGAGCGACGCCGGACTGACCCATGGCGGCTTCTACGCGGACTTCGGCTCGAAGGAAGTGCTGTTTGCCGAGGCGATCGCCCATGCCGCGGACGAGGGCCTGACCGCGGCGGACACCCGCCGGCGAGCCGCGCGGCGGTGAGTGGCTCGGGGCTTTCGTCTCCCTATACCTGAACGAGCAGCACCGGAGTGACCGGGCGGGAGGGTGCCCGCTCGCGGCGCTCGGAGGCGACGTCGCCCGGGGCGGGGACCTTCCCCGCGCGTCGTACGGGGCATCCGTGGCCTGCTTTGCCGACGCGCTCGCGGCCCGCCTGGACGGTCCCGAGCAGTGGCGGCAAGACACGGCCCGAACCGTCATGTCGCTGTGCGTGGGAGCGTTGGTGCTCGCTCGCGCCGGCATGGATCGCCATGAGGCCCGAGCCCTGTTCGAGGCGTGCCGCCACACCGCGGTGCGGCTCGGCGAAGCCCGATGACATCGATACCGGGCCAGCCGGCAAGCCCACACCGGAGCAGCGCATGTTGAAACCTGAGATCGTCGGCGACGCGAGCGATCCCGCGACGGCGCACCTCGCGGTCGTGGTCGAGTTCTACCAGGCGATCCACCGTCTCGACCCGACTGGCGTCTTGGACACGCTCGCGCCGGACTTCATCGGCCACGTCAGCCAGGGGTTCCCGGGCGGCCTCGGCGGGACATACCGGGGCGCCCAGGCGATGATGGACCGTGTGTGGCTCCCGGTGATGGCGACATTCGCTGCGCTGCCCCATCCCGAGCGGATCTACCACGCGGGGGTCGACACCGTCATCGCCATCGGCGACTACCGAGGCGTCGTGCCGTCAACAGGCAGGTCCATGACCGCCGCGTTCGCTCACATCATCCAGGTCGTCGACGGCACCATCACCGAACTGCGACAGATCACCGACACCAACCAATGGGCAGCCGGGCTGCACGACCCGGCCCCGAACGACTGAGGCGACGAGACGTGCGCGCCGCGGGCCGTGCCAGGCGGCCGGGGCGGTTCAGCTGGCCGTTGCGGCGCGTGGTGGGCGCGCGACAAGCACTCCACCACAATTCGGGCAGACCTCGTTGAGCTCTTCGGCGCAGACACGACAGAAGGTGCACTCGTAGCTGCAGATCGAGCGCGTCGGTGGACGTCGCCTCGAGGGGCGACTGGCATCGCTCACAGGCTGGACGCATCTCGAGCATGACGTTCTCTTCGTTGTTCCTGGCGTCGAGTCGCCACGAGGGCCAGGGTCCGGGGCCACCGGGAGCAACCGGAGCAACTGCACGCCGACCTGCACCTGCGAACGCTCGACGGCCGACGATAGCAAGGAGCAGGCCGATCCTGCCCTGCGCGGTTGCGTCCGCCGCAGCGATCGTCAGCGGAGCGTTGCCCTCGGCGTGCTCTGTGATCGAAGGCCCACCGTAGGGACGCAACGCCCGATCGTCTGGCGAGCATGCTCGTGCTGTTCGGGCTCGCGGGCGCCGGCACCGAGCCGAGAGACGGTGTGGTAGCAGGGCCGCGGGATGTCGTCGGTCGGTCCAGCCCCTCCGGAGCCGCGGGTGTCGGGCTGACCTCAAGTTCACTTGAGGTCCTATCTTCGGGTCATGGCCGCCCGCACGCGTCGCACGGCCACACATGATCGCGATCTGAGGATAGACCCCGTACATACGTTCGCTATAGTGGCGGGCGTGGGCTTCAACAACCCCATCGTGCCGTGGAAGGAGATCGAGCGGGCGCTGTCCGACCGCCCGCGCCGCGACCTCCGGCCCTCCCCGGTGCCGGAGGGGGCCAACGGGGGCGACAGCCCGGCCTGGTCGGCCCGCCGGTCCGAGTACGAGCCGCCCGCCCACTTCCGGCGCCAGGCCAGCGCCACCCCCTACGCCGAGCTGCACTGCCACTCCAACTTCAGCTTCCTCGACGGGGCCAGCCACCCCGAGGAGCTGGTGGAGGAGGCCGCTCGCCTCGACCTGCAGGCGCTCGCCCTCACCGACCACGACGGGCTCTACGGGGTGGTCCGCTTCGCGGAGGCGGCACGGGCCCTGGGGGTCCCCACCGTGTTCGGGGCCGAGCTGTCGCTGGGGCTGAGCGCCCCCCAGAACGGCCAGGCCGATCCCGAGGGCGCCCACCTGCTGGTGCTGGCCCGCAACCCGGCCGGTTACGCCCGGCTGGCGGCCGCCCTCAGCGCCGGCCACCTGGCGGGGCGGGAGAAGGGCAAGCCGGACTACTCGGGCATCGACTGGTCGGCCGCGCACGGTGACCACTGGCTGGTGCTCACCGGCTGCCGCAAGGGGGCGGTGCCCCGGTCGCTGCTGGAGCACGGCCCGGCGGCCGCGGCCCGCGAGCTGGGGCACCTCGTCGACTGCTTCGGCGCCGGCAACGTGGTGGTCGAGCTGTGCGACCACGGCGACCCGGTCGACTCGGTCCGCAACGACGGCCTGGCCCGGCTGGCGGTCGAGGCCGGGGTGGGCCTGGTGGCCACCAACAACGTCCACTACGCCGCGCCCGACCGGCGCCGCCTGGCCACCGCCCTGGCCGCGGTGCGGGCCCGGCGCAGCCTGGACGACCTGGCCGGCTGGCTGCCGGCGGCCGGCACCGCCCACCTGCGCTCGGGCGACGAGCAGGCCCGGCGCTTCGCCCGCTGGCCCGGGGCGGTCGAGCGGGCGGCCGAGCTGGGCCGGGCCTGCGCCTTCGACCTGGCGCTGGTGGCGCCCCGGCTGCCGCCCTTCCCCTGCCCCGACGGGCTCGACGAGATGGCCTACCTGCGCCGGCTGGTGGGCCAGGGCGCCCTCCGGCGCTACGGCCCCCGCGAGCAGAACCCCCGGGCGTGGGACCAGGTCGACCACGAGCTCGACGTCATCGAGGCGCTGGGGTTCCCCGGCTACTTCCTGGTGGTGTGGGACATCGTCGAGTTCTGCACCCGGTCCAACATCCTCTGCCAGGGCCGGGGCAGCGCCGCCAACTCGGCGGTCTGCTACGCGCTGGGCATCACCAACGCCGACGCGGTGTCGCTCGGCCTGCTGTTCGAGCGCTTCCTGTCGCCCGAGCGCGACGGCCCGCCCGACATCGACATCGACATCGAGAGCGGCCGCCGGGAGGAGGCCATCCAGTACGTGTACCGGCGCCACGGCCGGCTGCACGCGGCCCAGGTGGCCAACGTCATCAGCTACCGGGCCCGCTCGGCGGTGCGGGACATGGCCAAGGCGATGGGCTACTCGCCGGGCCAGCAGGACGCCTGGTCCAAGCAGATGGACATGTGGTCGACCGTGGCGTCCACCACCGCCGAGAGCGGCCACGACATCCCCGAGTCCGTGCTGAGCCTGGCCCGGGAGGTCGAGCGGGCGCCCCGTCACCTGGGCATCCACTCGGGCGGCATGGTCATCTGCGACCGGCCCATCATCGAGGTGTGCCCGGTCGAGTGGGCCCGCTTCCAGGGCAAGGCCTCGATCCGGGACGGCGTCGAGGCGGAGGGCGGGCCGGCCGGGGAGGAGACCGTGCCCCTGCGCACGGTGCTCCAGTGGGACAAGGACGACTGCGCGGCCGTGGGCCTCGTCAAGTTCGACCTGCTGGGCCTGGGCATGCTGGAGGCGTTGCACGGCACCATCGACCTGGTGCGAGAGGCCCACGGCGAGGTGGTCGACCTGGCCACGCTGCCCCAGGACCCCGAGGTCTACGCCATGCTGTGCCGGGCCGACTCGATCGGCGTGTTCCAGGTCGAGTCCCGGGCCCAGATGGCCACGCTGCCCCGCCTGCGGCCGGAGACGTTCTACGACCTGGTGGTGGAGGTGGCGCTCATCCGCCCCGGGCCTATCCAGGGCGGGTCGGTGCACCCCTACATCCGCCGGCGCAAGGGCCTGGAGAAGCCCACCTACCTGCACCCGCTGCTGGAGAACGCCCTGCACAAGACCCTGGGCGTGCCCCTGTTCCAGGAGCAGCTCATGCAGATGGCCATCGATGCCGCGGGGTTCACGCCGGGCGAGGCCGACCAGCTGCGCCAGGCCATGGCGTCCAAGCGCAGCCACGAGCGCATGGGCCGGCTGCGGCACCGGCTGTACGAGGGCATGGCCGCCAACGGGATCACGGGCGAGGTGGCCGACCTCATCTGGGACAAGCTGGCCGCGTTCGCCAGCTACGGCTTCCCCGAGAGCCACTCGGTGAGCTTCGCCTACCTGGTGTACGCCTCCTCGTGGCTCAAGCGGTACTACCCGGCCGCCTTCTGCGCGGCCCTGCTCAACGCCCAGCCCATGGGCTTCTACTCACCCCACTCGCTCACCCAGGACGCCCGCCGCCACGGCGTCGAGGTGCGCACCCCCGACCTGGCCCGCTCCGGCGTCGGCGCCACCCTGGAACCACCCTCCGAGCCACCGGGCCTCGACGCCCCCCACCCCCAGGGCGACCCCACAGCCTCCGACGGCGCCCCGGGAGACCAGGGCGACTCCGCCGTCTCGGTCGCGGGCTCGGCCGGTGCTGCGGGGGAGCAGGGCGGATCTGGTGGTTCGGCCGGTGCTGCGGGCGAGCAGGGCGGCCCCGCGGCTCGGCCGCTGCCCCGGGGGCGGGGGATCGGAGCGGCCCGGTGGGCTCGACCGGTGCTCGGGGGGAACGGAGCGGGGGGTGGGGGCGATGTGGTCGGGCGCCGGGGGTGGGGGCGCCGCCGGAGACGTGGGGGAGGGGTGGGCCGGTCGTGCGCATCGGGCTGGAGTCCGTGCGGGGCCTGGGGACCGACCTGGCCGAGCGCATCGTGGCCGAGCGGGAGGCGGGTGGTCCCTACGCCAGCCCCGAGGACCTGGTGCGCCGGGTGCCCGGGCTCAGCGTCGCCCAGCTGGAGGCCCTGGCCACGGCCGGGGCGCTGGGCTGCTTCGGGTTGGACCGGCGCCGGGCCCTGTGGGTGGCGGGGGCGGTGGCCCATGCCGGCGCCGACCGGCTCGACGGCATCGTCACCGGGGTGGACGCGCCCCGGCTGCCGGGGCTCGATCCCATCGACGAGGCCCGCGCCGACCTGTGGGCCACGGGCGTGAGCCCCGAGGGCCATCCCACCCGCTTCGTCCGCCACCTGCTCGACGACCTGGGGGTGGCCACGGCGGTCGGCCTGGCCGACCACGACCACGGCTCCCGGGTCACGGTGGCCGGGGTGGTCACCCACCGCCAGCGCCCGGCCACGGCCGGGGGCACCACGTTCCTCAACCTGGAGGACGAGACCGGCCTGCTCAACATCGTGGTGTCCAAGGGCTGCTGGGCCCATCACCGTCGGGTGGTCCGCACCGCTCCCGCGTTGCTGGTGCGGGGCCGGCTGGAACGGGTCGACGGGGTGACCAACGTCCTGGCCGAGCGCATCGAGGCGCTCCCCATCAAGGCCGCCGTCCGCAGTCGGGACTTCCGTTGAGCTCCCATGGGCGTCACGCTGTGGCCCGTGGATCTCGGGGGATGGGTACGGGCCGTGGCCATCGGCTTGGCGTTCCTCGCCGCGTCGTGGGCGGTCCTGGTGGTGCTGGCCGCCCGCCTGCCTCCGGGCACGGCCCGCGAGCTGGCGGGCCTGCTGCCCAACGGCGTGCGGGCCGCCCGCACGCTGGCCCGCGACCCCCGGGTCCCGCGGCGGGCCAAGGTGGCCGTTGCCCTGGCGGGCCTGTGGTGCCTGTCGCCCATCGATCTCGTGCCCGAGTTCCTGCCGGTCATCGGTCCGCTCGACGATGCAGTCGTGCTGGCGCTGACGCTGCGCTACGCAGCGCGGCGGGTACCGAGGGACGTGCTGGAAGAAGCGTGGCCGGGCGATCCGGCCGTGCTCGACCGGCTCCTGGGCCGGGCCGGTCGCCCCGGGTCCGCCGGCGGGCCTACCGTTGCGGCCGTGCCGGATAAGCGCCAAGACTCCAAGCAGCGCCGGGCCGCCCGCAACCGGGCGAGCCGCGAGGCGCTCGCCGCCCGTCGCGAGAACGCCGTCGCGGCGCAGACCGCTGCCTCGTCGTCCTCCTCTTCCTCCTCGTCGGGCTCGGGCCGCTCCGGTGGTGCCGGCCGCTCGTCCGGGCCCACCGCCTCCGCCTCGGCGCCGCCGCCGAGCGGTGTCATGGGGATGATCCGCAGCCGCCGCCCCGGCGACCGGGCGGTGCTCGCCTCGGTGGTCCTGGCCCTCGTGGGCTCGGTGTTCGTCCTCGTGTTCGCGAAGGTCCCGGTGGACGACCGCGGCGAGCCGTTCCCGCTCCAGTTCGGCGGCGTCGCCCACGTGGCACGCGAGGCCGTCACCGGTCAGCCGCTGCCGGACCGGTCGGAGTCGCAGCTCGCCGCCAACGGCCCGGGGATCCTGCTGTTCCTGCTCCTGCCCCTGGTCATGACCCTGTTCGTCGCGCTGTACGCCAACCGGCGCCCGGACCGCGCCCGATGGCTGACCTACTCCATGATCGGCATGGCGATCATCGTCCTGTTGCCGTCCGCCGTCGTCTTCCTGCCGTCGTTGATCGCGCTCGGCGTGGCCAGCTTCCAGGTCCGTCGCGCCGACCTCCCCGCTCGGTTAGCCGAGCGTGCCGTCCCGAGCGAGCGGAGTCGCCGCGGCCGCCGCGTCATAGACGCCGAGTCGCGCGACGTCAGCGAGGACGAGCCGATCGAGGACGCGCCGGTGGACGTGACGGACGACGAGCCCGACCCTCTGGCGGAGCTGGAAGCCGAGATGGCGGACGACGACAGCGAGGACGAGCCCGACGTCGGCGACAACGGGCGCAAGCCGACGGCGTGACCCCACCGGCCGTCGTGCGGGTGCGGGCACTCGTGTCGGGCCGGGTCCAGGGCGTCTGGTACCGGGAGAGCTGCCGGCGCGAGGCCGAGCGCCTGGGCGTGGCCGGCTGGGTCCGCAACCGGCCCGACGGCCGGGTCGAGATCGAGGCCGAGGGCCCCCGGCCCGCGGTCGACGCACTGCTGGCCTGGGCGGGGCACGGTCCGCCCCGGGCCGTCGTCGACCGGATGGCGGTGGACGACCGGCCGCCGCGGGGCGAGTCCCGCTTCCGCGTCGCCTGACCTAGGGGTTGGTGGCGGCGAAGTTCCCGCTGAGCACCGAGGACATGAACGACGCCCGCGACTCCACCGCCTGGGCCGCCTGCTCGGCGGGCATCCCGGCCGTCACGCCGGAGGGCTCGGCCAGCGCGTAGAGCCGGATCTCGTAGTCGTGCGTGCCCGACGGCGGGCACGGCCCGGCCCAGCCCGGCCGCCCGAAGTCGTTCTCGGCCTCGACCCCCGGCGGCGTGCCCGCCTCGGCCAGGCCGCCCACGCCGGGTGCGATGCCCGCCACCACCCAATGGACGAACCCCTCGGCCGCGGGGTCGATGTCGCGCATGACCACGGCCAGCTCGACGGTGTTCGGCGGGACGCCGGTCCAGGACAGCGGAGGCGACACGTCCGCGCCGCGGCAGGTGTAGGTGGCGGGGATGGCGCCACCGTCGGCGAAGGCGGGGCTGGACAGCCGCAGCGGCTCGGTCGAGCTGGTGCTGCCGTCGCCCAGCACGCTTCCCGCCGGCGCTCCGCTGCTGGGCGTGGTCGGGACCGCGCTGGTGGTGGTCTGGTCCGGCGAGGGGTCGCGCAGGGCCCGGCCGTCGTCGCCGCACGCCGCGGCGGCGGACAGGCCCAGCAGCACGGCGACCGCGGCCGCGGCGGTCCGTCGGGCGCGCCTCGTCTCTCCCGGCATCGGGCGAGTGTTGCAGACTGTCCGCACACGATGAGCAGACTCGACGACGGCCCTCCGTCACCAGGTCCTCCATGCGCTCGAACCTCGTCTCCGCCGCGCGCCTGCGCGCCCTGTTGGGACCGGACGCCGCGGGTGTCCGGCAGAGCCTTGTCGCGCTCGGGCTGAACTCGTCGACCAGCCTGGTGGCCGGCGCCTTCCTCGGCGCCATCACGGGCACGCTGGCCCGCTACCCCGGCCTGCTGGTGCTGGTGCCGGCCGCCATCGGGCTGCGGGGCAACATCTTCGGCTCGTTCGGCAACCGCATCTCGACCTCGATCCACGCGGGCATCTTCCGCTGGTCGCTGCGGCGGGAGGCCGTGCTGGGACAGAACGTGCTGGCGTCGATGCTGCTCACGATGGGCATCTCGCTGGCGCTGGCGGTTATCGCCAAGGCGGTGGCCGTCGGGCTCGGCATCCCGGACTCGATCGACCTGCTGTCGATGGCCACGGTGTCGATCGTCGGGGGGCTGCTGGGCTCGGTCGTGGTCCTGGCGGCGTCGCTGGGCTTGACCGCGGGGGCGGTGCGCTACGGCTGGGACCTGGACAACGTGACCGCACCGCTGGTGTCGACCCTCGGCGACGTGCTCACGCTGCCGGCGCTGTTCCTGGCGACCTTCCTGCTCGGGTTCACGGTGGTGACGCAGGTGGTGGGGCTCACGCTGGTGGCGGCCTCGGTGGTGTTCCTGGTGGCGGGGTGGCGGTCCTCGACCGAGGGGTTGCGCCGCATCGTGCACGAGTCGGTGCCGGTGCTGCTGGTGGCCGGGTTCATCAGCGCCTGCGCGGGCGTCACCCTCGAGAAGTCCTTCGCCCGCTTCGACGCCCTGCCGGCGTTGCTGGTGCTGGTGCCCGCCCACCTGTCGAGCTCGGGCGCCCTGGGCGGCATCCTGTCGGGGCGACTGTCGACCAAGCTGTTCCTCGGCCTCGTCCCGCCGACCTCCAACCCCAACCGGGAGGCCCGCCGCGACATCAGCCTCATCTTCCTGCTCGCGATGCCCGTCTACCTGTTCAACGGGCTGGGGGCCGACCTGGTGGCCCGGGCGCTGGGCGAGTCCACTCCGGGCGCCGTCCAGATGATGCTGGTGTCGCTCATCGCCGGTGCGATGGCGGTGGTGTTCGTGGTGGCCGTGGCCTACTACGGCACCGTGGCCGCCTACCGGGCCAACCTCGACCCCGACACCTACGGGATCCCGGTCGTGAGCTCGACGGTCGACTTCGTCGGCGCCTTCACGCTCATCATCGCCATCGTCGCTGCTCGGATTGTCATGATCGGGACGCTCGGGGCGCGCTCCGCCTCGCCTATCGTGGTGCGAGAACCCGCCGATGGATGACAGACCCCGAAATCTCCGAGCCATGCTGGCCGAGGGCAAGGACCTCTCCGAGTTGATGGTCGACCTGGCCTACGCGGCGCTCTACTTCGGTGATGCCGCCATGGCCGAGGAGGTCGAGCGGCGCTGGAGGAGCGCATGGACGACCTCGTCCACGACATGCGCTCGGTGTGCGTGATGGCGGGTCGCAATCCGCGGGAGGCCGACGCCCTGGCATCGGTGCTGCAGGTGATCTCCTGCATCGAGCGCATCGCCAACAACGCGGTGGACATCGCCCGCATCGTCACCCACCGCCTGGGCATCCCCCGGGAGCTGGTGGCGGACCTGTCCAACGCCGAAGAGGTCTCGCACCGGGTGCGGGTGCGCGACGGCTCGCACCTGGCCCGCCGGCCGCTGGTCGACCTGGAGCTGCCGGTGCAGACCGGCATGCGCATCGTGGCCATCCGCCGCGACCGGGAGTGGATCACCGACGTCGAGGGCGAGGAGATCATGATCCCCGGCGACGTCCTGTTCCTGCGGGGCTCGCCGGCCGGCATCCCCCGGCTGCGGGAGCTGGCCGCCGCCCCGGTGTGGGAGCCCCCGACCCCGCCGGAGGACGGCACGCTCACCGACCTCGACCGGGCGGTCGACGTGCTGGTCGAGATGAAGAACGTGTCGGAGACGGCGGTCGGCCTGGCGTACTCGGCGCTGGTGCTGCGCGACCTGGGCCTGGCCGCCGAGGTCCGCCACCTGGAGGACCGGCTCGACGAGATGAAGGACCGGCTGGAGCTGTGGGTGCTGCGGGCCGCCTCCAACGACATCGACCCGTCCCCCCTGCGGGGCCTGCTGCACCTGTCCCAGGCGGCCGAGGACCTGGGCGACTCGGCCCAGCAGATGGTGTGGCTGATCGAGAAGCACGAGGAGGTGCACCCCATCATCAAGATCGCCCTCGGCGAGAGCGACGAGGTGGTGGTGCGGGTTCCCGTCGCCCCCGGGTCGCCCGGCCGACGGTGCCACCCTCCAGGAGCTCCAGCTCGACGTCGACCCCGGCTTCCACGTGCTGGCGGTCCGGCGGGGCGGGCGCTACGTGTACCGGCCCCGGGGCCACGTCGAGCTGGTCCACGGGGACGAGCTCATCGCCAGCGGGCCCGACGAGGGCCATCCCCTCCTGGCCGCCCGCCTGGGCTGGCGCCTGGAGGAGGACGAGGACACCGGGCAGGAACGCCTCGAACCGCTCGCGTCGCCCGTGGGCCGCTAGCGCCCGTCCGTCGGGCGGTCAGGTCTCCGTGGGCGCCGGCGGGGACTGGGACTCGCCTTCCCCCGCGGGAAGGGCGGTGCTGCCATTGGAGCTGTTGAGCAGGTCGGCGACCGCGGTGAGCGAGCCGGCGATGCCGGCCAGCTCGGTGGGGACGACGATCTTGGTGGCGCGGCCGTCGGCCATGGCGGTGAGCGCTTCCAGGTACTTGATGGTGAGCAGGGGCGTGTCGGGGTGGGCCTGGTGGATGGCTCCGTACACCGACGTGATCGCCTCGGCCTCGCCCTCGGCCACCGTCTCCTGGCGGAACTTCTCCGCCTCGGCCACCCGCTGGATGGCCAGGGCCTCGCCTTCGGCCCGCAGGATGCGCTGCTGCTTGTCGCCCTCGGCCCGCAGGATCACGGCCTGCTGCTCGCCCTCGGCCCGGGTGATGGCGGCCTGGCGCTCGCCGTCGGCCTGGGTGACCACGGCGCGGCGGGTCCGCTCGGCCTTCATCTGCTCGTGCATGGAGTGCATGACGTCCGGCGGCGGGTCGATGCGCTGGATCTCCACCCGGCCCACGCGGACGCCCCACTTGTCGGTGGCGTCGTCGAGGATCTCGCGCAGCTCCAGGTTGATCTTGTCCCGGGAGGTGAGCGCCTCGTCCAGCTGCATGTCACCGACGACGTTGCGCAGGTTGGTCTGCGCCAGCTTGGTCACGGCCATCATGAAGTTGGCGACGTTGTAGACCAGCTTCTGGGGCTCGGTCGGCTCGTAGTAGATGACCGCGTCCACCGACACGACCACGTTGTCGGAGGTGATCACCTCCTGGGGCGGCACGTCGACCACCTGCTCGCGCATGTCGACCGGGCGGAGGCTCTGCATGAACGGGATGATCAGGCGCAGGCCCGGCTCGACCGTCTCCTTGTACTTGCCGAGCTGCTCGATCAGGCCCTTCTGGTAGGGGTTGACGATCTTGACGCCCTTGGCGATGAAGACGAACAGGATGATCGCCAGGACCGCCAGCAGGATCACGTAGGGCACGGGAGGCGCTCCTTCGTCGGGGGTCAGGGTGACGAGGGCCCGTCGCCGGCGGGCGGCTCGACTGGTTCGGGGACGGCTCCGGCGCGGGCGGCTCGCTGGGTGCGGCCCCGTCGCCGGTGCTGAGGCGGCAGGCTCGGGCGGCGTGGCGGGCGCGGTTGGCTGGGGGCCGGCCGGGTGGGCTCCGGCGTGTCGACCTGTTGCACTGACGCCGCGGGCCCGGCTGGCCCCGTGGCCGCGGGGCCAGAGGTGGAGGCGGGCGATGTCCCGGCGGTGGGGCTGGGGTCGGCCGGGGCGGCGGGGGGCGCGGTGGGCGTCGGTGGGTTCGGGGCGACGGCGGGCTCGGTAGGGATGGCGTCGGCCGCGGCCTCGTCGTCGGTGGGTTCGGGTGCCATTTCGGCCGAGCTGGGCGTGCCGTCCACAGGGGCGACGATGACCCGGGTGCCCTGGACGTCGGCGATGCGCACCGCCCTGCCCTCGGCGATCGGGGTGCCGTCGATGGACTGGGCTCGCCACTGCTCCCGGTCGACCCGGACCATGCCGATCTCGTCGCCTGCGGGGATGGTGCGCAGCACCGTCGCCTGGCGGCCGATCAGGCGGCGGGAGCCGACGCCGTGGTCCAGCGCATCCCGGTCGAGGCGGCGGGACAGGGGACGGAGCAGGGCCAGCATCGCCACCGAGACCACGATGAACACGATCCACTCGACCAGCACGCTGACGCCGGCGAAGGCGAGCAGGCTGGCCACCAGAGCGCCGGCGGCGAAAGGCGCGAGGAAGAACGAGCCCGGCGTCGCCATCTCCCCGATGGCGAACACGGCCGTGGCCGCCAACCAGATCCAGCGCCACTGCTCCGGTGAGTCCATCTAGTGCTTCCGCCTCGGTTCACGTGGTACCACGGTCCAATCTAGTTCCGTGCATTCCCCCGGCGGTCGGCGGCCGCGTTCCAGTTGCGCGTCGGCGGGCACGGCGACGGCCGGTAGCGTGACCGGCAATGCCCGACTCTCGCCTCTGCCTCATGACCGTGCATGCCCACCCGGACGACGAGGCGTCCAAGGGCCCCGGCACGGTGGCTCGGTACCACGCCGAGGGAGTTCGCACCGTCCTCGTCACCTGCACCGGAGGGGAGGCGGGCGACATCCTCAACCCGGCCATGGACAGACCGGAGGTCGTGGCCGACCTGCCTGCCGTGCGCCGGCGCGAGCTCGACCGGGCGGCGGCCATCATCGGCTACGACGAGGTCGTCCTGCTGGGCTACCGGGACTCCGGCATGCCCGACACTCCGGCCAACGCCCATCCCGAGAACTTCGCCAACGCCCCGCTGGACGAGGCCGTGGGCCGGCTGGTGTCGATCATCCGCCGCGAGCGGCCCCAGGTCATCGTCACCTACAACGAGGACCAGCGCGGCTACCCGCACCCCGACCACCTCCGGGTGCACGACATCTCGGTGCTGGCCTTCGAGCAGGCCGGCGACCCCGACGCCCATCCCGACGCGGGCGAGCCGTGGCAGCCGCTGAAGCTGTACTACACCGTGTGGTCGCGCAAGCGCATGGAGGCGATGCACCGGCGCTTCGAAGAGCTCGGCCTGGAGTCGCCGTTCAGCGACGACTGGTTCAAGCGCCCCCACCACGACGACATGATCACGACGTCGATCGACATCGAGGGCTTCAACGAGGTGCGCATCGACGCCCTGCTCGCGCACGAGACGCAGATCGACCCCACCTCGCCGTTCTGGTTCGGCCTGCCCCGCGAGGAGCAGGCGCAGCATCCACCCCTACGACGACTACGCCCTGGGGCGCAGCCTGGTCGACACCGACCAGCCGGAGTCGGACCTGTTCGCCGGGGTCCGCAGCCAGGTCGCCGACCGGCCCTGACGTGGCCGTCGAGTTCCTGAGCGAGGAGTGGGTCTCGCTCCAGCGCGAGCTGGGAGCGGCGCTGCCCGCCCGGCCCGGCGCGTCGGGGCGCCTGCAGTACACGGTGACGGGTGCGCCCGGCGAGGTCGTCTACTGGCTGGCGTGGGAGGACGGCCGCGTGGTCGACGGCGGCCTCGGCCCGGACCCGGCGGCCGAGGTGATGCTGGTCGCGCCCCGGTCCCTGGCCGCCGAGCTGGCCTCGGGCCGGGTGGAGCCGAGCGTCGCCTTCATGCAGGGTCGCATGAAGACCTCGGGCGACCAGGCGGCGCTCCTGAGGGTCCTGGCCGTGACCGCCACCCCCGAGTACGAGGCCGCCATCCGGACGTCGGCCGAGCGCACCGCCTGATCAGCCGGCGCGCTGGAGCTCGCGCAGGGCCGCGGTACCCGACCAGGTGGGCGCCGGCCCGCTGGAGCAGCGTGCGGACGCTGTGGTCGTTGACCACCAGGTCGTGATCGTCCACCCGGGCCGCCCAGTCCGGGGTCAGGGCGCGCAGCTCCGGCGTGTCGACCGCGGGGTGGAGGTACAGCTCGGTCACGCCCGGACGCAGGTCGTAGATGGCCCGCTCGACCGCCCGGCGGCTGCCGACATCCCGGACGTACACGAAGTGGTCGGGGAAGACCACGCCCTCCTCGGCCGCCAGCTTGCGGAACGGGAAGCCGATGGTGCGCTCGGTCGAGGCCCCGGAGAGCCGCATGGGCAGCCCGAAGTCGACCGCCAGATCGAGGTAGACGTCGAAGAACTCGGCCTTGAGCTGGAGCGCCCCCATGTGGCTGTCGAGGTGGCTGACGTCGAAGCCCCACAGGATCGCCCGCTCCACCTGGGCCCGCAGCTCGCGGCGGGTCTCGTCCATGTCGGCGTGGTCCCACAGGTCGGTGAGCGTGCGGGGAAAGCCGCCGTCCCCGTCGAGCAGCGAAGGAGCGTGGGTGACCGGCCCCCAGCGGTAGCGCTCGTGCTCGGCGTTCAGCGTGAGGTGCACGCCGACGTCCTCGCCCCGGTAGCGGGCCGCCGCCTCCCGGGCCCACGGGCACGGGACCATGAGGGACGCGCTGGTGGCGATGCCGTCCCGCAGCGCCTCGTACACGCCCACGTTCGCGGCATGGCAGGAGCCGAGGTCGTCACAGTTGACGATCAGCACCCGATCGTCGTCGTCGAACCCCAGGCGCGCCGCGAGCGAAGCCATCGGGGTGAGGCTATCGGCGGCACACGAAGCAGCCTGAGTCCACGCTGATCGTGAACACCCCGCCCTCCCGGGCGAACTGCTCGTCCACCGCGGCGGCCAGACGGCGGACGGTCGGCACGTCCGCGTCCTCGGCGGGAGGCGTCGAGCACAGGTAGGCGAGGACGTCGGCGGGATCGGTGCAGCGCAGCTCGCGGGGATGGCCGTGCCACGCCACCTCGTCGAAGTGCTCGCGCAGCTGCACGAAGCCCGTCTCGGCGCCGAACGCGGTCACCGTGTCGTCGATCTCGGGGACGCCGAGCTCGCGGGCGCGGATGAGCCCCAGCTGGCGCATGTGGCGCCGGCCGTTGGTCGACACGATGACACGGCCCCCGGGCCGGACCACGCGGGCCAGCTCGGCCACGCCTCGGCCGGGGTCGGGGGCGTGGTACAGCATGTGGTTGGCGACGACCCGGTCGAAGCGGCCGTCCGGGAAGGGCAGCGCCTGCACGTCGGCGGTGACGCCGGCGGCCGCGCCGCTCGCCGCGCGCCGCGGCGCGCGGCTGGGCCTCGGCCACCATGCCGGGCGACAGGTCGGCCAGGGTCAGGTGGATGGGACAGGCCACGTCCTCCCACAGCCACCCGGGGCCGCAGCCGACGTCGAGGACGTCCAGTCCCGGCTCCAGCGCCAGGTGGGGGTGCACGAAGGCGAACCAGGGCAGCGTGTCGCCGCCGTACTTGATGTGGAGGTTGGCCCGCTGGGCCAGGCGAACGGGATCGCGGTACTGCTCGTGGCGCAGGTAGCCCTGGTCGCCGCCCGCGAACTTGGACAGAGGCCCGCTCATGCCTCGAGTCTGGCGCAGCGACGTGCTCCCCGCCGCACGCCGACCAGAGGCCGAGGCCGGCTTCCCGGGCCCGGCGCTCGGCATCGTCGAAGCGGGCGCGGTGGGCCACGTTGGGCGGGAACGGGAACGCGGCGGCGTAGCCCGCGTCCACCTGGGCGAGGTTCACGAACAGGCCGTCACCGGCCCGCTCGACGTAGGCCAGCAGCCGGTCGTAGCGGTCGCGGGCCTCGACGTCGCGGGTCAGCCGCACCGGCGTGCCCGGGGGCAGCGAGCGCGGCCAGGCGGGTCGCAGCCTCGTGGCCGTAGCACTCGACCGCCCGGTGGGGCGCCACGCTCTCGGGCGTGTCGATGCCGATGAGGCGGACCGTCTCGGTGCCCGTGCCCACCTCGGCCACGAGCGTGTCGCCGTCGACCACCCGCACGACGGTGGCCGCGCCGGGGTCGGAGACGGGATGGGGTGGCGGCCAGACCGCCAGGGTGAGCAGGGCGGCACCGACCGCCGAGGCGGCGGCGCCGAGGGCGCGCAGGAGCCGGGACAACGGTCCCTCCGGGAATCTGGGGGATGCTGGCGGCGCAGGGCCGCGAAGCGCGCCCGGCGGCGCGCGCTGCTCAGATGCGCTCGATGATGGTGCCGGTGCCGAGCCCGCCACCGCAGCACATGCTGACGAGGGCGGTGGACTGGTCGGCCCGCTCGAGCTCGTGCAGGGCCTTGGTCATGAGGAACCCCCCGGTGCCCCCGAGGGGGTGGCCGAGGGCGATGGCGCCGCCGTTGGGGTTGGTGCGCTCGAGATCGGCCCCGACCTCGCGGGCCCAGGCGAGCACGACCGAGGCGAACGCCTCGTTGACCTCGAACAGGTCGATGTCGCCGATGGCCATGCCGGTGCGGTCGAGCAGGCGGCGGGTGGCGTCGATGGGCCCGGTCAGCATGAGCACCGGGTCGACGCCCACCAGGCAGGTGTCGACGACCCGCGCCCGGGGGGTGAGGCCCAGCTCGGCCGCCCGCTCCGCGGTGGTGACGAGCACGGCGGAGGCGCCGTCGCTGATCTGGGACGAGTTGCCGGCGGTGTGCACGCCGTCGGGGCGGGCCACCGGCTTGAGGTTGGCCAGGGCCTCCAGCGAGGTGTCGCGCAGGCCCTCGTCCCGCTCGACCCGGTGGGTCGTGCCGGTCGGCTTGCCCTCCTCGTCGACGTCGGGGGCGTCGACCGGGATCACCTGGCCGTCGAAGCGGCCCTCGGCCCAGGCCCGGGCCGCCCGCTGCTGGGACGCGAGGCCGAACTCGTCGGCATCGGCCCGGGTCACGCCCCATTTGTCCGCGATGCGCTCGGCGCCCTCGAACTGGGACGTGAACTCGTACTGGCCGAAGTAGGTCTTGGGGATCGGCACGCCCAGGCCCAGCTTGCGGGACGAGTTGGAGCCGATCGGCACCCGGGACATCAGCTCGACGCCACAGGCGATGGCCACGTCGACCACGCCCGAGCCCACCAGGCTGGTGGCCAGGTTGGTGGCCTGCTGCGAGGATCCGCACTGCGTGTCGACCGTGGTGGCGGCGGTGGTCAGCGGCAGCCCGGCGCTGAGCCACGCGGTGCGCCCGACGTTGAACGACTGCTCGCCCACCTGGCTGACGCAGCCGGTCACGACCTGGCCCACCGCGGCCGGGTCGATGCCGGTGCGGCTCACCAGCTCGGTGAGCGTGGCGGCGAGCAGCTCGGCGGGATGGACGGTGGAGAGGCCGCCGTTGCGACGGCCGATGGGGGTGCGGACGGCTTCGACGATCACGACCTCGGACATGGCCTCAACCTAGGGGGAGCGGACGACGATTGTCAGGCCCGGCTGACGTGCAAGTCAGCGGGACCGGCGGGCACACGGCCCCGCGGCGGGCACGGTTCGTGCGGGCGGTGCAGGAGGAACAGCGGCGGCCGCAGGGGCAGCGGCGGCGAGTGGGTGGGCGGGACGGGCGGCTGGTGGGCTGCGAGCGGGCGGCGAGTGGGTGGGCGGGACGGGCGGCTGGTGGGCTGCGAGCGGGCGGCGAGTGGATCGGCGGTGTGGGGCGAGCGGAGCCGGTGAGGGGAGTGCCCAGCGGCCGAGGAGCGACGGTGGCGGTGGTGCGGCCTCAGCGGCGGCGGGAGGAGCGGCCGAGTGCCTGCAGGATCAGCAGCAGGAGGACCGCGCCGAGGAACGCCACGGCGATCGAGCCGATGTCGAAGTCGTCGAACGTGTCGGAGTCGGCCCCGGTCGCCAGCTGGTAGAGGGCTCCGCCGATGAGCGCACCGACGATGCCGACCACGGTCGTGGCCACACAGCCCATCTGGCCCGCCTTCGTCACCCACCTGGCGAGCGCGCCCGCGACCAGCCCCACGATGATCCACCCCAAGATGCCCATCGCCAGACGCTAGCCCTGAGGGGTGAGGCCGTGGGGTAGGTCACGCCGCCTCCTGCCGGGGTCGGGCCGGGACGCCGGGTCGGGGACGGGGGTGGGGGTGCGGGTGGGACCGGGCCGGGGGATCGGCCGTGGGGCGCTGGCGCAGGCCGTCGCGCAGGGCGGCCCGGGCTCGGGCGATGCCCTCGCGGCCGAGCTCGCGGGTGCGCTCGTCGAGCCGCCAGGCGCGGGGGGTGTCGACCAGGACGAGTTGCTTGGGGGCGGGCTGCTTCGTCATGCCCCCAGTATCCGTGGGGGGTGTGACAGTTTCGGGCTAGCAGGGGGCGGACGGGGCGACCAGGGGCCAGGGGTGCTCCCGCTCGACCACCTGGGCCAGCTCCAGGAGCAGGGCGTCCTCGTGGTGGCGGCCGATGACCTGGAGCCCCACCGGCAGGCCGTCGACCGTGCCCGCGGGGATCGAGATGGCGGGGTTGCCCACGATGTTGGCCGGGATGGTCAGGGCGCCGTTGTTCTCGGGCCCCACGCCCTGGTCGCCCACCCGGGTGTTGAGCGTCACCTCCGCCGGGAAGGCCACGTCCGGGTTGGTGGCGCAGATGATGAAGTCCACCTCGTCGAACACCGAGGCCATGCGCTCGTTGCAGTCGGTGCGCTGGGACTCGCACGTGGCCGCCAGGTCCAGGTCGAACACCTTGCGCCGCCAGGTCGAGGACGAACGCCATCTCCACCGTCATGCGGTCCTGGCCCTCCGGCCAGCGGTCGCCGAGCTCGCGCCGCAGCTGGGCCATGTTGGACATGGCCCACTCGTAGCCCACGCCCGGCAGGCGCACGTCCAGCGCGACCTGCCGCAGCCCGGCCGAGCGGATCAGGGCCTCGCCCGCCGACCGCACGCACGCCGAGACCTCGGGGTGGACGACCGCGCTGCCCAGGTCGGGGGCGATGACGGCCCGCCGGCCCCGCAGCGACAGCGTGCCCAGGGTGCGCTCCCAGCCGTCGATCCGCGGCAGGCTGTAGGGATCGCGGGCGTCGTACCCGGAGCACACGTCGTACCAGCGGGCCACGTCGCGCACCGAGCGGGCCAGGCAGCCGATCACCACCGTGAGCGGCGCCACCGCGGTGTGGGGGCCGCGGGGGATGCGGCCCGCCGTGCCCTTCATCCCCACCAGGCCGCAGAACCCCGCCGGGATGCGGATCGACCCGCCGCCGTCGCCGCCGGTGGCGATGGGCACCAGCCCGCCGGCCACCGCCGCCGCCGAGCCGCCGGACGACCCGCCCGCGGTGCGCCCTTGACGCCACGGGTTGTGGGTGACGCCGTGGAGCCGGGTCACGCTCACGTTGAGCCCGCCGAACTCGCTGGCCGTGGTCTGGCCCACCTTGACCACGCCGGCCGCCTCCAGCCGCTGGACCATGGTGCTGGTGTGGCCGGCCACCCGGTCGGCGAGGACGAGGCTGGCCTCGGTGGCCGGCCAGCCCGCCACCATCTCGAGCTCCTTGATCCCCACCGGCACGCCGCCGAACGGGAGGGACACGTCGGCACCCGCGGCCGCGGAGCGGGCGGCCGGCACGTCCAGGAACGCCACGGCTCCGAGCGCGCTGCGCTCGATGGCGCCCAGCACCGCCTCCAGCTCCTCGGCGGGCGACCGCTCTCCGGAGCGGAACGCCTCCACCAGCGAGCAAGCGTCCTCCAGCCACGGTGTGTCGCTCATCGCCGCAGTCTGGCTCAGCCCGGGACGCCGCCGCCTACCATCCCCCGACGATGGATGCCCGCACATGGCTCGGCCTGGAGCCCACACACAACCCGATGCGCTGGGTGCTGCCGGTAACTCCGGGGATCTCCACGGTCGGCCCGTTCCTGTTCGGCGGCTGCGCGCTGGGGGCCTCCATCGCCGCCATGGAGGGCACCACGGGCCGGCCCGTCATCTGGGCCACCGCCCAGTACCTGTCCTACGCCCACCCGCCGTCCATCCTCGACATCGACGTCACCATCGGCGCCGCGGGCCACAGCGTGACCCAGGCCCGGGTGGTGGGCCACGTGGCCGACACCGAGATCGTGACCGTCAACGCCGCCCTCGGCTCCCGCGACCTGCCGGTGGAGGGCTCGTGGGTCGAGTTCCCCGACGTGCCGTCGCCCGAGGAGTGCGACGTGCGGGCGCCCCGCTTCCCCGGTACCGAGTCGATCATGGACCGGATCGACGTGCGGCTGGCGTCCGCCCAGGGCTGGGACGACATCGAGGGCAAGCCCACGCCCGCGGGCCGGTCGATGCTGTGGGCGCGGATGCCGGACATGCTCGACCTGTCCTCGGGCGCCAGCCTGGCCATCCTCGGCGACTACGTCCCCTTCGGCATCGGCCAGGCGCTGGGCCGGGTGGGCGGGGGCAACAGCCTGGACAACACGTTGCGCGTCTACCGGCTGGTCCCCACCGAGTGGGTGCTGCTCGACATCCGCATCCACGCCGTGGCCCACGGCTTCGGCCACGGGGTCGTGCACCTGTGGTCGGACGACGGCACGCTGCTCGCCACCGCCAGCCAGTCCACGATCGTGCGGCTCATGGACCCGGCGGACCTGGCGGGCTTCATCGAGCAGGCGTCGTCGGAACCGAGGGTGTGACAGCATCCGGTCATGCAGCGCTACGGCATGACCATCCCGTTCGACGGCGCCCCCCTGCACGCCCAGCGTGACTGGGTGGTCGAGCTGGCCGACCTGGGCTACACGGACGTGTGGTCGTCGGAGGCCAACGGGGCCGACGCCTTCACGCCGCTGACGCTGGCCTCGGTGTGGGCGCCGTCGCTGCGCCTCGGCACCGCCATCGTCCCCGCCTTCACCCGGGGGCCCGCGTGCCTGGCCCAGAGCGTGGGCTCGCTGGCCCAGGCCGCTCCGGGCCGGCTGGCGCTGGGCGTGGGCACCTCGTCCAACGTCATCGTCGAGGGCTGGAACGGCATCCCGTTCGAGCAGCCCTACCAGCGCACCCGCGACGTGGTGCGCTTCCTGCGCCAGGCGCTGGCGGGCGAGAAGGTCAGCGGGGAGTACGAGACGTTCTCGGTGCGGGGGTTCAAGCTGGGCGTGGTCCCGCCCGAGCCGGTGCCGCTGCTGGTGGCGGCGCTGCGGGAGGGGATGCTCCGCCTGGCGGGCCGGGAGGGCGACGGCGCCATCATCAACTGGCTGTCGGCCGAGGACGTGGCCACCGTCGCGCCGATCGTGCACGAGGCCGGCGGGGGCGAGCCGCGGGAGATCGTGGCCCGCATCTTCGTGGCCGTGAACGACGACGCCGACGCCGTGCGGGCCATGGGCCGCTATGCCATCGCCGCCTACCTGAACGTCCCCGTCTACGCGGCCTTCCACGACTGGCTGGGCCGGGGCGAGATGCTGGCCGACATGTGGCGGCTGTGGAAGGAGGGCGACCGCCGCGCCGCGCTGGCCGCCATCCCGGACTCCCTGGTGGACGAGCTGATCGTGTGGGGCAAGCCGGAGGCGTGCCGCGAGCACGTCCAGCGCTACATCGACAACGGCGTCACGACACCCGCGCTGGCCCTGCTGCCCTTCGGCGGGGACGCCCGCCAGGCCGTGCGCGACCTAGCGCCGCGTTAGCGGGCCCTCCGTCACACCGCGGTGGGGTTATCCCTACCCAGGCGACACCAGCGGGCTGCATCCATTTTGCAAGCGGGGCGGCGTACGGTCGTGTCATGACCTCGAACGCCCTGGTCACGAGCTCGCGGTGCGGCCGCGGTCGCCGTGCCCCGGAGGCATCGAGCCGGCCTCGGGGGAATCCCCGATGCCCTCGGCGGGTTGAGGCACTTAGCGTGACTGTCATGTCGACCAGGCCGGTGGCGCACTGGCGGAAGGAGGGCGAGCGGTGATCACCCTCGACTTCCTCGCCGAGCTGGCCGCGCTGGCGTACGTCCTGGTCCTGGTGCTGGCGGCGTTCGACGTGGTCGTGCCCATCCTCCCCAGCGAGAGCGCGGTGGTGCTGGGTGGCGTGCTGGCCTGGCAGGGCCGGCTCCACGTGGTCCCGCTCATCGCCGCCGCCGCGGCCGGCGCCGTGCTCGGCGACCACCTCTCCTACTCGATCGGCCGCTGGACCCGGCGCGGCCGGCCCCAGCCCAGCGGGGGACCAGGGCAAGATAGCCCGCCTCCAGGCGTGGGCCGCCCAGCAGCTCGACCGGCGGGGCCCGGTGCTGCTGGTCATCGCCCGCTTCGTCCCCGGCGGGCGCACCGCGGCCACCTTCATCGCCGGCCGCACCGCCTTCCCGCTGCACCGCTTCACGCCCACCGACGATCCTCGCCGGGCTGCTCTGGGCCAGCTTCGCCACCATGCTCGGCTACATCGGCGGCAGCGCCTTCCATGACCAGACGCTGCTGGCCACCGGCCTCGGCATCGGCCTGGCCATCGGGTTCGGGGCGCTGATGGAGCTGGTCACGTCGTGGCACCGGCGCCGGTCCCAGGCCGCGGCCAAGGCCGCGGAGGCCGGCTCCGACGACCGCGACGGCCTCGCCGCCTGACGCGCTGACGCCCCTGCGGGGCGCTCGGCTATCGCCCCGAGTGCACGCTCAGCCGGTGAGCACACCGGTCCTGGGGGAGGGTGAGATGGATCTGAGGGTCGCCGTCGCAGCAGGCCCGGAGGTCGTCCGGCGTGGCCTGGAGGCGATGCTGGGCGCGCTGAGCGGGGTCGCATGGCGCAGCTACGGGACGGTCGACGAGGTCGTGGCGGGGGCGATCGCGACGGGCTGGGCGCAGGTGAGCCTCGTGGACGCGGGCGAGCTGCGCCGCCTCCGCCCGGACGCACGCGACCTGCTCGGCCGCACCCGGGTCGTGGCCATGGTCCCCAGCCTGGAGCCGAGCGTCCTGGCGGTGGCGGTCCAGTCCTCAGCAGACGGCTACGTGGTGCTGCCCGAGCTGTCCACCGACTCGCTCGGCCGGGCCCTGCACGACGTGGCCGACGGCGGCCGGCACCTGCCCGACCGGATCTCCTCGTTCCTGCTCACGTGGGTGCAGGCGGGGTCGTCGGACGTCGCCGGGCGAGCCCAGCTGCTGAGCGCCCGCGAGCGCGAGGTGCTGGAGCTGCTGGTGGCCGGGCTGAGCAACAAGGAGATCGGCCGCGAGCTGGGGATCTCCCTGCACGGGGCCAAGCGCCACGTGTCCAGCATCCTGAACAAGCTGGACTCGCCCAGCCGCAGCCACGTCGTGTCCACCGTGCTGCGGTCCGAGGCCGCCTGGGACCAGCCCGTCCCGTCGCTGCGCTGAGCCGAGGTGACCGGGTCCGGATCTCGAGCTGTCGGGGTCGGTGGCGGCCCGCTCGCTGGCCGCGCCCTACGCGGTGCCGGGAAGCTGGCGCCGCGCCTAGGGTCGCCACCATGGGTGACTCCGTGCTGGACCTGACCGACAAGCTGTGGCGCGGCGAGGTGACCGTCGGCGAGGTCCATCCGGTGACCAGCACCCGGGACTTGGAGGAGGTCGCGCCGGGCATCGCCTTCATCCCCGCCTTCGGCAACGTCAGCGCCTTCGCCACCCCCGACGCTGCTGGTCCTCGTGGACACCGGCCAGCTGCTGCTGGCGGAGAAGAACCATGAGCGGCTGCGGGCCTGGACCGACCTGCCCCTCGACACGGTCGTGTACACGCATGGGCACATCGACCACGTGTTCGGCCTGGGGCCCTTCGAGGAGGAGGCCGACGCCGCCGGCCGGCCGCGGCCCCGGGTGGTCGCGCACGAGCTGGTCCCCGCCCGCTTCGACCGCTACCAGCTCACCCTCGGCTACAACAGCGTGATCAACGCCCGGCAGTTCAAGCTGCCCAACTTCCGCTGGCCGAGCAGGTACCGGTACCCGGACGAGACCTACCGGGAGCGCCACGACCTCGAGGTGGGCGGGACGCGCTTCGAGCTGCGCCACGGCAAGGGCGAGACCGACGACGCCACCTGGGTGTGGCTCCCGGACCGCAAGGTGCTGTGCACCGGCGACCTGTTCATCTGGGCCTCACCCAACTGCGGCAACCCGCAGAAGGTCCAGCGCTACCCCCGGGAGTGGGCGCTGGCGCTGCGGGAGATGGCGGCGCTGGAGCCCGAGCTGCTGTTGCCCGGGCACGGCTGGCCCATCGTGGGCGGGGAGCGGATCCAGGAGGCGCTGGGCAACACGGCCGACCTGCTCGACCACCTGGTGGACGAGACGCTGGCCATGATGAACGCAGGGCGCCCGGCTCGACGACATCGTCCACACGGTCAAGGCGCCGGACCACCTGCTGGACAAGCCCTACCTGCGTCCGGTGTACGACGAGCCGGAGTTCGTGGTGCGCACCGTGTGGCGCCTCTACGGCGGCTGGTACGACGGCAACCCCGCCCACCTCAAGCCCGCGCCCGACGCCGCGCTGGCGGCGGAGCTGGCGGCGCTGGCCGGGGGCGCCGGCGTGCTCGCCGACCGGGCCGAGGCGCTGGCCGCCGCCGGCGACCTGCGGCTGGCCGGCCACCTGGCCGAGCTGGCCGCCCAGGCCGCGCCCGAGGACCCCGGGGTCCACCGGGCCCGGGCCTCCGTGTTCGCCCGGAGGGCGGGCGAGGAGCTGTCCACCATGTCGCGGGGCGTGTTCTCCTGGGCGGCCGACGAGTCCCAGGCGCGGCTGGGCGAGATGGGGGACTGAGCGCGGTCAGCGCCCGTCGGCGACGGCGGCTGCGGCGCGGTAGGTGGTCGACCAGGGCGGCCAGGGGCGTGGCCGCGTTGAGGCCGCTGGTGGAGGGCATGACGTAGACCGGGACGCCGGCCAGGCCGCCCGGCTGCACGCCCGCTCGGGCTCGGCGGTCGACCGCGGCGCGCCAGCCGGCCAGGCCCACGAAGCAGACGGCGCCGGGGCGCAGCCAGGCCACGAGGCGCTCGACCCGGCCCAGCCCGGCGCGGTACTCGGCCGCCGTCAGCTCGGCCGCGGCGACCGTGGCCCGCTTGACCAGGTCGGTCATGCCCAGCCCATGCTCGGACAGGGCCCGGTCGGGGTCCCGGTCGACCGTGGTCAGGCCCGCGGCCCGCAGCGCGGGCCAGAAGCGGTTGCCGGGCCGGGCGAAGCCGATCCCCGCGTCGGCCGCGTAGAGGCTGGGGTTGAGCCCGCACAGCAGCAGCCGCATGCCGGGCCCCACCGTGTCGGGCAGGGTGCGGGCCCGGGTGGCGCGGGCGGTCAGGCGGGCGTGGGGACGGCCGCCGGGGTCCGACGGCGCCTCGTCCAGCAGGAACCCGGCGCCCACCAGCAGGTCGGTGAGCGGCTGGGGGCGCCACCAGGTGAAGTGGCGTCCCGGGAAGTCGTCGTCGCCGCCCGAGCGCTCGTCGCCGTCGCCCGCGAACACCGTCAGGTCGAGCACGCCGCCCACCGCCAGCGCCCGGTGCAGCCCGGCGAGGGCCAGCGGGACGGCGGTGCGGCGCAGATGCTGGAGCGACTTCGAGGCCCAGATCCCGGCCAGCGCCCCCGGCCGCAGCGGCAGCGCGCCCAGGTCGCAGGCCACGCCGGGCGTGCCCGGATGGCGCCGGCGGGCCTCGGCCACCATGGCCGGGGCGGCGTCGGCCGCCAGCACCGGGCCACCCTGGGCCAGGTGCGGCAGGTAGTGGCCGGGCCCGCAGCCGAGGTCGAGGCGGACGCCGCCCGGCGGCAGGAGGGCGGCGAAGTCCGAGGCCCGCCCGGCCGCGTCGGCCCGGCGCCGCTCGCCGTAGGCGACCGCGGACCGTTCGTACACCTCGATGGTGTCGCGGTCGATCACACGGGCTTTCTACCGGGAGAGCCGCCTAGCGGGGCAGGCCGGCGTCCGGCTTGTCGAAGTCGCACACCCCGTCGGGGAAGATCTGCTCCAGGCGGGCCTCCTCGGCGTCCGTGGGCGTCCAGTCGCCGTACACGCCGTGGCGGATCGCCCGGGACACCGACTGGAGCTGGCACTTCCAGATCCCGCCCTCGTAGGGCCCGCCGGCTTCCCGCCGGGACGTGGAGTAGATCGGGAAGCGCTGCGTGCAGGCGCCGTCGGATCGGTCGTCCAGCACGCCGCTCCACACCCGCTTGCCCGAGGCGATGAGGTTGCCCGACGTGTCGAAGCAGGAGTCGACGGCCCGGTCGGGCCGGTTGCGGGCGACGCCGCGCTCGGGGTGGGCGGCGATGTTGGCCATCCACTCGTCCATCACCTCGAACGCCATCGGGGTCTGGTCGAAGGCCACCGTGGGCCGGGCGTCGGTGAACCAGATGACCTGGTTGCCGGCGTCCCCGTCGGCGTTGAGCATGCGCTGGCGGGCCACGAAGGACTCCTGGGTGTGGTGCATGTCCAGCTCGTCCTCGAGGTAGTGGCGCCAGTCGATGACGGGGATGTCGACGTCGCCCTGGAACTCCATGCCCGAGGTGTAGGCCGCGTGCATGGCGTCGAGGTTCCCCTCGCGCCGGGCGGCGGGGGTGAGGCCGCCGTCGGGGCTGAGGTTCATGTTGCGCGAGCTCCACGGGTCGAAGTTCTCGGGCGTCGGCGGCCCGTCGAACGGGAAGCCCTCGGGCACCATGTCGGCGGTGTCCTTCCAGCTCCCGACGCCCGCGTTCAGCTCGACGAACTCGCTGGGCGAGATGACGCCGGCCTTGAGCGCCTCCAGCCCGTACTGGACGCCCACGTTGTCCCACGGCACCCGGGCGAAGCCGTCCGCGCCGGACCCGTAGATGTTCACGGTGTCGCCCCAGTGGGTCCACTCCACGCCCTCGGACCCCTGGGCCAGCTTGTCGAGGTCGTCGACGTCGGTGAAGGTGGGGTTGAGGGCCAGCGGGGTCAGCCCGAACCAGCCGGGCTTGCACTCCATCAGCGCCGGCGCGGGCGACGCCGGGTCACGGTCCATCACCTGGTAGCCGAACGCCGCGTAGAGCTGGTACAGCCCGTTCCACTGGTTGATATCGCCGGGCGAGAGGTTCTGGGGGAAGTTGCTGCCGTTGAGGCCGATGATGGCCTGGCGCACCTCGGGATCCTTCCAGTGGGGGTTGTCCCGGTCGGTGGCGTCGAAGTAGTGCTCCAGCAGCTCGCAGTCGCCCACGCTGATGGTCTGGGTGACCATGTCGGGATAGGAGTACTGGGCGATGGCGGCGTCGATCAGCCCCGGGTGGTTCTGGGCGTAGACGTACTGCTGGATCGCGCCGCCCGAGCCGCCCACGGCGACGGTGTAGTCGGGCACGCCGTGGGTCTCGACGGTGTGCTCCTTGAGCATGAGCGCGGCCTCGCCCCCGACCTGGAGGTTGTAGTGGGTGCTGGTGCGGGTGCCGCTCGACCACATGACGCCGTAGCCCTGGCCCAGCAGGTCGGCGGGCAGCATGCCGCCGTCGCTGGTGGTGCCCTGGAAGTGGCCGATGCCGACGCCGCCCTGGAAGCTGAAGACCAGCCGGCGGTTCCACAGCGAGTCGTCGGGCGCGGTCGGGTCGGTCTCGCCCACCGGGGCGAGGAAGGCCACGCTGTAGACGAAGCGGTTGATCGTGCCCCGCTCCCAGCGCACCACGAACGGCACGGTCCGGCCGTCCATGGTGGTGGTCGTGGCCACGTCGGCGGGCGGCGCCGCCGGGTCGTCCAGCCAGTGGAAGCGGCCGTCGGTGGCCGACCGGTAGACGTAGCCGTAGCGGGTGGTGGCGCTGCAGTCCCGGGACCAGCCCACGATCGTGGCCGCGGCCGTGGGGTAGCCCCGGCCGTCCTGCGGATAGCTGCCGTCCGGCGCCTCGGCCGCCACCGGGATGCCGAAGTGGTCCTGGTTGTCGACCAGCGGCTGGCCCAGGATCGGCCGGCCGTCGAAGCGGCCCCGCGCCGTGGTGCACACGAAGGGCTGCTGGTGGGGGCCGGAGAAGATCGGGCCGGTCACGGGGTGGTTCACGAGGGTGAGCTCGGCCGGGCGGGGCCGCCGGCCGCCGTCGGTGGCGCTCACCGTGAGCGTGTTGTCGCCCTCGACCAGGCCGGTGACCAGGCCGACCAGGGCGCCGTCGTCCCCGGCGGAGAACGCGGCGGTGACGTCGCTCTCGCCCACGGTGATCCGCACCCGGTCGGCCGACACACCGCCCGGAAGCCCCACCCGGACGAGGGCGTCGCCCCCGCTCACCTGATCCGGCCGTCCCGACAGCACCGTCACGTCGAAGTGGTTCCCGGCCGCGGGCCGCGACGCGGCCGGCGCGGCCGCGGCCAGCGTGGTCGCCAGCGCCACCAGGGCCAGCGCGGCGCCCACCCCTCGCCGCCGCGGGCGGCGTCGCTGGTGGCCGGATCCCCGGAACGGTGCCATGTCGTGCCCCCTTGGCGGGGCTCGCCCCTTCTCGAGCCCCGGTGGCGGGAACCTAGCGGTGACCTCCGTCACGCGCAACGGCGTAAGGCTCTCGCGGGGTGGGGAACAGGGTCAGCTGCTCGGTGCGGGCGGCCCGATCCGCCACCGGCTCCCAGCCCCGGCCGCCCCGCGGCCCCGGCACCCGCACCTCCAACCGGCCGGCCACCAGCGCCCGGCTGGCGCCGCGGCCGTCGCGCACGCCCACGCTGCCGTCCCGCTCCCGGCCCACGACCCGGCCCTCGCTCCAGCGGGCACCCGGCCGCTCCCGCCAGCGGACCCGGTCGCCGACGGCCAGGCCGAGCGCTTCGAGCGGCGGTGGGACGCTCATGCGGAGATCTCCGACTCCCGGCCGAGCGGGACCGGCGGCGGGACGCTCGCGGCTCATGCGGGCGCGTCGCCGTTCCCGCCCAGGCCGGCGGTGAGGCGGCGCATGCCCGCCAGCCAGCGGTCCCGGTCGGCGCTGCGGCGCTGCTCGAACGTGGCCACCTCGGGGTGGGGGAGGATGAGGAAGCGCTCGTCCCGCAGGCCTTCCACCACGGCCTCGGCCACCTGGTCGGCGGACAGGATCCCCGCCACCGCGGCCGCTCCCGCGCCCACGGGCGTCTCGGCGGTGGTGAGCCCGCTCTGCAGCATGGCCGTGTCCACCGCCATGGGGCACAGGCACGACACCTTGATCCCCTGGTCGCCGTAGGTGACGGCCAGCCACTCGGCCAGCGCCACCGCCGCGTGCTTGGTCACCGAGTAGGGGGCATCGCCCGGCTGGCTGAGCAGGCCCGCGGCCGAGGCGGTCGAGAGCAGGTAGCCGCCGCCGCGGGCCAGCATGCGGGGGACCAGGGCCCGGGCCGCGTACAGGTGGGCCAGCACGTTGACGGCCCACACCTGCTCCCACGTCTCGTCCGAGGCCTCGATCCCGCCGTAGCCGAGGATCCCGGCGTTGGAGGCGAACAGGTCGACGGGCCCGATCGCTTCCTCGGTGTGGGCCACCAGCGCCTCGATGTCGGCCTCGACCGTGACGTCCGCGGTGCGGGCCGAGGCCCGCGTCCCCAGCGCCTCGGCCGTGACCAGCGCGCCGTCCGCGTCCCGGTCGACCACCACCACGTGGCGGGCGCCCTCGGCCGCGAAGCGCCGGCACAGCGCCTGGCCGATGCCGCTGGCCCCGCCGGTCACGACGCAGACGCGGTCCCGCAGCTCCATGGTCTCGCATCGTACGACCGCCCGCAGGCGGTGCCGCGGTTACCCGGCGCCGACGGCAGCCCGCAGCGCAGCCTCGGCCGAGGCCCGCCGGTCCGGGCCCCAGGGCAGCGGCATGAGGATCGGCACCTCGACCCCGGCGTCGACGTAGGCGCGCATGGTCTCGTGCACGGTGCCGGCGTCGCCCATGACGTCGATGCCGTCGATCATCCGGTCGCTGACCGCCCGCAGCGCCCCGGTCCGGTCGCCCTCGGCGAAGCGCCCCCGGATCTCGGCCACCTCGTCCCCGTAGCCGGCCCGCTCGAAGTTGCGGGCGTAGCTGTCCACCACCGCGTAGGAGAACAGGTCGCGCCGGGCCAGCTCGACGCCGTCCTCCCGCTCGCACACCCCGGCGTGGACGAAGGCGTAGACGGTGGCGTCCCCACCCTTGCGCACCTGCTCGACCGACCAGCCCACGTGGCTGGCGGGCAGGTAGTTGAGCAGCACGCCGTCCGCCAGCTCGCCCGCCAGGGCCAGCATGCCGGGGTTGAGGGCGCCGACCACGATCTTGGGCCGGCGCTCGCCCAGGCGCACGCCGAGCCGGAAGCCCTTGACCTGGTAGAAGTCGCCGGCGAAGTCGACCTTCTCGCCGCTCAGGCACTGGCGCAGCAGGGTCACGTACTCCCGCACCCGGGCCAGCGGCCGGTCGCCGTAGGGCACGCCGTGCCAGCGCTCGGTGACCACCGGCGAGGAGATGCCCACGCCCAGCAGGATGTCCCGCTCGGGGTGGAGGGCGGCGAGGGTGGCCCCGGCCATGGCCACCACCATGGGCGTGCGCAGCTGGAGGGCCACGACGCCGGTCCCCAGATCGAGGCCGGGCGCGGCCGCGCCCGCGGCCGCCAGGATCGATGAACGCCTCGGGCCCGGTGGTCTCGGCCGTCCAGAAGCTGGTGTAGCCCAGGTCCTGGGCCTGGCGGGCCGTCGAGACCGCCAGGTCGGGCCCCAGGGCCATGAGCGATGCGAACGTGACGCCGGCGCGGTCCATCCCCATGGCGGCGCAAGTTAGTTCCCACCGGGCGCCTCGCCGCCACATAGCATCGCCCTCCATGGAGTTGACGGCGGCCGAGGGTCGCGTGCTCGGGTGTCTCATCGAGCAGGAGGCGGCGGCTCCGGGGTCCGTTCCCGTCACGCTCAACGCGCTGCGGCTGGCGTGCAACCAGCCCACGGGGCGCGACCCGGTGGTCGCCTACGACGACCGGACCGTGGAGGACACGCTGCTGTCGCTCAAGTCCCGGGGCCTCGCCCGCTTCGTCCCGCCCACCGCCGAGACCCGCACCACCCGCTACCGCCAGCGCGCCGACGACCGCTGGCGCATGGGCCCGGTCGACCTGGCGGTGCTGGCCGTGCTGCTGCTGCGGGGCGTGCAGACCGTGGGCGAGGTGCGGGCCCAGGTCCAGCGCCTCCGCCCGATGGTGGAGCCGGGCGAGGTGGATGCCGTGCTCGACGCCCTGGCCGCCCGCACGCCGAGCCCGTTCGCGGCCCGGGTCGACCGCCGGCCCGGCGAGCAGGAGATCCGCTGGGTCGAGGTGCTCACCCCCCGCCGGGTCGAGGGCGCCGCCGGATCCGAGGGCGCGGGAATGGTCCCGGCCGGGCTGCCGGCGCCGTCCTACGCCGAGCTGGCGGGCCGGGTGGCCGACCTGGAGCGCCGCCTGGCCGCGGCGCTGGAGCGGCCCCCCGTGGCGGAGATCCCGGCCGCCCCGCCTCCGCCTCCGCCTCCGCCGGTCGACGTCCGGCCCCGCGCCGTGCCGCAGCTGGCCTTCCCCGACGACCGCCGCTACGACCCGGGGTCCCGGCGCCCGGGCGACGGCCGGCCCCGGGCCCTCCCGGCGGCCACGCTGGCCGAGCTGGCCGAGCTCGTCGACCGGGTGGTCGACATCGAGCGGCGCCTGGCCCGCATCGAGGCCGAGCTCGGCGCGCTGCGCTAGCGCTACGACCGCACTGGGATCGCCAGCCGGCCGCTAGAAGTCGCCCTCGCGGGTGAGGCGGTAGTCGCCGGCCACCCGCCCGTCGCCCACCGCCCGCACCACCACCTCCAGGGTGGTGGTGTCGTCGCCGCCGCACTGCCCCTCGCTGAGGGAGACGGTGGCCGGGGTGCCGTCGACGCTGGTGTCCTGGCCGATGACCTCGCCGTCGTCGAGGACCTCGAGGCTGAGCATCATGCCGGTGGGGGCCTCCAGGCGCAGTTGCAGCACCCCGTCGCACAGGACCTGGAGCTTGTCCTCGACCTGCACCTCGTAGCTGTCCACGTCGTCGGCCGGGACGATGTTGCCCTCGACCACGTCGGCCAGCTCGGGGTCCTCGCCCGGGTGCGGCGCGGCCTCGCAGCCGTTGGTGGCGTCGCCGTCGTAGTCGGCGTGGTCCTGGACGCACTTCTCGCCGTCGGTGAACGGCGCCGGCTCGTCCTGCCCGCAGGGCTGGTAGGGCCGGCCCGCAGCACGCCTCGTCGGCGGCCCCCGGCGCGGCGTCCAGGGGCGTCTCCTCGCCCCGGTCGCCGGCCACGGCCACCACCACCGCCGCGGCGACCAGCGCCACCACGGCCGCCGCGGTGGCCAGGACCCAGCGCCGGCGCGGCGCCTGGCCGGGGGGCAGCGTGAGGGTGCGGGGCGCGGTGCCATCGGGCCCGCCGGCCAGCGCCGCGGCGGTGGGCCGGCGATCGGGCCGGGGATCGAGCATGGGCTTCAGCAGCTTGCGCAGCGAGGCCGGCAGGTGCTTGGGGACCCGCTCGACCTTGCCCGAGCGCGGCCCGCACCATGAGCAGCCCGGGGTCTCCCTGGCCGTAGGGCCCCTCGCCGGTGGCCGCGTAGAGGAGGGTGGCGCCCAGGGAGAACACGTCGGTGGCGGGCGACACCGGCTCGCCCCGGGCCTGCTCGGGCGCCATGAACCCGGGGGTGCCCACCACCATGCCCGCCACCGTGAGGCCGTGGGTCTGGTCACGCGAGAGGGCGACCCCGAAGTCGGCCAGGCAGGGCTGGCCCTGGTCGTCGAAGAGCACGTTGGCGGGCTTGATGTCGCGGTGCACCACGCCCGCCCGGTGGGCCTCGGCCAGCGCCGCCAGCAGCCCGCCGGCCTGGCGCTCGACCTCGTCGGCCGGGGCCGGGCCGTGCTGGGCCACCCGCTCGGCCAGGCTGCCCCCCGACAGGTAGGGCATGACCAGCACGATCTCGTCGCCCTCGTCGAGCACGTCGTAGAGGCCCACCACGTGGCGGTGGTCGAGGCGCCGCAGCACGTCGGCCTCCCGCAGCAGCCGCTGGCGGGCGCGGGCGATCTCGCTGGCCGAGCCCTGCAGGGTGAGCCGCTTGAGCGCCACCTTGCGGCCGTCCGCGGCGCGGGCCAGGTCGACCGTGCCCATGCCGCCCCGGCCCAGCCGCGCGATCAGCTCATAGGGCGCGCCGGACAACGAGCTCGATGGCCTCGCGCCGGACGCGGCGTACGCGGGGGCACCGCGCCGGACGCGGCGCCCGAGGGCTTCGTGGGCTGCTTGCTGTCCGGCACCGGGCCAAAGGCTACGACGGATGTCCGGGTCCCCATCGCCATGAGCGACCTGTGCTGACGTCAGTGCGATCCGTAGTTATCAGCTTGTGCCGACGTGCGTCCCCGGCCGCCCGGTATGGTGTGTGGCGTGACCGAGACCCGTGCGCTCGACGAGGTGATCAGCGAGGCCTTGGCCGTCATCGACAAGGGCCTGGGAGAGTTGGGGCACCGAGAGCTGGTGTCCTCCAACGAGGTCGCCGACCTGCTGCTCGACGTGCGGATGCTGCTGGCGCAGCCGGCGCCGAGCGACGACCGCGACGGCGTCGCGGTCGTCGGCTGACCCGACGCGCTAGCGCTTGAGCGACGTGTGCTACCGGGGGTGCCGCTAGCAGGAGTCGAGGACCGAGAACCGGTTCTGATCAGCAGTTTTCCTGTCGTCGTCGTTCGACGGTTGGCAACGTTTCTCGTTGTGCTGAGGACTCATTGAGGACTGGCTGAGGACCGACCGCGCGCCCACGCCTCGACGTCGGAGCGCAGCCACAGGAGGCACCGGCCGGCGCCTTTGTCGATGATGGGCACGGGGAAGTCGTCGTACCGGCCCCGATAGGTGCTGACGGCGCGGTGGCTCGCCAGCCCGAGCAGGGCGGCGACGTCGTGCGAGTCGAGGAGGTCGGTGGGGTCGATCAGCACACGCCCACGCTAGTTGACGGTGTTCCACAGCCGTAGCTAGGTTGAACACCGTCAACTACGAAGTGGCCTGCGCTGTGTCACCAGCCCCGGGCCTGGACACGGAGGTATCAGCTCCATGCCAGACCCGAACGATAGGCGGCGCCCCGTGCGCAGTAACACGACTCTCCGCGACCTGGCCAGCGCCTACGCGACCGCGACCAGCGCCGGCGTCAGCAGCGAGAAGGTGATCGTGTCCCTCGGTGACGCCGACCACCGGGTCACCTTCACCGACACGCCCGCCGTGCTCTGTCGACTGTTCGACGAGGTCGTCGCTCAGCTGGACACGATCGCGGCGTCGTCATGAGCGGGTGGCCCGGAGGGCCTACGGGCGGGAGACGGTGCGTCTGGCGAGATGCTGGTTCGACTGACGGCAGATGAGGTAGTTGAAGGACTGGCAGAAAGTGCCCTTCTGCCTCAAAGTGAGCGGCCCCTGGCTTCGGCTGGGGGCCGCTGCGCGTCAGGACGTCAGTCGGGCCAGCGCTGCCACACCGCGGCGCCGCCCATCGCCACGACGGGTTCGTGCTGCACCGAGACGGCGAGCCGGTCAACTACAACGACTTCGGCTACTGGTGGCGCAAGGCCGCCAAGGCCGCGGGCGTGCCAACCATGCGGTACCACGACCTGCGCCACGCCTTCGCCAGCATGCTCGTCTCAGCGGGGTGTTCGGTGAAGGCGGTCCAGCACGCGCTCGGCCACGCTTCCACGGCGACGACGTTGAACATCTACTCGCACCTGTGGCCCGGCGACGACGAGGTCATCCGCCAGGCCGTCGACCGGGCGCTCGCTCGACCTGCTGAGGACTCCCTGAGGACCGAGGGCCGGGCCTAGAGGGTCCGCGCCCTGGTCAGAGGCTGTTCCGGCCGGCTCTCAGCGCTTCAGCGACGTGTGCTTGAACTCGTTGAGCTGAGGGAAGTCGCCGAGTAGGTCGAGCACCCGGTCGATGGTGCGCTGGGCGAACGCCGCATCGCCCCGCGGCCGCTCCATGAGCCGCACGAACACCGCCCGGTCGCCCTGCATGAACGTGGGCACGCCCCAGGCGTCGAGCTCGTCGGCGGAGGCCGTGTGCTCGATCCGGACCTGCTCCAGCGCGGCGCCGCTCGCGATCTCGGCGAACACGGCGCCGGAATCCACCCCCTGAGCTTCGAGGACGCGGCGGACCTCGTCCTCGTCCTCGAGGTGGCGGCCCTCGTCGTGGCGGAGGGCGAACAGCGCCTCGTGCACGTCGAGGAACCGGTCGGGGAACTTGTCCCGGACGATCACCCCGGCCTGCAGGGCCAGCAGGCCCCGGTCGTCCTGGGGGCGGACCCAGATGTCGGGCTCGCCCTCGGGCACGTGCACCTGGCCCAGCGAGAAGGGGACGAAGCGGACGTCCCAGCCCGCCCCGCCCCGGAGGCCCTCGATGAGGTGCTCGTGGGCGTTGCGGGCGAAGGGGCAGCGGTAATCCCAGTTGACGGCGAAGTCGGTCATCACTTGGCCAACCGATGTGACCCCGGTCGCATTCCCGCCGTTTGGTCAGTCGAACGGCATCGGCCACATCCGCCGGGCCAGCCGGGCGAGCGCGATGCCGACGATCGCGCCCGCCACCACGTCCGAGGGGTGGTGGATCTTCACGTAGACCCGGCTGGACGCGACCACGGCCGCGATGGCGTAGTACGCCGGCCAGAGCGGATCGTTCTGCGACAGCAGGCCCGCGGCGGTGAAGGCGGCCGAGGCGTGGCCCGAGGGGAAGCTGGAGGTGCGGGGCCGGCGCAGCTTGCGGGGCCGCTCCTGCTCCCAGGCGGGCCGGTGGCGGCGGAACATGTTCTTGACCGGGCCGTTCACCAGGGCGGACTCGGCGCCGAGGATGGCCGCCACCCGCACGGCGTGGATCAGCTGCCGGTCCGGCCCGAGCGCCCGGGTGGAGCTGACCAGCTGCCAGATGAGGCTGAAGTCGCCCAGCTCGGAGGCCGAGTACATGAGCCGGTCGAGGTGGGGATGCCCGCGCATGTCGTCGACCCGGGTGTCGATGGCGGTGTCGAAGCGGGCCACCGCCCGCGTCAGGGCGTGGAGCGGGCCGGACACGCCGCGGAGCCTATCCCCGACCCCGGCTCACGCTGGGACGGCCACGAGCTGCGCCTCGGCCGCGGCGGCGCGGGCGGCCTGGCGCTCGGCGGCCAGCTGCTCGGACACGCGGCGGGCCTCGTCGGGGTCGCCACCGAAGACCGGGCAGTAGGCGTGGAACGGGCAGTAGTCGCACAGGCGGGACGACTGGGGCCGGAAGTCCTCGCGGTCGCAGGCCCGCTCGACCGCTTGCCACAGTGCGCCCAGCGTGCGGCGCGTGCCCCGGGTGGTGCGGTCGCTCGGCTCGGTGGCGATGGCCAGCGGGGTGCGCAGGTACAGGAGCTGGACCCGGCGGGGCCGGCGCCCGAGCATCTGCTCGCACAGCAGCGAGTAGATGTGCACGCCGGCCAGCCGCTTGCGCTCGTGCTCGGTGGAGGGCGGCGCCCCGGTCTTGTAGTCGGTCACCACCAGCTCGCCGTCGTCGTCGAGCTCGAGGCGGTCGATGATGCCCCGCAGGCGGATGCCGTCGAGCTCGGCCTCGACCCCCAGCTCCAGGCCGATGGCCCGCACCCGGCGCGGGTCCTCCAGGCGGAAGTAGGCGTCGACCAGGGACGCGGCGTCGGCGTGGAACGCGGCCTCCTCGTCGCCGGACAGGCCCAGGCCGGCGTACTCGGGGTGGTCGCGCAGGGCGGCGGCCGCCTCGTCCAGGCCCGCCCGGGCGGCCGCCGGGGTGCGCTCGGCCGGGGGCAGCACGAACAGCCGCTCGAGGGCGGCGTGGACGAGGGTGCCCTTGGTGGCCGCCACCGACGGCGGCTCGGGCAGCCGGTCGATGACCGAGAAGCGGAACGACAGCGCGCAGTCGGTGAACGACGCCACCTTCGAGGGGCTGAGCGAGGCAGGCAGCGTGAACGCCATGGACCGAGCGTAAACCCGGGGTATGACAGCGACGGGGGACCCCCGGCCCGCTCAGGCCAGGTCGGCCCGGAGTGCTGTCGGCCATGGCGGCGGGGTCCTCCATGGGGCCGAAGTGGCTGAGATCACCGAAGCGGTCGAGCCGGCCGTGGGGGAGCGCCTCGACCAGCGGCAGCCCGAAGGCGGCCGGGCCGGGGCCCTCGGCGCCGATGGCCACGGTGACGGGGCAGCGCACCTCGCCGACGCGGACGAACGTGTCCTGCCCGAAGCCGCCTTCGAACACCCGGGCCTCCACCTCGGGCGGGCACTTCAGCTCCACGGCGTCGCCGTCGGGCTGGTCCCGCAGGCCGTAGGCGACATAGGCGGCCAGCGCGGCCGGGTCCAGCGAGTCCAGCGGGGGCTTGGCCGCGAAGTTGGCGTACGCCGCGTCCCGGTCGGGGAACCAGGGGCGGCGGCGCCGGGCCGCCTCGGCCATGAAGTTGACCCGCGGTCCCTCCGAGGCCCGCACGGGCGACACGATCGGCTCGTACAGCCACAGCCGGGCGAACGTGCCCGGGCGCCGGAGCTCGGCCATGAGCAGGGCGGTCCCGCCCATGGAGTGCCCCGCGCCCACCAGGCGCCCGGCGGGCACGCCGAGCTCGTCCACCACCGCCAGCACGTCGTCGGCCATGCCCTCCCAGCCGAAGTCCATGGAGGCGGGCGACGTGCTGTCCCCGTGGCCCCGGAAGTCGAGCGCCCAGGCGTGGGCCGCATCGGCGAGCGCGGCCGCCATCGGCGCCCAGGTCATGCCGAGGAACCCGGTCGGGTGGCAGAACAGCACCGGGACGCCCTCGCCGCCCAGGTCGTGGAGCGCGACGGTGACCCCGCCGGACGACGGCACCAGGCGCGCCGACCCCGGGGGCGGGACGGGAGAGGGGGAGACCCAGGGCATCCGCCCATGCTGGCAGCGGTTCGGCTCGACCACACAAACCGCCACCGGCCGCCGGTAGGGTCGGCGGCCGATGCCGGACACCACCGTCGAGGCCGTGCGGTCCGCCAACCGGGCCTACTACGAGGCATTCGAGGGCCGTGACCTCGACGCCATGTCCGACGTGTGGCACCACGCCGACGACGTCGTATGCACCCATCCGGGCTGGAAGACGCTGCACGGCTGGGGTGCGGTGGCGGGCTCGTGGTTCGCCCTGTTCGGCGGACCGCAGCACCTCCAGGTCATCCTGACCGACGAACGCGTCCACCTTTCCGGCGAGGTCGCCTGGGTCACGGTCGACGAGAACCTGATCGGCGAGAACGTGGGCGCCACGGTCGCCGCGGTCAACCTGTTCCGCCTCATCGACGGCGATTGGCGGATGGTCCTGCACCACGGATCGCCGGTGGCGCCTACGGGCGCCTGAGGGGACGGTGCCTACGGGCGCCTGATGTGAGTGAACGGGGACTAACCTTCGGTTCCCGTGTCCGAGGCCACACTGCCGACCGACGGCCGGGCGGCTCGGGCCGCCCGCACCCGCGACGCCATAGTCGACGCCAGCATCGCATTGGTGGAGGCGGGCGACGTGCGCCCCACGGCCCCCGCATCGCGGCCCGGGCCGGCGTGTCGGTGCGCTCGGTGTTCCAGCACTTCGACGACCTGCCGTCCCTGCACAGCGCGGTGGTCCAGCGGGTGGTCGAGCGGCTGTCGCTGCTGATGGTGGCGGTGGATCCCGACGCTGGCGCTCGACGCCCGCATCGACGCCTTCGCCCGCTACCGCGCCGCGCTGCTCGAAGCCATCACCCCGTTCCGGCGGGCCGCCGCGGTGCACGGCCCCTTCGCCCCCGAGATCCAGGGCGCCGTGGCCCAGGGCAGCGTGTTCCTGCGCTGCGACGTCGAGGTCACCTTCGGCCCCGAGCTGAACTGCCTCCCGGCGGGCGAGCGCCGCGAGCTGCTGGACGCGCTGGCGGCGACGTCGTCGTGGGGCACATGGGACAGCCTGCGCAGCGACGCCGGCGACTCCGTCGAGGAGGCCCAGGCGGTGCTCCGGCGCATGCTGCGTGCGCTCCTGGCCGGGCTCCCGCCCGCCGTGTAAACCTGCGGCCTCGCTGCGGCGAGTGGACGCCATGGACGCAGCAGCAAGGGCGGCTCTGGGGCCGCCCGCAGCCGGGGAGACGGCGGTGGCGCACGGGAGTCCCACGTCAGCAGACTTCGACGCCTTCGCCCGCCGTGAGCGCCGGCCTCTCGTGGCCTTCGCCTGGTCGCTGACCGGCGACCGGGGCACCGCCGAGGACCTCGCCCAGGAGGCCCTGGAGGCCGCCTGGCAGCGGTGGGCCGACGTCAGCGGCTACGACCGGCCCGGTGCGTGGGCCCGGCGGGTGGTGGCCAACCGGGCCGCCGGCCGCGGGCGGCGCGCCGGGCCGCGAGCGCCGCGCCTATGGCCGCTGGGTGGGCCGGCGCGCGCCGGACGTGGAGCTGGAGATCGAGGACGACCGCTTCTGGCGGGAGGTCCGCAAGCTGCCCGAGCGCCAGGCCCAGGCCGTGGCGCTGTTCTACCTGGAGGACCTGCCCGTCGCCGACGTCGCCGTCGTGCTCGGCTCGCGGAAGGCACCGTGAAAGCCCATCTCCACCGGGGGCGCCTGCGCCTCGCCCATGCCCTCGGGCTGGTGGACGCACAGGACGGAGCCGAGCGATGAGCACCGACCACGAGGACCTCGACCCCATGAGCGACCAGGAGATCGCGGCCCTGGCCGCGCTGGACCGCCGGGGCCGCGCCGCCGGCGCCGCCCTGATGGCCGCGGTGGCGACGGCCACCGCCGACCCCGCGCCGACGCGGCTCCACCCGGTCGGCGATGACGGGGACCCGACCGCGGGTGACGAACCGCCTGCCGACTTCGACCTCGTCCACCTGTCCGGACGGGGCGGCGCCGGCGGCCGGAGGCCGAGCCGCGGCTGGCTGCTGGTGGCGGCCGCACTCGTCCTGGTCGCCGCCCTCGCCGGCTCGGCTCTGGCCCGGCAGGACGAGGACCCGCCCGCGGTGTCCAACGGCAGGCCGTCATACCTGGTGCCCCGGTGGCTGCCCGACGGCTTCGAGCCGTACCTGGCGGCGACCACGGACAGCCTCAGGCAGTTCTCCGAGACGACGCCGCCCACGGACGGCCAGGTGGTGGTCTACGGCCTGCCGGCCGAGGCGGACCCGTGGGCGGAGGCGACGATCACGGTGGCCCGGATCGACCGCCCGTGGCAGCCGGAATCCGACAGCGGAGACCCGGTCACGGTCGCCGGTCAGCCGGGCCGGGCGGAGACCCAGGGCGAGGTGGAGGCGGTCGTCTGGGGCGCCGGGGAGGCCACCTACTACTTGGTGGGTGAGCGGCTGTCCCGGGAGCAGCTGCTCCTGGCCGCCGGGAGCGCGGGCGCCGAGCCCAGCCTCGACCCCGCCACCCTGCCGCCGGGCTTCGCCGTGATCGGCCAGGGGCGGGCGAGCGACACGCTCGGCCTCCGCTCCGCTCCCAACCTGGTGGCCGAGGACGCGCTCCTGCTCCAATACCTCCCGGAGGGCGCCACGGACCAATCTCGGTTGGTGGTGGTGACCGTGCGGCCGGGTGACGCCTCTGACGTCGACCTCGCTCGGCTGTGGGTGACCGAAGCCCCCGGCGGGGAGGTGAACGGGCGGCCGGCCGTGATCGGCAGGTACCCCGCGGAGGGCGGCGCGGAGGAGGGCTTCGTCCAGTGGTTCGAGCCGGCGCAGGGCATGCTGATCACAGTCGTCGCCCGAGGCGTGCCGCAGGACGAGATCCTACGGACCGCACGTGAGCTGCGCCCGGCCGAGGGCGGCGAGATCGACCGCCTGCTCAGCGACTACGGCCTCCAGCACCATGTGGCGGCGACGGTGGTCCCGGACGACGACGACGCCGACACCGCGGTGGCGATCGACCCGGCGGCGGAGATCGCCACGGGCGATCGGGCGGGAACTCCCTGGGCATTGAGCGCGGGGTCGACGGACAGCGGTTCGCCGTGGGTGGACCTGGACATCGACGGCGAACACATGTCTGTCGATTGGGACGCGGACGCTGGGCCGGGCGCCCTCACCGTGGGCGCCTGATGCAGTACGGCCAGGCGGAGCGAGCGGTGTTCGGGGCCGTCGACGACGGGGTGGCCCGGGTCACGGTCGAGACCGGCTCCCATCCCGCCGACGAGCTGGAGATGACCGCGGTGACGCTCGAGGATCACTCGTTCAGGGCGTTCGTGGGCTTCGTGCCCATCGAGGGCGCCACCGAGTTCACGGTGATCAGCTATGACGCCGAGGGTCGGGAGATGAAGCGTGCGCCGATCGCCATCGACAGCGCCGTGGGCCCGATCAGCCCAGGGCCTTGAGGGCCAGCATCAGCTCCTCGTTGAGGTTGCCGGGCACCTCGTAGCCCTCCTCGTCCCGGATCTCGTCGAAACGGTCCCTCACGGTCTCGGCCGTGAGGGCCGTGTCGGTGATGCCCGGGGTCACGCCGACGAACACCCGGGCCACCCGGCCGCCGCCCACCGAGTAGACCTCGCCCGACACCGGGCACGTCTCGTGCGCCAGGAAGGCCACCACCGGGGTGACCATCTCCGGCAGGAGCTTGTCGGCCACGGGCCCCAGGATGTCCTCGGTCATGCGGGTCTTGGCCACCGGGGCGATGGCGTTGGCCTTGATGTTGGACTTGGCGCCCTCGACCGCCAGCACCCGGGTCAGCCCGACCAGGCCCATCTTGGCGGCGCCGTAGTTGGTCTGGCCGAAGTTGCCGAACACGCCGGCGCCGGAGGCGGTGTTGACGATGCGGCCGTAGCCCTGCTCGCGCATGGTGTCCCACGCCGGCTGGGTGACGTTGAAGGCGCCCCGCAGGTGCACGTCGAGCACCGGGTCGACCTTGTCGGCGTCCATGTTCTTGAACGAGGCGTCGCGCAGGATGCCGGCGTTGTTGATGATGATGTCGACCCGGCCCCAGGCGTCGAGCGCGGTCTGGACGATGGCCCGGCCGCCCTCGGGGGTGGCCACGGAGTCGTAGTTGGCCACGGCCTCGCCGCCCGCCGCGGCGATCTCGTCCACCACGGCCTGCGCCGCGGTGGTGCCGCTGCCGGTGCCGTCGACGGAGCCGCCGAGGTCGTTCACGACCACCAGGGCCCCCCGCCGCGCCAGGTCGAGCGCATGCGAGCGGCCCAGGCCGCCGCCTGCGCCGGTGATGATCGCAACCTTGCCGTCGAAGCCGAGCTCAGTCATGCCGCGGAGATTAGAGGCGAGGTCGCGGGGGCTCCGAATCGTCTACAGGCGCCGATGGGACCGGGCGTCCAGCCACGATCCCAGGGCAAGGACGAGGTATACGCCGGACACGGTGGCGGCCACCCAGGCGAACCCGTCGGACACCGGGACCAGGAGCGCCGAGACGAGCGCGGCGACGAGGAAGAAGGCGGCGCGGCGGTCCATCAGGCCCTCATGACAGCAGGTCGACGACCTGGAAGGTGACCCAGGCGACGGCGAACGCGCCGGGGATGGTCAGGACCCAGGCCCACACCACCCGGCCGGCCACGCCCCAGCGCACCGCGGAGAGCCGGCGGGCGGCGCCGATGCCGACGATGCCGCCGGTGATGGTGTGGGTGGTGGACACGGGGATGCCGGCGGCGGAGGTGGCGAACAGAGTGATGGCCGCGGCCGACTCCGCCGCCACGCCCCCGACCGGCTGGAGCCGGGTGATCTTGGACCCCATCGTCTTCACGATGCGCCAGCCCCCCGTGAGCGTGCCGAGGGCGATGGCGGTGTGGGCGCACAGCACCACCCACAGCGGAGTTTCGGACCCGGGGGCCAGGTGCCCGCTGGCGACGAGCAGGGCCAGGATCACGCCCATGGTCTTCTGGGCGTCGTTGGCCCCGTGGCCGAGGCTGAACGCGGCGGCCGAGAACAGCTGGCCGTGACGGAAGCCCCGGTGGAGCCGCGCGATGTCCCGGTTGCGGTGGAACACCCAGAAGATGCCCAGCGTGATGAGCAGGGCCATGGCCAGCCCGATCAGCGGGGACAGCACGATGAACACGCCGATCTTCTGCAGGCCCTCGGTGATCAGCACGCCGAACCCGGCCTTGGCCACCGCGGCCCCGGCGATGCCGCCCACCAGGGCGTGCGACGAGCTGGTCGGCAGGCCCAGCCAGAAGGTGATCAGGTCCCAGGCGATGGCGCCGACCAGGCCGGCGAAGATGACGCCTATCGACAGCACGCTCTGTACGACCACGTCGTTGGCGATGGTCGAGGCCACCGCGGTCCCGAACACGAGGAAGGCGGCGAAGTTGAAGAACGCCGCCCAGGCCACCGCTACCCGGGGCGACAGCACGCGGGTGGACACCACGGTGGCGATGGAGTTGGCGGCGTCGTGGAAGCCGTTGACGTAGTCGAAGCCGAGCGCGACGACGATCACGAAGATGAGGGCGAAGTCCATGCGGGGAGAGGTGGACGGTGGGGCGGCGGGTCAGGCGTGCTTCAACACGATCGATTCGACGACGTCCGAGATGTCCTCGAGGGTGTTCAGGGCCGCCTCCATCGACTCGATGACGTCCTTCCACCTCAGGACCTCGAGCGCCTCGAACTCGCCGCCGAAGAGGCGGGCCAGGATGCGCCGGTGCACGGCGTCGCCCTCGCTCTCCAGCCGGTCGATGGCGTGCAGGTGGGGCTGCACGCCCTTCATCGACTCCAGCTGCGCCATGAGCTGCTGGGTCTCGTCCGCACACTGGACCACGAGGTCGGCCTGCTCCTTGAGCTCGGGGAGCGCGGTGGTGATCCCGGTGATCTGCATGCGATGGGACACCTCGAGCATGTCGTCGACCACGTCGTCGAGCTCCTCGGCCAGGGCGTGGATGTCCTCCCGGTCGAAGGGCGTCACGAACGTGCTGTTGAGCCGGCTGAGGATGGTGTGGACCAGCTCGTCGCCGCGGCGCTCGCACTCCTTCACCTGGTCGTGCGCCTCGGGGTTGGTGGGGTCCTGCAGCATGTCGCGCACGCGCCGGGCGCACTCGGCCACGTTGGCGGCCGAGTCGTTGAACAGGTCGAAGAAGGCGTCGTCGCTGGGGACGAGGCGGAACCTCACCGGCATCAACCCCGGCCGGCCATGTAGCGGATGCGCTCGGCGATGTGCACGGCGTGATCGCCGAGGCGCTCGTAGAAGCGGGCGAGGAGCATGGTCTGCAGCGCGTCGGGCAGGCTGACCTCCGCCTTCTCCAGCTCGCTCGACCAGGCGGTCCTGGAGCAGGTCGAGCTGGTCGTCGGCCGAGTCGAGGTCGGCGTGGGCGCTGTCGTCCCGCTCCGCCCAGGCGTCGGCGGACCGCCGCCACATGGTGGAGCAGATGCCGCCCATCTGCTCCAGGTGGCCGCGCACGACGGGCGTCAGGCGCAGGGCCAGACCGGCCGCCGCCCGCTGGGCGATGTGCTCGGCCAGGTCGCCGCTGCGCTCCAGCTCGGGCACGACCCGCAGCACCGAGACCAGGAAGCGCATGTCGCCGGCCATCGGCGTCTGCGTCAGCAGCTCGTGCTCGGTGATCTCTTCGAGCTCGGCCTCGAGCTGGTCGACGAGGCAGTCCTGCTCGGTGATCTGCCGCGCCGCCTCGGTGTCGCCCGCCAGCAGGCTGTCGGTGGCCGCGGCCACGCTCTCGGTGACGAGCGCGAACAGCCGCATGACCTTGGCGTCGATGTCGTCCAGCTGCTGGTGGAACCGCCGCCGCAGCTCGAGAGGAGGCTCGGACACGGACGAACGGTATCCGCCCGTTCACCTGGTGGTCACATCATGGGAGGCCGTCGAGCCAACCGTGGTGGCGCGTCAGCCTCCGGCCCGGGCGTTGGCGGCGTAGGCCTTGAGCCGCTTGTAGTCGACCTTGCCGTTGGGGGCCCGGCCGATGGTGTCCACGCGGAACACGTACTTGGGCGCCTTGTAGTTGGCGAGCTTGGTCCGCACGTGTGCGATCAGCTCCTCGGCCCGGACGGGCTCGCCGCCGGCCGGTTCGACCACGGCCGCCACCACCTCGCCGAACTGGTCGTCGGGCACGCCCACGGCCACGGCGTCGCGCACGCCCGGGTGGGTCTTGAGGACCTCCTCGACCTCCTCGGGGAAGACCTTCTCGCCGCCGGTGTTGATGACGACCGAGCCCCGGCCCAGCAGGGTCAGGCTGCCGTCCGCCTCCACCATGGCGTAGTCGCCGGGGCAGGAATAGCGCTTCCCCTCGAACTCGATGAACGTCGCCTTCGTCTTGTCGGGGTCCTTGTAGTACCCCATCGGCTGGGGGCCGCCGACGGCGACCCGCCCGATCTCGCCCGAGCCGGGCTCGACCCGCCGGCCGTCGTCGGTGATGACGATGGTGTTCTCGCCCAGCTGGAACCGGGCGGTGCCGCTGGCGGTGGAGCCCGACGACACGGACTGGCCCATGCCCACCGCCTCCGACGAGGAGAACGCGTCGATCAGGATGAGGTTGGGGTGGTGGCTGGAGCAGCGCCTGCTTGACCGGCTCGCTCCACATCACGCCCGACGAGGCCACCAGGAACAGGCTCGCCAGGTCCCAGCGGCCGGGGTTGGCGTCCAGCGCCTGCACCATGGGCTTGCCGAACGTGTCGCCCACGATGGCGATCTGGTTGACCCGCTCGCGCTCGATGGTGTCGAACATCTCCTCGATGTCGAGCCGGCGCGAGGTGAGGGTGACGCTGCTGCCCCCCAGCGACAGGATGATGAGCTGCGTGTAGAGGCCCGTGCCGTGCATGAGCGGGCAGGCGGCCATGCCCACCGGCCCCGGCGCCTTGACCTGGTCCCGCACCGTGGCGGGGTCGGCCACCGCGTCCTTGTAGATCGGGTTCAACTGCGGCACGAGGGCGCGGAACAGATCGTCCTGGCGCCACATCACGCCCTTGGGCATGCCGGTGGTCCCGCCCGTGTAGGTCATCACCAGCTGGTCGCCGCTGCGGCCCCACGCGCGGCTCCACGCGCTCGTCGCCGTGGCTCTCGGCGGCCTCCTCGTACGGGGTGGCCCACTCCGGGCACAGCCCGTCCCCGTCGTTCACCCACAGCCAGGTGACGACGCGGGGCACCCGGTCGCGGATGCGCTCGATGGTGGGCGCGAAGGTCCCGTGGAACACGACCGCCACGCAGTCGGCGTTGTCCCACAGGTAGACGAGCTCGTCGTCCTGGTAGCGGTAGTTGGTGTTGATGGGGACGAGCCCCGCCTTGAAGGCGGCGAACATCGACTCCAGGTACTCGGGCCCGTTGTAGAGGTACTGGGCCACCTTGTCCTGCTCGACCGCACCCCCGTGGACCAGCGCGGCGGCGACGCCGTTGGCGCGCCGGTCGAGCGCGGCCCAGGTGTAGCGCCGGTCGCCGTGGACGAGGGCCTGGGCGTCCGGGAGTTGCTCGGCGATGACCTCCCAGACGTCGGCGAAGTTCCAGCCCGGCATCGGTGCTCCTCGGGGTTGGGCGACCGCCGCCGGAGGGTAGCGGCCTTTCCGCCGGGGGTGAAATGTGCCACGCCACTAGGTTCTCGGCCGTGGATTTCGAGCTGCCGCCCGACGACGACCCGCGCCGCACGGCGGTGCGGACCTGGCTGTCCGAGCATCCCCAGCCCTCCGGGCGCGACCTGGCCGAGGCCGGCCTGGTGGCGCCGCACTGGCCCGAGCCCTGGGGTCTGGGCGCCGATCCGGTGCACCAGCTCGTGATCGACGACGAGCTGGCCCGGGCGGGCGTGCGCCGCCCGGTCAACCCCATCGGCATCGGCTGGGCCGGGCCCACCTTGGTGCTGGCGGGCAGCGAGGAGCAGAAGCGCCGCCATCTCCTGCCTCTGCTGTCGGGGGAGGAGCTGTGGTGCCAGCTGTTCAGCGAGCCGGGCGCCGGCTCGGACCTGGCCTCGCTGGCGACCCGGGCGGTGCGTGACGGCGACGAGTGGGTGGTCAACGGCCAGAAGATCTGGACCTCGCTGGCCCAGTTCGCCCGCTACGGCATCCTCATCGCCCGCACGGACACCCGGGTGTCCAAGCATCGCGGCATCTCCTACTTCGTGTGCCCCATGGACACCCCGGGCATCACGATCCGGCCCATCATCGAGATGACCGGCGCCCACACCTTCAACGAGGTGTTCTTCGACGACGTGCGGCTGCCCGCGGACAGCATCGTCGGCGCCCCCGGCGACGGCTGGATGCTGGCCAAGGTCACGCTGGGCAACGAGCGGGTGTCGCTGTCCTCGGGCGGCGCCCTCTGGGGCCAGGGCCCGACCGCGGCCGACCTCATCGAGCTGGTGCGGGCGCAAGGGGGGGTGACGGACGGAGTGCTGCGCCAGCGCCTCGCCCGCCTGCACATCGAGAGCGAGGTGCTGCGCCTGATCCGCCTGCGCACGGTGAGCGCGGCGGTGCGGGGCCAGGCGCCCGGGCCGGAGGCGTCGATCCGCAAGGTGCTGGCCGACGAGCACGGCCAGCACGTGTTCGGCATGGCCAAGGCCCTTGCCGGCGCGGCCGGGATGCTGAGCGATGCCGGACCGCTCGGAGCGCCCGCCGACCTGTGGGCCCACGGGTTCCTGTTCGCCCCCGCGCTCACGGTCGGGGGCGGGACCGGCGAGGTGCAGCGCAACATCATCGGCGAGCGGGTGCTGGGCCTGCCGCACGAGCCGGACCTGTCGGAATAGCCCGGCACCACGGGGATTTGGCAGGATCACGCCATGGCGCGCAAGGTTGCCCCGCACGAGTTCCGCCGGGGCGAGACCGTGAAGACCCTCAACCCGCTGCCCGGCGTAGCCCAGGGCACCGAAGGCCGCGTCTACCTGATCGACGGCTTCGAGTGGACCCGGTACCGGGTGCTGTTCGCCAACGGCGTCGACGTGGGCTCGCTCGACGGCACCGCGCTGGCCCGCTCCCGCGACTACGAGGCGGCGCTGGAGCGCCGGGAGGCCGCCGCCCACGCCGAGGAGGCCCAGGCCGCGGTGGCCGAGTCCGGCGACGAGGCGGCCGGCGGGGGGAACGACGACAAGACGGTCAACGGCGTCGTCGTGCCGGCCCTGCTGCTCGACCGGTCCAAGCGGGCCCGCGAGCGGCTGTCCGCCCCCGCCGCCTGAACCCGCGGGCTACGCCCGCAGCTTGGCCAGCACCGCTTCGGCCTCGTCCACGAACCGCGCCACCAGCTCGGCCGCCGGCACCAGGCTGTCGATGGAGCCCACGCCCTGGCCCGCGGGGAAGAACTCCCGGTCGGGGTCGACGTCCGGCGTGGTCTCGTCGCCCCCCAGGTGGTTGGCGCCGTCCTGCATGGAGCGGAAGATCTGCTGGGGGAAGCGCTCGGCCTGGAGCTCGCCCTCCTCGTAGGGCTGGGTGTAGCGGTTGGCGATGACCCGGCAGGTCTTGCCGGTGTAGGCCCTGGTCACCACCGTGTCGTCCTCGTGGCTGCGCAGCAGGACGTCCTTGTACCCGATCACGCTGCGGGCCTCGGGGGTTGCGATGAAGCGGGTGCCCACCCACACGCCGTCGGCGCCCAGCGCGAGCGCCGCCGCCAGGCCCCGGCCGTCCACGATCCCGCCGGCCGCTACCACCGGGACCCGGTCGCCCACGGCGTCGACCACCTGGGGGACCAGCGCCATGGTGGCGATCCGCCCGGTGTGGCCCCCGGCCTCGGTGCCCTGGGCCACGACGATGTCGCAGCCGGCGTCCACGGCGGCGACCGCGTGGCGGACCTTGCCGCACATGTTCACCACCACCAGGCCCGCCGCGTGGCACTGGTCCACCACCTCGCGCGGCACGCCCAGGCCGGCGACGAAAGCCGTGGCGCCGCCACGGATGATGTCGTCGACCTTGTCCTCCAGGCCGCGGGGGAGCGCGGTGAGCAGGTCCACGCCGAAGGGCCGGTCGGTGGCTCGGCGGACCGCGGCGATCTCGTCCCGCATCTGGTCGTCGCCCATGGTGGACGCGCCCAGGCAGCCGAAGCCCCCGGCGGCGCTGACCGCGGTGGCCAGGGCGTGGTACGACACGCCGCCCATCCCCGCCAGCATCACCGGGTGGTCGATCTGGAGGGCCTCGGTCAGGCGGGTGCGCAACATGGGACGATGCTGACCGGGACTTGACCGCCCGGTCAAGTGGCGGCGTGGCCGATCTGGTCTAGGAACCGGCGCACCTCGCCGGGCGAGCGCAGGCGCACGACGTCCAGATGGGCCGAGGCCGGATCGCGCAGTCGGGCCTCGAAGCGCTGGACGCCGCCGTGGTGATAGCGGAACGTGGCGAGCACGACCGACTCCATGGGGTCGCGGTTGAGCAGGTTGCGGAGCTGCTCGCGGTTGCCGTTCCACAGCTCGGTCCGGCGCACCCCCCGGCCGATGGTGCGGCCCAGCACCCGGGTGGTCACGAGCCAGCGGGGCAGATCCAGCCACACCACGGTGTCGGCCCGCTCCCACACCAGGTCCCGGACATGGGAGTAGTTGCCGTCGACGACCCACCGGTCCCCGGCCACGACGGCCGACACCCGCTCACGGAACTGCTCGGTGGGCAGCTCGGTCCACCCCGCCTGGTGGAAGATGCCGTCGAGCTCGGTGAACGGCACATCGAGCAGGCCGGCCAGCTTGCGACCCAGTGTGGTCTTACCGGAGCCGCTGTTGCCGATGACCGACACCCGCTCCACGGCCGCATCGTGCCACGGCACGCCCCGCTCTCCCGGCGCGAGGCCCGGACGCGCAACCGGCGCACCCCGGGGGGCGGGGGCGCCGGATGCAGTTTGTGGTGGCCGTACCGCCGCGGTCGGCCACCGACGGATCCTGGGGCGTTGGCGCCGGTCGGAGGGGGTAAGACCGCACCCGCCCTGTGTCCGCAACGACCACGCTATGCGCGCCTGGTGTCCGCGTAATGGCGGGAATGTGAACTCCGAGCGACGCCGGAGCGAAGTTCAGGTGCCGGGACTGCCCACCGCTCGCTCGGTGGTGTAAGCGCCATCGCGGGTGAACATCCCTCGCTGCCAGCGGCGGGGAGTCGCCACCAGGGCGCGGGGGTAGTCCTCGAACAGCCAGCGGGCGAAGTTGCGCCGGGTCCACTCCGTGGCCCCTGCCAGCCGCATCCCGGCCCGGACGCCCTTGCGGTGGCGCACCGCCCGGATCAGGAGAGCCGACATGCGGTGGTCGGCCACCAGCGCGGCCCGGGCCCGCCGCCGGTAGGTGGCGGTCACGGTGTCGGGGCCCGGCCCGCCCAGCACCGCTTCGGCCGCGAGGATGCCGGTGAGCAGCGCCTGGCCGATCCCCTCGCCGGTCAGGGGGTCGGTGGCGGCCGCGGCGTCGCCCACGAACAGGGTGCGGTGCCCGGTGAGCACCGCCTCGTCGATGTGGGCGGGGATGGGCCAGGCCCGGTGGGGCGACTCGGGCTCGGCCCCGTCGCCCAGCACGGCCCGGATGTGCGGGCGGTCGAGCAGCTCGCGCCAGATGGCGGCCATGTCCTGCACCCGGGCCACCTTGCCACCCCGCTGGATGCCGAAGCCGACGTTGGCCCGCCCTCCCGGCAGCGGGAACGACCAGGCGTAGCCGGGCAGCAGGTCGGGCTCGAACCACACGACCAGGTCGGCCGCCCGGGGCCCCACCCCGGAGAAGTACTGGCGGAAGGCGTGCCACTCACCCCGGTAGCCGGGTGTCGCCAGGCCGAGGTGCTTGCGCACCGGCGACCACATGCCGTCGGCCGCCACCGCGTACGGCGCCTCCAGGTCGTCGCGGCCGTCGGGCCCGTCGACGGCCACCACCACCCGGTCGGCGTGCTCCGCGGCGCCGGAGCAGCCGTGGCCTTCCCGCACGGTGACGCCCTCGGCCCGGGCCCGGTCCACCAGCGCGGCGTCGAGCTCGGTCCGCCGGGCCACCGCCGCGTAGGTGCCGCGGGCGCGGGGGAGCGGGAAGGTGAGCTGGTGCCCGGCCGGCCCCCGCACCACCACATCGTCCACCGTCTGCCAGGAGGGCACCGCCGCGGGATCCAGCCCCAACCCCTCCAGCAGCCGCAGTGCCCCGGTGGTGAGGCCGTCGCCGCAGATCTTGTCCCGGGGGAAGCGGGCCTTGTCGATCATCACGACCTCGCGCCCGGCGCGCGCCAGGGTGATGGCCGCCGCGGTCCCCGCCGGGCCGGCGCCGACGACGACCGCGTCCGCCCGGGTCAACAGAACTGTCCGCGCCCCGGCCGGTAGGTGGCCCGGAACGTGTCGTTCTCGGTGTGGCCGTCCGGGAAGGTGCGGGTGCGGGTGGTGCTGACGTTGCGGCAGGCCCCCGACATCGACTCGGAGATGCCGGTCTGCTCGCCGCTGGCCCACGGCGTGGAGTACAGCGTCACCGTGAGGCTGCTGGCCGTGTACGTCGGCCAGATCAGTATCCCGTAGGGCGTGTTGTTGCGGATCCGAAGGTCCGGGGACGGGATAGCCCATGGTCGCCTCCCGGCCGGGTGGGTACCGGGGGAAGGACTCGGTGTGCGCCTGGTAGGTGAGGATGTCGAGCCCCGCGAAGTAGGCCGCGTTGAAGGTGGTGGTGGCGAACTGGGAGACGCCGCCGCCGATCTCGTCCTCGTGCTCGCCGTTGCGGATGGCCCCGGCGAGCACGAAGCCCTTGGCGGCGGTGCGCGGCCCCACGTAGCCGTTGACGGAGAAGGTCTCGCCGGGCAGGATCACCGCCCCCCGCACCAGGTCGGCGATGCGGTGGATGTTGGTGACCCGGGGCTGGCCGGCGTCGTGGTAGGTGGTGAAGCCGGGCCCGGCCGTGGTGGGGGCGCCGTTGCGCCAGGCGTTGCTGCCGCCCACCGGCTGGGTGATGCCGAGGCCCTGGGCCTCCTCGGTGGTCAGCTCGGGCTCGGTCACCTGGACCTCGAGCGCCGCGGGCGACTGGCCGTTGAGCAGCGCCTGCCACGCCACGTCGGCGCTGTTGGCGCCGCAGCAGGCCACGCCCTGGCGGGAGGGGATCACGACCGGGACGCCGTTCTGGACGTCGAAGCCGGCGTTCACCGGCGCGGCCGACACGCTGGAGAACAGCCCGGGCAGGGCGCCGTTGACCGCGTCGGGGTTGATGGCCAGGTCGAGTGCCCCGTTGGCGGTGGTGGGCCCGATCCAGGAGCGCAACGTCTGCGGGTCGACCTGCACGGTGGTGTCCCCGGCGGTGAGGGCGAGGCCGTTGGCGGTCATCTCGTTGGCCCGGTCGGCCAGGGCCTGGGCGTCCGCGTCGGTGTAGGGCGGCAGCACCGGGACCGTCTCGGTGTCGACCACGATGGTGCCCTCGGGCGTCTCGGCCGCCCGCCGGGGGAGCTGATCGGCCACGTCGTCGGTGTCGACGCCGCTCCCCGGCACCCCGGGGACGGGCACGAAGCCGAGCCCGGTGAGCTGGATCGTGGGCGGGTGCGGGGCGGTGAGGTCGGCGCCCTGGAGCTCGGTGAGCTTGGCCTGCACCTGGGACTGCATCACCGAGTACCGCAGGTCCACCTGGCGGGGGCTGAAGAAGGAGCCGAGCCAGCGCAGCGGCCGGGTGACCAGCGTGTCGCTGCGGCCGGCGTCCAGCGCGGCCTCGGACGTGGCCTCGGCGTCGATGGACAGGCCCAGCTCGCCGGCTGTGGTCTCGTACACCTTGTCCCCGGCCGTGACCCGCACGGGTCGGGCCGCCAGGTCCTCGCCGATGTCGGTCATGACCTCGGGCAGCGAGGCTTCGCCCAACCCTCCGACCGGCCGGCCCGCCACCTCGACGTTGCGCATGACCTGGCCGGACAGTGCGGCCGTGTCGACCGCCCAGCTCACCAGCAGCAGGACGACCACGACGATGGGGACGGCGATGCCCACCACCGGCCACGACGGGCGCGCCCACCGCCCCGTCCACTGGCGCGCCCCGGCCCCGGAGAAGTGCTGGCCCCCGGCGTCCTCCCCGTCGGCCCGCCCCGCTTCGTCGTCGTCCGCTCCGGGCACCCGGGCCCCGGCAGGCCCCGGCCCCCCGATCCCGGGAGTGGGCCCGGTGGTCCGCCCCTCGGCGGCCGCGGCGCCCCCGAGCACCAGCGTGCCGCCGGCCGCCCCGGGCCGGGGCGCCTGGTCGGCGCTGGTCGGGCAGGTCGAAGATCGGCGCTTCGGCCCCCCGCGACGCCCCGTAGGCCGGCATGGCCACGCCCGGCGCAAGCGCCGGCGTCGCGTCGCGGGTGCGGCCTCCGGGCCCGCGGGTGGCGGCGGCGGGCGCCTTGGCGCCCGGGGCGGGGAAGCTGGTGGTGGCCGGGCGGCCGGTCGACCTCCGGCCCGTGGCCGTCGAAGGTCCGTTCGGGGACGAGCCCCCGCCCGGCGCGGCGGGTGCGCCGGGGGCAGGTCCGTCGGTCCCCGGGGCATCCGTCACGGGCGAGGCGGCCTCGGGGGCCGAGATGGTGGCGCGGCGCCGGAGACTCGCCCGGCTGGCCAGCCGTGGCGGGATCCTTGGCGGCGGAGGTCTCGGGGGTCGGGCCGGTGGGGCTGGGCTCGTTGGCTCCCTGGCCAGGCGCGGGTGTGCTGGCGGCCGGGCCGGGTGGCGGGCTCGGGGCCGTGGCTTCTGGGGTGGGACTGAGTCGTGCTGGCTCCGGGGCCGGGGGTGGAGTGTCTCGGGCGACCGGGTTCGGTGGGGTCCGGTCCGTTGGCTTCGGGGGTGGGGGTGAGTGTGCTGGCGGCGGGGCCGGGGGTGGAGGTCTCGGGGACCCGTTCGGTGGGGTCCGGTCCGTTGGCTCCCTGGCCGGAGCGGGTGTGCTGGCGGCCGGGCCGGCCGGGTCCGGTCCGTCGGTTCCGGGGTGGGAGGGGGTGTGCTGGCGGCGGGGCCGGGGGTGGAGGTCTCGGGGGCCGGTTCGGTGGGGTCCGGTCCGTTGGCTTCCGGGGTGGGAGTGGGTGTGCTGGCGGCTGGGCCGGGGGTGGACGGTCTCGGGGGCCGGGTCGGCCGCGTTCGGTCCGTTGGTTCCCGGGTTCGTGGTGGCGGGAGGCGCGGCCTCCGGAGCCGGGTCGGCCGGTGTGGGACGGTCGGTGGCCGTCGCAGGTGTCGGGGCCTCCGGGCTCGGGGCGTCCGTGTCGGGGCGCGGACGAGCCTCTGGTGCCGGGGTCTCGGTGGGCGCCCCAGCGTCCGCGCCCGGGGGCGCGGGCTTACCTTGGTTCCCGTCCACGACGGCCTACCCTGCCACGCGGACGGGGGCGTGTTCTAACCACCCCGCGTGCTTCGTCTCACTCGCGGAGGCTTCCGGGGTCACCGGGGTGGTGCGCTTGCGCCGTGGGCCTGCTCGGTGTCGTCCTCGACGGACCGGGGGTGGTCCACGGCGATGTGGTCCTCGAGCTCGTTGCGAGACACGAACCGGCACTCGCAGTACGGGCACTGATGCACGTCATTCACTGCCCACAGTGTCGCGCTGCTACGTTCCCCGCGGGCGGCAGACCGCGAGGACACAAGGGGACACTGCGATGGGCATCTGCGACGGTCGAGTCGCGATCGTGACGGGGGCGGGCCGGGGGATCGGCCGCGAGCACGCGCTGCTGCTGTCCGCGCAGGGCGCGAGCGTCGTGGTCAACGACCTCGGGGGCTCCATGGACGGGGTCGGTGGCGACGCCGGGCCCGCGCAGCAGGTGGTCGACGAGATCGTCGCCGCTGGGCGGCCAGGCGGTCGCCAACACCGACGACATCAGCGACTGGGCGGGAGCCGAGAAGCTGGTCGGGACCGCCGTCGAGGCGTTCGGCAAGCTCGACATCCTGATCAACAACGCGGGGATCCTGCGCGACCGCATGCTGGTCAACATGACCGAGGCCGAGTGGGACTCGGTCATCAAGGTCCACCTCAAGGGCACCTTCGCCCCGTCGCACTTCGCGGCCAACCACTTCCGGGACCGGTCCAAGGCCGGGGACGAGGTCGTCGGGCGCATCATCAACACGTCGTCGCCCTCGGGCATCTACGGCAACGTGGGCCAGACCAACTACGGCGCGGCCAAGGCGGGGATCGCCAGCTTCACGATCATCGCCGCGAAGGAGCTGGCCCGCTACGGGGTTACTGTCAACGCCATCGCCCCCGCAGCGCTGACCCGCATGACCCAAGACCTGGGCATGGGCCAGCTCCCCGAGGAGACCAAGGAGCAGCTCTCGCCCGCGCACATCGCCCCCATCGTGTGCTGGCTGGCCAGCCCGCTGTCCTCGGGGGTGACCGGGCGGGTGTTCGACGTCACCGGGCGGATGCTGTCCGTGTCCGAGGGCTGGCACCGCGGCCCCTCGATCGAGAACCCGGACGACGACCCGGAGGTGCTGGGCCACGCGGTCCTCGACCTGGTGGCCCAGGCCCGCCCCAACGCCAACATGGGCGGCTACGACGAGACCTGACGGCCCGTGAGGCTCGCACGCTGGGGAGCGGCCCTGGGTGCGATGGCGCTCGCCGCCGGCGTGGGATGCGCCGACAATGCCGACGAGTCGTCGGCGTCGCCGTCCGTGCCGGCGGCGGGCGGTCCGGTCGCCTACGAGGACCACTGGCACGCCGCCTTCGGTGTGTTCGTGTGCGACGAGCTGCTGTCCGACCCCGCGATGACCGAGATCGCGGCGGGGATCCACACCCACGGGGACGGCGTCGTCCACATCCACCCGTTCTCGCGCGAAGGCGCCGGCGCCAACGCCACGTTGGGGCTGTTCCTGCAAGACACCGACGTCGAGCTGGCGGACGGCGAGCTGGCCGTGGGCGACGAGACCTGGTCCGACGGGGACGAGTGCGACGGAGAGCCCGCCCGGGTGGTGGTGGCCCGCTGGGACGACGCGTCCGCGGGCGGCGAGCCCGAGATCGTCACCGACGACTTCGACGAGATCCGCTTCCGCTCCGACGGGGAGGCTTACACCATCGCCTTCGTCCCCGAGGGGGCCGACATCCCCCTGCCGCGCAGCGCCGGGGACCTCGCCGCGCTGGGAGCCGCCGACAGCGGCGGCAGCGGGACGTCCGTCGCCGAGTCGGTGCCGGTCCCGGCCCCGGTCGACGCGCCGACGTCGGACCCGGTGGGGCAGGACGGGTTCTACCCGGTGAGCGCGGCCGTGCCCGCGACCGGCCCGACCTGCCCGGCCGGCACCGCCGCCTCGGCGGGGGCCGCGGGCGGCGAGTGCCTCACGCTCGGCGGGGCCCCGGTGGGGATGGACGCCGTCGACCGCGCTCGAGGCCGAACGAGCAGAACACCGGCTGGGTCGTCAAGCTGCGCCTGACCGATGCGGGCATCGACCGGTTCAACGACCTCGCGGCAGCAGTGCTATCGAGAGCCGCGCCCCGAGTGCAGCACCGGCCGGGTGGCGATCGTCGTCGGCGGTCGGGTGCGGTCGGCGCCGTCGATCAACGAGCCGAGCTACGAGGCCGACCAGATCCAGATCTCCGGCGACTTCAGCGAGACGAGGCGAGAGCCCTGGCCGCCGCCGTGGCAGGCTGAGCGGACCAGACAGGGAGGGACCATGCCCATCAACCCCGACGCCGTAGGCGCCCGCTCCGAGCCGGCCCGCCACCGGTGGAGCTCCAAGGACAGCCTGCTCTACGCCATCGGCGTGGGTGCGGGTGCGGTGGAGCCGCTGGACGAGCTCGAGTTCACCACGGAGAACAGCCAGGACGTCAAGCAGCGGGCACTGCCCACCATGGCCGTCGTGCTCAGCGCGGGCGGGATGGGCGCCTTCGGCCAGATCGGCACGTTCAACCCCGTGATGCTGGTCCACGGTGAGGAAGCCATCACGCTGGCGCGGGAGATCCCGGCCGAGGGCGAGCTGGAGGCCGTGACCGAGATCGTGGGCATCTGGGACAAGGGCTCGGGCGCCCTGGTCCAGGCCGAGACCACGGCCACCCTGGTGGACGACGGCCAGCCGCTGTTCACGGTCCAGATGGGCGCGTTCCTGCGCGGCGAGGGCGGCTGGGGCGGCGACCGCGGGCCGTCGTCCAAGTTCGAGGCGCCCGAGCGGGAGCCCGACCACGAGGTCACGTACCCCACCCGCACCGACCAGGCCCTGCTCTACCGGCTGTCGGGCGACCGCAACCCGCTGCACTCCGACCCCAAGTTCGCGGCCATGGCCGGGTTCGACCGGCCGATCCTCCACGGGCTGTGCACCTACGGGTTCACCGGCCGGGCGCTGCTGCACGCGCTGGCCGGCGGCGACCCCGGCCGCTTCACGTCCATGAGCGGGCGGTTCTCCAGCCCGGTGTTCCCCGGCGAGGCACTGACCGTGCGCATGTGGGAGACCGGCGACGGCGAGGCCGCGTTCCAGACGGTCGGACCCGACGGCCGCGTCGTCCTCGACGCCGGCCGCGTCACGGTGAGCTAGCGCACCTCAGAACAGCCGCAGGTCGTCCGGCTCGATGCCCCGCAGGGCGTCGTAGTCGACCTCGACGCAGGTGATGTCCCGGCGCCCGGCCAGCACCCGGGCCTGGGGCTTGATCTGCTGGGCGACGAACACGCCCCGGACCGGCCGCAGCATCGGGTCCCGCTCCAGGAACTCCAGGTAGCGGGCCAGCTGCTCGACCCCGTCGATCTCGCCCCGGCGCTTGATCTCGATCGCCACCGTCTGGCCGGACTCGTCCCGGCACAGCAGGTCGACCGGCCCGATGTCGGTCGGGTACTCGCGCCGCACCAGCCGCAGCCCGGGGGCGATGGCCGCGCAGTTGGCGGCCAGCAGCTCCTGGAGGTGGGCCTCGACCCCGTCCTTCCACAGGCCGGGGTCGACGCCCAGCTCGTGGCTGGTGTCGGACAGCACCTCGTGCAGCGTGATGGTCAGCGTCTCGCCGCCCTTGGCCGCCCGGACCACCCAGCACGGCTGCCCGTCGCCGTCGACCGACTCGGTCACCGTGTTGGGGGCGTTCATCCAGTTCAGCGGCTTGTAGGCCCCGCCGTCGGCGTGGACCGCCACGCAGCCGTCGGCCTTGACCATGATCAGCCGCACCGCGGCCGGCAGGTGGGCGGTCAGGCGCCCGGCGTAGTCGACGGTGCAGCGGGCGACGACCAGGCGCATCGCCCCGCGACCCTAGTGCCGGCCGTCACGGCTTCCGGGCCTTGCCGCGGGCGCGCTTCGAGGTCTCGGCCAGGCGGCGGCGCACGGTCTGCCGCCGCGCCTGGAGGTCGCGGTGGGTCAGGCGCTCGACGCTCTCGTCGACCCCGAAGCCGGCCTTCACCCCGGCCATGTCCAGATCGATGGTGCGGGGGTCGATGCCGACGTCGGCGGCGATGCGGTCGCCGTGCTGGGTGGCGAAGTACAGCGAGATCTGCGCCACCTCGTCGAAGAGGTCCAGGTCGGGGGCCAGGTTGGCGATGGCTCCGTCGATGAACACCATGTTCTTGACGAACAGCATCAGCTCCTTGGGCATGCGGGCCCCGAAGCCCAGCAGCGCCTTGACGATCTGCTGGAGCTCGCCCACCAGCTGCTCGCCCGACAGCGTGAGCGGGTCGACGAACGGCTCGTCCAGCTTGAGCTCCCGGGCCACCGCCGCCAGGTCGGCGTCGGGAGGCAGGGCGCCCAGGTCCCGCAGGGAGGCCAGCTGGCCCATGATGTCGTTGACCGTGCCCCCCATGAGCAGGCGCAGGAAGGCCAGGCGCTTGGTCTCGTCCAGCCGGCCGGTGATGCCGAAGTCGAGCAGGGCCGTGCGCCCGTCGGGCAGGACGAACAGGTTCCCGCCGTGCAGGTCGCCGTGGAAGATCCCGTGGATGATGGCGCCCTCGATGAAGCCGATCATCCCGGTGCGGACCACGGCCGCGGTGTCGACGCCCGCGTCCCGCATGCCCACCACGTCGTCGAAGCGGAAGCCGTCGAGCCGCTCCATGACCAGCACCCGCGGCGTCACCAGCGTGGGATGGGGCCGGGGGATGACGTAGCCCCGCTGGCCCAGCTCCACGAAGGTGCGGGCGATGTCGAGCATGTTCTCGGCCTCGAGGCGGAAGTCGAGCTCCTCGGTGATGGTCTCGGCGAACAGCTCGACCAGCGCCGGCGGGTTGGCCAGCGCGGCGATGGGGATGCGGCCCACGAGCTTGGGCGCCAGCCAGGCCATGACCCGCAGGTCGTCGCGCACCAGCCTGGCCACGGTCGGTCGCTGGACCTTGACCACCACCGGCTCGCCCGTGCGCAGCGTCGCCGCGTGGACCTGGGCGATCGACGCCGCCGCCAGCGGCGTGCGGTCGACCCAGCGGAACACCTCCTCCAGCGGGCGTCCCAGGTCGGCCTCGATGACCTCGCGCACCAGGCGGAACGGCTCGGCCGGCACCCGGTCCCGGCACAGCTTGAACTCGCCCACCAGCTCGGCGGGGAAGATGCCCTCGCCCGAGGAGATGATCTGGCCCAGCTTGATGTAGGTCGGCCCCAGCCGCTCGGCCGCCTTGCGCAGCCGCCGGGAGATGCCCGCCCGGCTGACCGAGTCGCCCGCCCGCCGTTCCCGCAGCGCCCACAGGGCCACGGCCGATCCCAGCCGGCGGGTCACGGTCCCGAGCCGGTGGCCCGGCGGCCAGCGCGACGGCTGGGTCAGGACCGGCACCTCGGCCGCGACCCGGGCGCGCACCTCGTCCAGGCCCTGGCGCCACACGAGCGCCCGGGGATCGTCGAGGGTCCAGGGCGGCGTGTCGCTGAAGCTGCCCTGGTCGAGGTCGGTGGGGGAGACGGCCATCACCCCGGAGTCTGCCGGACCGCCCGTCCGATGAGCACGTCGCGCCGGCGGAAGTGACCATCCCCGTTGGTCGGTACGGCACTCGATGATCGTCCTGTGGCGCGGCCGCACTACGAGCGGCGCGCTTCAGCCCACCCGCAGTTGTCACGGCTGCCGTCAACGTGTAGCCTCGCGGGACAGACAGGGCACATCGACAGGGCATCCGATGCGGCAGGCGGGAACGGCGGCGAGAGAGTTCGACTTCTCCCCGCGTCCCGCGTCTGCGCGTCGTTCGGCCGCGTCGAGCAGACAGATGAGCGGAGAGCTGATTAGATGACATCCACCGACGGCGGCCCTCCGGGCGAGACGATCGCCCGACTGCTCCGGTTCCTACGCACACCCTCGAGTGCGGTCCAGGCCGTCTGGAAGCGGTATCCGGTCGGATCGTTCGACCTTCGTTGTCGCTTCGACGTGTTTTCCCGCCCCGCCTACGCGTACGGCGTTCAACAAGGCGCGTATCTGGCCAGTCGGTTGGGTCTCCCGGCGATCAGCGTGATCGAGTTCGGCGTCGCAGGCGGTCGCGGATTGCTGGCGCTGGAAGAGATCGCCCGCCTCGCTTCACGCGCCTACGGCGTCAAGATCGAGGTCTACGGGTTCGATCGCGCCGTCGGGCTGCCGAAGACCTCGGACTTCCGGGACCTTCCCTACACCTGGGAGGAGGGCTTCTTCGAGATGGACGTCGACGAGCTCCGGTCACGCCTGACCGACGCGTCTCTCGTCCTCGGCGACATCGCGGAGACGGTGCCGACATTCGTGGACACGCATGACCCGGCGCCGGTTGCATTCGTCGCCGTCGACCTCGACTACTACAGCTCGACCGTCGACGCGCTCCGCATCTTCGATGTTCCGGAGAGCAGGGTCCTGCCCCGCGTCCTGTCCTATTTCGACGACATCGTCGGCGAGGACCATGTCCTCCAGAACGACATGGTCGGCGAGCTCCTGGCCATCCGCGAGTTCAATCTCGACCGTAAGGAATGCCAGATACTGCCGGTCAACGGGCTGTCGGCCAAGCGGGTGCTTCCCGCTGACTGGAACGACTCGATGCTGGCGATGCATCGATTCGACCACCAGGACTACGACAAGTACGTGGGTCCGCCGAAGTACGAGCAGCAGCTCGCGCTCTGACGAACAGCTGAGGAGCCCCTGATGCAGAACACGAGCACGACGTTCCAGCTCGACCGCGCGACCTTGCTGCCGCTGGCGGATCAGCTGGCGGAGAGCTTTCAAAACGCCCGGCCGTTCCCCCACATCGTCACCGACGGCGTCTTCCCCGAGGAGCTGCTCGACGCCGTCCTGGCGGAGTATCCCGAGCCGGAGGACGTTCCCTGGCAGTCCTTCGCCTCGCCCAGCGAGCTGAAGCTGGCTCTGGCCGACACGGAGAACATGGGTCCCGCCACCCGCCATCTCCTCGCCGAGCTCAACGGCCAGGTGTTCGTGGACTTCCTGGAACGGCTGACCGGCATCACGAGCCTGATCCCGGACCCGCACTACGAAGGCGGCGGTCTGCACCAGATCCGGCGCGACGGCTTCCTGAAGGTCCATGCCGACTTCAATCGACACGGTCGCCTTCCGCTGGATCGACGGCTCAACGTTCTGCTCTATCTCAACCGTGATTGGCCGGAAGACTTCGGCGGTCATCTTGAGCTCTGGGACAAGACCATGACGAATTGTGCGGCGCGAGTCCTCCCCACCTTCAATCGGATGGTGGTGTTCGCCACCACCGATTTCGCCTATCACGGCCATCCCGACCCGTTGACATGCCCGCAGAATCGGGCGCGGCGATCGATGGCGTTGTACTACTACACCAACGGACGTCCGGCGTCCGAGGTCTCCTACACCCACACGACGCTCTTCCGGGCTCGGCCCGACGAGCAGTTCGCGCGATCGCGGCAGTGGCAGGACATAGCGGCGCGGTGGGCGCCCCCGGCTGTCTACGACGCCGCCCGGCGCATGCAGGACCGGATCCGGCAGCGGCGCCGGCCCGACTCCGGCGGCTGAGCGCCCGCGCCGCTATCGCATCCGGACCGATCCGCCGTCCACGGGGACGCCCTCGGCCCGCAGGCGGCGGGCGTGCTCGGCCTCGTGGCCGGGGACGAGCCGGCCCGAGGTGGTCACCACCCGCCACCACGGGAGATCGTCGCCGCTGGTGGCGAGCAGGTGGCCGACCGCCCTCGCCGCCCCCGGGAAGCCCGCCTCGGCCGCCACTTCGCCGTAGGTGACCACGTCGCCGGGGCCGAGGGAGTGGAGAACAGCCAGCACGGCCTGCTCGAATCGGCTCATGACCAGCACCGTAGATGGCACGTCGGATGTCTCCGAGCGGGTGGCCGTGATCACCGGGGCCAGCCGCGGGCTGGGGGCGGGGCTCGCCGCCCGCTGGGCCGAGGCGGGCCTGCGCCTGGGTCTGGCGGCCCGCACCGAGCCCGTGGCGCCCGAGGGCGCGGACGCGCTGACGGCCCCGGTGGACGTGACCGACGTCGAGGCGGTCGAGCGCTTCGGCGCCGCGGTGGTCGAGCGATTCGGCCGCATCGACCTGTGGGTGAACAACGCGGGGCTGCTGGAGCCGATCGCTCCGCTGCGGGAGGCCGATCCTGCCGGGCTGCGGGCCAACGTCGAGGTCAACGTCCTCGGCGTGCTGTTCGGCTCGGCCGCCTTCGCCCGCCACGTGCGCAGCCGCGACGGCGGCGGCGTGCTGGTCAACATCACCAGCGGCGCCGCCACCTCGCCCTACGCGGGCTGGGCCGCCTACTGCGGGTCCAAGGCCGCGGTGGACCAGATCACCCGGGTGGTGGCCGAGGAGGAGCTGGAGGCGGGCCTGCGGGCGTACGCGGTCGCCCCCGGCATCGTGGACACCGGGATGCAGGAGGCCATCCGGGCCACGCCCGAGGAGCGCTTCCCGGCGGTGGAGCGCTTCCGGGGCTTCGCCCGGGACGGGGCGTTCAACAGCCCCGCCTGGGTGGCCGACCACATCCTGGGGCTGCTGGCGTACCCGCCCAGCGACCTCGACCTGGTGGTGCTGCGGGTGCCGGACCAGCCCCGCGGCTGACCCGGCCCCGGCTACGGTCCGGCCATGCGGACGCTGACCCCCGACGAGCTGGCCGCCCACACCGCGGCCATCGTGGAGCAGGGCTACACGGTGGTCGAGGACGCCATCGAGCCGGACCTGGTGGACGAGCTGGCCGAGACCCTGGTCCGCCGGGAGCAGGAGCTGGGCATGGGGCCCGCCACCAACGACTTCGAGGGCACCCGCACGGTGCGGATCTACAACCTGCTGGCGCACGGCGACGTGTTCGCCCGGGTGCCGGTCCATGCCAACGTGCTGCCGGTGGTGGAGTCGGTGCTGGACGACGGCTGCCTGCTGTCCTCGCTGTCCTCCATCGCCATCGGGCCCGACGAGACGCCCCAGCCCATCCATGCCGACGACCAGCTCATCCCCCTGCCCAAGCCCCACCCGCCGGTGGTGTGCAACACCATGTGGGCCCTCACCGACTTCACCGAGGCCAACGGCGCCACCCGCCTGGTGCCCGGCACCCACGTCCAGGACTCGCCCGACTACGGGCGCGCCTACGACTCGATCCCGGCCGAGATGGCCAAGGGCAGCGTGCTGGTGTGGCACGGCAGCCTGTGGCACGGCGGCGGGGCCAACACCACCGGCGAGCGCCGGGTGGGGATCGCCTGCAACTACTGCGCCGGCTACATCCGCCAGCAGGAGAACCAGCAGCTGGGCGTGCCCCGGGCCCTGGCCGCGGGCTTCGACGACCGGCTGGCCCGGCTGTGCGGCTACGGCATCTACCGGGGGCTGATCGGCCACATCGACAAGCACGACCCGCTCGACCTGCTGCGGGGCGGCAGCACCGGCGGGATGGTCTGGGACGCCCTGTAGCCCCGGGGGGAGGGAGGGGCCCCCCGGGGCCGGGAAGGAAGTGATCACGGGGGACCCGCCTTCCGCCCTGCGGCACCCCCGCGACCATCCGTACAGAGACCGCTCCCCGGCGTGCGATACGGAAAATCCTCAGCGGGCGGCGGCGATGACCCGTTCGGCCAGCTCGGGCCGGCAGACGAGCAGGTCGGGCAGGTAGGGGTCGGGGCGGTTGTAGACCAGCGGCGAGCCGTCGAGGCGGGACACGTGCAGCCCCGCGGCCCGGGCCACCGCCACCGGAGCGGCGGAGTCCCACTCGTACTGGCCGCCGCTGTGGGCGTAGACGTCGGCCTCGCCCAGCACCACGGCCATGGCCTTGGCCCCCGCCGAGCCGAGCGGGACCAGCTCGCCGCCCAGCGCCTCCGCCACCCGGGTCGCCTCCACGGGCGGACGGCTGCGGCTGACCAGCACCCGGGGCGGTCCCTCCCACGCCGGCGGCGGCGGGGGTGGGGGATCGGTGCCGAGCGTCAGGTCCCGGGCGGGCAGGGCCACCGCGCCGGCCACCGGCTCGCCCCCGACGACCAGCGCCACGTGCACGGCCCAGTCGGTGCGGGGCACCTCGCCGTACTCGCGGGTGCCGTCCAGCGGGTCCACGATCCACACCCGCTCGGCGGTCAGGCGGGCGGGGTCGGCCAGCCCCTCCTCCGACAGCACGGCGTCGTCCGGGCGGGCCTCGGCCAGGCCGGCCATGAGCAGCTGGTGGGCCTCGGCGTCGCCCTCGCGGCCCAGCGCCTTGGGATCGAGGCCCGCGGCGGCGCCACGGGCGCGCAGGTCGACAAGAAGTCGCCCGGCGTTCGTCGCCAGTTGGACGGCCAGCCCATGATCGTTTGTCGAGCCCTGCGGCATGCTGTCTGCTTACCAGATCCCCCGAATTGATTACCTTGTAGGTCGGATTTAGCCTGGAGCGCTCATGTCCAGCACCTCGTACGAGCTGACCCACCTGGAAACGCTCGAGGCCGAGGCCGTGCACATCATCCGGGAGGTGGCCGCCGAGTTCGAGCGGCCCGTCCTGCTGTTCTCGGGCGGCAAGGACTCGGCGGTGATGCTCCACCTCGCCACCAAGGCCTTCGCGCCGGCGCGGCTGCCCTTCCCCGTCATGCACATCGACACCGGCCACAACTTCCCCGAGGTCATCGACTACCGGGACCGCCGGGTGGCCGAGCTGGGCCTGCGCCTGGTGGTGGCCAGCGTGCAGGACGCCATCGACGCCGGCCTGGTGGTCGAGGACACCGGTCCCCGCGCCACCCGCAACCGGATCCAGACCGTGCCGCTGCTGGCCGCCATCGAGGAGAACCGCTTCGACGCGGTGTTCGGCGGGGCCCGGCGCGACGAGGAGAAGGCCCGGGCCAAGGAGCGGGTGTTCAGCTTCCGGGACGAGTTCGGCCAGTGGGACCCCAAGAACCAGCGCCCCGAGCTGTGGAACGTCTACAACGGCCGTCACCGCAAGGGCGAGCACATCCGGGTGTTCCCGCTGTCGAACTGGACCGAGCTGGACATCTGGCAGTACGTGGCGGTCGAGGGCATCGAGCTGCCGTCCATCTACTTCGCCCACAGCCGGCGGGTGTTCGAGCGCGACGGCATGTGGCTGGCCGACTCGCCGTGGGTCACCCGCCTCGACGGCGAGGAGCTGGAGGAGCGCATGGTGCGGTTCCGCACGGTGGGCGACGCCACCTGCACCGGGGCCGTGGCCTCGACCGCGGCCACCGTGGCCGCCATCATCGAGGAGACGGCGGTGACCCGCATCACCGAGCGGGGCGCCACCCGGGCGGACGACCGGATCAGCGAGGCGGGCATGGAAGACCGCAAGCGCGAGGGCTACTTCTGATGGAGCTGCTGCGCTTCGCCACCGCCGGCTCGGTCGACGACGGCAAGTCCACCCTCATCGGCCGCCTGCTCTACGACTCGAAGTCGATCTTCGAGGACCAGCTCGAGTCGGTCGAGCGCACCAGCGCCGAGCGGGGCGACGCCTACACCGACCTGGCGCTGCTCACCGACGGCCTGCGGGCCGAGCGCGAGCAGGGCATCACCATCGACGTCGCCTACCGCTACTTCTCCACCCCCAAGCGGAAGTTCATCATCGCCGACACCCCGGGGCACATCCAGTACACGCGCAACATGGTCACCGGCGCCTCCACCGCCGACCTGGCGCTGGTGCTGCTGGACGCCCGCAAGGGCGTGCTGGAGCAGTCGCGGCGCCACGCGTTCCTGGCCTCGCTGCTCGGCATCCCGCACCTGGTGGTGTGCGTCAACAAGATGGACCTCGTCGACTGGTCCCAGGAGCGGTTCGAGGAGCTCAAGGCCGACTTCCGCAGCTTCGCCATGAAGCTCGACGTCCACGACCTGACCTTCATCCCGGTCTCGGCGCTGCACGGCGACAACGTGGTCGAGCGGTCGGCCACCATGCCGTGGTACGAGGGCTCGTCGCTGCTGCACCACCTGGAGGAGGTGCACATCGCCAGCGACCGCAACCTCATCGACGCCCGCTTCCCCGTGCAGTACGTCATCCGGCCCCAGGACCAGACCAACCACGACCTGCACGACTACCGGGGCTACGCCGGCACCATGGCCGGCGGGGTGCTCAAGCCGGGCGACGAGGTGGTCGTGCTGCCGTCCGGGCTGACCTCGACGATCGAGTCGATCGAAACGGCCGACGGCCCGGTGGCCGAGGCCTTCTCGCCCATGGCCGTGACCGTGCGGCTCGCCCACGACGTGGACGTGTCCCGCGGCGACATGATCTGCCGGGTGCGGAACCGCCCGCACGTGGGCCAGGACCTCGAGGCCATGGTGTGCTGGCTCACGGCCGAGTCCGAGCTGCGGACCGGGGCCAAGCTGGCCGTCAAGCACACGACCCGCTGGGGGCGGGCCCTGATCAAGGACCTGCAGTACCGGCTCGACATCAACACCCTGCACCGCGACGAGGCCGCGCCGGGGCTGGCGCTCAACGAGATCGGCCGGGTGCGCCTGCGCACCACGGTGCCGCTGTTCTTCGACGAGTACCGGCGCAACCGGGACACCGGCAGCTTCGTGCTGGTGGACGAGTCCAGCCACAACACGGTGGGCGCGGGCATCATCCTCGGGCCGACCGAGGTCGAGTGACCGACCACGTCGTCTGGCATCGCGGGGCGGTGGACCGCGCCGACCGGCCCAGCGCGGGCGCCACGGTCTGGTTCACCGGCCTGTCCGGCTCGGGCAAGTCCACGGTGGCGGTCGAGCTGGAGCGGGCCCTGGTGGCCGCGGGCCGGCCCGCGTACCTGCTCGACGGCGACAACCTCCGCCATGGCCTCAACGCCGACCTGGGCTTCTCGGCCGCCGACCGCAGCGAGAACATCCGCCGGGTGGGCGAGGTGGCCCGCCTGTTCGCCGACGCGGGTGTGGTGGCGCTGGTCCCGGTGATCAGCCCGTACCGCGCCGACCGGGACCGGGCCCGCGAGATCCACGAGGCGGTGGGCGTGCCGTTCGTGGAGGTGTTCGTGGACACCCCCCTGGAGGTGTGCGAGGCCCGCGACCCCAAGGGCCTCTACGCCAAGGCCCGGGCGGGCGAGATCAAGGGCTTCACCGGCATCGACGACCCCTACGAGGCCCCGGTCCACCCCGACCTCCGCCTCACCCCGGCCGACGGCGACCCCGCCGCCCAAGCCACCCTGGTCCTGGCGCTCCTGCCCGGATCCTAACAACCCTCGACCTCGACCTCACGTTGAGGGTCAGGTGAGGGGGCGCTCCAGGACCAGCTCGTCGCGCAGGGGGATGCCGTAGCGGCCGACGGTGGGGATGGTCGGCTTGTGGCGGCGGGACTGGTCGACCGCGCCCCCGTGGAGCTGGGCCAGGTGGTAGCCGTGGCGCTGGTAGAGGCGGAGGGCGTCGAGGTTGTCGTTGGTGGTGACCAGCCACTGGCTCTGGGCGCCGGCCGCGGTGACCGCCATGGCCACCGCGTCCACCAGGAGGGCGCCGATGCCCTGACCCTGGCGGTCCTCGGCCACCGCCAGGACGGCCAGCTCCGAGCGGCCCTCGCGGTCCGGGGGACTCCAGCTGGCCACGGCCACCAGACGGTCGCCGTCCCAGGCGCCGAGGGTGTCCAGGGCGAGCACGTCGTGGCTCTCGCCCAGGCGGGACTGGTGGCGGCCCGCCATCGTGGCGTCCAGCAGGGCCTCGGCGGCGGCCTCGTCGGCCGGGCCGAGCGGGCGGAGCTCGACTTCGTCCATCGGGCTCAACGGACCAGCGGCTTGTACTTGATGCGGTGGGGCTGGTCGGCTTCCGCCCCCAGCTCCTTGTGGCGCCAGGCCTCGTACTCGCTGAAGTTGCCCTCGAACCAGCGCACCTGGCTCTCGCCCTCGAACGCCAGGATGTGGGTGGCCACCCGGTCGAGGAACCAGCGGTCGTGGCTGATCACCACCGCACACCCGGGGAACGCCTCCAGCGCGTCCTCCAGGGCCCGCAGCGTGTCCACGTCGAGGTCGTTGGTGGGCTCGTCCAGCAGCAGGACGTTCCCGCCGCGCCGCAGCATCTTGGCCAGGTGCACCCGGTTGCGCTCGCCGCCGGACAGCACGCCCACCTTCTTCTGCTGGTCGGAGCCCCGGAAGTTGAACGAGGCCACGTAGGCCCGCCCGTTGACCTCCCGGGTGCCCACCTTGAGCAGGTCCTGGCCGTCGGTGATCTCCTCGTAGACCGTCCTGTCCGGGTCGAGCGCGTCGCGGGACTGGTCCACGTAGGCCAGGTCGACCGACGAGCCGACGGTCACCGTCCCCCCGTCCGGGGCCTCGGCCCCCGTGATCATGCGGAACAGCGTGGTCTTGCCGGCGCCGTTGGGGCCGATGATGCCGACGATGCCGGCCGGGGGCAGCGAGAACGACAGGTCGTCGATCAGCAGCCGGTCGCCGTAGCCCTTGGTCAGGCGGTCGACCACGATGACCTGGTCGCCCAGGTGGGGACCCGGCGGGATGTGGATCTGCAGCCGGTCCGGGCCGCGCTCGGCCGCCTCGGCCTCCGCCTGCAGCTTCTCGTAGGCGGCCAGGCGGGCCTTGCCCTTGGCCATGCGGGCCCTGGGGGCCATGCGCACCCACTCCAGCTCGCGCTCCAGGGTGCGCTTGCGGGCCGTGTCGGCCTTCTCCTCCTGGTCGAGGCGCGCCCGCTTCTGCTCCAGCCAGCCCGAGTAGTTGCCCTCGAACGGGTAGCCGCGGCCCCGGTCGAGCTCCAGGATCCAGCCCGCCACGTTGTCCAGGAAGTAGCGGTCGTGGGTGATGGCCACCACGGTGCCCGCGTAGTCCCGCAGGAAGCGCTCCAACCACGCCACCGACTCCGCGTCGAGGTGGTTGGTGGGCTCGTCCAGCAGCAGCAGGTCGGGGCTCGACAGCAGCAGCCGGCACAGCGCCACCCGGCGCCGCTCGCCGCCCGACAGGGTGGTCACGTCGGCGTCGCCCGGCGGGAGGCGCAGCGCGTCCATGGCGATCTCGGTGGTGCGGGACAGGTCCCACGCCCCGGCGGCCTCGATCTTCGCCTCCAGGTCGGCCTGGCGGGCGCCCAGCTTCTCGTAGTCGGCCTCGGGATCGGCCCAGGAGGCCATGACCTCGTCGTAGTCGGCGAGGAGCGCAGCCACCTGGCCCACGCCGTCGGCCACGTTGCCGGCCACGTCCTTGGCCGGATCGAGCTGCGGCTCCTGCTCCAGCATGCCCACGGTGAAGCCCGGGGTCAGCCGGGCGTCGCCGGTGAAGCCGTCGTCCACCCCGGCCATGACCCGCAGCAGCGACGACTTGCCCGCGCCGTTGGCCCCCAGCACCCCGATCTTGGCGCCCGGGAAGAACGACAGCGAGATGTCCTTCAGGACCTCCTTGTCCGGCGGGTGGAACCGGCCCACCTTGCGCATGGTGAAGATGAACTGCGCGCTCATGCGGGCGACCGTACCGGCTGCGCTCAGCGCAGGCGGAGTCCGGCGCGCCGCGCCTGCGGGCAGATCGGGACGGGCTAGACCGTCCCCCATGGATCCCGAGGCTGGGCGGATCGTGGAGCGCTACCTGCGGTGGGCGGACCGGGTGGTGCCCGGGCGGGTGGTGGGGGCGTACGTGGTCGGGTCGACGGCGTTGGGGGCGTACCGGCCGGGGCGGAGCGACCTCGACGTGGTCACGGTGCTGGACCGGCCGGTGGCGACGGGGCGCTGCGGGCGTTGCACACGGTGTCGCTGCGGGTGTTGCACGCCGTGTCGCTGCGGGTGTTGCACGCCGTGTCGTGGTCCGGGGCGACCGGGCGGGCGCTGGTCCGGGGGCGGGTGGCGATCCCGGGGAACGTGAACGCGGTCTACGTCGTCGCCGGCGACCTGACGCGGCCGGTCACGAAGATCGTGCCCGTGGCCTCGCACGTCGGGCTGATCTTCGCGGCGGGCAAGGGGTTCGACGTCAACCCCGTCATGTGGAAGGTGCTGGCCGAGCGGGGCATCCCGGTGCGGGGGGCCGATCCGGGGACGCTGGGGCTCGACCCGGAGCCCGGGGTGCTGCGGGACTGGAACCTGGCCAACCTCGACGCCTACTGGGGGCCGTGGGCCACGGCCGCGCAGGCCGGGCGCGTGCCCTGGTGGCGGGACTCGCGCTGGCTGGTGGCCTGGGGAACGCTCGGAGCGCCCCGGCTGCACTGCACGATCGCCACCGGCGAGGTCGTCAGCAAGGAGGCGGCGGGGACCTACTCGCTGGCCACGTTCGGGGACGAGTGGCGGCCCGTGGTCGAGGAGGGCCTGGCCCACTGCCGAGGCGAGCCGTCACCCGGGAACTTCTGGAAGCGGGGCGAGCGCGTGCGCGCCACCGGGGCGTTCGTGCAGGAGGTCGTGCGCCTCGCGCACGCGCTGTGACCGGCCCGCGGGTGGTCAGGTGGGCTGCACGGAGAGCAGGTCGTTCAGCGGCAGGACCACGTCCTCGTCGTCGACCACCAACCAGGCGCTGTCCTTGACGCAGGACAGCAGCGTGCCCCGCCACAGGGCGGAGGCGGTCCGCACCACCACCCGGCCGCCGAGGAGGGGCCGCAGCACACCCGCGGTGACCGCGGGCCGGTCGATCACGCTCGGGATGAGGGTCGCACTCATGGCTGCCTCCTGCCGGAAGCTGACTTCCGTTCGGTCTACATCCGTAGAGTCCGTTGGTGGTGGATGCGTGCGGTGACTCTTGCCACTCCCGTTTCAGGCCCAGGTAGGAGGCCGGTAACCGCCCGGAAACACCCGGGCAACACGGCCCCGCCACCATGGCGAGGGTGCCCACGGAAGAGCTGTCCGGATACGTCGTCGGGGTCACGGCCGACCGCCGGGCCGGCGAGCAGATCGCCATGCTGGAGCGGCGGGGCGCCGAGGTCCTGCACGGCCCGGCCATCCGCACCCATCCCGTGACCGTGGACGGGGACCTGGCCGCGGCCCTCGACGATCTGATCGGCCGGCCGCCGGACGTCACCGTGCTGTCCACCGGCATCGGCGTGCGGGGCGTGGTGGAGGCGGCCGAGGTGTTGGGCCGGGCCGAGGCGCTGATCGACGCGCTCGCCACCAGCCGGGTGCTGGCCCGCGGCCCGAAGGCCCACGGTGCGGCGGTCACCGCCGGGCTGGGGGTCGACTGGAGCACGCCCTCGGGCGTGTCCAGCGAGATCCTGGCCGAGCTGGGCCGCACGGGGATCGCCGGGTCCCGCATCGCGGTGCAGCTCGACGGGGCCCGCACCCAGCCCCTGGCCGACGCCCTGGCCGCGCTCGGCGCCGACGTCGTGCCCATCCCGGTGTACCGCTGGTCGCTGCCCGATGACACCGCCCCGGCGCTGCGCCTGGCCCAGGCGGTGGCCGACGGCCGGGTCGACGCAGTGACCTTCACGGCCCGGCCCCAGATCGAGAGCCTGTGCGAGATCGCCGAAACGCACGGCGCCCTGGAGGGCCTGCGCCGCGGGTTCGCCCGGGGCGTGCTCGCCGCCTGCGTGGGACCGGTGTGCGCCGAGGCGGCGGTGGAGGCCGGCCTGGGTCAGCCGGTGGTGCCGGTCCGGCCCCGCCTGGGCTCCATGGTGATGGCCCTGTCCGAGGCGCTGGGCCGCCGGTCGGTCAGCTTCCGCCTGGGCGGCGACTCCATGCGGCTCCAGGGCCGGCTGGTGACGGTGGCGGGGACCACCATGCTGCTCAGCGACCGGGAGCGCGACCTGCTGGCCGCGCTGGCCCGCCGGCCCGGCGCGGTGCTGTCCAAGGCCGAGCTGCTGGTGGTGGCGTGGGGCGACGGCGACGCCGACGAGCACGCGGTCGAGGTGGCCGTGGCCCGCCTGCGGCGCCGCCTCGGCCCCCACGGCCACCTGCTGGAGACCGTGTTCCGCCGGGGCTACCGCCTGGCCGCGTGAAGTTCGGCTCACCGCCGGCCACGGGCAGTGAGAGGACCATCGCGCGGACCGGCGGCCAGGTGCGCCGCCCGTGCCCGGGCGTTCACCCTCGTGTCGCGGGCGCGAAACAGCCGTCCGGGAACCTGAGCGGCATGAGCGCCCCCGACCCGACGATGACGCACGACGGCGCGCGGCCCGTGCTGGTGGTGGCGGGCAACGGCATGGTGGGCCACCACTTCCTGGAGGCGGCGGTCGAGCGGGGGCTGCACCGCTCGCACCGGATCGTCGTGCTCGGGGAGGAGCGCCACGCGGCCTACGACCGCGTCCACCTCACCACCGCCCTGGAGGGCGCCGACCCGGGTGCCCTGCGCCTGGGCGCACCCGACTTCCACGAGGACCACGGGATCGAGTTGCTGCTGGGCCGGCGGGCCGAAGCCCTCGACCCGGCGGCCCGCACCGTGACCACGGCGGGAGGCGAGGTCATCGCCTACGACGACCTGGTGCTCGCCACCGGCAGCGCGCCGTTCGTCCCGCCGGTGCCGGGCACCGACCTGGCGGGCGTGTTCGTCTACCGCACGCTCGACGACGTCGACGCCATCCGGTCGTGGGCGACGATGTGCGAGCGGGGTGTCGTGATCGGCGGCGGCCTGCTGGGGCTGGAGGCCGCTGGTGCCCTACGGGCCCTGGGCGTGCAGGTCACCGTGGTCGAGTTGGCGGAGCGGCTCATGGCCGTGCAGCTCGACGCCCCCGGCGGTCGGGCGCTGCGCCGCCGCATCGAGGCCCTGGGCATCGACGTGCGCACCGGCGTGTCCGCGTCCGCGGTGCTCGGCACCCATGACGGGCGGGTGGCGGGCCTGTCGTTCGGGGACGGGGACGACCATCCTGCGCCGGTCGAGGCTGAGGTCGTGCTGTTCGCGGCGGGGATCCGCCCCCGGGACGACCTGGCCCGGGCCGCGGGCCTGGCCCTGGGGGAGCGGGGCGGCGTCGCGGTGGACGACACGCTCGCCACCTCGGATCCTCACGTGTGGGCCATCGGGGAGGTGGCGGCCCACCGCGGCGGGCGCCCCTACGGGCTGGTCAGCCCCGGCTACCGCCAGGCCGAGGTGGTGGCCGACCGCCTGGCCGGCGGGACCGCCACCTTCGAGGGCGCCGACACCTCGACCAAGCTCAAGCTGCTGGGCGTGGACGTCGCCAGCGTGGGCGACGGGTTCGCCACCAGCGAGGGCGCCGAGGAGATCAGCTACGCCGACCCGGTGGCCGGGGTCTACAAGAAGCTGGTCATCTCGGCCGACGGGCGCCGCATCCTGGGCGGGATGCTGGTGGGCGACGCCGGCGCCTACGACTCGGTGCTCGCCTATGTCCGCAACGGCCTGCCGGCGCCGGACCGGCCCGAGCGCCTGATCCTGCCCGCGGCCGGGGGCGAGCCGGTCGGGCTGCGGCCCGCCGACCTGCCCGACGGCGCCACCATCTGCTCCTGCCTCAACGTGGCCAAGGGCACCATCTGCGAGGCCATCGTCTCCGGCGACCTGGAGGACGCGGCCGCCGTGAAGTCCTGCACCCGCGCCGGCACCGGCTGCGGCAGCTGCGTCCCCGTCCTCGCCGAGCTGGTCGACGACGAGCGGCGCAGGGCGGGCAAGGAGGTCGTGACCCGGCTGTGCGAGCACTTCGGCCAGAGCCGGGCCGAGCTGTTCGAGATCGTGCGGGTCACCGGCATCCGCACGTTCGCCGAGCTGGTGGACCGGTTCGGCACCGGGGCGGGCTGCGAGATCTGCAAGCCGGCGGTGGCGTCGCTGCTGGCCTCGCTGGCGCCGGGCTACATCCTCGACGGCGAGCAGTCGACGCTCCAGGACACCAACGACCACTTCCTCGCCAACCTCCAGCGGGACGGCACCTACTCGGTCGTGCCCCGGGTGCCGGGCGGCGAGATCACGCCCGCCCAGCTCATCGCCCTCGGCGAGGTGGCCCGCGACTTCGACCTCTACACCAAGATCACGGGCGGCCAGCGGGTCGACCTGTTCGGCGCGCGGGTCGACCAGCTCCCGGCCATCTGGGCCCGCCTGGTCGACGCGGGCTTCGAGTCGGGCCACGCCTACGGCAAGGCGGTCCGCACGGTGAAGTCGTGCGTGGGCGACACCTGGTGCCGCTACGGCGTGCAGGACTCGGTGGGCATGGCCATCCGCCTGGAGCTGCGCTACCGGGGCCTGCGCTCGCCCCACAAGCTCAAGCTGGCCGTCTCGGGCTGCGCCCGGGAGTGCGCCGAAGCCCAGGGCAAGGACGTCGGGGTCATCGCCACCGAGCGGGGCTGGAACCTGTACGTGGGCGGCAACGGCGGCATGCGGCCGCAGCACGCGGCGCTGCTGGCCGAGGACCTCGACAGCGACGCCCTGATCACCGCCATCGACCGATTCCTCATGTACTACGTGCGCACCGCCGACCGGCTGGAGCGCACCGCCACCTGGCTCAACAAGCTGGAGGGCGGCCTCGACCACCTCAAGGCGGCGGTGCTGGAGGACAGCCTCGGCATCTGCGCCGACCTCGACGCCGACATGGCGCGCCACGTGGCCACCTACGAGTGCGAGTGGCAGGCCACGCTGGCCGACCCCGTGCGCCTGGCCCGGTTCCGGCCGTTCGTCAACTCGGACGAGCCCGACCTGTCGGGCGCCTACGTGCGGGTGCGCGGCCAGCGCCAGCCCGTGGAGCTGCGGCCGGCCCGCCTGGCGCCCGCCGCCATCGGAGAGGAGACCCCGTGAGCACCGAAGCCCTCGACCACACCGCCCTGCTAGACGAAGCCCGGGCGGCCGCCTGGGTGCGCGTGTGCCCGCTCGACCGGCTCACGCCCGGCCGGGGCGCGGTGGCCCTGGTGGGCGGGGCCCAGGTGGCCCTGTTCCGGCTGTCGGGAAGCGAGGACGTCTTCGCCCTGGCCAACCGCGACCCCTTCTCCGGTGCGCACGTGCTGGCCCGGGGGATCGTGGGCGACCGCGGCGGCGTGCCCAAGGTGGCGTCCCCGGTCTACAAGCAGTCGTTCTGCCTGCGCACCGGGATCTGCCTCGACGACCCCGAGGTCGCGGTGCCCAGCTACCCGGTCCGGGTCGAGGACGGACGGCGTGGCAGGTGACGCGCGTGACGGGCGTACCCGATGGAGTCGAGGTCCGCGGTCCGGTGGCCTGCAGGCCGCGGCTGCCCGGCCGGACCCGCGGCCCGAGCTGCTGCCGCTCGACGCGGGGGAGCAGTACCGCTTCACCTTCGCCATGGACTCGTGCGTGGGCTGCCACTCGTGCGAGGTGGCCTGCGCCGAGCAGAACGGCCTGCCGCCCGGGCACGGCCTGGCGGCGGGTGGGCGAGTTCGAGGGGGGCGAGCATCCCCACACCCGGCGCTTCCACCTGTCGATGTCGTGCAACCACTGCCTCGACCCGGCCTGCCTCAACGGCTGCCCCACCAATGCCTACGTCAAGCTCGACAACGGCGTGGTCGCCCACCATGCCGACGACTGCATCGGCTGCCAGTACTGCACCTGGAACTGTCCCTACTCGGTGCCGGTGTTCCAGCCGGACCGGCGCATCGTCACCAAGTGCGACATGTGCCTGCCCCGCCTGGAGGAGGGCCTGAAGCCCGCGTGCGTGGGCGCCTGCCCCACCCGGGCGCTCGACGTCGAGCCGGTGAACGTGGCCGCCTGGACCGCCGACCACGCGGGCGCCGACGCACCCCACCTGCCGCCCGTCGGGCCTGACGCTGTCGACCACCCGCATCGCCCTGCCGGGCGGCGACCTGGCGGGCACGGTGGCGGCCTCGGACGTCGACCTCCACCCCGAGCACCCCCACTGGCCGCTGGTGATGCTGACCCTGCTCACCCAGGTGGCGCTCGGGATCAGCCTCACCGCCGCCGGCTTCGGCGAGCGGGCCGCGGCCGCCGCCATCGCCGGGGTGGCCCTGGCCGGCTCGCTGGCGCACCTCGGCCGGCCGGTCCACGCCTGGAAGGCGCTGCGCAACCTGCGCCGCTCGTGGCTGTCGCGCGAGGTCGCGCTGCTCGGCGCCTACGCGGGACTGGCGGTCGTCGCCGTGGGGGTCCCCGCCCTGGCCCCCGCGGCGGCGGTGACCGGCATCGCCGGCGTCTTCGCCAGCGGCCGGCTGTACGTGGTGCCGGGCCGGCCCTCGTGGGACACGCCGCTCACCGTCGCCGCCTTCTTCCTCACCGCCCTGGCCACCGGGCCGCTGTTGACCGGCCACCCGGCGGTGGCCGCGGCCGCGGTGGCGGCCCAGGGGGTGGTGTGGCTGGCCAACCTGGCCCGCCTGGCCCGCGACCCGAGGCGGGAGGCCCGGGGCACGGTCACGCTCTACCGCCACCCCTTCGGCTGGCTCACCGCCCTGCGCTGGGCGCTGGTGGCCGCGGGTGCGGTGGCCGGGTTCCGCGCCCCTGCGGTGGGGTTGGCGCTGGTGGCCCTGGGCGAGCTGGCCGGCCGCTACCTGTTCTACGTCACGGTGGTGCCGCTCAACATGCCCGGGCCCCACTACCGCCCGGGGCGGCGGCACTGATGGCCGGCCGGCTCCGCCGCCTGCTGGGCGTCGACCACGGCGGCGACCGGTACCGCTACGTGACCGACCCGCTGATCGGCCCGGTCAGCGCCTCGCGGGCCCCCGAGCGCTGGGTCAGCACCACCTGCGGCTACTGCTCGGTGGGCTGCGGGATGCTGGTCGGCGTGCGGGACGGCCGGGCCGTGTCGGTCACCGGCGACCCCGACCACCCGGTGAACCGCGGCCGGCTGTGCCCCAAGGGCCTGTCCGAGCACCACACGCTGGCGGCGCCCGGGCGCCTCACCCATCCGACGGTGGACGGGCGCCGCGCCTCCTGGGGCGAGGCCCTCGGCCGGGTGGCGGACGGCTACGGGCGCCTGGTGGCCGATCATGGCCCCGAGGCCTTCGCGGTGCTGTCCACCGGGCAGCTCGTCACCGAGGAGTTCTACGCCCTGGGCAAGCTGGTGCGGCTGGGCATGGGCGTGCGCCACTTCGACGGCAACACCACGCTGTGCATGGCCTCGGCGGTGTCGGGCTACAAGCTCAGCTTCGGCAGCGACGGCCCGCCCGGCGCCTACGACGACTTCGCCGAGGCCGACGTCATCCTGCTGGTGGGGGCCAACATCGCCGACAACCACCCGCTGCTCGCGCCCCGGGTGCTCGACAACCCCGATGCCCAGGTCATCGTCGTCGACCCCCGGGTGACCAAGACGGCCATGATCGCCACCCAGCACCTGGCGGTGCGGCCACGCAGCGACGTCACCCTGCTCAACGGCATCATCAAGGTGCTGCTGGACGAGGGCATGGTCGACATCGCCCGGGTACGGCGGGTGGCCCACGGCCTGGACGAGCTGGTGGACCACGTGCAGGCCTTCGACCTGGCCCGGGTGGAGCGCGAGTGCGGCGTCCCCGCAGCCGAGGTCCACCGGGCCGCCCTGGCGCTGGGGACGGCGCGGCGGGCCCTGGTGGCCTGGACCATGGGGGTCAACCACTCGGTGCAGGGGACCGAGACCGTCACGCTGCTCAACACGCTCTGCGTGCTCACCGGCAACATCGGCAAGCCGGGGGCCTCGCCGTTCTCCATCACCGGCCAGTGCAACGCCATGGGCACGCGCGAGGCCGGCTTCACGGCCTCGATGCCCGGCTACCGGGCCTACGACGACGCGGCGGCCCGGGCCGAGCTGGCCGCGCTGTGGGGGGTCGAGCCCGACCGGCTGCCGGCCGAGCGGGGCCGTGCCTATCCCGACATCGTCAACGGCGTGATCGACGGGCGCATCAAGGGGCTGTGGATCATCGCCACCAACCCGGTGGTGTCGTTCCCGAACCGCGAGCTGCTGGAGCACGCCCTGGGCCGGCTCGACCTGCTGGTGGTGCAGGACGGGTTCGAGACGCCCACCACCGCCCTGGCCGACGTGGTGCTCCCCGCCGCCATCTGGGGCGAGAAGGAGGGCACGTTCACCAACTCCGAGCGGCGGGTGTCGCGGGTGCGGGCCGCGGTCGACCCGCCGGGGGAGGCCCGCTCCGACTTCGACATCGTCCTGGGGCTCGCGGCGCGCCTGGGCGTGCGGGACGAGCTGTTCCCGGGGTGGACGGGTCCCGCCGACGCGTTCGCCGAGTGGCGGCGGGTGTCGGCCGGGCGCCTGTGCGACTACAGCGGCATCACCTACGACCGCATCGACGCCGCCGGTGGGGTCCAGTGGCCCTGCCCCAGCGGCGATCCGACGGTCCCCCTCGGCGGCACCCCCCGGCTCTACGGCGACTGGCGCTTCCCCACGCCCGACGGCAAGGCGCAACTGCGCTGCGTGAGCCCCAAGCCCATCAGCGACCGGCCCCGGCCCCTGTACCCGTTGCTGCTCAACACGGGCCGGACGGTCGAGCACTGGCACACCCGCACCAAGACGGGCCGTGTCGAGATCCTGGACCGGCTGGCGCCCGAGGGCTGGGTCGAGGTCCACCCGGCCGACGCCGAGCGGCTGCACATCCATTCGGGCGACCTGGTGCGGATCGTGTCCGAGCGGGGGGCGGTAGACCGCATCCGGGTGCGGGTGACGCGCACCGTGAGGGAGGGGGAGGTGTTCGTCCCCTTCCACTTCGACGCCGCGTGCGCCAACCGCCTCACGCTCAACGAGTTCGACCCCATCTCCCGCGAGCCCAACTACAAGCAGTGCGCCGTACGGCTGGAGAGGCCCGAAGCAGGGCTTTCCGCCGGTACGATCGGCGCACGTGGCTGAAGATTCGCAACCGGAGCTGTCGACGACCGATTCGCTAGGCCCCAACGCCTGGCTCGTCGACGAGATGTACGAGCAGTACCTCGCCGATCCGACCTCGGTGAGCGAGTCCTGGCGCGACTTCTTCGCCGACTACCGCCGCGACGCCGACCACCAGACCCCTGCCACCCCCGCCGCGCCCGTGCCATCCGGCAACGGGATGACCACACCCGTCGCCGGCAACCTGGCGGGCACGATCGCGCCGCCCGCCGCCGCGCCCGCGGCCCCGACCACCCCCGCGCCGGCCCCGGCCCCAACCCCGGCCGCCAAGGCCCCGGCCGCGCCCGCGGACAAGCGGGAAGCGGAGGGCCAGCCGCTACGGGGCGTGGCCGCCCGCATCGTCGAGAACATGGAGGCCAGCCTCGGCGTCCCCACGGCCACCAGCTTCCGGGACGTGCCGGCCAAGCTGCTGGAGGTCAACCGCCGGGTGATGAACGGCTACCTGGGCCGCACCCGGGGCGGCAAGGTCAGCTTCACCCACATCATCGGCTACGCCATCGTCCGCGCCGTCGCCGGCACCATGCCCGTGATGAGCTCGACGTTCGTCCGCGACGACGACGGCAAGCCCCGCGTCGTGCGCCACGAGCACGTGGGCCTGGGCCTGGCCGTCGACCTGGAGAAGCCCGACGGCAGCCGCAGCCTGGTGGTCCCGGTCATCCGCGACGCCGACACGCTGGACTTCCGGGCCTTCTGGGGCACCTACGAGGAGATCATCCGCAAGACCCGCTCCAACAAGCTCACCGTCGACGACTTCGCGGGCGCCACGGTCACGCTCACCAACCCGGGCACCATCGGCACCAAGCAGTCCGTGCCCCGGCTCATGCCCGGCCAGGGGACGATCGTGGGCGTCGGGGCCATCGACTACCCGGCGGAGTGGCGGGGCGCCGATCCCGTCCTGCTGGCCGACCTGGGCGCCTCCAAGGTCATCACCGTCTCCTCGACCTACGACCACCGCATCATCCAGGGCGCCGAGTCCGGGATGTTCCTGCGCCGCGTCGAGGAGCTGCTGCTGGGCGCCGACGGCTTCTACGACGACATCTTCCTCAGCCTGGGCGTGCCCTACGAGGCGGTCCAGTGGCGCCGCGACGTCAACCCCATCGACCACGAGCAAACCATGCTCGAGAAGCAGATGGCGGTGGCCACGCTGATCCGCGTCTACCGGGTGCGGGGCCACCTCATCGCCGACCTCGACCCCCTGCGGTGGAAAGAGCCGCACATGGCGCCCGAGCTCGACCCGGCCACCTACGGGCTCACCATCTGGGACCTCGACCGCGAGTTCCTCACCGGCGGCCTGGGCGGCCGGGACAAGATGCCGCTGAGCGAGATCCTCCGGGTGCTGCGCGACGCCTACTGCCGCACCATCGGCATCGAGTACATGCACATCCAGGACCTCGACGAGCAGCACTGGATCCAGGAGCAGGTCGAGAGCCAGCCCGGCCAGCTCGACCCCGAGGACCAGCGCTACATCCTGGAGCGGCTCAACGCCACCGAGGCGTTCGAGCGCTTCCTGGGCACCAAGTGGATCGGCCAGAAGCGCTTCGGCATCGAGGGCTCCGAGACCCTGATCCCCATCCTGGACGCCATCCTCGAGGCGGCGGCCGACGACCGCCTGGCCGGGGCGGTCATGGGCATGCCGCACCGCGGCCGGCTCAACGTGCTCACCAACATCGTGGGCAAGAACTACGACCAGGTGTTCAAGGAGTTCGAGGGCACGCTCGACCCCACCGCGGTCCAGGGCTCGGGCGACGTGAAGTACCACCTCGGCCAGGTGGGCAAGTTCCAGAGCCGGGCCGGCAACGAGATCGACGTCGAGCTGGCCGCCAACCCCAGCCACCTGGAGGCGGTCGACCCGGTGGTCGAGGGCATGGTCCGGGCCCGACAGGACGCGATCAACGACCCCGAGGCCTTCTCGGTGCTGCCCATCCTCATGCACGGCGACGCCGCCTTCGCCGGCCAGGGGGTGGTGGCCGAGACGCTCAACATGAGCGACATCAAGGGCTACCGGGTGGGCGGCACCATCCACATCGTGGTGAACAACCAGATCGGCTTCACCACCACGCCCGAGTCCGCCCGGTCGGGCTTCTACTCCACGGACGCGGCCAAGATCGTCCAGGCGCCCATCTTCCACGTCAACGGCGACGACCCCGAGGCGTGCGTGCGGGTGGCGCGGCTGGCCTACGCCTACCGCCAGCGCTTCCACAAGGACGTCGTCATCGACCTCGTGAGCTACCGGCGCTACGGCCACAACGAGGGCGACGACCCCAGCTACACGCAGCCGCGTGATGTACGGCAAGATCAACGACCGCCGCTCGTGCCGCAAGCTGTTCACCGAGTCGCTGGTCAAGCGGGGCCAGCTGTCGCTGGAGGAGGCCGAGCAGGCCCTCGACGACTACCAGAAGCGCCTCCAGCAGGCGCTGGACGAGACCCGCCAGTCCGCCCCGCCCGCCAGCCTGCGGGCCGCGGAGCCGCCGCCCGCCGTGGGCGTGCTGCCGCACGTGGACACCGGCGTCGACCGGGCGGTGCTGGACCGCATCTACGACACGATGTCGGGCTGGCCCGACGACTTCGCCATCCACCCCAAGCTGGCCAAGCAGTTCGAGGGCCGGGACAAGATGGTGCGCGAGGAGGGCGAGGTCGACTGGGCCACGGCCGAGGCCATGGCCTTCGGCTCGCTGCTGCTCGAGGGCACCGACATCCGGCTCGCGGGCCAGGACACCCGCCGGGGCACGTTCAGCCAGCGCCACTCCGTGCTGGTCGACCACATCAGCGGGCGGGAGTGGGCGCCGCTGGCCCACCTCGGCTCGGAGCAGGGCAAGTTCTGGATCTACGACTCGCTGCTGTCGGAGTACGCGGCCGTGGGCTTCGAGTACGGCTACTCGGTGGCCAACAAGGACGCGTTCGTGGCCTGGGAGGCCCAGTTCGGCGACTTCGTCAACGGCGCCAGCACGATCATCGACCAGTTCCTGGTGGCGGCCGAGGACAAGTGGGGCCAGACCTCGGGCCTGGTGATGCTGCTGCCCCACGGCTACGAGGGCCAGGGCCCGGAGCACAGCTCGGCCCGCATCGAGCGCTTCCTCACCCTGTGCGCCGAGGACAACATCCAGGTGGCCAACGCCACCACCGCGGCCCAGTACTTCCACCTGCTGCGGCGGCAGATGGTCCGGGACGTGCGCAAGCCGCTGGTGGTGTTCACCCCCAAGTCGCTGCTGCGGGCGCGGGCGGCCCGCTCGCCCATCGAGGAGCTGACCCACGGCTCGTTCCAGGAGGTGCTGGACGACCCGCGGGTGGGCGACCCGGCCGCGGTGCGGCGCATCGTGCTGTGCTCGGGCAAGGTGGGCCAGGAGGCCCTGGCCGAGCGGGACAAGCGGGGCGCCCCGGTGGCGGTCGTGCGGGTCGAGCAGCTCTACCCGTGGCCGTACGACCGGCTGGACGAGCTGGTGGCCCGCTACCCGGCCGCCCGGGAGCTGGTCTGGCTCCAGGAGGAGCCGGCCAACATGGGCGCCTGGGCCTTCGCCCAGGACCGCCTCACCGAGCGCTTCGCCGGCACCCACACCGTCCTGCGGGTGAGCCGCTTCGAGTCGGGCTCGCCGGCCACCGGGTCGCACACCATCCACGTCCAGGAGCAGGACGCCATCCTCGACGCCGCACTGTCGGTCTGACCGACCCGGGTCCCGAGGCAATAGGGGTCGTGCGGCGCGTCCCGAGGCACTAGCGGTCGGCCCCCGACCGCTATGGCCTCGAGCGCCGGGACATGGCCCCTATTGCCTCGCAGGACCGGGCCCGACGGCACCGCCATGCGGGATGTCGTGACCGTCCCGTCGCGCCCCCGGTCGTGACGAACGTCACGATTTCGTGCCTTCCCCCGTAAGGTGATCGTCGTCAATAATGGTCGTTATCCACACGTAGCCACCCACCCGAGGGGGACGCATGGCGCTCGACGAGTACGCCGCCAACGCCGAGATCATCGGTCGCGACGACATCAACGACCTCGAGGCCATCCTCTCGGTCAGCAACACCGACGTGGACGAGGCCATCCACGCCGTCCAGGACAACGCGGACGCCATCTTCACCTGGGACTACGAGAAGGGCGAGCGCCCGGCGCTCAACAAGCTCTACGAGAAGGCCAAGCGGGCCCAGTGGAACGGCGAGACCGACCTCCCCTGGGAGACCGACGTCGACCTGGAGAAGAACGCCGCGCTCGCAGCGCCTCCAGTTCGCCGACATGCAGGCCGACGTCACCGGCACCCCGCTCGAGCACTTCACCGAGGACGACTTCATCCGGCTGTCCATCGAGATGGACAACTGGACCCTCAGCCAGTTCATGCACGGCGAGCAGGGCGCGCTGATCTGCACGGCCAAGATCGTCGAGACCGTCCCGTGGATCGACGCCAAGTACTACGCGTCGACCCAGGTCATGGACGAGGCCCGCCACGTCGAGGTCTTCGCCAAGTACCTCCAGGAGAAGCAGAACGGCTTCTACCCGATCAACGCCCACCTGAAGCTGCTGCTCGACGACATCATCAACGACAGCCGCTGGGACATGACCTACCTGGGCATGCAGATCATGGTCGAGGGCCTGGCCCTGGCCGCCTTCGGCTTCATGCAGCAGATGACCCCCGACCCGCTGCTCAAGCAGCTGCTGCGCTACGTGATGTCGGACGAGGCCCGCCACGTGGCCTTCGGCGTGCTGTCGCTCAAGGAGTACTACGCCGACCTCAGCCACGCCGAGCTGCGCGAGCGCCAGGAGTTCGCCTTCGAGGCCGCCATCCGCATGCGGGACCGCTTCCTCCAGCAGGAGGTGTGGGAGCGCATGGGCATCAAGCCGGCGGAGATCCTGCCCCTCGTGCTCCAGGACCAGGGCCGGACCATGTTCCAGCAGATGCTGTTCTCCAAGATCGTGCCCAACTGCAAGAAGCTGGGGCTGCTCGACGCGGGCGACGGCTGGCTGCGCACCAAGTTCACCGAGATGGGCGTCATCCAGTTCGAGGACTGGCAGGACACGGGCGAGGAGTACGAGTCGCTCCAGGCGACGGGCTGATCCCCCTCAGGCCGCCGGGGCCAGGCGCCGCTCGATGGCATCGAGCAGGCCGGCCACCTCGTCGGCCTGTTCGGCCGGGTCGGGCGCGTCCTCGCCCAGCAGGATGCCGTAGTGCAGCAGCACGCTGGTGTCACCCTCGCGGTAGCCCGCGGTGGTGCCCAGCTCGCCGCCCCGCACCAGGAAGGCGTCCTCGCCCGGCCCGTCCAGCGGCTCGGGCGTGCCGCCCCACTGGCCGGGATCGAGCCGGTCCCCGCCGGTGAACACCGACAGCTGGAGCTGGTAGAGCGTGGGCGACTCCTCGTCGCCCACCTCGGCCTCCCACAGGCAGTTGGCCGCCACCGCGTCCGACCCGCCCTCGCCCGGCACCACCTCGGCGGGGTGGCCGAACAGGTCCGACACCTCGTCGGTGGTCAGCAGGTCACAGGCGGAGCTGGTGGCGCCGGCCTCGTCCGGGGCGGTGGTGTCGCCCTGGGCCGAGTCGCGGTCCTCGGCGTCGCCGTCGGGCTCGGCCCTGCCCCCGTCGCCGCACCCGACCAGCAGTGCCGCGGCCAGCAGGGCCGCCAGCGGCCCCCTCGTTCGCATGGTCCGCACAATGGCACCTTCGTCAGCGCAGGGCGAAGCCGACGACCGCCTCCAGCTCGGCCAGCGCCTCGTCCGGGTCGACCACCTTGATGGTGGTCATGCCCAGGGCCCGGGCGGGCTTGAGGTTGACCCCCAGGTCGTCGAGGAACACGGCCTCGGACGGCTCGACGCCCAGCTCGGCGCAGACCAGCCGGTAGATGGCGGGGTCGGGCTTGCGCAGCCCCACCCGGCTGGACTCGACGAACACGTCGACGTGGGCGAGCAGGCCGTCCCAGAGGGCGCTCCGGCCCCCGTCGCCGTTCCCGCCCGCCGGGACGAAGTTGTTGGTGAGCATGGCGGTCTTGAGCCGCCCGTGGCAGCGGCGCAGCGCCTCGATCATCGCCGGCCGCACCTCGCCCCCGAGCAGCGCCAGCACGCCCAGCCCGTCGATCGTGTGGCCCGCCTCGGCCGCCTCGGCCTCGTACAACGCGGCGAAGCCGGCCAGGTCGACCTCGTTGCGCTCCAGGCGGGCCCAGGCGTTGTCGTCGGGGTTGGTGGCGTTGAGCCGGCGCAGGAGCCCGGCGGGCAGGCCGTTGTCCGCCTCGTAGCGGGCGAACGACTCGAAGGGGCTGCTCACGATGACCCCGCCGATGTCGAAGATGACGGCGCGGACGGCCACGTCAGCCGGCCAGGAGGTCCCGGGCCACGGCCTCCCACAGCTCGGTCGACAGCCGCAGCGAGTCGACGTCGACCCGCTCGTCGTCGCCGTGGAACATGCGGCCGTAGTCCTCGAACGTGAGCTTCTCGCTGAACATCCCGAAGCCGTAGGAGGGGACGCCCAGGCGCCGGAAGAAGCGGGCGTCGGTGGCGCCCACGCTGAGCAGCGGCACCAGGTGGCTGCCGGCGTAGAACGCCTGGCTGACGCGGGACAGCGAGTCCCACAGCGGGGTGTCCACCGGCGACTCGGTGGCCGGGTCGTCGTGGACCTGGACCAGCTCCACCCGCGCGGCCTCCTCGCCCAGCGCCTCGTCGAGCAGGGCCCGCACGTCGGCCAGGGTCTCGCCCGGCAGCGTGCGGATGTCGAGCTGGACGTCCACGCAGTCGGGGATGACGTTGGTCTTGGTGCCGCCGTGGACCACCGTGGGGGCGATGGTGGTGTGGGTGCAGGCGTGGAACTGGCGGGCCATGGCCGTGGGCAGGGTGCCCAGCGCGTCGAGGAAGGTGGCGGGGTCGAGCAGGGGGGCGGTCACCTCGTCGGGGAACCCCATCCCGCCCAGGAACCGGCGCCAGGAGTCGTGGATCTGGGTCTCGGGCTGGAAGTCCGCCAGTCGCTGCACGACCCGGGCCGCGGTGACCAGGGCGTTGTCGGTGGCGTAGGGCTGGGAGGCGTGCCCGGGCGTGCCCGTGATCCGGAGCGTGGACCAGCACGAGCCCTTCTCGCCCACCAGCACCGGCAGGCGCAGGGCGCCGTCGCCGCCCGGAACGGGGATGCCCCCGGACTCGGTGATGACGTAGTCGGCCGCCACCGCGTCGCGCTCGTGGCTGGCCAGGTGGTCGGCGCCCCAGGTGCCCAGCGCTTCCTCGTCGGCCACGGCGAGGTAGATCAGGGTGCCCTCGGGCCGGAACCCCGAGGCGGCGAGCCGCCGGGTGGCGACGGCCATGGACGCGGTCAGGTTGAGCATGTCGACCGCGCCGCGGCCCCAGACCTCCCCGTCGACGAGCTCGCCACCGAACGGGTCGCGCCGCCAGCGCTCGGCGTTGGCCGGCACCACGTCGGTGTGCCCCATCAGCAGCAGGGTGGGCGCGCCGGCGCGGCTGCCCTCGATGCGGGCCACCAGGCTGGTGCGCCCGGGAGCGGGCTCGTAGCGCTCGATGTCCACCCCCGAGCCTTCGAAGTATCCTGCGAGGAGGTCCGCGCTGCGGGTCTCGTTTCCCGATCCGCGGGTGCCGTCATTGACACAGGCGTTGCGGATGAGGTGTTGCAACAGGTCGGTGACCTCGGCAGTCGAGGTGGTCATCGCCGGGCACCGTAGCGGGGACGATCCACTGGAGTCGCCCGTTCATTTGGTTGAATGCAGCCCGCAATGAAGATCAAGCACGTCATCATCGACGGATCCAACATCGCCACCGAGGGTCGTGACACGCCCAGCCTCGCCCAGTTGGACGAGGCCGTGCAGGCGTTCGTGGAGGAGTACTCGCCCGACCACGTGACCGTGGTCGTGGACGCGACCTTCCCCAACCGCATCGACCGCAAGGAGCGCCAGACCTACGAGGACGCGGTCAACGCCAACGAGCTGATCACCCCGCCGGCCGGGGCCATCGGCCGGGGCGACGCGTTCGTCCTGCAGATCGCCCGGCGGGCGGGGGCGTCGATCCTGTCCAACGACTCGTTCCAGGAGTTCCACGGCGAGTACCCGTGGCTGTTCGAGCGCGGCCGGCTCATCGGCGGCAAGCCGGTGCCCCACGTGGGCTGGGTGTTCATGGAGCGGGCCCCGGTGCGGGGCCCGACCAGCCGCCGGGCGGTCAGCGAGGCCCGCAAGGTGGCCAAGTCGGCCGACAAGGAGGCGCAGAAGGCCGCCGACGTGCCGCAGGAGGCCGCCGACACGGCCGAGCCCGACGGCGCGGCCCCCGCCGAGAAGCCGGCGCGCCGGCGCCGCTCCCGCGCCGCGGCGGCCAAGGCGCCCGCGCCCGCGGTCGAGGCCTCCGTGCCCGCGGCCGAGGCCATCGCCGCGGTGGCGGCCGACCCGGACGGAGCAGCCGACAGGAGCGGCCGGACGGTCGAGCCCTACAACGAGGCCATGCCCTTCATCGAGTTCGTGGGCCGGCACCCGGTGGGCAGCGAGGTCGACGCCATGATCGAGCGCTTCAGCTCGCACGGCGCCTACGTGCTGGTGGGCGAGGCCCGCGCCTACGTCCCCTTGCGCAACCTGGCCCACCCGGCGCCGCGCAGCGCCAAGGGCATCCTGCGGGTGGGCGAGACCCGGCGCTTCCTGGTGGTCTCCATCGACCCGCCGCGGCGCGGCATCGACCTGGGCGTCCCCGGCGTGGTGGAGGTCCCGGCCGCACCCCCGCCCAGCGCGGAGGAGCTGGCCGCGTCGGTCGACACGACGGACGCATCCGCCGCCGAAGCCGAGGCCCCGCCGCGCAAGTCCCGCGCCCGCAAGGCGACGGCCAAGGCGGACGGCGAAGGCGGCCCCGGCTCCGAGCGAGCCTGCGCCGCGGCAGAGGTCGCGGCGGAGCCTCCGGCGCGCCGGTCCCGGGCTCGCAAGGCGGCGGCCGCGCCTGCGCCCGAGGCAGAGGTCGCGGCGGAGCCTCCGGCGCGCCGGTCCCGGGCTCGCAAGGCGGCGGCGCCGAGCGACTCCCCAGCTCCGGAGCCTGCGCCCGCGGCGGAGCCTCCGGCGCGCCGGTCGCGGGCTCGCAAGGCGGCGGCCGCGCCTGCGCCCGAGGCGGAGGTCGCGGCGCAGCCTCCGGCGCGCCGGTCCCGGGCTCGCAAGCCGCCGGCCGAGGTCGAGCCTGCGCCCGCGGCGGTGCCTGCGGCGCGCCGGTCCAGGGGTCGCAAGGCGGCGGCCGCGCGCCGAGGTCGAGCCGGCGCCTGCAGCGGAAGCTCCGGCGCGCAAGTCCCGCGCCCGCAAGGCGGCGGCGAAGGCGGGGCCGGCCGCAGCGAGCGCTGGCCGGCGGCGGGGAGGCGGGGACGACGTGGTGGTGCCGCTGGCCGCCGACGCGGGGGACTCTGCGCCCCGGGGCGAGGCAGCCGGCGGCTGATGCGCATCGCCACCTGGAACGTGAACGCGCTCACGGGCGAGCGCATGGAGCGGATCACCGGCTGGCTCGACATCGCCCAGCCCGACGTGGTGTGCCTCCAGGAGACGAAGTCGAGCGACGCCGCCTTCCCCGCCCTGGAGTTCCACGGGCTCGGCTACGACAGCGTCCATCACGGCGAGGGCCGGTGGAACGGGGTCGCCATCCTCAGCCGGGTCGGGCTCGACGAGCCCGTGTCCGGCTTCGCCGACGGCGGGCCGCCCGACGATGAGGCCCGGCTGGTCACCGCCACCTGCGGGGGCGTGCGGGTGTCCTCGGTGTACGTGCCCAACGGGCGGGCCGTGGGCCACGAGCAGTTCCGGTACAAGCTGCGCTGGCTGTCCCGCCTGCGGGACCACCTGGCGGCCGACGCGGACCGGGCGGGGGCGGCGCCGCGGCCGGTGGCGCTGTGCGGCGACTTCAACGTGGCGCGGGACGACATCGACCTGTGGAACCCCCAGGTGTTCGTGGGCGACACCCACGTCACCCCCGAGGAGCGCGCCGCGGTCGACGAGCTGGAGGCCTACGGGCTGCGGGACGTGTTCCGCGAGCGGTACCAGGGCGTCGAGGGCCTGTTCAGCTGGTGGGACTACCGGGCCGGCAACTTCCCCAACCACCGGGGCATGCGCATCGACCTGGTGATGATGTCGTCCGACCTGGCCGACCGGGTGCGCTGGGCGCTGATCGACCGCAACGCCCGCAAGGGCGCCAAGCCCAGCGACCACGCGCCGCTGTTCGTGGACGTCGACCCGCCCAAGTGACACCGTGCGGGTCGACGTCGACCCGCCCAAGTGACGCCGTGCCGGCCGCCCTGCTAGACGGGTGCGGTGCCCGAACCCGAGATGCCCGCCTCCACCGTCGGTCCCGGCTCGCCGGGGTGGCCCGAGTTCCTGAGCGACCTGGCGATGGCGCCCGCGTCGCCGCGGCGGGCCGAGCTGCACCGCACGGGCGCGGCCCTGCGCCACATCCTCGACCGGCTGCACGGCAGCCCCGCGCCGGCGTCCGAGCTGGCGGCGGTGGCGGACGAGCTCGAGCGCCTGGCCGAGCGGCTCGACGCCTTCCCGGGCGGGTCGCTGTACGAGGGGTTCGCCGAGTCGACGCTGGCGGGCGCGGACCCCCACGCCTTCTTCGACCACAGCCCCATGCTGGGTCGGGCCAACCCCCTGGCCCCGCCCATCCAGCTGTGGCAGGAGGCGGACCGGATGTGCGGGCGGGTCACGTTCTCCTCCGCCTACGAGGGGCCGCCGGGCTGCGTCCACGGCGGCTACGTGGCGGCCGCGTTCGACGAGGTGCTGGGCTCGACCCAGTCGCTGGCGGGCCGCCCGGGCATGACGGCCCGGCTGAGCGTCGACTACCGCAGCCCCACGCCGCTCCACACCGAGCTGCGCTTCGAGTCGTGGGTGACCGAGGTGTCCGGGCGCAAGACCTACACCCACGGCACGCTGCACGCGGGCGACCGGCTGTGCGCCGAGTCGGACGGGCTGTTCGTGGCCGTCCCCTCCGACCGCGTGGCCGAGCTGTACCGCCAGCGCGACGCCGCGTTCGGCCCCGACGAGGCGCCCGAGGGGGCCTAGAGCTGGGAGTCGCCCAGGGACGAGCGCAGGCGCGCCACCCCGTTGGTCAGCGCCACCCGCGTGCGGCCGAGTGACAGGCCCAGCACCTCGGCCACCTCGGCCATCGTCATGGGCTCGGCGCCGTCGAGGCCGAACCGGGCCACCACCGCGGAGCGCTCGGTCGGGGTCAGGGCGTCGAGCACATGGGGCTCCAACGCGTGCAGGGCGACCAGGTCGTCGTCGGAGCCGGCCCGGAGGTCCTCGGGGCCGGTGACCCGGTCGTCGTCCCCGTCGTCGGGATAGGGCCAGCCGCCCTCGTCGATGTAGAAGTCGAGCGGGTCACCCATGCACCACTTGTCGCGCCTCTCGGCGCGAAGCGTCAACCCACGCCACCCTGAGTGGCCACGAAGCGGTCGACGACGGCGACCTCCTCGGCCAGGTGCTCCCGCAGGCCCGAGACGATGGCCCGCTCCACCGCCGAGCCCACGATCAGGGCTTTCACCCGGAGCGTGCCGGTGACCGTACGCACGCAGCCGCCGTTGGTGCGGTCGCCGATCGTGCACGAGCCCGACGACTGGAGCCGGTCGGGGTAGTGGTCCGGGTCCAGGCGATAGCGGACCCGCCGGGCCGCCAGGTCGTGGACGCTGTGCTCGACCCAGCTCAGCTTGCGCGGGTCCACCACCGCCGTCACCGCGGGGGACAGGTCGCCCACGAAGTGGTAGCGGATCTGGAGGCGGACCGTGTCGCCGTCGACCCGGTGGTCGAGCACCTCGGGGGTGCCCAGCTTGGGCAGTCCCACCAGGTGGTCGTACAGCTCGGGGGAGGCGTAGGCGCGCGCCAGGGCGTCGCCGCCGGCCGTGAACACCTGATCGAGCATGAAGTCCATCGGCCCCTCTCAGCTTGCCGTGTGCGGCTGGAGGGCGGCGAGCAGGCCGTCCGCCACCCGAGCCGCCAGCAACGGTCCCATACCGGGCACGGCCGCCAGCTCCTCCCGGGTGGCCGGCACCCGCTCGGCGATCGCCTCCAGCAGCCGGTCGTCGATCAGCGCCGCGGGATCGGCCCGGGCGGCCCGCGCGCTCTCGTCCCGCCACGCGTGCAGCGCGGCCAGCGCGGGGACGGGACCGGAAGGTCGCGGGCCGCCGCCGCGGCCGCCAGGCTGGCCCGCTGGTCGGCCAGGTGCTCGCGCCACCCGGGCCCCGGGCCGCCGTCGCCCGCCCCGTGCCCGTTGCCGTTGCCGCGCCCGCTGGCGCTCGGCGAGCCCGGCCAGCCAGGGCGTCAGCCGCCGCTCCGCCGGCTTGCCGCCGAAGCTGCGGCTGGCGGCCCACGAGCAGTGCAGCTCGTCCTCGGCCCGGGTCATGGCCACGTACAGCAGGCGGGCCTCCTCGGCCCGCTGGGCCTGGGTGCGGGCATGGGTGATGGGCACCAGGCCGTCCTCCAGGCCGGCGAGGTGCACCACCGGCCACTCCAGGCCCTTGGCGGAATGGAAGGTCGCCACCGTGACGGCGTCACGCCGCGCCTCGCCGCTCTCGGCCTGGAGCGTCGCCACCAGCCAGGACACGAAGCCGCCGGCGCCGGCCCCCGGGTCGAGGCGCAGGTGGTCGTGCGCCAGCTGGACCACCAGGTCGAGGTCGGCCCCGGCCTCGCCCTCGGCCTCGTCCGCCAGCGCCGCCAGGTCGGGGAGGCAGGTGGTGAGCGGGCCCCCCGAGCGCCGCAGCAGGTCGAGGGCCTCGCGCACTTCCCGCCGCTCGACCACGGTGTCGGCGCCCCGGAGGTGGTGGGGGACCCCCGTCCGGCGCAGCGCCTCGGTGATCACCGGCACCTGGGCGTGGGTGCGCACCAGCACCGCCTGGGACGACCACGCCGCTCGGGGGCCGCGCCGGTCCCGCACCGCCCGGGCGATGGCCTGGGCCTCGGCGCGCTCGTCCTGGTGCCGTTCGAGCCGCACGTCCGGCCCGGCCACCCGGGTGGCCGTCACCTGGGACTCGCCCGCGCCCGCCCGGGTGAGCACGTCGGTGGCCGCCGCCAGGACCTGGGGCGTGGAGCGGTAGTTCCCCACCAGCGAGATGACCTCGGCCGGCGGGTACAGGCGCCGGAAGCCCTGGAGGAAGCCCGCGTCGGCCCCGTTCCAGCCGTAGATGGCCTGGTGGGGGTCGCCCACCACGCACAGGTCGTAGCGGTCGCCCCGCCAGGCGTCGAGCAGCCGCAGCTGGAGCGGGTTCACGTCCTGGAACTCGTCCACGAAGAGGTGCTGGAAGCGCCAGCGCTGGGCCGCGGCGAAGGCTGCGTCGGTCTCGACCAGGTGCCCGCACAACCGCAGCAGGTCGTCGAAGTCCACCATGCGGGCCCGGCGCTTGTCGTCCTCGTAGGCCCGGTACAGCTCGGCCACCCGCTCGGCCGCCGTGGGTGGGCGGCGCCGGGCGGCAGCCGTGGCTTCGGCGTAGCCGTCGGGCCCCACCAGGCGGGCCTTGGCCCACTCGATCTCGCCCGCCAGCTGGGCCACGCTCAGCGGTGAGCTCGACACGATGGCGGCCAGGACCGGCGCCTTGCGGGCCAGGAGCCCCGGGGCGGCCTGGCCGTGGTCGGCCCACCAGGAGCGGAGCTGGGCGTAGGCCACCCCGTGGAAGGTGCCGGTGGCCACCCCCGAGCGCAGGCCCAGCGCCCGCAGGCGGCCGTCCAGCTCGCCCGCGGCCTTGCGGGTGAAGGTCAGGGCCAGCACGTGGCTGGCGTCGGCATCGCCCGCCTCCACCCGCCAGGCGATGCGGCGGGTCAGCACCCGGGTCTTGCCCGACCCCGCCGGCGCCAGGATGGCGAGCGGCCGCGCGGGCGATGTCACCGCCCGGCGCTGGGCGTCGTCGAGGTCATCCAACAGCTGATCGGCCAACGCCGCAGACAGTATTCCTGGCGGTGGACCCGCGGGAGGCTGCCCCGTCTCGACGAGCCGTTTCGTCTGCCCGCTCTTGGCGCCCGAGGCGCCGGGCCGCTCGGGCCCCGGCTGCGCAGAGCGCAGCCTCTAGAGTCCCCTCGGTGATCGAGGTGCGCGCGACCGGTTCGAGGACCTGGTGGGCACGGCGCTGGACGGCATCCCCGACGAGCTGGGCCGGCTCATGGACAACGTGGCCGTGGTGGTGGAGGACGGCACGCCGCGCGGCCGGCTGCTGGGCCGGTACGTCGGGGTGCCCCTCACCGAGCGCGGCGCCTGGTACGGATCGGGTGGGCTCACCATGCCCGACCGCATCACCATCTTCCGCCTGCCCATCTGCGCCATGTGCGACAGCGAGGACGACGTCGTCGAGCAGGTCAAGGTGACGGTGGTGCACGAGGTCGCCCACCACTTCGGGATCGGGGACCGGCGCCTGCACCAGCTCGGCTGGGGCTGACCGCCGCGAGCCTGAGGCAGTAGGGCGGGCGGGCCCTTCTGCCTCAGTGCTCGGCCGGCGGTACGGGGTCCCCGGCAGGGACGGCGACGGTGGCGCCCGGGGCCAGCTCGCCCTTGAGCAGCTTGGCCTCGACGTCGGGCGGGAACGGCTTGGAGAACAGCGGCTCGTGCTGCTGGCGCGACCGGAACAGGTTGGCGATGTAGCTCATGCGATCGTCGTACGAGCCCCAGTTGCGGGTGCGCCGGCCCTCGTCCCGCCCGTCGGAGAGGTCGTAGCGGGTCAGCAGCGCCTGGGCCAGCGGGAGCGTGATCGCCTGGAGGTCCTCGGGGAACAGCGGCGTCCCCGCGGGCGCGGGCGCCGGCAGGGGCCGGCTGAGCACCAGCATCTCGTCCGGCAGCTTCAGCACCATGTAGCGGGACATCAGGCCGGCGTAGGCCTCCGACGGCCAGTTGCGCCACGACCACGCCCGGTCGAAGCGCCGGCACACCAGGCGCCGCATGGCGGGGCCGGTGAACAGCGCCAGAGCGGCGGCCACGTAGCCGTCGACCCGGCGCTGCTCGTAGGCCCCGATGAGCACGTTCCCGGCCAGCACCCGCTCGGCCCGCTCCTTGGGGTCCAAGGTGAACAGCGCCTCGAAGTACTGGCGCAGGCCCAGCTCGAGCTCGGCCGCGGGCGGGTTCTCCGTCAGCATCCAGCTGGGGTCGAGCCGGGCCTGCTCGGCCAGGATCCCCTCCATGCGGCGCCAGTAGTCGGCCCACGTCGCCTCGTCGGCGCCGTTGAGGCGCCGGGGGTCGAACACCTCCAGGAACAGGGCGAACGCCAGGCCGATCTCGAGGAAGACGTAGCGGTTGCCGGCCACCAGGGCGCGGTAGGTGGCCCCGTTGTCCCGGTTCAGGACCCAGCGCAGCAGCTCCGTCCGCCGCTCGGCCAGGCACTCGGGCAGCCAGATCGGATCGTCCGGCGCGACGAGCTCCGTGTCGTGCTCGATCCAGCCGCCGATGGTCTTGGAGGACCAGTTGGAGAACGTGCACCAGTTGGCCTGGCGGCGGTAGCCGCCGTAGGCCAGGGCGTCGGCCATGCGGACCGACAGGTCGGCGTAGGCGAGGGTGATGCGCCGGTTGCGCAGCTGCATGACCTCGATCGGCTCCCACAGGGGGTAGCCCTTGCTGGCGATGATGCGCACCTCGTCCGAGCTGATGGGCAGCGTGACCGGCTCGGCCGCGGTGGCCAGCGCCATCCGGTAGCTGAGCTCGCGGTAGGGGTGGGCGTCCTCGTGGACGGCTCCCGCGGCGTCGATGGTCGGGGAGATCACGACGGCACCTCCTCGCCCGTGCCACCCGCCAGCTCCTTCACCTGGGCCGACGCGTAGGCGACGAGGTCCGCCGGCGTCATGGCGGCCCCGGCGCGGCGGGCCGCCACGTAGCGGTCCCGGTCGAGCCGCTCGGCCACCGTGGCGTCGATCAGCACGCCGCGGGCCGTGGAGTGCCACGGGGTCCGGGACACGGCCCCACAGATGGTGGCCGCCACCTCGAACGCCCCCAGGGCGACCAGCGGGTCGAGCATGCTGATCACCGTCAGCGTCTGCTCGGCGACGTTGCCCCGGTCGGCGAAGCGGCTCGCCACCTCCCGCAGCGAGGCCAGCGCCGCGGTGTGACCGCCGGAGCGGGCGTTGAGCTCCTCCAGGGCCCGCAGCGCCTGCTGGGCCACGATCGTGTTCGACGCGGTCGAGGCCAGCACCAGCGCCTCGTGCAGCTCCGCGCTCGCCCGGACCGGGTCGTCCTGAGCGAGGACCTTGGCGTGGGTCAGCAACGCCATGGACCGCAGGGAGGGGTTGGTCCGCTCGGCGACCAGGTCGAGCAGCGCCTCGGCCGCCTCCTCGCCCCGCTCCGGGTGGCCCGCCATCTCGAACAGGAGCACCCGGTCGAACTGGGCCAGCGCGGCAGCCAAGGGGTCGCCGGTGGCCCGGCTGTGGGCCTCCATGGCCTCGAGGTGGCCGTCCCTCTGCTCCTCGTTGGCCTCGCCGGCGGCCACGAACGCCAGGGTGTTGTGAGCGATCCACCAGGGCCCGTCGGTGGGCTCGGCCGCCACGGCCAGCGCCTCGCGGCTCAGCCGCCTGGCGTCCACGATGCGGGACTCGACGCCCGCGGTGATCCCCGCCAGCGCCAGCGCCACCGCCCGCAGCGGCTCGCCCTGCGCCCCCGGATGGGCCAGGAGCTGCTCGGCCCAGCGCCCGATCTCCCGTCGCTCGCGCATCAGCAGCTCGTCGACCAGGGCGGTCATCAGCCGCAGGGCGTCGCGGATGCGGCCCGAGCCCACGAACCACTCGTACGCGGTGCGCAGGTTGGCCCACTCGGCCTTCAGCCCCGCCACCCAGACCGGCTCGCGGGGGCCGCGGCGGTGGGGCACGGCCTCCTCGGCCAGCCACAGGAAGTGGCTGGCGTGGCGGTCGGCCACCGCGCCGGCCACACCGGTCTCGGCCAGGTAGTCGGCCGCGTAGGCGGCCATGGCGCTCAGCATGTAGTAGCGGGCCGAGCCGTCCGAGGGCAGGTCGATGCGGACCATCGACTGGTCGACCAGCTCGGCCATCAGCGGTGCGACGGCGGCCTCGTCGAGCCCGGCCGCGGGGGCGATGCGCTCGGCCTCGTCCAGCGTCCAGCCGCCGCGGAACACCGACAGGGCCGCGAACAGGGTGCGGGCCTCGGCCCCCAGCAGCTGGAAGGACCAGTCGACGGTCGCCCACAGCGTGCGGTGGCGGGGCGGGGACCCGGCGGGCGCCGGGGCCAGCAGGTCGAAGCGCCGGTCGAGGCGGGCCGCCACCGCCGCGGGCGACATGGTGGCCAGCCGGGGGGCGGCCAGCTCGATGGCGAGCGGCAGCCCGTCGAGGCGGAGGGCGATGTCGCGCAGCGCGGGCTGGTCGGGGTCGATGCGGGCGCCCGCGGCCCGTGCCCGGTCGACCAGCAGCTGCACCGACGGAGCAGGGGCGTCGCTCTCGTCCGTCCCGGTGCCGGGCAGGCCCAGGGGATCGAGCGGCAGCACCTGCTCGCCGTGCACCCGCAGCGCGGCCCGGCTGGTGGCGATGACGCGCACGTCGGGGCCGGCGGCCATGAGGTCGCCCACCAGGCGGGCCACCGCGGGCCGCAATGTCTCGCAGTTGTCCACCACCAGCAGCAGGCGGGCGCCGGGCAGCGAGGCCAGCAGGGCGCGTCGCGCGTCGCCGCCCGCCGGGGCCGTGACCCGCATGCTGGAGGCCAGGTGCTCGGCCAGGCCGTCGGCGTCGCGCACCGACGACACGTCGCAGAACCACACGCCGTCCGGGTAGTCGGCCAGCCCGGCGCGGTGGGCGACCTCCAGCGCCAGGCGGGTCTTGCCCAGCCCGCCCTCGCCGGTGATGGTGACCAGCCGGCCGTGGCGCAGGAGCGCGGCGACCTGCTCGCACTCCTCGGGGCGGCCCACGAAGCTGGTGGCGGGGCGGGGGAGCGCGCCGGTGTGGGGCCGGCCCGAGCGCAGCGGGGGGAAGCCGGTGGTCAGCCCCGGGTGGCGCAGCTGGTAGACGCGCTCGGCCCGGGCGAAGCCCTCGAACAGCCAGGTGCCCACGTCCACCAGCTCGCTGTCGGGCGGGCCGGCTTCCACCATCAGCTCCCGGGTGGCGGCCGACACCAGGACCTGGCCCCCGTGCGCCGCGTCGCGCAGGCGGGCCACCCGGTTCACGGTGGCGCCGAAGTAGTTGCCTTCGCGCTGCTCGGCCTCGCCGGTGTGCACCGCCATGCGCACGTCGAGCGGGACACCGGCCCAGCCCGGCTCGCTCAGGCGCAGCTGGGCGTCGAGCGCGGCCGCCACCGCGTCGGCCGGGGCGGTGAACACCGCGCAGAAGCCGTCGCCGGGGTGGCCGAAGACGTGGCCGCGGTGGCTCTCGATGGCGGCCCGCACCGAGCGCGTCGTGGGCCCGCAGGGCGGTGCCCATGGCCGCGGGCTCGCGGTCCCAATGGGCCGTCGAGTGCTCGACGTCGGTGAACAGGAAGGTGGCCAGCGTGCTGGTGGGGACGGGTGAGGGGGCGCCCGCCTCGGGCGGGTGCCAGTCGAGCGCCGGGTCCTGGGCCAGCACCGCCCGCTCCAGGCGGACCAGCTCGGCACAGGGGGTGATGCCGAGCTGGTCCGCCAGGATCTGGCGCAGCCGCTCGTAGGCCCTCAGGGCCTCGGCCTGGCGGCCGCAGCGGTAGAGCGCCCGCATGAGCTGGCCCCACAGCCACTCCCGCAGCGGCTCGCGCTCGACCAGGTCGCCCAGCTCGCCCACCAGGGCCCGGTGGTCGCCCAGGGCCAGCCGGGCGTCGATGCCGCACTCCACGGTGGCCCAGCGCTGCTCGCTGAGGGCGCTGGCGCGGGGCATGGCGAAGGGCTGGTCGGCGAACTCGGGCAGCGCGTGGTCGCCCCGCCAGTACGCGAGGGCCGCGGCGGCCTCCTCGGCGGCGTCGGTCCAGCGGCCGTCGGCCAGCGCCAGCCGGGCCCGCCCGCCGGCCTCCTCGAAGGCCAGCGCGTCGAGCTCGTCCGCCCCGCAGCGCACCACGTAGCCCGACTCGTGGCGCTCGAGGAGGTCCCGGCCCAGGGCGTTGCGCAGCCGGGAGAGCTGGGTGTGGAGGTTGTTGGCCCCCTCGGCCTGGCCCGCGTCGGGCCACAGCGTCGAGACCAGCAGGTGCGAGGGCACGACCTCGTTCGCCCTGACCAGCAGCGCGGCCAGGAGCGTGCGGGTCTTGGGACCACCGACCCTGCGCGTCGCCTGCCCCTCGGTGACCTCGAGGGGCCCGAGTATGCCGAACCTCACCGTGGCGCACCTCCCAGCCCCACCTGGGAGCCTAGGCCCACCTCGGGAGGTCGGATGACACGACGGTCGCCGCTCCCGCAGGGCGGCACGGGCCACCGGCGACGAGGAGATCCTCACGTCGCGTCGATCACCCGTTCGATCTCGCCGTCGTCCTCGTGGCGGGCCAGCCAGCGCTGGCAGGGGAAGGTCCACTCCCGCCCCCGGTCCTCGTCCCTCACCACCACACGGTCGAGGAACCACCCGGGCGCCACGCCGGTGTTGTCGTGGCGCACGTGGAGGCGCCCGACCTCACCGAGGTCGGCGAGCTGCACCGTGACCGAGTCCCGGCCGGTGAGCCCGAAGCGGCCGTGCCCGTTGCTGGCCCGCAGCTCCTCGCTGGACGCCCGGTTGCCGTAGAGGGTCACGAAGACGTTGGCGTCGGTCGCCGCGGCCACGCCGGGCGTGGCCTGCCCGGTGTAGACGTCGATCCGATAGCTCGGCATGGCTGGTCCTCCGTGACCCCTGCGGCGGTGGAGCGGGCCGGCCCGCCGCCACAGGGAAGGAGACCAACCCGCCGCCGCCGGGGGACGGGCCGGCCCGTTCCGCCGTGGGCGAGACGGTTATGAAGCCGCCCCACCCACGGGCCGGCCCGCGACCCGGGACCGAGAGGGGTCCCGGTCCCAGGCGAGGGCGTGAGAACACGTCCTCGGGCGCAGGGTGCCATCGGGCGCCTACAGCCAACGCACAGCCGGACGCACAGGAACGGGAGTGGGCGGGCGCGCGCCCGGGCCGCAGCGCAGGGATACTCTTTCGCCGTGCCGTTCCCGCGGAAGCTGCTCAACGACAACGAGAGCATCGTCCTGGACCTCCACCCCCACTGGTGGTTCTTCGCTGCGCCCCTGTTCGCCCTGCTCGGCGCGGTCGCCCTCGGCCTGTTCCTCTTCGGAGGCACCGACGTCGAGGCGCTCCAGGTGCCCGCGGGCGTCCTCATCCTGGTGACCCTGGTCTGGTTCGGGTGGCGCTACCTGCGCTGGGTCACCACCAACTTCGTGGTCACCACCGACCGGCTGATCTACCGCCACGGCGTGCTGTCCAAGCACGGCATCGAGATCCCGCTCGACCGGGTCAACACCGTGTTCTTCAGCCAGTCGATCTTCGAGCGCGTCGTCGGCGCGGGGGACCTGGTCATCGAGTCGGCCAGCGAGACGGGCCGCCAGCGCTTCTCCAACGTGCGCCATCCCTCCGCCGTGCAGAACGAGATCTACCGGCAGATGGAGGCCAACGAGAACCGCAAGTTCGACCGGGTCGGCCAGTCCGTGCGCGAGGTCCAGGAGGAGCACGACCAGCACGAGCACGACGAGTCGATCCCCGCCCAGATCCGCCAGCTGGACGAGCTGCGCAAGCAGGGCGCGCTCACCGACGCGGAGTTCGCGCAGAAGAAGCAGCAGCTCCTCGACCGGATGTGACGGCCGCCCGGGTCGTCAGCCTGGTCCCCTCGGTCACCGAGACCCTGCTGGCCTGGGGCGTCACGCCCGTGGCCTGCACCCGGTTCTGCGAGCAGCCCGACCTGCCGCACGTGGGCGGCACCAAGGACCCCGACGTGCCCGCCATCGTCGCCCTGGCGCCCGACCTGGTCGTGCTGTGCGTGGAGGAGAACCGCCGCGAGGATGCCGACGCCCTGGCGGCCGCGGGGGTGGCCACCGCGGCGCTGTCGATCGACTCGCTCGCCGACGTGGGCCCCGCCCTGGCCATGCTGGCGGGCCTGGTCGGCGTGCCCGCCCCGCCGCCGTTCGAGGTGCCGCCCGATCCCGAGCCGGCGGTGCGGGCCTTCGTGCCCATCTGGAAGCGGCCGTGGATGACGCTGGCCGGCGGCACCTACGGCTCGTCGCTGCTGGCGTCGGTGGGGGTGGCCAACGTGTTCGCCGACGCCCGGGACCGCTACCCGACGGTGACGCTCGACGAGGTGCGGGCCCGGGAGCCCGACGTGGTGCTGGCCCCCAGCGAGCCCTACCCGTTCGCCGAGCGCCACGTCCCGCTGTTCGACGGCGTGGCCCCGGTGGTCCTGGTCGACGGCCAGGACCTGTTCTGGTGGGGCGCCCGCACGCCCGGGGCCCGCGAGCGCCTGCGGGAGGCGCTGGCTCAGCCCTGACCCGTGAGGTGCAGCGCCGCGCCGGGCGCCGGGCGGCCGCGCCACACGACCGGGCCGCTGATGCGGGTCTTGGGCTTGCACAGGACCACGACGCAGCCGCCGAAGCCCGCGCCGGTGACCCGGGCGCCGTAGACGCCGGGGACGCCCCGGACGGTGCCCACGATCTGGTCGAGCACCGGGGTCGACACCTCGAAGTCGTCGCGCAGGCTGGCGTGGCTGGCCACCAGCAGCTCGCCCGCGTAGGCCAGCTGGTCCTTGGCCAGGGCGCTGGCCAGCGCATCGACCCGGCGGTTCTCGGTGGTCACGTGGCGGGCCCGGCGCCGCAGCACCGGGTCCTCGATGGCCTCCGCGTCCACCGGCGAGGCGTCGCGCAGGCGGCCCACCACGGCCTCGGCCGCCTCGCACTCGGCGCGGCGCTCGGCGTAGGCCGAGCCGGTCAGCTCCCGGTGCTCGCCCGAGTGGATGACCACGATCTCCGCGTCCTCGGGGAAGGGCACCTGGTCGATCGTGAGGGTGTCGCAGTCGATGCGCAGCACCGAGCCCTCCACCGCGGCCAGCGACACGAGCTGGTCCATGATCCCTACCGGCACGCCCACCGCCCGCTGCTCGGCCCGCTGGCAGGCCTGGGCCAGGGCCGCCGGGTCGCTCAGGTCGGCCCCGAGGGCGGTGGCCAGCGCCACCAGGAGCGCGGCCGAGGACGCCAGCCCGCTGCCCGCGGGCAGGGTCGACTGCACCATGCCCACCAGCCCGTCGTCCGGGCCCACCTCGCCCACCACCGCGGCCACGTAGCGGGCCCACGGCGGCTCGACCCCCGCCGGGTCGTCCACGCCGGCGAGGGGGATCTCGGCCACGCCCTCGAACCGGTCCGACCCCAGCATCACCCAGTTGCCGCCCCGGTCGCCGGTGATCTCGGTGCCCAGCCCGATGGCCATGGGCAGCACCAGGCCGCCCATGTAGTCGGTGTGGTCGCCGATGAGGTTGACCCGGCCGGGTGCCCAGGCACGCAGTCCCACGTCACGCTCCTCGCAGTGCTGCCGCGGCGTCCTCGGGGACGACCGGGTTGACGAACTCGCCGCTGCCCAGCTCGGCCGCGGCCACGTAGCGCTGCACCCCGGGCGAGCGCATGGGCGACACGATGTGGACGTGCAGGTGGGCCTCGGGCCAGGCACCGCCGTCGCAGGGCCGCTGGTGGATCCACAGCATGTAGGGCAGTGGGGCGTCGAACAGCAGGTCGAGGCGGCCCAGCACGTCGACCAGCAGGTCGCCGAGGCCGTCCCGCTGGGGCCCGTCCAGCGACGGCAGGTCGGGGCGGTGCACGTCGGGGGCCAGCACCAGGCCGTAGGGGTAGGCGCTGGCCTCCGGCACCCAGGCCCGCCAGCCGGTCGCCTCGGTCACCACGAGCGCAGGGTCGGGCCGCTGGCACAGGGCGCACGACCCCCGGGCCGAGCGCCGCAGCTCGAGCAGCGGGGCGTCGGGCACGTGGTCGTAGGCGAAGATCTGCCCGTGGGGGTGGCTGATGGTGGCCCCCACCTCCTCGCCCCGGTTCTCGAACACCAGGACGTAGGACACGTCGGGCCGTGCCCCCAGCTCCTCGGTGCGCTCGGCCCACAGGTCGACCACCCGGCGGGCCCCGGAGCCGAGGTCGGCGAAGCTCAGGTCGTGCTCGGGGGTGTAGAGCACCACCTCGCAGCGCCCGTCCGGGAACGACGGCCAGCGGTTGGGGAAGGCCTTGACGTCGTAGGGCTCGGGGGCCTCCAGGCCACCCACGCAGAACGGGCAGGACGTGGCCGGGCGGTTGGGCCGCTGCTGGCGGCCACCGGCCATGACGACGGTGGCGCCGGTCAGCTCGTCGATGCGGGCGTCGGACATGGCTGCTTCTGGGCTCGCGTTCGGGTGGGGACGGATCGATGCGGTCAGCGGAGGCCGGCGACCGCGGCCCCGGCCCGCTCCAGCGCGGCGGGGTTCCACGGCGCTCGCAGCGCCACGTTCACCGCGTCGGCGCCGGCCGCAACGTAGCGGCCCAGCGCCTCGGCCACCTGCGCGACGCTCGTCCCCACCACGGAGCCGGGCCGGACCGCCTCGGTGCGCGGCCCGAACTGGGCGGCCAGCGAGGCATCGTCGTCGCACACGATCACGTTGACGCCGAGGCGGACCTCGCCGGGATCGCGCCCCGCGGCCGCGCAGTGCCGGTCCAGCACCGCCCGCTTGCGGGCCAGCACCTCGGGCGACACGAAGGGCACGTTCCAGCCGTCGGCGCCCGCGGCTATGGCCGCCGTGCGGCGCTCGCCCGCCCCACCGATCCACACCGGCAGCCGGGCCTGCACCGGCCGGGGCTCGCAGCGGGCGTCCCGCAACGTCACGTGCCTCCCCTCGGCCGACGCCACCCCGTCATGCAGCAGGGCCCGCACCGCGACGGTCGTCTCCTCCAGCTGGTCGAGCCGCTCGCCCGCCCGCGGGAAGGGGATGCCGAAGGCCCGGTACTCGGCCTCGGCCCAGCCCGCGCCCAGCCCGATCTCGGCCCGGCCGCCGGAGAGGTGGTCGATGGTGGCCGCCGCCTTGGCCAGCACGCCGGGGTGGCGGTAGCCCGCCGAGTAGACCAGGCAGCCGCAGCGGACCCGGCTGGTGGCACAGGCCGAGCGCGGCGTGCATCGACACCGCCTCGTGGCACTCGTAGGTGCGCAGGTCCGACGAGTAGAAGTGGTCCCACACCGTGACCGAGTCGAACCCGAGGTCCTCGATCCGTCGCCACATGCCGGTGAGCTCCGCCACCGTCGTGTTCTGGACCCCGGTGTGCACGCCGAACGTCGTCACCTTGCCACCCTAGGAGCCTCACTGCGCTTGACCGTGCGGTCAAGACCGGAGACGATGGCCGGATGCCGATCGCCCCCGCCAACGGGATCGAGATCTACTACGAGGAGGCGGGCGACCCCGCCGACCCGGCGCTGGTCATGATCATGGGCCTCGCCGCCCAGCAGGTGCACTGGGCGCCGGAGCTGATCGAGGGGTTCGCCGCCCAGGGCTTCCGGGTCGTCAGCTTCGACAACCGCGACGTCGGCCTGTCCACCCACGTGGACGCCCCCATCGACGTGATGGCCGTGCTGGCGGCCCGGGGGGCGGGCGAGGCCGTGGCCGTGCCCTACGTGGTGGCCGACATGGCCGACGACGTCGTTGGCCTGCTCGACCACCTGGGCATCGAGCAGGCGCACGTGCTCGGCGTGTCGCTGGGCGGGATGGTGGCCCAGGCCCTGGCCATCGCCCACCCGCAGCGCGTCCGCACCCTGACGTCGATCATGTCCACCACCGGCGACCCCGACGTGGGCGGCGCCGACGTGGGACGCCATGGGCATGCTGCTGCGACCGCCGTCGCGCACCGTGGAGGAGCACATGGACGGCGCGGTGGCGGTCGCCCAGGTGATCGGCACCCCGGGCATGATCGACGAGGACCGGATCCGGCGGACGGCCGCCCGGGCGTGGGAGCGCAGCTACGACCCCGCCGGCGCGGCCCGCCAGCTGGCCGGCGTCATGGCCTCCCCGAGCCGCTCGCCGGCCCTGGCCCGGCTGGACGTGCCCACGCTCGTGATCCACGGCACGGCCGACCCCCTGGTCCAGCCCGACGGCGGCGAGCGCACCGCCGAGGTCGTCCCCGACGCCAAGCTGCTGCTCATCGAGGGCATGGGCCACGACCTCCCCGCCGCCCACTGGCCCACCGTCATCGACGCCGTCACCGCCCACGCCCTCGCCCACCAGTAGACAGACCACCTGGAGACACCGCCCATGGGACCCCTCGCCGGAATCACCGTCATCGAGCTCGCAGGCATCGGCCCGGGGCCGTTCTGCGGAATGATGCTGGCCGACATGGGCGCCGACGTGATCCGGGTCGACCGCGCCCAGTCGGTGCAGGGCGGCGACCCCGAGCGCCCGCCCGCCGACCTGCTGGCCCGCGGCCGCCGCTCCGTGGGCGTCGACCTCAAGAGCCCGGACGGCGTCGAGGTGGTGCTGAGCCTGGTCGAGCGGGCCGACGCCCTCATCGAGGGCTTCCGTCCGGGCGTGACCGAGCGCCTGGGCCTCGGCCCCGACGAGTGCCTGGCCCGCAACCCCCGCCTGGTCTACGGGCGCATGACCGGCTGGGGCCAGGACGGCCCCTACGCGTCGACCGCGGGCCACGACATCAACTACATCTCCCTCGCCGGGGCGCTCGACCCCATCGGCCGCCGGGGCGAGGCGCCGGTCCCGCCGCTCAACCTGGTGGGCGACTTCGGGGGCGGCGGCCTGCTGCTGGCGTTCGGCATCGTGGCCGGGCTGCTGGAGGCGCGGGGGTCCGGGCAGGGCCAGGTCATCGACGCGGCCATGGTCGACGGCGCCGCCGCCCTCATGACCATGACCCACTCGATGCGGGCCATGGGCATCTGGAACGACGAGCGGGGCACCAACATGCTCGACACCGGCGCCCACTTCTACGACGTCTACGAGACCGCGGACGGCGGCTACGTGTCGATCGGGTCGATCGAGCCCCAGTTCTACGCCGAGCTGCTGCGCCTCACCGGCCTCGAGGGCGAGGAGCTGCCCTGGCAGCACGACCGGGCCCAGTGGCCCGCGCTCAAGGAGCGCCTCGCCGCCATCTTCCGCACCCGGACCCGGGCCGAGTGGTGCGAGATCATGGAGGGCACCGACGTGTGCTTCGCCCCGGTCCTGAGCATCCCCGAGGCGGTGGAGCACCCGCACAACGTCCACCGGGGGACGTTCGTGGAGGTGGCGGGGATCCCCCAGCCGGGCCCCGCGCCCCGCTTCTCCCGCACCCAGGCCGCCATCGCCCGGCCGCCCGCCCACGCCGGCCAGCACACGGACGAGATCCTGGCCGCGGCCGGCTTCGACGCCGACCGGATCGCCAAGCTGCGGGAGACCGGGGCCGTCGCCTGACCCGGCCGGTCACCGGTCGCCGATGGCGTCGAGCACCGGCACGCGGCTCGCCCGCCAGGCGGGGACGATCCCGGCCACCACACCCACCAGCACCCCGGCGACCAGCACGCCCGCCAGCGGCAGCAGGGGCAGCGAGAAGGTGGCGATGTCGGCCCGGGCGTCCAGGGCCCGGACCACGCCCCAGCCCAGGAAGGCGCCGAGGCCGACACCCCCGGCGGCCCCGAAGGCGGCCACCAGCATCGACTCGTAGCGCACCATGGCCCGGAGCTGGCGCCGGGTCTGGCCCACGGCCCGGAGCAGGCCCAGCTCCCGGCCCCGCTCGTGGATCGACAGCGACAGCGTGTTGGCGATCCCGGTCAGCGCGATCACGATGGCCACGGCCAGCAGGGCGTAGACCACGTTGAGCACGCCGCTCACCTGCGACACCTCCGCGGCCACGAACCCGTCCCGGTCGCGCACCTGCGGGGCCCCGGGCCCGGCCGTGGCGGCCTCGAGCGCGGCGCGACCCTCGTCCTCGCCCACGCCTTCGGCCAGGCTCACGGCGACGACGTCGAACCGGGGCTGGCTGGCATGCGCCGCCCACACCGCCCGGTCGACGACCGCGGTGCCGACCACGGCCTCGCGCTCGTAGGTGGCCGCCAGCTCCAGCGGCGCGGACGTGCCGTCGGGGAAGCCGACCTCGACGGTGTCGCCCACCTGCCAGCCCCGGTCGGCGGCGTACTCGGTCGACGCCGCCAGGCCCCCTCGGCCGCCGCGTCCAGATCTCCGTCCGCCACGTCGAGGTCGAGCACCGCGGGCAGCGCGGCCAGGTCGGCGAAGGCGAGGTCGTCCTGGCGCCCGGCGAGGACGGCGGGCCCCCGGCCCACGCCGGCCGCCGTCTCCACCTCGGGCAGCCGCGCCACGCTGTCCACCAGGTCGGGCGGGAGGCCACCGCCGTCGGTCGCGGGCGTGAGGGCGAGGTCGCCCGCGAACGAGCGGGACACCGCCTCGTCCACCGAGCGGGCCGCGGAGGCGCCGAAGACGGTGAACAGGCTGACCACGCCCACGCCCACCAGCAGCGCCGACGCCGTGGCGGCACTGCGGCGCGGGTTGCGGGCCGCGTTGCGCACCGCCAGCTCGCGCTCCACCCGGCGGGCGGCCCGTCGCCCGCCCAGCGCCGCGACGCTGCCGCGCACGGCCGCCGGACCGAGCAGCACCATGCCGCCCAGCAGCAGGACCGCCCCGAGGGCGGCGGCGCCCAGCGAGCCGCCGCCCGCCAGCAGCACGCCCAGGGCTCCGCCCGCCAGGGCCGCCAGCCCGGCCGCCACCCGGCGGCGGGAGGGCGGCGCGTCCCCCATGGCCGCCTCCCGCAGCGCGGCCACGGGCGGCACCCGCGACGCCCGCCAGGCGGCGGGCAGGGCGCCCGCCACGGTGACGGCCACGCCGACCGCCAGGGCCGTCGCCGCGTCGCCCGGGGCGAGGACGAGGCCGTCGACCGGCAGCGGGAAGCCGATCGACGCGGTGGCGGCGAGCAGGCCGGAGGCCAGCACCACCCCCAGCGCCACGCCGAGCGCGGAGCCGGCCAGCCCGACCACTGCCGCCTCGACCAGCGCCGCGGTCAGCACCTGGCGCCGCGAGGCGCCGATGGCCCGCAGCAGCGCCGACTCCCGGACCCGCTGGGCCGCCAGGATCGCGAACGTGTTGACGATCCCGAAGGCGGCGACCACCAGGGCGACGAAGGCGAAGGCCAGCAGTCCCAGGGTGAGGGCGTCGACCAGATCGCCCTCCACCTCCGCCTGCTGCTCGGCGGTCAGCGTCGCGCCGGTCACGGCCTCGGCCCCCTCGGGCAGGACGCGGGCGATGCGGCCGGCCAGCTCGGGCTCGGTCACGCCGTCCTCGCCCGCCACCACCACGGCGGACACGAGGTCCCGGGAGCCCAGCAGCAGGCGCTGTGCCTCCGGGGCGGTGAAGGCGACCAGGTTGGCGTCGGCGGTCGTGTCCTCCTCGCCGAACCGGGCGACGCCGACCACGGTGGCCTCCACCGGCGCGGGCACCAGCACGACGACGTCGTCGCCCACGGTCAGGCCCGCCTCGCGGGCCAGGGCCCGGTCCACGACCACCTCGCCGGCCGTGCGGGGGGCGCGACCTTCCGCCAGGCGCCATCCGGTCAGCTCGGGCACGTCGACCCACGCCTCGGCGGCCAGCGCCGGCCGGCCGCCGTCCAGCGGGCGCCCGTCGAGCCCCGCGACCTGCGCCGTGCCCTGGACCACGGGGCGGGCCGCGGCGACCCCGTCCACCCCCGCCACCTCGGCCACCACGGCCGCGGGCAGCGGGGGCCGGGTGTTCTCGACCCCGCCGGTGAGCTGCTGGGCCGAGCGGACGTAGGCGTCGACCCCGGCGTTGGCGGTGACGAACGTGTCCCGGAAGCCGGCGCGGGCGCTGGCCCCCACCACCAGGGTGGCGGCCAGGAAGGCCACGCCGAGCGCGACCGCGGACAGGGTCCCCGCCAGGCGGCGCTTGCGCTGCCAGGCGGACGTGAGGGCGAGGGCGAGCATGGTCAGCCCCCCAGCCGGCCGAGCCGGTCGAGGACGGCGGTGGCCGTCGACGCGGCGATGCGGTCCACCACCCGCCCGTCCGCCATCACGACCGCGGCGTCCGCCCATTCGGCGGCCCGGGGGTCGTGGGTCACCATCACGACGGTCTGGCCGAGCGTGTCGACCGACTCGCGCAGCAGGCGCAGCACGCCGTGCCCGGCCCGCGAGTCGAGGTTCCCGGTGGGCTCGTCGGCGAAGATGACCTCGGGGCGGCCGGCCAGCGCCCTGGCGACCGCCACCCGCTGCTGCTGGCCGCCGGAGAGCTGCGCCGGCCGGTGGCCGAGGCGGTCCGCCAGGCCCACGGCCTCGATCACGAGGTCCAGCCAGGCGGGCTCCGGGGCGGTCCCCGCCAGGCGCGACGGCAGCAGGATGTTCTCCCGGGCGGTCAGCGTCGGCACCAGGTTGAAGGCCTGGAACACGAAGCCGAGCCGTTCCCGGCGGACCCGGGTCAGGCGCGGTGTCGCCCAGGCGGCCGAGCTCGACCTCGCCGAGCAGCACCGTGCCCGAGGTGGGCGTGTCGAGCCCGGCGAGGCAGTGGAGCAGGGTCGACTTGCCCGAGCCCGAGGGGCCCATGATGGCCGTGAGGCGCCCGGCGGGCAGGTCGAGGTTGACGCGGTCGAGGGCCTGCACCGCGGTCGAGCCCTCGCCGTGGACCTTGACCAGGTCGAGGGCCCGGACGGCGGGCCAGGTGGTGTGAGCGGACATGGGTCCACCGTGGCGGGCCGCGCCTCGGCGCCGCATCGGCCGACGGTGCCGCCGGGCACCCGACGAAAGTCGGTGATCCGGGGGCCCGGACGTCGACCATCGGCCGTCCCGGCCCGGGCGGCCGTCGCCTTAGGGTGAGCGTGTGGCCTGGCTCCGCGAGCACTTCAGCCCCCGGTGGGTGGACGTGGCCGCCATCGCCGTGAGCGCGTACCTGACCGTGGCGGGCTCGGACGGCCCGAATGCCTGGTCGCCCTTCCCGCGCCCGCTGGCGGTGGCCGCCGGCCTGGCCGGCAGCCTGGCGCTGTGGTGGCGCCGGGCCCGACCCACCGAGGTGGCCGCCCTCAACGTGGTGGCGGTGGCGTTCTCGGCCAACCCGGTGCCGGCTCTGGTGGCCCTGTACACGCTGGCCTCCGTGCGCCGGGCGCCGGGGCCGCTCGCGGCGGTGGGCGCGGCGGGCGCCGTCGCCTTCGCCGTCCCCGAGTGGGTGGACGCCGGGGAGGTGTCGGCGGGGCCGCTGGTGGCGGCCTCCGCCACGGCGCTGGCGGCCGTCGGCGTGGGCCTCTACGCCCGGATGCGGCATGACCTGGTGCGGTCGCTGCGGGACCGGGCCGAGGCGGCCGAGGCCGAGCGGGAGCTGCGGGTGGAGCAGTCGCAGCTGGCCGAGCGGGCACGCATCGCCCGGGAGATGCACGACGTCCTGGCCCACAAGGTGTCCCTGATCGCCCTGCACGCCGGGGCGCTGGAGGTCAACCCCGACGCCGGCGCGCCCCGGGTGGAGGAGGTCGCGGGCGTCATCCGGGTGACCGCCGTCCAGGCGCTGGAGGAGCTGCGGGCGGTGCTGGGCCTGCTGCGGCAGGGCGCCGAGCCGGGCGACGACCTGGCACCCCCGCCGCAGGCCGAGGACATCGCCCGCCTGGTGGAGTCGTCGCGGGCCGCCGGCCTCGACCTCGACTACCACGCCGGCGTCGCAGGCCTGCCCGACGGGATCGCCCGGACCGCGTACCGCGTGGTCCAGGAGGCGCTGACCAACGTGCTCAAGCACGCGCCGGGGGCCGCGGCATCCGTGGCCCTGACCGGCGACGAGCACGCGGGCGTGACCGTCACCGTCGAGAACGGGCCGCCCCCCACCGCCGCGGCGCCCGCGCTGCCCGGTTCCGGCGCGGGGCTGGTGGGCCTGGGGGAGCGGGTCCGGTTGCTGGGCGGCCGGCTCGACGCCGGGCCCGCGGCGGGCGGAGGCTGGCGGGTGGTGGCCTGGGTCCCGTGGGCGACCGGCGCGGACCCGGTGCCGGCCGTGGGCGAGGAGCCGGCGGCGACGTGACGCGGGTGCTGATCGTCGACGACGAGGCGCTGGTCCGGGCGGGCATGCGCATGATCCTGGAGTCGGCCGACGACCTCGACGTGGTGGGCGAGGCCGAGGACGGAGCCGACGCGGTCGAGGCCGTGCGCCGGTGCCGGCCGGACGTGGTGCTGATGGACGTGCGCATGCCCCGGCTCGACGGCATCGCCGCCACCGCCGCGGTCCGCGCCCTCGACCCGGCGCCGTCGGTCATCGTGCTCACCACCTTCGACCTGGACGACCACGTGTTCGGCGCGCTCCAGGCCGGTGCCGCCGGCTTCCTGCTGAAGGACACGCCGCCCCGCGACCTGGTCCAGGCCGTGCGGGTGGTGGCCTCGGGGGCGTCGATGCTGTCGCCCACGGTCACCCGCCGGCTGATCTCCCACTTCACCGCGGATGCCCGCCCCGACCGCCGGGAGGCGGCCCGAGACCGGCTGGCGGGGCTCACCGCGCGCGAGTCGGAGGTCCTGGCCGAGGTGGGCCGGGGCCTGTCCAACGCCGAGATCGGGGCGGCGCTGTTCATGAGCGAGGCCACGGTCAAGGCGCACGTCTCCCGGCTGCTGGTGAAGGTGGCCGCGGCCAACCGCGTCCAGCTCGCCATCGTGGCCCACGATGCGGGGCTCGCCTAGCGGCGGCCTAGCTTGAGGCGATGGCCACGCTGGTTGCGTTCCACGCCCACCCCGACGACGAGACCATCATCCAGGGCGGCAGCCTCGCCAGGGCGGTGGACCAGGGCCACCGGGTGGTGATCGTCTACGCCACCGGCGGCGAGCACGGCGAGGTGCCCGACGGCCTGCTGGCCCCGGGCGAGACGCTGATCGAGCGCCGCCGGGCCGAGGCCGAGCGCTCGGCCGAGGCGCTGGGGACGGCCCGGCTGGTGTGGCTGGGCTACGGCGACTCGGGCATGGCGGGCACGGCCGACAACGACGACCCCGGGTGCTTCTGGCGGGCCGACGTCGACGAGGCGGCCGAGGCCCTGGCCCGCGTCCTGCGGGAGGAGCAGGCCGACGTCCTCACCATCTACGACCCCCAGGGCAACTACGGCCACCCCGACCACATCCAGGTCCACCGGGTGGGCGCCCGGGCCGCGGAGCTGGTGGGCATCCCCGAGGTCCTGGAGGTCACCATCAGCCGGGACCACGTGCGCAGCCTGGTGCAGGCCGCCATCGCCTCGGGCGCGGCACCGTCCGAGGACCTGCCCGACTTCGAGGACCCGGACCTGGTCTTCGGCATGCCCGACGAGGTCATCACCACCCGGATCGACGTGACCCCGTGGCTCGACCGCAAGCGCGCCGCCATGGAGGCCCACGCCAGCCAGGTCCACGACATGGCCCTGTTCCTGGCCATGCCCCCCGAGGTCTTCGCCGCTGCCCTCGGCACCGAGTTCTACATCCGCCACGACCAGCCGGCCGGGCACCGCGACACGGGCGTATTCGCCGCGAAAAGCTGACGCCCGGCATGATGTCCGGGTGACCGTCATCAAGATCAACGCCATCACCGTGCCCGAGGGATCCGGCGACGAGCTGGGCAAGCGCTTCGCCGCCCGGGCCGGCGCCGTGGACGACCAGGACGGCTTCGAGGGCTTCGAGCTGCTCCGCCCGACCGACGAGCGCACGACCTGGCTGGTGATCACCCGCTGGCGGGACGAGGAGTCGTTCCAGGCGTGGGTCAACAGCCCCGCCTTCGGCCACGGCCACCAGGGCGCCGACCGGCCCGCGCCCCACGGGGGCCCGGTGTCGGTGTCGAGCGAGCTGTGGTCGTACGAGGTGTCGACCGGCTCTCCCGGCGGCGCATCCGCGGGCTGAAGCCGCCCGCGTGTCGGGGTTCCTGCACGACGCCCACCTCTGGTGGGCGTGGGTGGTCGTGGTGGCCAACGGGCTGGTGGGGCTGTGGGCGCTGGGCGCCCACTGGCGCGCCGAGCTGCGCCACCCGGCCCTGTGGTGGTGCATCGCCGCGGCCGAGGTCGCCATCGTCGTCCAGGTCGTGCTGGGCGTGCTGCTGGTCACCACCGAGGACCGCGAGGCGCCCCAGTTCCACATGTTCTACGGGTTCGTGGCGCTGGCCTCGGTCGGCATCATCTACAGCTACCGCCAGCAGCTCGCGGCCCACCGCTACCTGCTCTACGGATTCGGCAGCCTGTTCCTCATGGGCCTCGCCATCCGCGCGATGGTCGTCGGCCCCAATCGCTAGAGGTGCACCACCGGGCAGGTGAGGGTGCGGGTGATGCCCTCGATCATCTGCACCCGGCTGACGACCATCTTGCCCAGCTCGTCCACGGTGTTGGACTCGGCCCGGGCGATGACGTCGTAGGGACCGGTGACATCCTCGGCCGAGACCACCCCGTCGATGTTCGCGACTTCGTCGGCGACCTGAGCGGCCTTGCCCACCTCGGTCTGGATGAGGATGTACGCGCTGACTGCCATCCGGGCCTCCCTCACGCCGTGCGGCTGGTCACGGATCGTAGTTGGCCTACCCCTGAGCGCGAGCCATCGGCGCCCACGACACTGGTGGACGCCGATGGGGTTCGCCGGGCGACGCTGCCCGGTCAGCTGTCGCGGGACTCGGCCTCGATGGGCGTGCGGGCGTGCGAGCCGCCCACCGCGATCTTGCGGGGCTGGGCCTGCTCCGACACCGGGACGGTGATCGACAGCACGCCGTGGTCGTAGGCGGCCTCGAGCCGGCTCACGTCGAGGCTGTCGCCCAGCAGCAGCCGGCGGCTGAAGGTGCCCTGCGGGCGCTCGTTGGCCAGCACCTCGTCGCCCTCTGCCCGCTCGAAGCGGCGCACGGCGGTGACGGTCAGGGTGTCGCGCTCGACGGTGAGGTCGATCGAGTCGGGATCGACCCCGGGGAGGTCGAAGTTCACGAACACCTGGTCGCCGTGCCGCACCGCGTCCATCGGCATGGGCGACGTCGCCTGGCGGGCCACCTGGTTCACCTGGTCGGCCCAGCGGTCCAGCTCACGGAAGGGATCGAAGCGCATCAGCATTGGGGGGAGCCTCCTGCAGTAGCTCTTGTCCGAACACCCACAATGCTAACAAAGCTGAGTGCTATTGAGTCAAGTTTTCTGTTCGCTGGATCCACAGGGTCCGGCCCTCCGTCGGGATGAGACGATGGCGGGCATGGCCACCACTCCGTACACCCGTGGGCTGCACGAGATCGGCGACGGCGTCTACGCCTACCTGCAACCGGACGGCAGCTGGGGCTGGAGCAACGCCGGCCTGGTGGTCGACGGCGAGGCGTCGCTCCTGGTCGACACGCTGTTCGACCTCAAGCTCACCGGCGAGATGCTCGACACCATCCGGGCCGCGGTGCCCGCCGCCCGCGACATCGGCACCGTCGTGAACACCCACGCCAACGGCGACCACTGCTGGGGCAACCAGCTGGTGCGCGACGCCGAGATCGTCGGCTCCCGGGCCTGCGCCGAGGAGATGGGCGGGCTGCCCCCGGCCCTGCTCGCCGCCCTGGCCGCCTCGCCGCCCGAGGGCCCGCAGGGCGACATGGTGCGCACCATGTTCGGGGCCTTCGACTTCACCGGCATCGAGGTGGTCCCGCCCACCACCACGTTCGAGGGCGAGCTGAGCCTGCGGGTGGGCGACACCGACGTCGAGCTCATCGAGGTGGGCCCGGCGCACACCCAGGGCGACGTGATCGTGCACGTCCCGTCCCAGGGCGTCGTCTACACCGGCGACATCCTGTTCAACGGCGGCCATCCCATCGTGTGGGCCGGGCCGGTGGCCAACTGGATGGCCGCCTGCGACCGCATCCTCGCCCTCGACGCGCCCACGGTCGTGCCGGGCCACGGCCCGGTGTGCGGGCCCGACGCCGTGGCCGACCCAGCGCGACTACTTCGCCTTCCTGACCGAAGAGGTGCGGCCCCGCGCCGAGGCGGGCATGGCGCCCATGGAGGTGGCCCGCGACATCGACCTCGGGCCCTACGCGGGCATGACCGAGCGCGAGCGGCTGGTGGCCAACGTGGCGGCCGTGTTCCGGGACCTGGGGATGCCCGCCCCGGCCGACGCCGCCACCCTCCTGCAGCAGATGGCGGCGTTCGGCGCGGGCGTGTGATCAGCCGCCGGCCAGCCGCTTCTCCAGGTTGGTGAGCTGCTCGCGCAGCTCGGCCGGGACGGTGTCGCCGATCGAGCGGTAGTGCTCCTCGATCTGGGGCGTCTCCTGGCGCCAGGTGTCGGGGTCGACCCCGGACAGCTCGGCCATCGTGTCGCCGTCGAGGTCGAGCCCCGCGGTGTCGATGGCCCCCGGCGCGGGCACCCGGCCGAGGGGCGTGTCGACCGCCTCACCCTGGCCCGAGACCCGCTCCACGACCCAGCGCAGCACCCGGCTGTTGTCGCCGAAGCCCGGCCACAGGAACGACCCGTCCTCGCCGCGCCGGAACCAGTTGACCCAGAACAGCTTGGGCAGCTTGTCCGGGTCGGTGGCCCGGCCGATCTCCAGCCAGTGGGCGAAGTAGTCGCCCATGTCGTAGCCGCAGAACGGCAGCATGGCGAAGGGGTCGAAGCGCAGCTTGCCCACCGCACCCTGCTGGGCGGCCGTGGTCTCCGAGCTCATGATCGAGCCCAGGAACACGCCGTGGTCCCAGTCGAACGACTCGGTCACCAGCGGCACGTTGGTGGCTCGCCGGCCGCCGAAGAGGATGGCCGAGATGGGCACGCCCTCGGGGTCCTCCCACTCGGGCGCGATCGACGGGCACTGCGACGCGGGCGTGGTGAAGCGGGCGTTCGGATGGGCCGCGGGGGCGTCGCTCGCCGGCGTCCAGTCGTTGCCCTTCCAGTCGATGACGTGGTCGGGCGCCTCGGACAGGCCCTCCCACCACACGTCGCCGTCGTCGGTGAGGGCCACGTTGGTGAAGATGGAGTTCCCGTACAGCGTGGCGACGGCGTTGGGGTTGGTGTCGTCGCCGGTGCCCGGGGCCACGCCGAAGAACCCGGCCTCCGGGTTGATGGCGTAGAGCCGGCCGTCCGCGCCGAACTTCATCCAGGCGATGTCGTCGCCGACCGTCTCGACCTTCCACCCCGGCAGGGTGGGGATCAGCATCGCCATGTTGGTCTTGCCGCACGCGGACGGGAACGCCGCCGCGATGTAGCGCTTCTCGCCCGACGGCGGCGTGACGCCGAGGATCAGCATGTGCTCGGCCATCCACCCGTCGTCGCGGGCCATGGTCGAGGCGATCCGCAGCGCGAAGCACTTCTTGCCCAGCAGGGCGTTGCCCCCGTAGCCCGAGCCGTAGGACCAGATCTCCCGGGTCTCCGGGAAGTGGACGATGTACTTGTTCTCGGCGTCGCACGGCCAGGCCACGTCGGGCCGGCGGTTGCCGTCGGCGTCGACGAGCGGGTAGCCCACCGAGTGCACGCAGGGCACGAACTCGCCGTCGTCGCCGAGGACGTCGAGGGGCCCCTGGCCCATGCGGGTCATGATCTTCATGCTCACGGCGACGTAGGCGGAGTCGGTGAGCTGCACGCCGATGTGGGCGATGGGCGAGCCCAGCGGGCCCATCGAGAAGGGCACCACGTAGAGGGTGCGGCCCCGCATGGCGCCCGCGAACAGGTCTCCCAGCTCGGCGCGCATGCCCGCGGGGTCGCGCCAGTTGTTGGTGGAGCCGGCGTCCGCCGGGTCCTCGGAGCAGATGAAGGTGCGGTCCTCGACCCGGGCGACGTCACCGGGGTCGGAGCGTGCCAGGAAGCTGTTGGGGCGCTTGGACGCGTCGAGGCGCGTGAAGGTGCCGCCGTCGACCAGCTGCGCGGTGAGGCGCTCCCACTCCTCGTCGGAGCCGTCGCACCAGTGGACCTCGTCCGGCTGGAACACGCCCGCCCAGTGGTCGACCCAGTCCTTCAACTGCTGGTTGGTGGTGGTTGCAGCCATGGTCCTCCCGTCGGCGATGTCCTGGGGGCGGTCAATCGGAGGTCGCGTCGTCCCCTGGCGGGAAGCGTTCGGGGTCGAGCCCCGGCGTTCCCATGTCGACCTCCGAGCCCAATCGCAGGCGCGTGGCTCGACCCTCGCCGTCGAGGTCGAAGATCACGCGCTGCCCCTGGCGGAGCAGTCGGAAGACCGAGCCGTCGAGCGCGTCCGGCGCGAGGTCGACCTCACTGAGGTCGGTGTCGCGCACCACTATCCCGTCCCGGGACCCCGGGTCGTACGCCTTGATCACGCCTTGCAAGGTCGGACTCCTGATCGGACGGCTCGCGATTGGGTTCCGTCACCGTATCGGAATGACCCGGTGGTGGCCTAAAGCGCAGCCCTGACCACGGTGCGCGCACGTCCGGACGCGACAAGGGCGCCCCTCAGGGACGCCCAAGGCCGGGGTCTGCCGCTATACCGACATTACGGTCGGTAGGCGGGGCCGCCCGATCAGTGCGCGATCTTGTTGACCTTGCCCGCCTTGATGCAGCCGGTGCAGACCGCGACGCGCTTGGGCGCGCCGTTGACGAGCGCGCGCACACGCTGGATGTTGGGGTTCCACCGGCGCTTGGTTCGCCGGTGCGAGTGGCTGACACTCATGCCCCACGACGGGTGCTTGCCGCATACCTCGCAAACGGCTGCCATCGGACGCGTCACCTCGGATCGGGCTGGGTAGGACCGAGTGACTTTACTGGCGTTTCGCCCCCTGTCACAACCCCGGCCGCCTCTCGCTCACCGGACGCGGCCCCTGCCCTTATCATCCACGTCCGTGACCGCCGTCGACCGCCTGGACGCCGCCCACCTGCGCGCGGTCGTGGAGTGCTACCGGGATGCGCTGGCGGCGCACCGCGAGCCCATCAACCGGCTCAACGTGTACCCGGTGCCCGACGGCGACACCGGGACCAACATGTCGCTCACGCTGGTGTCGGTGTGCGACGACCTGGCGGCGGCGGACGACGACCTCGCCGCGGTGTGCACCGCCATCAGCCACGGCTCGCTCATGGGGGCCCGGGGCAACTCGGGCGTGATCCTGTCCCAGATCCTGCGGGGCTTCGTGGGCGTGGTGGCCGAGGCCGGGGGCTGCGACGGCCCCACGCTCGCCGCCGCGCTGCGGGCCGCGTCCGACGCCGCCTACCAGGCGGTGATGCGGCCGGTGGAGGGCACGATCCTCACCGTGGTGCGGGCCGCGGCCGAGGCCGCCGAGGCGGCGCCGGCCGGCAGCCTGGTCGAGGTGCTCGACACCGCCCGGGCCGCGGCGGACGACGCCCTGGAGCACACGCCCGACCTGCTGCCGGTGCTGGCCGAGGCCGGGGTGGTCGACGCCGGGGGGGCCGGCTTCGTGCTCCTGCTCGACGCCCTGGCCCACGTGGTCGACGGCCGCCCGATCCCTGCGCCCCGGGTGGGGGAGGGCGCGGTGCGCTCGGACGCCCACCTGGTCCAGCACACCGCCGACGACGACCACCACGGCCTGTCCGACCTGCGCTACGAGGTCATGTACTTCCTGGAGGCGTCGGACGAGTCGATCCCGGCCTTCAAGGACGTGTGGGCGGGCATCGGCGACTCGATCGTGGTGGTGGGCGGCGACGGCCTGTGGAACTGTCACATCCACACCGACGACATCGGCGCCGCCATCGAGGCCGCGGTCGAGGCCGGGCGCCCGCGGAAGATCCGGGTCACCGATCTCATGGAGCAGGTGACCGAGGAGCGCTGGGTGCGGGAGGCCACCGCCTCCGACATGGTCGAGGTGCCGCCGCACGCCTCCGAGCCGGTCACCACCGCGGTGGTGGCCGTGGCCGCGGGGGACGGCATCAAGCGCATCTTCTACAGCCTGGGAGTGCAGGGCATCGTCGCCGGCGGCCAGTCCATGAACCCGTCCACCGCCGACCTGCTGGCCGCGGTGGAGGCCGTGCCCGCCGAGCAGGTCGTGATCCTGCCCAACAACAAGAACATCATCCCGGTGGCCGAGCAGGTCGACGCCCACAGCGACCGCATCGTGCGGGTCGTGCCCACCCGGGGCATCGCCGAGGGTTTCGCCGCCCTCATGGGCTACGACCCCGAGTCGCCCGCCGACGAGAACGCCAAGGAGATGGCTTCGCTGTCGGCCAACGTGATGGCGGGCGAGGTGACGCGGGCGGTGCGCGACTCGACCAGCGAGGCCGGGCCCATCGCCGAGGGCGACTACCTGGGCATCGCCCGCGACGGGATCAAGGTCGTGACCCAGAGCCTGCCCGAGGCGGCCTGCGGGCTGCTGGACGTGCTGGTCGGCGACGAGCACGAGATCGTCACCGTCATCGAGGGCGAGGGCGCCACCGCGGCCGACACCCGCCAGATCACCGAGTGGCTGGCCGAGCACCGGCCCGACGTGACGCCCGAGGTCCACCACGGCGGCCAGCCCCTCTACCCGTACCTGTTCGGCGTCGAATAGGCGTGAGCGACGGTCCTATATCCCTGGGGGAGCTGTCCTCCTGGCCGGTGACCCGGCTCAAGGGGGTCGGCGACCGCAAGGCCGAGGGGCTGGCGGCGGTCGGCGTCGAGAACCTGGCCGACCTGCTCTCCTACTACCCCCGGCGCTACGTGGACCGCACCAACGAGTGCCGGGTCCGCGACCTGGTGGTGGGGGAGGAGGCGCTGGTCCTCGTGACCGTCGACCGGGTGGCGGCGCGCCGCACCAAGGGCCGCCCGCCCCGGACCCTGGTGACCGCCGAGGTCAGCGACGACACCGGGAAGCTGCGGGTCACGTTCTTCAACCAGGCGTGGCGGGAGCGCCAGCTCAGCCCGGGCACTCCCGTGGCGCTGTTCGGCAAGGTCGACATGTACGGCGGCCGCCGGCAGATGACCAACCCGGTCGTCGACCTCATCGGCCGGCGCACCGGGCGGATCGTGCCCATCTACCCGCAGTCGGAGAAGGCGGGGCTGTCGACGTGGGAGATCGGGGCCTGGGTGGAGGAGGCCCTGCGCCGCTCGCAGCCCCGGGGCCTGGCCGACCCGGTGCCGGAGTGGGTGCTGGACCGCTTCGACCTGGTGGCGCGGGGCGAGGCGATCGCGGGCATCCACGCCCCCGAGTCCATGGCGCACAAGGAGGTGGCTCGGCGGCGACTGGTGCTGGACGAGCTGCTGCGGGTGCAGCTGGCGCTGGTCCAGCGCAAGCGGCACGTCGAACGGACGACGCGCGGGATCACGCAGGTCACCGAGGGCCCGCTGCTCGACGCCTTCGTGGGCCGGCTGCCGTTCACGCTCACGGACGACCAGACCGGGGCCATCGCCGAGATCGCGGCCGACCTGGCCGCCCCCCATCCCATGCACCGGCTGCTCCAGGGCGACGTGGGCGCGGGCAAGACCGTGGTGGCGGTGTGGACGCTGCTGGCCACGGTCGAGGGCGGCCACCAGGGCGCGTTCATGGCGCCCACCGAGGTGCTGGCCGAGCAGCACGCGGCCGGGATCCGGGCGCTGCTCGACGGGGTCGAGGTGCCGGACGCGGGCACGTCGCTGTTCGGCGCCCGCCCGGTGCGGGTCGAGCTGCTCACCAACCGGGTGGGGGCGGCGGACCGGCGGCGCATCCTGGCCGGCCTGGCGTCCGGTGAGGTCGACGTCGCCATCGGCACCCACGCGCTGATCCAGGAGGGCGTCGACTTCGCCTCGCTGGGCGCGGTGGTCATCGACGAGCAGCACCGCTTCGGCGTCGAGCAGCGGGCGGCGCTGCGGGACAAGGCGGGCGGCGGCCCGGTCCCCGACGTGCTGGTCATGACGGCCACGCCCATCCCCCGGACCGCGGCCATGACCGTCTACGGCGACCTGGACGTCACCGTCATCCGCGCCCTCCCCGCGGGGCGCCAGCCCATCGTCACCACCTGGGCCCGCAGCGAGGAGGACGAGGCCGAGACGTGGGCCGTCGTCCGCCGGGAGGTGGCGGCCGGGCGCCAGGCGTACGTGGTGACGCCCCTGATCGAGGACTCCGACAAGCTGGAGGCCCGTTCGGCCGAGGACACGTTCGCCCGGCTGGAGGCGGACGAGCTGGCGGGCCTGCGGCTGGGCCTGCTCCACGGGCGCATGGGCCCGGCCGACAAGGATGCCACCATGCACCAGTTCCGGGAGGGCAGGCTCGACGTGCTGGTGGCCACCACGGTCATCGAGGTCGGCGTCGACGTCCCCAACGCCACGGTCATGGTGGTCCTCGACGCCGACCGCTTCGGCATCGCCCAGCTCCACCAGCTCCGGGGCCGGGTGGGCCGGGGCAGCGAGCGCTCCTGGTGCCACCTGGTCAGCCAGTCGGACACGCCCGAGGCCGAGGCCCGCCTGTCGGCCCTGGTGCAGACCACCGACGGGTTCGCCCTGGCCGAGGTCGACCTGGACCTCCGCGGCGAGGGCACCATCATGGGCGAGCGCCAGAAGGGCCGCAGCGACCTCAAGCTCGCCTCCCTCCGCCGCGACCGCGACTGGGTCACCCACGCCCGCGAGGTGGCCTTCGCCATCGTCGACGACCACGGCGGCCTCGAGGCCCACCCCGAGCTGGCGGACGAGATCGCCCTCTTCCTCGACGAAGACGACCAGGAGTTCCTGCTCAAGGGCTGAAACCGGCCCGTCGCATCGCCGCTGAGCAGGGTGTTCATCACTGCGCCTGGCCCTCGGTCCTCAGCTGGTCCTCAGCGTCAGAGCCGAACGCCCGATCGACAGCCTGGCGGATGCGGTCGTCGTCGCCGGGCCACATGTGGGCGTAGAGGTTGAGCGTCGTCGCCGCCGAGGCGTGGCCGAGCGCCCGCTGTACCGCCTTCACCGAGCAGCCGCCGGCGATGAGCATGCTGGCGAAGGCGTGCCGAAGGGCGTGGTAGCGCAGGCCCTTCATCCCGGCGGCCACCGTCGCCCGGCGCCAGAAGTGAGCGAAGGCGTTGTAGTCGATCGGCTCACCGTTGCGGTGGAGCACGTACCCGTCGTGGCGGCGGCCGACGTGCGCCCCGAGCTCGGCCAGCACGAAGGGCGACGCGGGGATGACCCGGTTGCTCGCTTTGGTCTTGCGGCGGCCCCCACTCGGCCCGGCGGTGGCGGGTGATCCACTGGCGGTCGATCCGCTGTCACGCTCCGGCCGAGCCAGTCGATCCGCTCCCGACCACCGTCGTTAGCCACGCCGAAGCCTCCGCCTGGCGCAGCCCGAGGCATGCCGACCCATCACGACGGCAGGGCGGACACCACGTGGAGCGCCGGCCTCGTAGAGTCGCCTGGCAGCCTGAACGCCGTCGACTCGGCCGGGCACGAGCTCTCCCGCGCCGAGCAGCTCCGGCAGTCGCCGGACGGTCTCTGCGTTGCACGCTCTTGCACGTACTTCACGCCGACGTCGCCGGGTCTCGTGCCGGACATGTCTAGCCTCCGATCTGTCTTGCGATCCAGCTGCATGCGAGCAGAGCGTTCACGCCGTGCTGGAATCGCCACGCGCGGAACCGGTGCGTCAGGCACGGCTTCGACCTCTGAGGCCTGACCCACCGCCTGCACCGTCAGCCTTGCGGACGCTCGTCAGCGGCCGGTCACCCAGGTCGCCGCACGCCCGTCGGATGCTGTACTCGGCGCACCTCCTCGACGTTCAGCCGCTACACGCCAGAGCTCGTTCAGTCCAGGTCCGATGGCGCCGAACTCCGATGGTGATCCGCCCGGCCTCGAAGCACCAGGCCCGCGAGCAGCCAGTGCCGCAGCTGGACGCCGTGCCGCTCTGCATCGATCTTGCGACACGAAGTAGCGTGCCCGCTGACGACCACCGGGTACTCCTCGCCACCAGGCACGCCGTTCGGACGGCCGACCAGCGAGCTGGCGAGCGGACGCCTGCCCCGTAGCCATGTGCACGACCTCCACGCCGCCCTCGGCGAACTCGCCCAAGTCGGAGCGTGGATCGCCTACGACGCCGAGCACCAGGCCCTCGCCCGCCAACTGACCACCGAGGCCCTGCTCCACAGCCGCCTGGCCGGCGACCGGCATCAGGAGCTGTTCGAGCTAGCCCAGCTGGCGATGCAGAGCATCCACGTCGGCCGACCCACCGAAGCGCTGCAGATCGCCGACCAGGTGATCGAGGACGAGGACCCCGTCACCCCGGGTGGCCGCCGTCTTCCACCTCCGCCGGGCCCGAGCCCTGGCCCTGATGGGGGACCGCACGAGAGCGCTAGACGAGCACGACCGCGCTGCCTCGGTGCTACTCGGAGGCGCATCGTCGAGGCACGATCCCGCCTGGACGTGGTGGGTTGATGCCAGCGAACTCGCCTGGCACCGAGCCATGTCCCTCACCGCACTGGGCGACCGCCACGCCGCCGTCGACCTCTTCCGCCTGGCCTACGAAACTCGGCCGGTATCCGCCCGCCGAGCCCGCTACAACGACCTCGGCCATCTGGTGGAGGCCGAGGTCGGAGTCCGGGCCTGGAGGGACGCAGAACCAGACCTTGAGCATGCCCTGACCGACGCTCCCGACATTCGATCCGCCCGGACTGCAACCGTCCTGCGCAGAGCTGGCCTGGCCGCGTCTCGGGCAAAGCCAGCGGCACCCTCAACCGCGTCAGACCTCAGCCGACTGCTCCTGGCCGAGCTTGAAGGGCCGAGCGAAAACCCATGACTGGCCGAGCTTCCTTCGCTCCGCCACGCTCGCCACTATTGCTTGCCGGCGACGGCACGCTCACGCAGCGGCGGGTGTGGGTCGTCGAGGCCCCCTAGGCCTTTGCGGCAGGAGCGCTAGTCGCTCGCACCGGCACTCACGTGTCGGCCGGATCGGCTCCAGTGAGCGACCTCGCGGACGCGCTGCTCTGGTTCTCAATGGTTCTCCGCGAGGAAGGATCGTGCCATCGAGAACAGGGCCTCGGCGGCGTCGCTTGCGGTCCGGCTTGCCCGGGTGGTCAGCACTTCGAACGCCTCGATGCCAGTAAGGATCTCGAGAGCGTCGCACACGCCGTCGGTGGTCCAGCCGGCCGCCAAGTGCGTGCTCGCTGCGATGCGTTCAGCGAGCTGCCGAAGCGACTCGAGTCGTCGCCCTCGGTAGGTGACGCTCAGGACGACCGCTATCTCGGGCTCCTCCCGTTCCACCTCGAGCATTGCCCGCAGTATCTGGCCGATGTCGCTGAACAACAGGCAGTTCTCGTGCAGGAACGGCCGCGTTGCCTCGATCACGTCGGGGTGGGCGCGTGCTGCATCGAGTCGGTCCAGTCGGGCGCGCCCGATCTGATCCCACGCGATCGCCTCGAGCAACTCGCCCCGCGACACGAAGTGCCGGTACACCGTCACGCGGGTCACGCCGGCGCGCGCTGCGATCGTCTCGACGCTTGCCGGCCGGTAACCGGCGATCTCGATCTCCGCCCAACCAGCATCGAGGATTCGGCGGCGAGTGAGAGCGGCAGTGTCGGCCCGCTTTCCGAGTCGATAGGAACGCGGCATGCCTCCCCTTGACTACGACGCTGTCCAGGTTCACGATACACGCTGTCACATCAATTATGGGTGCAAGGGGGATCGGTTCATGGGCACGAGCGAGAAGGTGCTCATCGTCGGCGGGAGCCTGAGCCTCATGTACGGGTTTCTGCTGGGCTTGCCGCTGACGATGGCGCGGATGACGTCGCCGATTGCATCACGGCATCTCGTCACCGCCCACCTCGCTGCCATCATCCAAGGCGCCACACTCTTGGCTCTGTCCGGCGTCATGGGATTCTCGGATCTGCCTGACGCGATCGAGACGATCGCCGCTGTCCTCCTCGTCGTCGGCGCCATCCTCTTTGTCGCGGGCGCCATCGCCAACTGGCGCCAGAGCGTCGATGACCACTTCGCCGTACGTTCGATCGGCTGGAAGCTGTTCAGCGTGAGCGGGCCGGCCAACCTCAGCGGTGCCGCCATCGTCCTTACTGGCGTGCTCCGCGGGCTCTGAGTTGAGGCCGTTACCAGCGACGGGATGAGCACTCATGACGTGAGCACTCAAATAGGCATGGTGGACTCCGCTAGCCGGGCTACTCGTGGCTGATCCAGCTGGTCCGGGCCGTGGCGCTCATCACCGGGTACGACGAGGCCGGGAACAGAGCCTTCGCCCTGTTCGTCGACGGCACTCGCCACCAGGCGTCTCGTGTCAAGGCCCAGGCACGCCATAAGAGGCCGGGCATCGCTGTGTCCGTGTGCGATCCGTGCCCCGGTCCCGACCTGGTGAGGAATCTCTTCACTCGGTCAAGGCGCCCGGCCAAGGCCGGGCGCGAAGAGGCCCGGCCTGCGGGCGGCGCCACGGGCGCCGTCCTCAGCCGGGCCAATCGTGAGGATGGAGAGCGGTCCTCAGCCAGTCCTCAGGAGCGCCGGATCGGCGTCGGCACGTCCGGTCTCAGTCGGGCGCCGGGCTCCACGTCAGTGCACGTTGCACGAACGCACGTACGAAGCGCTCGACCCCAGCAGCAGTCCCTGCTCAAGGGCTGAAACCGGCCCATCGCGAGCAACTCGGAGCGTATTCATGACCAGGTATGTGATCGGCCCCGATGCGGCGCTGCGTCTAGCCCACGACCGGTATGCGGTCGCCGATGAGCACCGGGTTGTCGCTCCGACGCTGCTGCGCTCGCAGGTGCTGTCGGCGCTGTACCAAGGCGTGCAACGAGGCGAGCTGACCAAGCAGGAGGCCGACGAGCGCCTGGCGTCGATCGAGGAGCTCTCCTGAACAACGCCGTGGTGAGGAACGCACCCGGCACGTGACCAGGGACAGATCGCGCGAAAATGTAGACTTCCGCGCCATGGACGGGATCTCGGCGTTGCTGTCGCCGCGCATGACCACTGCACCGACTGAGGAAGAGCCCGACGAACCGACAGAACCCGCAGCTGACGAACGCCCAAGGCGGCGCAAACGTCACCGACTGCGAATCGCCTTGGGGATCATTGTTCTCCTGTTCGCCGCCGTGACCGCGCGCGTGTTCATCTGGCCCGACCTGGCACCACTGCCAGAGCGCGCCGACGCCATCATCGAGATCGGCGGGCCGACCATCCGCGACGAAGCCGCGCTCGAACTTGCCCGCGACCATCGGGCACCGGTGTTGGTCCAGTCAACCGTGCAAGAGGAGGCGGGCACGCACAGCTGCCTGCCGCCCGTCCCCGACGTGACGATCCTGTGCTTCCACGCCGACCCCAACACCACCCGGGGCGAGGCCCGCGCTATCGGCGAGATGGCCGCCCAGTACGACTGGGATTCGATCATCCTGGTCACCACACCCGACCATGCCTGGCGCGCGCGTTGGCGCGTGTCCCGCTGCTTCCCGGGCGAGATCTATGTGAGCACCACGCCCCTGCCCTTCTTCGGCTGGTTCCGGCAGATCCCCTACCAGTGGGCTGCCAGCGCCAAGGCCCTGACCCTCGAACGGGACTGCTGACCCGGTGACCGGGCGTCAGAGGAGGGCGGCTGCGAACCGGTCGTGGTGGTCCGTCCACCAGCGGCGCCGGCGGTCGTAGCGCTCGCGGCCACCGGTTCGGTTCCACATCGCGACGGCGCTCGGGTGGCCGGCGTCGACGCTGCGCCGCGCCGCTGCGATCGGGACGCAGAGGCGGGCGAGTTGGGCCACGTCGTAGACGGGGCGGCCAAGGGCGGCGAACTCGAAGTCGAGCAGCGCGACGGCGATGCCGTCACGGAAGACGACGTTCGACGGCTCCACGTCGTTGTGGCACACGAGCGTCCCTCCCGCCGGGTCAGCCAGAGCGTCGTCCCAGGTGAGGCCCCGAGGGTCGAACCCACGGGCGGCGTCGTTCGGTCAAGCCAGCAGCACCCTCGACCACGTCAGACCTCAGCCGACTGCTCTTAGCGGAGCTCGAAGGACCGAGGCGCTACCCCGCCTGAAGGCCGGTCGGCGTGACTACGGTTCTCCACCGCGGGTCTCCTGCGGGAACAGCTCCACGATGGTGTTTGTGCCTCGTCGACACGCTAGCAACGAGCCGGTGCACACACGGACCGGCGGCCGGCGGTCCACGGTCGCCCAGCGATAGTCACCGAGGCGCCGCCGCTACTTCACCACCCGGTATCGGATGTCGGTGATCTGGCCTGATTCGCCTGCAGCGAGCTTCTCCAACTTGATCGGTTGGCCATCCGGGCGGGAGAACAGGCGGACGCCGTCACCGAGCAGGATCGGCGTGACCTGCACGAGGATCTCGTCGAGCCGGTCGAGCTCGAGGCATTGGCGCGCGAGGTTCGCACCGAGAAGCACGACGTTCTTGTCCCCCGCGGCTGCCCCTGCCTCCTCCAACGCGCTCTCGATGCCGTCCGTGACGAAGGTTCCGGTCATCCAGTCGGGAACGTCGGTCGGTGCCTCGTGGGTGACGACGAAGAATGGTCCGGTCCACGCGCCACCGTAGATACCAGGGCGGTCCCGGTCCTCGACCTCGTACGTGCGTCGCCCCATGATGACGGCGCCTGTGGTTCTCACGACCTCGTCGACGAACTCGTCGGGTTCGGCGAGGTCGAAGATCCACTTCATGTCGTCGCCGGGCCGCGCGATGACGCCATCAAGCGACATGTAGATGTGCCATAGGACATTGCCCATGTTCAGTGTTCTCCTTTGAGCGTCGTTGGTGATGTTCCGTGTCGATCGACGCTTCAACCGCGCTCAGACATCGGCGCTGGGCCGCCGACCGATAGCTCCCATGAGCGCGCCGATGAACCTCCTGGCGGCGGCTTGATGGCCATCGATCCTGGGAGGCCAGGCGGCGGCCGACATCGGAGTGGCCGATGCTGCCGGTGCGCCGAGGCACTGCAGCTCGGCACGGACGCGTGTCGTGACATATGGCAACCCTTATCCCGGGGCTGCTCGTCGTCATCCGTAGTTCTTCGGATTCTGTGTGCGGCGCTCGAACGCACCCTCTGCGGCAACGGGGCGCCACTGATCGCCGTCGACGGTGTCACCCATCACGTGGCACGAACGCACGACGATGCCCTCGACTCCAGCAGCAGTCCCTCCTCAAGGGCGGAGTCCGCGGACGCCCTCCGCGGCAAGCACGTCACTTACAGCGTCGCGGCACGGGATTCGGGGCTATGGTCGCCTACGCGGGCGGGCACCCAGCACGCCTCCGGGACAGGGGGGATCATGAAGCTCAATCGCGCCGCTGTGGCGGCGATCGCAGGCTTCGGCCTGATGGTGGGGCTGGTATCACCGGCTTCGGCCGGGAAGCCGGAGATGGAGCGCGATCACGTCGTCTTCACCGCCTTCGACCAGGACATCTGCGGTCTCAACCTCGACGTGGTCGTGGACGTGCGCTTCGTCGACAGGGTCTTCTTCGACGCCGACGGGAACTTCGACCACTTCCTGGGGACGTCTTCGGGGTCGAACGAGTTCATCAACGATGCCGGGGAGTCGGTTCTCGTCACGTTCGCCAACGTCGCCCGGGAGGTCGACGTGGCGATCGATGAGGAGGCGAACACCATCACCATCCTCGTCTCCAACCGGGGGCTGCCGGAGAAGATCAGCACGTCCCACGGTCCCGTGATCACGCGGGACGCCGGGTTGATCACGTTCCTGATCACCATCGACCTGGCCACCGAGACGACGATCTCCCAGGAGACCATCCTCAGTCACGGTCCGCATCCGCAGGCCGACAGCGACTTCGCCCTCTTCTGCGACATCATCACCGCCGAACTGGGCTGACCCTGGTATCACGAGAGAGGCCCACCCCGGCGGGTGGGCCTCTCTCTAGAGCTGAAGCCCGGCCATCGCACCACGCCAGGGCGGCGCGTCAGAGGAGGGCGGCGGCGAACCGGTCGTGGTGGTCCGTCCACCAGCGGCGCCGGCGGTCGTAGCGCTCGCGGCCACCGGTCCGGTTCCACATCGCGACGGCGTTCGGGTGGCCGGCGTCGACGCTGCGCCGGGCGGCTGCTTCGATGCGGTCGATGGCGTCGTCCATGGCGGTGAGCAGCTCCGCCCGACCGTCCCGGTCCAGGCCGTAGGCGTCGGCGACGAGTCGCAGCCGGGCCGGCCGGTCGGCGGGTCGCCAGCCGAGCCGGGCCTGGTCGAAGTCGTCGTCGATCGGTACGCAGAGGCGGGCGAGCTGGGCCACGTCGTAGACGGGGCGGCCCGGCGCGGCGAACTCGAAGTCGAGCAGCGCAACGGCGATCCCGTCACGGAAGACGACGTTCGACGGCTCGACGTCGTTGTGGCACACGAGCGTCCCGCCCGCAGGGTCGGCCAGGGCGTCGTCCCAGGTGAGACCCCGAGGGTCGAACCCGCGGGCGGCGTCGTGCAGGCCGCGCAGCAGCCTGGCGACCGACGCCAGCGCGGTGTCGGTCTGGCTCCAGTCCGGATAGGGCGCCAGGGGGACCTCGCCGTCGATGAACACGAGGCGCTCGCGTCCGTCCTCGTCGATGCCCACCGGTAGCGAGGCGCCCTCGAAGCCGGCGGATCTCACCGCCCGCAGGAAGGCGTGGATCGAACCCGAGTGCGGGCTCGACGGGCGAAGCACATGCGGACCGTCTCGGACGACCAGGCCCGCGTTCGCGATCCCGCCCTCGAGCTGCTGCTCAGCCACACCGCCACACTGACAGACCGACGGTCGGGGACGGCGTACCGTTCCCCATGGCCGGCGGCCAGGACCTCGCCTCGTTGTTGCGTGCGATCGGGACCGGTGATCGCGCGGCCGCGACGGAACAGATCGAGGCCACGCCGAGTCTCTCGGTCGCTCGTCTCCCCCGAAGCCACGAGTTCTTCATCGCGGAGTGCCACGCCCAGGTCTACGAAGGCGACACCGCGCTCCACGCCGCGGCGTTCGCCTACGACACGGAGATCGCTCGAAGCCTGGTCGGACAGGGCGCCGATGTCCGAGCCAGGAACCGGCGAGGCGCCGAACCGTTGCACGCCGCGGTGATCGGCGTGCCGGGATCGGGGAACTGGGACCCGAAACGGCAGCGGGCCGTGATCTCCTATCTCGTCGGAGCGGGGGCGGACCCGAACGCCGCAGCCCTGGGCGGAGTCACCCCGCTCCATCGTGCTGTGCGAAACCGGTGCTCGGCCGCCGTGGACGCACTCCTCGCGCGCCGGCGCGGATCCTCGCCTGGCGAACGACAACGGATCGACCGCCATCGAGCTCGCCCGGTGGACGACGGGGCGGGGTGGTGTCGGGTCGGCGGCAGCGAAAGCCGAGCAGCGGATCATCGTCGAGCTGCTGAAACGACGGTCGGGCCGCTCCGAGCGCCTCAGGCGCCGTCCGGCTCGACGATGTCGATCCTGACGATCTCGGAGCTGCCGGTCGCGCCGCAACTGTGGAAGTAGCCGTTCGGGAAGTCGCCCACGAAGACCGTGGCGGTGGGGACGGAGAACGCGACCGAATCGCCGGGCTGGCCGGTCACCTCGAAGTCGAGCGTGTTGGGGAAGGGCGTGCCCACGAACCCCTCGACCCCCTGGAACCGCTGCCCCACGGCCAAGGCGCCCGGAGGGCGAGACCGGCCCGGTGACCACCAGGGCGCCGCCGTGGAACGATCCGAGGGGCCCGCTCCCGATCGGTCGTGCCGACGTCGAGCACGGTGACAGTGAACTGCTCGCCTGGATGGAGGACCAACGGCACGTCGATCCGGCCGTAGACCGTGCCGAGGTCCTGGTGGGGGACGAGAGGTTGGGTCGAGCAGTGCGCGGCGAAGCCGCCGCTGAACTCGCAACCGGTGAGGCCCCAGGCCGCCAGGACCAGGGCGGAGAGAGCAACGGCGGGCCGGCGCGACGCAGCGATGGCATCGCGATCTACTCCGTGGTCTTCCCCCGGACCGCCGGCGAGTGCACGTCGCGCGGGCCCCGCCAGGTCGTCAGCCTGCGATGAGGGGGCGGGCCTGGGGCTTGATGTGGGCGAACATGCTGCGGCCGTTCCAGGTCGGGAAGGCCCGCACGAGCCATGACGGGCCGTCGAGCCGGATCCGGGAGTCGCGGGTGGCCTCCGCCCAGGAGAGCTGGCCGGCGTGCCACTTCACGAACGCCTCGGCGTCGGCGGTGACGTACAGGTCTTCGTCCAGACCGGAGTAGGTCTTGCAGAGCTCGGCCTCGCCGTGCTCGAGCAGCAGCCAGTAGCGCTCGTGGGGGCGGAAGCCGGTGAAGTCCAACCGGACGACCACGCGCCGGTCCGGAAGCCGGTCCCGTCGGAGCGCGTTGCACATCGACCACAGCGCCACGAACGGATCGAGGTTCTCCGGGGCGATCTCGAGCCACCGGGCTCCCCACTCGCCGAGGGTCTCGCAGACCTTGAACAGGTCGTGGCCCGAGCTCGTGAGCCGGTAGCGGTGACCGCGCCCCTGGGCCTTCGGCGCGGACTCGATCACGCCGAGGCGCTCGAGCTGCTTGAGCCGCTGCGGTCAGGACCGTGCGGGAGAGCCCGGGCGCACCCTCGAGGATCTCGCCGAAGGTCTCACAGCCCAGGTGCACGTTCCGGATGATCAACGGCGTCCACCGCTCGGCGAAGATCTCCGCGCCACGGGCGATCGGACAGTACTGGCCGTAGGTCCTCACCAGTCGCAGTGTCCCGCGCCGCCGGCCGCCGTGAAGTTCAGATTCCGTACTGCGAAGTCCAGATCGCTGACTTCTCCTCGGTGCCCCCCGATGGTGCGATGCGCTCATCGGCCACAGGAGGAACGGTGACAGCACCAACCACGATGCAGATCCCCGGGTTCCGGGGCGACGTGATCGCCCCCGACCGCACCGGGTACGACGACGCCCGCGCCGTGTGGAACGGCACCGTCGATCGGCGCCCCCGACTGATCGCCCGCTGCCATGACACCGCCGACGTGGCCGCCGCGGTGCGCTTCGCCCGCGACCGCGACCTCGCGATCGCCGTGCGAGGCGGGGGCCACAACGTGGCCGGCACCGCGGTGTGCGACGACGGGATCGTGATCGACCTCTCGGCCATGCGCGCCGTCACGGTCGATCCGGTCGAGCGCACGGCCCGCGTCCAGGGCGGCGCCCTGTGGGGCGACGTCGACCACGAGACGCAGCGACACGGTCTGGCCACCACCGGCGGCATCGTGAGCCACACGGGCGTCGGCGGCCTCAGCCTGGGCGGCGGCATCGGCTGGCTCATGCGCAAGCACGGGCTCACCGTCGACAACCTGGTGGAGGCCGAGGTGGTCACCGCCGAGGGCGACGTCATCCGGGCATCGGTCGACGAGCACCCCGACCTGTTCTGGGCGCTGCGGGGCGGCGGCGGGAACTTCGGCGTCGTCAGCTCGTTCCGGTTCCGGTTGCACCCCGTCGGTCCCACCGTGACGGCCGGACCGGTGTTCTGGGCGGCCGAGGACACGGCCGACGTCCTGCGCTTCTACCGTGACTTCGCCGCCGACGCGCCGGACGAGCTCGGCAACATCGTCCGGCTGGGCACGATCCCGCCGCTGCCCGCGGTCCGCGAGGAGCTGCACTACCGGCCGGCCATCGCCGTGGGCAGCTGCTACGCCGGGCCGGTCGAGGACGGAGAGCGTGCCGTCCGTGCGCTCCGCCGGTTCGGGACCCCGCTCGTGGACCTGGTCGGGCCCACCCTGTACGTCGACCATCAGAGCGGCATCGACGACACCGTCCCCCACGGCTGGCACTACTACTGGAAGGCCACGAACCTCACCGGCATGTCCGACGATGTCATCGACATCGTCGCCGAGCACGCCTACCGCGCGAGGTCGCCGAGGTCGTACGCGGCGATGTTCCACCTGGGTGGCGCAGTTGCCCGAGCCCCCCGCGACGCCACCGCCTACCCGGGCCGCGCACGTGGAGCACAACATCGTCATCGACGCCGTCTGGCTCCCCGAGCAGTTCGGCACCATCGGGGCGGCCGAGACCGCGTGGGCACAGAGGTTCCTCGCCGCCCTCCAACCCCACCGTGCCGGCGTCTACGTGAACTTCCTCGACTCCGACGACGGCATGGGCCGCATCCGCGAAGCCTACGGTGACGACACATACCGGCGGCTCGCCGAGGTCAAGGCGAAGTACGACCCCGAGAACGTGTTCCACAACAACATGAACATCCGGCCCCGTCGCCTGCTCAAGGGCTGAACACTCGCCCCGACCCGTCGGAGATGGGGGTCGGGGAACGACGATAGGGGTGTGATGAGCGAGGCCGAGGCCGGCGCGGGGCTGCTGGACATCTATGACCGCGCCGTTCCGCAGGTCTACGGCTACCTGTACGACCGGTGCCGGGACGTCCAGACGGCGGAGGATCTGACGTCCGAGACGTTCCTCGCGGCGGTGCGGGCCGATGGTGAGGTGTCGATCGGGTGGATGATCGGCGTCGCCCGTCACAAGCTGGTCGATCACTGGCGGCGCCGGGCGCGGGACGAGCGGCTGGTGGCGCGGATCACCGACCAGCCGGTGGCGGCCGAGGACCCGTGGGACGTGCGGCTCGACGGCCTGCGGGTGGCCGACGTGCTGGCCCGGCTGGGCGGTCACCACCGGGCGGCGCTCACGTTGCGCTACGTGGACGGCCTGCCGGTCCCCGAGGTCGCCGGCGTGCTGGGCCGCACGGTCCACGCCACCGAGGCGCTCCTCGTCCGGGCCCGGGCCGCGTTCCGGAAGCTCTACGAGAGCGGAGAAGGCGATGCCTGACCGCCACGACCCCTTCGACGCCCTGCGCCGGCCGATCGTCCCGCTCGCACCCCGACCCGCCTTCGCCGCAGCCTTGCGGCGCCGTCTCCAGGAGGAGCTGGGCATGACCACCACCGACGACGCTTCCCCGGACGGGACCCGAAGCGCTGACACCGGCAACCTCGTCATGGTCCACCTGCGGGTGGGCGACGCGGACCGGGCCATGGCCTTCTTCGGGTCGCTGCTCGGCTGGGAGGGCGAACGGGTCGACTTCGACAACCACGTGAGCCACTACACGATCAACACCGCGACCACCGTCCGCCTGCTCGACGATCCCGCGGCGCCGGCGGTGGTGCCCAACTACGGCGTGGCCGACGTGGCCGGGACCATCGAGGCCATCGGCGCGGCCGGCGGGGTGGTGACGGAGGCGGCTCCCGATCCGGACGGCGGCGGCTGGGCTCGCGGGACGGACGATCAGGGGATGCCGCTGCTGGTCTTCCGGCCCGGCCGCTCCCGCGCGTCGGTGTCGCCCACCCGGGTGCCGACCGGCGAGGTCGGGCTGGTGTTCCTCCGGGCCGACGCGGCCCGCGCCGAGCGCTTCTACGGCACGGTGCTCGGCTGGCACCTGACCCGGGACGACCCGGCCAGCCAGTACTTCGACGCCGTCCCCAAGGTCGGCATCTTCGACGAGGCCGCCGCCTCGGGCACCCGGTCGAGCCGGACGCCACGCTCTACGTGTCGGTGGACGCCCTGGCCCCCGCCCTCGCCCGGGTGGAGGAGCTGGGCGGCCACGCCGGCCCCAGCGCCCAGGACATGGGCCCCTACTTCAGCGCACGCTGCACCGACGACCAGGGCACCGAGTTCGGCCTCATCGCCCCGGCCCTCGAAGGACCTGCGCCGGCGGGCTGACCGACACGGGGGCGGCATGCTGTTGCCCGATGCCGGGACCGACCCACGCGCCACCGCCGGGTGAGCTGATCGCCGCCGAGTTCGGCCTCGGGTCGGTCCGGGAGCCGCCCCGGTACGCGGCGCGGGGCGAGTTGGGGCACGTGTGGCACCTGGGCACGGCCGAGGGCGAGTGGGCGATCAAGGCGCTGATCCAGCCGGTGGACGAGCTCACCGGGGACGACCTGGACTACCAGCTGGCGTTGCATGCCGCGGGCGTGCCGCTGCCGCGGCCCGTGCGGGCCCGGGCGGGCGGGGCCGTGGTGATCGGCCCGGACGGCGCCGGCTACCGGGCCTACGAGTGGCTGGACCTCGATCCCGGCCGCCACGTCGAGGTCGCCACCGCGGGCCGGCTGCTCGCTCGCACCACGCGTTGGCGTGGCCCGCGGACGGCGTGCATCCGTGGTTCTGCCGGCCGGTCCCGGACGGCACCTGGCCGGAGCTGGTCGCCCGGGCCCGCCACGCCGGCGTCGCCTGGGCCGAGCCGCTGGCGGGCCGCGCCGACGCCATCGTGGCCACCACCGCCCTGGTCACCGGCGAGCCGCCGGAGGGGATCGTCCGCTGCCACTTGGACTTCAACCGCCGACAACCTGGTGGTGGGCCGGGACGGCCGGCCCTGGGTCATCGACTGGGAGAACTCCGGCGGGGCTCTCCCCGGCAGGAGCTGATGCAGAGCCTGCACGAGCTGGGCGGGGACGATCCCGGGGCGGTGCGGGCGCTGCTGGACGCCTACGAGGCGGCCGGGGGGACGGTGGGGCGCCCGGGGCTCGGCTCGTTCGCCATGGCCTTCGCCGTGCAGGCCAACCTGCTGGCCCTGTACGTGGGCCGGGCGCTGGAGGGGACGCCCGAGGAGCGGGGTCGGGCGGAGCGGCGGCTCGCCACCCTGCTCCCGCACCTGCTCACCGTGCCGCGAGCTCGGCGCCTCCTCGACGCATGCCGCCGCTAGGCGCCGGGCTCAGGGCCGGATCAGCTGCTCGTTCCGGTGCAGCATGGCTCTGGGTGGCGCCGTCCGGCGTCCAGCCGTTGGCCTCGTAGGCCGGCGGGCCGCCGTGTTGGCCTCGCCGGTCCACGGCACCGCCGTGGACCACCCCATGGCGCGCAGGCGCTCGGCCGTCGCCGCCATCAGCGCGGAACCGATCCCCGTGCGCCACCGGTCGGGCTCGACGCACACCAGGTAGAGCTCGCCCGCGTCCGCCAGCCCGATCGCGGGCCGAACCAGGCGAAGCCCACGTCGCCGGCGACCACGACCGTGGGCAGGCGGGGCAGCCAGATCCGCTCCCGGCCCGGCTCCTCCAGCTGGGCCCGGAACGCGGCGGGCGCATGGCCCCGGGCGCGGAAGGCCCGGGCGTGGACCCGGGCGATGGCCGGCGCATCGGCGGGCTTCGCGCGCCCGGACCGCCGCCGGCCGGGCGGCCGTCACCGCACGAGCACGACCAGGGTCACCGCCGCGGCCACGGCCGCCGCCCCGGCCAGCACGAACCAGAGCGTGCGGCGGGTCTCGGCCTCGTGCCGGAGGTCTGCCGCCCGGTCCGCGAGCTTGGCCTGCACCGTGTCCTGCATGGCTCCGTACCGCTCGGCCGGGCCCCCTGTCCTACCCAGCGAGGAGGTGACCGCGGAGAGGTTCACCGTCGCGCCCTCGATCGACTCGTCCACCACGGCCAGGAACTCGGACATCGAGTCGGCGCCGGCCGGGTCCACGGCCACGTCCTCGTAGGGGCCGGTGGCCAGGCTCTCGATCTCCGCCTCGTTGGCCAGCAGCTCGGCCTTGTCGGCGGCGATCGCCGCGATCTGCTCGGGCGTGCTGACGCGGCCACCCGGGGCGACGCCGGCCAGCAGGAGCTGGCGCCCGATGCGCCCCACCAGCACCGGCTGGGCGGAGGCCAGGTTGAGCAGCTCGCGCGCCCTGGCGCAGCTCGGGGTCGTCGATGTCCAGCGCCATCGAGTCGCCGGCCGCCAGCAGGTCCTCGACGAGGGTCGTGTAGCCGGCGTAGATGGGCTGCGTGGCTTCGTCCTGGCTGATGCTGCGCTCGCCGGTCACCGCGCCGACGCTCTCGCGCAAGCCGGCCAGGGGATCGTCGATGCCGCTCAGCACCGGTCCGTAGGCGTCGGCAAGGGCGCCGCCCCGGCGATCGACGTCGGACCGGAAGGCGGCCACGGCCTCGTCGGTCGCCGCGGTCGCTTCGTCCATCGAGTCGACGGGCTGCTCGATCGCGTTCTCGATCCCCAGGAGGTACGTGGCGGCGTAGTTCCGCTCGTCCTGGAGGGCGCCCACCAGCTCCGAGGCCCGGGTGGGACCGACCAGGGTGTCGACGTCCTCCCGCACGTCGGCCAGGTCCCGGGACGCGTCCCACGCCACCAGGGCCGCGAAGGCGGTGGCCACCAGCATCATGGCCAGCAGCACCGCCGCGATCACCAGCCGGGCACGCGAGCCCGACCGCTCCGACCCCGGCGCATCCGTCATCACCGTGCCCATCACGCACCACCCCCAGATCGAGAGCGAGACTCTAACGCTCCGTCACCACGCGGCGCCGTCGCGTGCCATCAGTCCTCGGGGACGTTGCCGTCCTCGTCCGGCACGATCAGGTCCCAGCGGTCGAGGCAGTCCTCGCAGCGGTAGACGACCAGGTCGCCCGGCTGCCAGTCCCCGTCCTCGGGCGGGTAGGAGATGAGGTGCGCCCGGCCGCCGCAGTCGATGCAGGTGATGACCGGATCGACCTCCATGGCCCGACGCTACGCCCGGCCCTCCCGCGGGCGCTCGCCGAAGCGGGCGACGCCCGCGGCGAAGTCGTCGGACAGGATCACCTCGCGGCCGAGCCGGTCCTCGTTGGCCAGGGCCTCGGCCTGGTCCAGCCCCAGGCCGTCGAAGGTCGCCCGCCGGTCGCTGACCACGCAGCGCCAGGGATGCGCGGCGATGAGGCCGGCCAGCTCGGTGGCCGCGGCCAGCGCCGTGCCCGCGGGGACCAGGCGGTCGACGAAGCCGATGCGCTCGGCCTCGGCCGCGTCGAGCTCCCGGCCGGTGAGGATGAGGTCGAGGGCGCGCCCCAGGCCCACGATGCGGGGGAGGCGGTAGGTGCCGCCGTCGACCAGCGGCACGCCCCAGCGCCGCTCCAGGCAGCCGAAGCGGGCGCCGTCGCCCGCCACCCGCAGGTCGCACCAGGCCGCCAGCTCCATGCCCCCGGCCACGCACCAGCCCTCGATGGCGGCGATCACCGGCTTGGACAGGGCCAGGCGGGTGGGGCCGAGCGGTCCGCTGTCCCGCAGTCGGGGCAGGTCCTTCAGGTTGGCGCCGGCACAGAACGCCGCGGTGTCGCCCGTCAGCACCGCCACCCGGGCCTCGTCGTCGTAGTCGAAGGCGACGAACTCGTCGTGCAGGCGCTGGGCGGTCTTCGAGTCGATGGCGTTGCGGACCTTGGGCTGGCCGATCCTGATCACCCGCACGTGCTCGCTCATGGCGACCAGGTTGCCACCCGGTACCGTGCGGCGATGCGCGTCGTGGCGGGCTCGGCCCGGGGCCGCACGCTGGTCGCACCGCCCGGGGCCCGCACGCGGCCGACCACCGACCGCGTGCGCGAGGCGATCTTCAACGCGCTGGGCAGCCGGGGCGGGGTCGAGGGCGAGGCGGTCGTGGACCTGTTCGCGGGCAGCGGCGCCCTGGGCGTCGAGGCGCTGTCCCGGGGCGCGGCCCACGCCACGTTCGTGGACACGGACCGGGCCGCCCGCCACGCCATCCGCCGCAACGTCGAGGCGTGCGGCTTCGGCGACCGGGCCGCCATCGTGGGCGCCCCGGTCGAGCGCTGGCTGGCGGGACTGCCCGGCCGGCACCCGCTTCGGGGTGGCGTTCTGCGACCCGCCCTACGCCTACGACGGCTGGCCCGCGCTGCTGGAGGCGGTGCCCGCCGGCCTGGTGGTGGCCGAGTCCGACCGGCCCGTCCCGCTCCCGGAGGGCTGGTCCCTGGCGCGGGAGGCCCGCTACGGCGGCACCTGGGTCGGCTTCGCCGAGCCCGCCACTCCGGGTGGTTCCGAGTTCGGCCGAGCGTGAGAGCTACCTTGTTCCCGTGACCACCGTCCTCTATCCCGGGTCGTTCGATCCGATCCACAACGGCCACATCGAGATCATCGAGGTGGCCTCGCGGCTGTTCGACGACGTGGTGGTCGCCGCGGTGCGCAACCCGCAGAAGGGCGAGCCGCTGTTCTCGCTCGAGGAGCGCCAGGACCTCATCGCCGAGGCCACCGCCCACCTCGACAACGTGCGCATCACGTCGTTCTCCAGCCTGACGGTCGACCTGGCCCGCGAGGTGGGGGCCGACTTCATCATCAAGGGCCTGCGGGTGGTGACCGACTTCGACTCCGAGCTGATGATGGCCCAGATGAACCGGGAGGTCTCGGGCGTCGTCACCATGTTCCTGCCCTCGGCGCCCCAGCACTGCTTCATCGCCTCCCGCCTGATCCGGGAGATCGCCCGCTTCGGGGGGGACGTCAGCTCGATGGTGCCGCCCGGCGTGGCCAAGCTGCTGGCCACGAGGTACGGGGAGCCGTCCGGTGGATGACCAGGACAGCTCCTTCGAGCACAGCTTCGACGCCCGGGTGGCGGAGCGGGCGCCCGGGGGCGACGTCGAGGCCATCCTGCACGAGCTGCACGCGCTGATCGACGCGGCCCGCCCGGCGCCCCTGTCCACCCAGGTCAAGATCGACCGGGACGAGGTGCTCGACCTGCTCGACCAGGCCATCGAGCGCCTGCCCGACGAGGTGCGGGCGTCCCGCTGGCTGCTCAAGGAGCGCGACGAGTTCCTGGAGCGCACCCAGCGCGAGGCGGACGACATCCTGGCCGCGGCCCGGGGCCAGGCGGAGCGCATGGTGCAGCGGTCCGAGGTGATGAAGGCGGCCGAGGCCAAGGCCCGCCGCATCGTGGAGAACGCCCGGGCCGAGGCCTCCCGCCAGCGCAACGAGGCCGACGACTTCTGCGACAAGCGCCTGGCCCAGATGGAGACGGTGCTGGAGCGCACCATGACGGTGATCTCCGCCGGGCGCGCCAAGCTGCGGGGCCCCGCGGGCGAGGGTCACCCGCCGGCGGCAGCCGCGGTCGGGGTCAACGGCCACGACCAACGAGGACCGCGACCGGCACGATCCCACCGACCCGCGGTTCTTCGACCAGGACCGCCACTAGCCCGGCCGATCCGGGCCGACCGGCGGTTCTTCGACCGAGAATCCGCCGGTAGCCCGTGCGCCCGGCGCCCGTAACCTGAACGGGTGAGCCGCCCACCTTTCCTCATCCCGACGGCGGAGCTGGTCCGCCGCCCGGGCGCCCGGCAGCGGATCGTGGTGGCCGGGCCCCTGGCGGACGTGGCCCTGTCCAGCGCCCGGCTGACCGGGGACGACGTCGCCGTCGACGTCACGGTCGAGTCCCAGGGCGAGACCCTCACGGTGACGGGCACGGCCCGGGGCCGCTGGGTGGGGGAGTGCCGCCGCTGCCTGGAGGCGACCGGGGGCGAGCTGGAGGTCCAGCTCAGCGAGGTGTTCGAGCCGAGTCCCGGTGGAGGGCGAGACCTACCCGCTGGGGCGTGACGCGCCTCGACCTGGAGCCCGTGCTGCGGGACGCGTTCGCCCTCGCCCTGCCCCTGGCCCCGCTGTGCGACGAGGCCTGTGCCGGCCCCGACCCCGAGGCCCACCCGGTGGGCATCGGGGACGCCGAGCCGCCGGCCGATCCCCGCTGGTCGGCCCTCGACAGCCTGCGGTTCGAGTGAGCCCGCCGGCGCGTTCGACGCTTTCGGCCGCCAGGCCGCTAATCTTTCTCGCTTGTGCCCGCGGCTGCGGGCGTCCGTCGCGACCGCTGACTGGTGATCCCCATGGCCGTCCCCAAGAAGAAGACCTCCAAGGCCAAGAGCCGCAGCCGCAAGGCGAGCGCGTGGCGCCTCGAGCGCCCCGCCCGTAGCGTCTGCCCCCGCTGCAACGCGGCCAAGCAGCCCCACGTCGTGTGCGGGAACTGCGGCTGGTACGGCGGCCGGGTGGCCGTCGAGGTCGACTGAGCGCCGCCGCGGCTGTGCCGCGACCCGACATGCTGCCGATCGCGGTCGACGCCATGGGCGGCGACCACGCGCCGGTCGCCATCGTCGAGGGCGCGCAGCGGGCCGTGGCCGAGCTGGGCGTCCCGGTGGTCCTGGTGGGGCGGCCGGAGGAGATCGACGCGCCTGCGGGGCGACCTGGACGTGCTGCCCGCGTCCGAGGTGATCGGCATGGCCGACCCCGGGTCCAAGGTCCGCACCATGAAGGACTCGTCGCTGGTGCGGGCGGCCGAGGCCGTGAGGGACGGCAAGGCGTCCGCCATGGTGTCGGCCGGCAACACCGGGGCGACCATGGCCTCGGCGCTGCTGCGCATGGGCCGGATCAAGGGCGTGGCCCGGCCGGCCATCGCCACGCCGATCCCCGTGCCCGGCTCGACGCCCACCGTGCTGCTCGACGCCGGCGCCAACGCGGAGTGCCAGCCCGCCTGGCTGGTCCAGTTCGCCCTGATGGGCGCGGTGTTCGCCCGCGAGCGCTACGGCATCGCCGAGCCGCGGGTGGGCGTGCTGTCCATCGGCGAGGAGTCCAGCAAGGGCAACCCGCTGGTCAAGGAGACCCACGCGCTGCTGGTCGAGCCCGGGGCCCTGGCCCGGGCGGGGGCCCGGTTCGTGGGCAACGTCGAGGGCCGGGACATCATGACCGACGACGTCGACGTGGTGGTCACCGACGGCTTCACCGGCAACGTGGCGCTGAAGACCCTGGAGGGCGGGATGCGGGCCCTGGTCCGCAGCGTGCTGGCCGCCCTGGGCACCACGCCCGTGGGCGACGAGGCGGTGGCGGCGCTGATGCCGCTGTACGCCGAGCTCGATCCGGACAGCACCGGCGGCGCCATGCTGCTGGGGGTGGACGGTGTGTGCATCATCAGCCACGGCTCGTCGTCGGCGGTCGCGGTGGTGAACGCGGTGCGGGTGGCGAGTGAGATGGTCGAGGCGGGGGTGGTCGAGCGACTGCGCTCCGTGGTCACTCCCGCCTAATTCCTTCACAAGCGCACAATCGGGCGCCTGGTTACACTGCCCGCGTCATTGCCCGATACCAGGAGTAGTTCCGTGCCCGCCGAGACCCACGTCGAGCGCAGTCCCATGGACCGCCAGCAGGTGTTCGACCTGATCCGCGACCGCCTCGCCGACATCCTCGAGGTCGAGCCGTCCTCCATCCACGAGGGCGACTCCTTCACCGACGACCTCGACGCCGATTCGCTGGCCCTCATCGAGCTGGCCGAGGCGCTGGAGGAGGAGTTGGGCGAGCGGAGCGTGGGGTTCCGCATCGAGGACGAAGACCTCGAGGACATCAAGACCGTGCGCGACGCCGTCGACTACGTCCTCGCCCGGCTCTGAGGGGAAGACCATCCCACTCCCCGTCCCAGGACTCGACGAGCTGGCCGAGCGCCTCGGCGTCACCCTCGACAGCCCCGAAGTCCTCGCCCCCGCCCTGGTGCACCGCTCCTGGTGCGCCGAGAACCCCGGCCACGACTCCAACGAGCGGCTCGAGTTCCTCGGCGACGCGGTGCTGGGGCTGATCATCACCGACCACGCCTTCCACGCCTACCCGACGCTCAGCGAGGGCGAGCTGACCGACGTGCGCAAGGCGGTGGTCAACGCGGTGACGCTGGCCGAGGTGGCCGACGAGATGGACCTCGGCGCCCACCTGCTGCTGGGGAAGGGCGAGGAGCAGTCGGGCGGGCGGGAGAAGCCGTCGATCCTGGCCGATGCCCTGGAGGCGGTGCTGGGGGCGGTCTACGTGTCCGCGGGCACGCAGGAGGCCCACGCCCTGGTGCTCCGGCTGCTCGGCACCCGGGTGGCCGAGGCCCACGCCGGCGGGCCCGGCGGGCAGGACTACAAGAGCAGGCTCCAGGAGTTGACGGCTCGCCACTTCGACGAGCAGCCGCGCTACGAGACCCTGGCCGAGGGCCCGGACCACGCGCGGCGCTTCCACGTCACGGTGGCGGTCGCCGGTGTGGCCCGAGGGACGGGCGACGGGCGGTCCAAGAAGCAGGCGGAGCAGGTGGCCGCACGCGACGCCTACACGACCCTCATGGCCCAGTTGGAGACCGACGATGCCTGAGCTCCCCGAGATCGAGACCTTCCGCCGGGGCCTCGAACGCGAGACGGTGGGCCGGCGCGTCAAGTCGGTGGAGGTCCCGATCGCCAAGGCGGTCCACCGCAACGGGTCCCGCAAGGCGTTCCAGGGCCGGGTGGAGGGCACCAAGATCCGCAGCATCGACCGGCGCGGCTCGCTGCTGGTGTTCACGCTCGACAGCGGCGACCTCATGGTGGTCGACATCGGCGCCACCGGCCGGCTGGAGCGGGCGGCACCCAAGGACGAGACCGCCAAGGACACCCAGATCATCATCAACTTCACCCAGGGCGGCCAGCTGCGCATGGCCGACCCCGAGCAGGCGGCCGAGGCGTTCGCGGTCACCGCCGAGCTGCTCACCGAGGAGATGCCCGAGCTCACCATTCTGGGCCTCGACCCGGTGGCCTCGCCGGTGTCGTGGACGTCGTTCGCCCAGGCGCTGGTCAACCGGCGCAACGAGAAGCTCAAGCCGCTGCTGCTCGACCAGACCTTCGTGGTGGGCCTGGGCGGGCTCTACGCCGACGAGATCCTCCACGACGCCGGGCTGCGTCCCGACCGCGAGGTGTCGACGGTGTCGACCATGGAGATCCGCCGGCTGTACCGCTCGCTGGTGGAGATCCTCCACGAGGCCACCAAGCATCACGGCACCTCGACCGAGGAGCACCCGTTCACCGACCTGCACGGCAAGGAGGGCGGCTTCCAGAGCGAGCTGCAGGTGTGGGGCCGGGACGGTGAGCCGTGCCGGCGCTGCCGGCAGACGGTCACCAAGCAGCGCAGCGGCGGGCGCCTCACCTACTGGTGCCCGAGCTGCCAGGTCTGACGGTCCCCGACCTGGGTAGACAGCTCACGTAGGTTGGGGGACCGATGTTCCTGAAGGCGCTCACGCTCAAGGGCTTCAAGTCCTTCGCGGAGTCGACCGTGCTGGAGATGCAGCCGGGCGTCACCGTGGTGGTCGGGCCCAACGGGTCGGGCAAATCCAACGTGGTCGACGCCATCGGCTGGGTGCTGGGCGCCCAGGCGCCTTCCGCCGTGCGCAGCCAGAAGATGGAGGACGTGATCTTCGCGGGCACGTCCAAGCGGCCGGCGCTGGGCCGGGCCGAGGTCAGCCTCACCATCGACAACGGCGCCGGCCTGCTCCCCATCGAGTTCAGCGAGGTCACCGTCACCCGCACGCTGTGGCGCTCGGGGGAGAGCGAGTACGCCATCAACGGCGTGCCCTGCCGCCTGCTCGACGTGCAGGAGCTGTTCAGCGACACGGGCGTGGGGCGCCAGCAGCACGTCATCGTGGGCCAGGGCCAGATCGACGCGGTGCTCAACGCCCGCCCCGAGGAGCGGCGCCTGATCATCGAGGAGGCCGCCGGGGTCCTCAAGCACCGCAAGCGCAAGGAGCGCTCCGAGCGGCGCCTGGTGGCGACCGAGGGCAACCTCACCCGCCTGGGCGACCTGCTGCGCGAGGTGCGGCGCCAGCTGCGCCCGCTGGAGCGCCAGGCCGAGGCCGCCCGGCGCCACGGCGACCTCGTGGCCGAGCTGCGGGCGCTCCAGATCTTCGTGGCCGGCCGCGAGCTGAGCACGCTCAAGCGGCGCCTCGGCGACTCCACCGCGGCCCGGGCCGAGCAGCGCAACGAGCAGACCCTGCTGACCCGGCGCCTGGCGGAGCTCGACGCCGCGGTCATGGCGGCCGAGGCCGAGCTGGGCACGCTGGGCGGCGGCGAGGTGGGCGACGTGCTGGCCCGCGCCCAGGCGCTGCGGGAGAAGGCCCGCGGCCAGCTGGCGCTGCTGGCCGAGCGCCGCCGCGGCGTCGACCGCGAGCGGGCCGCGTTCGTGGACCAGGCGGTGGTGGCCAGCCTGGAGGCCGACTCGGCCCAGCTGCGAGCCGACCTGGCCGGGCTGGCCGCCGAGTCGGAGGCGCTGGCCCCCGAGGCCGAGGCGCTGGCCGAGGCCGAGGCGGCGCTGGCCGAGGCCCGCACCGCGTTCGAGGCGGAGTGGGCCGGCGGGGTGCCGGCGCCGTCGGGTCGGGCCGCCGAGGTGCGGGGCGAGCTGGGCGCGCTGCGCCAGGCGCTCGCCCGCGCCGGCACGGATGCCGAGCGCAGCGGCCGGCGGACCGCGCAGGTGCGGGAGAAGCTGGCCCGCCTCGACGCCGAGGCGGCCGAGGCGGCCGCGCAGCTGGAGGGCCTGGACGACGAGGCCGCCCTGATGGCCGCGGTCGACGCCGCCCGCGCCGCCCGGGAGGTCGCCGAGGCGGCGGCGGCCGCCGCCGAGTCCGGTCGCGAGGCGGCCGAGGCCGAGCGCCACCGCTGGGCCGCCCGCAGCGACGCGCTGGCCCTGGCGCTGGACGAGGCCCGGGCCCGGGCCGGGGCCGAGCGCCTGGTCGGGGTGGACGGGGTGGTGGGCACGCTGCTCGACCTGGTCGACGTCGATCCCGGCTGGGAGCCGGCGGTCGAGGCCGCCTGCGGCGAGGCCCTGGCCGCGGTGGTGGTCGACTCGGTCGACTCCGGCCGCCGGGCGCTGGCCGTGCTCGCCCAGGGCGACGTGGCCGCCGCGGTGCTGGCGCTCGGCGCCGCACCGGTCCGCCGGGACCCGGCCTCCGGTGGGCGAGCCGGTGCTGCATCACGTGCGCCCGCGGCGCCCCGAGGTCGGTCCCCTGCTCGATGGCCTGCTGGGCGCGGCCGTGGCGGTGGACGGCGGCTGGCCCGAGGCGGTCGACGCCTCGCTGGCCCATCCCGACGCGGTCGTCGTCACCCGCCAGGGCGGGCGCTTCGGCCCCGGCGGCTGGCACGTCGCCACCCTCACCACCGGCGCCACCGGCGCCGCCCTCGACGAGGCCCGCTCCCGGGCGGCCGAGGCCCGGGCCGCGGCGGAAGCGGCCTCGGCTGAGCACCAGCGGGCCCGGTCCGCCCTGGACGAGGCTCGCCGGGCCGAGGCCGCCGCCAGCGAGGCGCTCGACGCCCGCCGGCGGGACGCGGAGGCCGCCATCGCCGCCCGCGACCGTGCCCAGCGCGACCGGGACGACGCCGCGGCCGAGCTGGCCGCGGCCGCCGAGCAGCAGGGCGAGGGCGCCGACCGGCTGGCCGGCGACGAGGCCCGGGCCGCGGCGCTGGCGGCCGAGCTGCCCGGCCTGGAGGCCCAGGAGGACGAGCTGAGGGCCCGGGGCGAGGCCCAGGCCGAGGCTCGTGCCCGCCTGGACGACCACGCCGGCGCGGTCGCCTCCCGGCGCGCCGAACACGAGCGCCGCCGCACCACGGTGGCCGATCGCAATGCCTTCCTGCAGCACCGGCTGGCCGAGGTCGAGGAGCGGCTGGCCGGCTCGGTGGCGGCCCGGCAGCGGGCCGAGGAGCGCCGGGTGGAGCTCGACGCCGCCGAGCAGGCGCTCGACCGCCTGCGCGCGTTCGTGGAGCGCCACCTGGGCGACCTGGACGTCCGGGTGGCCGACCTCGCCGAGCGGCGGGAGCGGGAGACGGTGGCCCAGCGCCAGCTGTCGGGCCGGCTCGACGGGCTGCGCCGCGAGCGGTCGGCGGCCGAGAAGACGCTGACCGAGCTGCGGGAGAAGGCGCAGCGCACCGAGCTGGACGAGGCCGAGGTGCGGCTGCGCCTGGAGCAGGCGATCGAGGTGTGCCGCACCCAGCTCGACGTCGAGCCCGACGCCGCGGTGGCCGCCGAGGCCCCGGAGCTGGCCGACGGCATGACCCCCACCGTGCGGGTCCGGGAGCTGGAGCGCGAGCTGCGGGTCATGGGCCCCATCAACCCGCTGGCGCTGGAGGAGTACGAGGCGCTGGCCGAGCGCCACGACTTCCTCACCGAGCAGCTCGACGACGTCAAGGCCAGCCGGCGCGAGCTCAACAAGGTGATCCGGGCCATCGACGAGGAGATCGTGCGGGTCTTCGCCGCCGCCTTCGCGGACGTGAGCGAGAACTTCGAGCAGCTGTTCGCCACGCTGTTCCCCGGAGGCCAGGGCCGCCTGCGGCTCACCGCCCCCGACGACCTGCTCAACACCGGCATCGAGGTCGAGGCCAAGCCCTCGGGCAAGAACGTCAAGAAGCTGTCGCTGCTCTCGGGCGGCGAGCGCTCGCTGACCGCGCTGGCCTACCTGTTCGCGGTGTTCCGCAGCCGGCCGTCGCCGTTCTACGTGATGGACGAGGTCGAGGCCGCCCTCGACGACGTGAACCTCCACCGCTTCCTCGACCTCATCGCCGAGTTCCGGCAGGAGGCTCAGCTCATCATCGTGAGCCACCAGAAGCGCACGATGGAGGCGGCCGACTGCCTCTACGGCGTGACCATGCAGACGGGCGGCTCGTCCAAGGTCATCAGCGAGAAGGTCGCCGCGGGCGCCTAGTGGCGTTCCTCCGCGTGGACGCCGCCCCGCTCCTGCCGGAGCTGCGCGCCGGCCTGGTGGAGTTGCTGCGCGGCCTGGGCCCGCCGGACTGGTCCCGCCCGACGGACTGCCCCGGCTGGACCGTGGCCGACGTGGCGGCCCACCTGCTGGGCGTGGAGCTCGCCAACGTCTCCCGCCGCCGGGACGACCACCGGATCGATCCCCCGCCCGGCGCCGACCTGCCCCGGTGGCTCGACGCCTTCAACGAGTCCTGGGTCAGCGCCGCCCGCCGCCTCTCGCCCCGGGTCCTGGCCGACCTGCTCGACGCGGCCGGCGCGTGGTTCGAAGCGCACGTCTCCGGCCTCGACCTCGACGCCTCCGGTCCGCCGGTCTGGTGGGCCGGCCCCGACCCCGCCCCGGTCTGGCTCGACGTCGCCCGCGAGTACACCGAGCGCTGGGTGCACCAGCAGCAGATCCGCGACGCCACCGGCCGCCCCGGCCTCGACGGCCCGCGCCACGCGGGTCCCGTGGTCGCCACCTTCGTCCACGCCCTGCCGCGGTCGCTGGCGGCCGCACCCGCCGCTCCCGGCACCACCGTCGACCTGGTGGTCACCGGCCCCGGCGGCGGCACCTGGCACGCCGCCCGCGACCCTGCCGCAGCCGGCCTCGGCTGGGACCTGCGCCCCGGACCGTCGCCCGCCCCCGCCTGCCGGCTGACCGGTCCGGTGGGCGACGCCTGGCGCCTGTACGCCGGCTACCCGGACGTCACCCTCGCCGCCGAGGGCGACCCCGCCCTCGCGGCCGCGGCCTTCGGCGGCCGGGCCATCATCACCTAGCCCGGTGCGGGCCCTGCGGCGGTCGGTCGTAGCGCCAGATCTCGACCGGGAAGCCCCGCAGCGTGGTGGACTCGACCACCCGGGCGCCGAGGCGGCGGGCCACGGCCTGCGAGGCCCGGTTGTCGGGGTGGATCACGCTGCACACCCAGTCGGGCTCCAGCCGGGCCCAGGCGAGGGCCAGCGCGGCCCGGCCCACCTCGGTGGCGTAGCCGTGGCCCCAGTAGGCGCGGCCCAGCATCCAGCCCACCTCCAGCTGCGGCCAGCCCAGCGGGTACCACAGGCCGCCCCGGCCCACGACCGTCCCGCTGTCCTTCTCCACCCACGTCCACATGCCGTAGCCCCGCAGCTCCCAGTGGCCCAGCCACGAGCACAGCCCGCGCCACATGTCCTCCCGGCTGGGCACCACGCCGTCCAGGTAGCGGACCACCTCGGCGTCGAACAGGGGCTGCAGGGCGTCGACGTCGTCCTCGACCGGGCGCCGCAGGATCAGCCGCTCCGTCTCGTGCTCGGCGGGGATGATGGGGTCCATCCACTCACGGTAAGCGCTGGCTCCACGCCAGCGAGAGGGATCCGGCCAGGGCCAGCAGGCCGATCCCCGCGCCCACGAACCAGGCGCTGACGTCCCGCTCGACGTCCTCGTGGGCGGCCACCTTGGTGATGTCGGCGTAGGCCGCGCTCAGCTCGCCCAGCGACCCCGCCTCGAAGGCGTCGCCGCCGGTCGCGCCGGCCAGGTCGGCCAGCGGGCCCGGCGCCACGGGGACCTCCACGGTGTCGCCGAAGCGTCCTCGATGGTGCCCTCGGGCGTGCCGAAGGCGATGGTGTCCACCGGGACACCGGCCTCGGCCGCCGCGGCCGCGGCGTCCTCGTTGGGGATGCCGGAGGTCGTCTCGCCGTCGGACATGACCACGATGCGGGCGGGCGCCGGCTCGCCGTCCTCACCCGCCGGCGCGGCCGCCACCGCGTCGAGCGAGGCCATGACCGCCTCGCCGATGGCCGTGCCCTCGCCCAGGTCGAAGCCGTCGATGGCGGCGGCCAGCGCCTCCCGGTCGCGGGAGGGAGCCACCGCCACCGAGGCCACGTCGTGGAAGGTGACCAGCCCCACGTTCAGGTCGTCGGGCAGGTCGGCCACGAAGTCGCGGGCGGCCCGGCGGGCCACCTCCAGCCGGCTGGGCGCCACGTCGGTGGCCTCCATCGACAGCGACACGTCCACCGCCAGGATCACGGTGGCCCGCTGGTCCGTCACCTGGACCGCCCGCACCGGCCGGGCGAAGCCGAGGATCAGCGCCACCAGCGCCACCAGGAACAGCGCGGCGGGCACGTGGCGCCGCCAGCGGGGCCGGCGCGGCGCCACCACGTCCAGCAGCTCCACGGACGTGAAGCGCACCACGTGGTGGCGCCGCTGCGAGGCCACCGCCAGCCACGCACCCGCCATGACGCCCACGCCCACCAGCGCCCACAGCCGCCACGCCACCAGGAAGCGCACCGCTCAGCCCACGCCCAGCCGGGCCCGCCGGCCGGCGCCCGCGGGGTGGGCGGCCCGGGCCCGGCGCATGGCCGCCAGCCGCTGGGGACGGCGGGCCAGCCAGCCGACCAGGTCGGCCACGGCATCGCGATCGGTGCGCAGCACGAGGTGGTCGACCCCCGCGCCCCGCAGGGTGGCCGCGGTGGCCTCCCGCCGCTCCCGGGCCAGCGCCGCGTACCGCTGCCGCAGCCTGGCGTCCCCGGTGGTCACGTCGCGCTCCTCGCCGGTCTCGGCGTCGACCACGGTGAGCAGCCCGACGTCGGGCAGCTCCAGCTCGCGGGGGTCGAGCACCTCCACCGCCAGCGTCTCGTGGCGGGCGGCCAACAGCCGCAGGGCCGGGTGCCAGGTGCCGGCGGCCGGAAAGTCCGAGACGACCACCACCAGCCCGGGGCGGATGTGGGGCCGGGCCAGACGCCCGAGCGCCGCCCCGAGCTCCGGCCCGGCCCCGTCCGCCCGCGGTGAGGTGAGCAGCTTGTGGAACAGCACCATCAGGTGCAGGTGGCCCGCCCGCGGCTCGATGGTGACCACGCCCTCGCTGGTCAGCAGCACGGCACCCACCTGGTTGCCGCCCCGGGAGGCGAGCACCGCCAGGGCCCCGGCGGCCATCTCCGCCAGCTGGCGCTTGGTGCAGCGCGCCGTGCCGAAGTCCTGGGAGGCGGTCAGGTCCACCACCAGCCAGGTGGTCAGCTCGTGGTCGGCCACCGAGTCCCGCACGTGCGGGAAGCGGGTGCGGGCCGTGACGTTCCAGTCGATGCGGCGGGGGTCGTCGCCCGGGACGTAGCGCCGCGCCTCGCCCGGCTCGGTCCCCAGGCCCACCCGGCGGCCGGGGTGGTCGCCGTGGATCAGGCCGTCGATGCGCCGGCTGAGCGAGAGCTCGAAGCGACGGACGGCCTCGGCGGGGGAGGCGGGCGCAGGGAACGGGTGCACGCTCATGCCGACCACGCCAGGCGGGGCCCGGCCGCGGGCGGCGCGGGGCGGGGATCGGCGGCCGGTCGGGACGACCCGGCCGGGGCGGGCGGCAGGGCGCGGGCGGTGCGGTCCTGGGTGGGCGTGATCCGCGGGGCCGGGACGGTGGCCAGGATGCGGGCCACCAGGTGCGCGGGCTCGACCCCGGTGGCCAGGGCGTCGTAGGTCACCGCCAGCCGGTGGGTGAGGACGTCGGCGGCGACGTCGTAGACGTCCTGCGGGAGGGCGAACGAGCGCCGCCGCAGCAGCGCCAGCGCCCGGGCCGCCGCCACCAGCCCGAGCGTCGCCCGGGACGACACCCCGCCGTCGAGGTAGGGCACCAGGTCGGCCAGCCCGTGGCGGGCCGGGTCGCGGGTGGCGCCGACCAGGTCCACCGCGTACTTCTGCACGCCGGGGTCCACGTACACCGCGGTGCGGGCCGCGCCCTGGAGCCGCACCAGGTCGTCCACGGCCAGCCGCTCGCTCGCGGCGGGTGGCTCGGTCCCCATGCGCCGCACGATCTCCAGCTCCTCGTCGGGCGAGGGGTGGTGCACCGTGAGCTTGAACAGGAAGCGGTCCCGCTGGGCCTCGGGCAGCGGGTAGACGCCCTCGGACTCGGCCGGGTTCTGGGTGGCCACCACCAGGAACGGCGCCGGCACCGGGTAGCTGCGGCCGCCGATCGACACCTGGCGCTCGCCCATGACCTCCAGCAGCGCCGACTGGACCTTGGCCGGCGCCCGGTTGATCTCGTCGGCCAGCAGCAGGTTCACGAACACCGGGCCCAGCTCGACGTCGAAGCTCTCGGTCGAGGCCCGGAAGATGCGGGTGCCCACGATGTCCGACGGCAGCAGGTCGGGGGTGAACTGCACCCGGGCGAAGCTCCCGCCCACCACGGTGGCCAGCGTCTCGGCCGCCAGGGTCTTGGCCACGCCCGGCGGCCCCTCGACCAGCACGTGGCCCTCGGCGAGCAGGGCGACGAGCAGGCGCTCGACCAGGTGCTCCTGGCCGACGATCACCTTGCGGACCTCGAACAGCGCGTGCTCCAGCAGCGTGGCGTCGTCGAGGTGCCCGGTGGGGGGCGGGGCGGGGGCGGACATGGGGGGACCGTACGGTCGGGCCCCCGGGGGGCGGATCGGGGAGACCCCCCGCCTACCGGGGGCCCAGGGGGGGACCGGTAGGCTCCGATCCGCCATGGAGATCGTCATCCTGCTGCTCGCCATCCTGGCCGTCACCGCCGTGGTGGGCGGCACCTGGTTCGTCGTCACCCGCTCCCGGCGGGGCGTCGAGCTGGAGCCGCCCCCGCCCTCGGCCCCGCCGGTCGAGGTCGAGCCCGCGCCCGTCCCCGTGCCCACGCCCGAGGTCGACGTCGAGGTGGAGGCGCCGCCGGCACCGGTCCGGCCATCGTTCCGCGACCGGCTGTCCAAGGCCCGGGGCGCGCTGGGCGGCTACCTCGGGCTCCATCCGGTCCCGCTCGGTGGATGCCGCCACCTGGGACGAGCTGGAGGAGGCCCTGATCCGGGCGGACGTGGGCGTGGCGGTGACCGGCGAGATCCTCGACGGGTTGCGCGAGACGGCCAAGGCCGAGTCCATCACCGACCCCGAGGTGCTGCTGGACCGGCTGAAGTCCCAGCTCAAGGAGCTGCTGGCCGAGGGCGACCGCAGCCTGCGCCACGAGCCCCCCGTGCCCAACGTGTGGCTGTTCGTCGGCGTCAACGGGGTGGGCAAGACCACCACCATCGGCAAGATCGCCCGCCAGCAGCAGGCCGAGGGCCGGCGCGTGGTCATGGCCGCGGGCGACACGTTCCGGGCCGCCGCCGCCGAGCAGCTGGGCCAGTGGGCCGAGCGCACGGGGACCGACATGGTGCGGGGCAACGAGGGCGGCGACCCCTCGGCCGTGGTCTTCGACGCGGTGGAACGGGCCGCGGCCCGGGACTACGACCTGGTGCTGGCGGACACGGCCGGGCGCCTGCACACCAAGACCAACCTCATGGAGGAGCTGCGCAAGGTCCGGCGGGTGGCCGACCGCGATCCGGGGAACGTGACAGAGGTGCTGCTCGTGCTGGACGCCACCACCGGCCAGAACGGCCTGGCCCAGGCGCGCCAGTTCACCGAGGCGGTCGAGGTCACCGGCGTGGTCCTGACCAAGCTCGACGGCTCGGCCAAGGGCGGCATCGCCCTGGCCGTGCAGGCGTCGCTCGGCATCCCCATCAAGCTGGTGGGCCTGGGCGAGACGGTGGATGATCTGGTGGAGTTCGACCCCGACGAGTTCGTCGAGGCGCTCTTCGCCTAGGAGGGAGGTTTCAGTGATCCGGATCCTGCTGTTCCCGGTGCGCCTGACCTACGGGGCGGGCAAGCTCGGGGTGAAGACCGGCTACCAGGCGGGCCGCCTGTCGGTGGGCACGACGTACCGCGCCACCCGGTTCGTGGGCCTGTCCCGGCTGCTGGCCATGGGCCTGGGCGTGGGGATCGGCCTGCTGGTGGCGCCCACGTCCGGGGTCGAGCTGCGCGAGCGCCTGCGCCGCCAGTGGGAGGCCCGCAACGCCCCCGCCAGCGACGACGCCGTCGCCGAGCGGGTCCGCTACGAGCTGTCGCACTCGCCGCGCACGTGGCACCTGCCCCAGCCCGCGGTCGACGTGGTCGGCGGCACCGCCATCCTCACCGGCGGGGCCCCGCACGAGACCGGCAAGGCCGACATCGAGCGGGCCACGGCCGCCGTGCCGGGCGTCTCCGAGGTGGACAGCCGCCTGGTGGTGGGCACGACGGGGAACGGCGAGAACCGGCCCTGACCCCCGCTATGAGGAGTGATCCCCCAGGGGGCTCTGGGGGGATGCCCGGGTTCGCCCCGGGCCCGGGGGATGCGACCGTGCCCCCATGGTCGACATCCGACGTGCCCTGCCCACCGTTCCTGCCGCCCTGTGCGTGAGCACCGCCGCCGGCTCGGTGGCCACGCCGCTGGCCCAGTCCGCGCTCGGCCCGCTGGTCCGGGCCCCGTCCGCGCTGGGCCTGGTGGCGGTCCCGCTCTCCGCCGTGGTCGTCTACCGGGGCCTGTCGTCGTGGCCCGAACGGTCCCGTCGGCAGCTGGGCTACACCTGCTCCGTGCTCGTGGGCGTCGCCTTCGCCGCCGTGGCCGCGGCCATGGCGTTGGGGACCTCGCTGTGCGCCACCGGGGGCGAGCAGTGCTCGCCCGCGGAGGAGGCGGCCATCGACCGGTGGGGGACGCTGAGCGTGGTCTCGCTCGTGGCCATCCCCGGCCTCTACGCCGCAGTCGACCTCGCCACCCGGAGGCGGTTCCAGGGCCGGTAGCCGGGTAGCCTGGTTGGCTCATGTTCGAGTCGCTGTCCGAACGCTTCGAGGGCATCTTCACCCGGCTGCGCAGCAAGGGAACGCTGCGCGAGGCCGACGTCGAAGAGGTCCTGCGCGAGATCCGCCTCGCCCTCCTCGAGGCGGACGTCAACTTCGCCGTGGTGCGGTCGATGCTCGACCGCATCCGCGAGCGGGCCGTCGGCGCCAAGGTCCACGAGGCCCTGAACCCCGCCCAGCAGGTCATCAAGCTCGTCAACGAGGCGCTGGTCGAGGCACTGGGCGGCGAGTCGATCCGCATCCACTACGCCTCGCGACCGCCCACCGTCGTGCTCATGGCCGGCCTCCAGGGCTCGGGCAAGACCACCAGCGCGGCCAAGCTGGGCCGCTGGTTCCGCCAGCAGGGCCGCAACCCGCTGCTGGTGGGAGCCGACCTCCAGCGCCCGGCCGCGGTCGAGCAGCTCCGCACCATGGGCGATCGGGTGGGCGTCCCCGTGTTCAGCCAGCCGGGCGACCCGGTGGCCACGGCCAAGGCCGGCGTGGAGGAGGCCCGGCGCCTGGGCCGTGACGTCTGCATCGTCGACACCGCGGGCCGCCTGGCCATCGACGCCGCGATGATGGACCAGGTCCGCCACATCTCGGAGGCGACCAGCCCGGACTACACCTTCCTGGTCGTCGACGCCATGACCGGCCAGGACGCGGTCACCGTGGCCGAGTCCTTCGACGCCACCCTGGCCCTCGACGGCGTCATCCTCACCAAGCTCGACGGCGACGCCCGCGGCGGCGCGGCGCTGTCGGTCAAGGAGGTGGTGGGCAAGCCCATCGCCTTCGCCTCCACGGGGGAGAAGGTCGAGGACTTCGACCTGTTCCACCCGGACCGCCTCGCCAGCCGCATCCTGGGCATGGGCGACGTCCTCACCCTCATCGAGAAGGCCGAGCAGGTCTACGAGAAGGACGAGGCCGAGGCCGCGGCGGCCAAGATCCTGGAAGGGAAGTTCACCCTCGACGACTTCCTGGACCAGCTCCAGCAGGTGCGCAAGATGGGCCCCCTCCAGAACCTCATGGGGATGATGCCGGGCATGCCCAAGGAGGTGCGCAACGCCGAGATCGACGAGGGGCAGGTCAACCGCGTCGAGGCCATCATCCGCTCGATGACCCGCGACGAGCGCAACGACCCGACGATCATCGACGGCTCCCGGCGCCTGCGCATCGCCAACGGCAGCGGCACCCAGACCGCGGACGTCAGCCAGCTGGTCAAGCAGTTCCGCGAGATGCAGAAGCTGATGAAGCGGATGCCCGGCATCTCCGGCACCAAGGCGCTGCGGGGCCGCAAGGGCAAGAAGGGTCGCAAGGGCGGTGGCGGCCGGGTCACCCCCGCGGGCGGCGCAGCCGCGGCCACCACCCGTCCCGGCGCCGCCCAGCCCTTCAAGCTGCCGGGCCTCAACTGACGCTCGGCGTCCCGGCCCGGCGCTCATTGCCTCTCGCGCCCCGACGCCGGTTAAGCTGGTTCGCCGTTCTCGAACGAAGGATGTACCTGTGGCCGTCAAGCTCCGCCTGATGCGGATGGGCAAGAAGAAGCAGCCGACCTACCGTGTGGTCGCGGCCGACTCCCGGTCGCCGCGCGACGGGCGCTTCATCGAGATCGTGGGCGTGTACGACCCCCGGCCCGACCCGTCCACGGTCCGCATCGACAACGACAAGGCGGTCGACTGGCTGCGCAAGGGCGCCCAGCCGACCGATCGCGTGCGCAAGCTGCTGCAGATCTCCGGTGCGTGGGATCAGTTCAGCGGCAAGGCCCCGGCCGTCACGGCCGATCCCCAGGCGTGACCGACACCGAGTCCCCGGGCGAGGTGGCCACGGCACGCGCCGTGCTCGAGCACCTGGTCGGGTCCCTGGTCGAGGACCGCGACGCGGTCCGCATCGAGCAGACCCAGGGCCGCTCGCTGCCCCGGCTCACGGTCCGGGTGGGCCCGACCGACATGGGCCGCGTCATCGGCAAGCGGGGCCGCGTGGCCCAGGCCATCCGCACCGTCGTGCGGGCCGCCGCCGCCCGCGACGGCACCGACGTCGAGGTCGAGTTCGAGGACTGACCCCGTGGGCGACCCGGGCGCGGCCGGACCTGCCCTGCTGGAGGTCGGCTACGTCGCCCGGGCCCACGGCCTGCGCGGCGAGGTGGCGGTGGTGCTGACCACCGACCGGGTCGAGCGCCTCGATCCCGGCACGGTGCTGCACACCGACCTCGGCGAGCTCACGGTCGAGGCCTCGCGCCCCCACCACGACCGCTGGATCGTGACCTTCGCCGGCCACGCGACCCGCGAGCAGGCCGAGGACCTGCGCGGCCAGGCGCTGCGGGCCGCCCCGCTCGACGACCCCTCCGAGCTGTGGGTCCACGACATGGTGGGCGCGGTGGTCCTGACCCCGGCGGGCGAGCAGCTCGGCCGCTGCGTGGCGGTGATGGCCAACCCCGCGTCCGACCTCATCGAGCTGGACAGCGGCGCCCTCGTCCCGGTCGCCTTCGTCGTCGACCACGGCCCGGGCACGCTGACGGTCGACCCGCCCGACGGGCTGTTCGACCTCTGAGCGCCGTGCGCATCGACATCTTCACGATCTTCCCCGCCATGGTGGAGCACTTCGCGGCGCAGAGCCTGCTGGGCCGGGCCCGTGGGACGGGCACGCTGGACGTGCGGGTCCACGACCTGCGCTCCGCCGCCACCGATCCCCACCGCTCGGTGGACGACGCCCCCTTCGGCGGGGGAGCCGGCATGGTGCTCATGCCCGAGCCCCTGTTCGGCGCAGTCGAGGCGGTCGCCCCGCCCCGCCCGCTGCTGTACCTGGGCCCCGCGGGGCGGCGCTTCGACCAGGCCGCCGCCCGGGAGCTGGCCTCCCTCGACGGGTTCAGCCTGCTGTGCGGCCGCTACGAGGGGGTCGACGAGCGGGTCCGGGAGCACCTCTGCGACGGCGAGCTGTCCGTCGGCGACGTGGTGCTGTCGGGCGGCGAGGTGGCGGCCATGGTGGTGCTGGAGGCCGTCGCGCGGCTGGTCCCCGGGGTGATGGGCAACGAGGCGTCGGCCGACGACGAGTCGTTCAGCGATGGCCTGCTGGAGTACCCCCACTACACCCGGCCGGCCGAGTTCCGGGGCTGGACGGTCCCCGAGGTGCTGCGCAGCGGCGACCACGGCCGCGTCGCCCGCTGGCGCCGGGCCCAGGCCCTGCGGCGCACGCTCGACCGCCGCCCCGACCTGATCGACGCGCGGGGTGGCGTGAGCGACACGGATCGGCGCCTGCTGGCCGAGTTCGGGCTCGACGGCGACGATCGCCCTGCGGAGGGATGATTCGCGGAGCGCCTTTGTGTCGGCCCTCGGGTCCCGGATACGCTGCTCCGTCCGCTGTAACGACGCCTGCGCCGGAGCGACGCGCGATGAACCCCACCGACCTGGTCGATCAGACAAGCCTCCGTACCGACATCCCCGAGTTCGCCCCCGGCGACACCCTCAAGGTGCACGTCCGGGTGGTCGAGGGCCAGAAGGAACGCGTCCAGGTCTTCCAGGGCGTGGTCATCGGGCGCTCGGGCTCCGGCCTCCGCGAGACGTTCAAGGTCCGCAAGGTCAGCTACGGCGTCGGCGTCGAGCGCACGTTCCCCCTGCATGCGCCGACCATCGCCAAGATCGAGCGGGTCACCAGGGGCGACGTGCGCCGGGCCAAGCTCTACTACCTGCGCGACCGCATCGGGAAGGCCGCGAAGGTCAAGGAGAAGCGCGACAACTGAGGTCGCGGTCCCCGCGGGCCGGGCCCGGCGGGGGCGATAGGGTGCCAGCCATGAGCACCGAGGACCTCGAGCGCTACGAGGCGGACATCGAGCTCCAGCTCTACAAGGAGTACAAGGACGTCAGTCCGATGTTCTCCTACGTCGTGGAGACCGAGCGCCGGTTCTACCTGGCCAACGAGGTGACCCAGACGGTCCACGAGGCGGGTGGGCGCACCTACGTCGAGCTCCAGCTGCGCGACGCCTGGGTGTGGGACATGTACCGCACCAGCCGCTTCGTCCAGGCCGTGCGCATCGTCACGTTCAAGGACGTCAACGTGGAGGAGCTCCCCTCCAAGGACGGCTAGGTGACGGCCCCGCGGGGCGGCCACGTCCGGCTCGGCGCCGAGGGCGAGCTGGCCGCCGCGGAGTGGTACGTGGCCCGCGGCTACGTGGTCGTGGCCCGCAACTGGCGCTGCCCCGACGGCGAGCTCGACCTGGTGCTGGCGCGGCCCGGTGAGCTGGTGTTCTGCGAGGTCAAGACCCGCAGCTCGGACCGCTTCGGCGTTCCCGCCGAGGCGGTCACGCCCACCAAGCAGCGCCGCCTGCGCGCCCTCGCCGCCCGCTTCCTCGCCGGCGGCGGCGCTCCCCGGTGGACGGGCGCGCCCCGCACCCTGCGCTTCGACGTCGCCTGCGTCCTGGCCGGCGAGGTCTCGGTGATCGAAGCCGCGTTCTGAGCCTCAGCCCAGCAGGGCCCACAGCACGAGCGCCACGCACACGACCACCGCCGCGGCCACCAGGACGATGTCGGCAGGGGAGCGGCGATGCTGGCGGAACGGGTTCAGGCCCACGCCGTCAGTATCGTGCCCGGGATGGGGTTCGTGCAGGTCCAGACCGACGGCGCCGTGGCCACGGTGACGTTCTCCAACCCGGGCAAGAAGAACGCCATCCCGTCGGCCGCCTGGCCCGACCTGGAGGCCGCCTTCCGGTCGCTCGCGACCACGCCCGAGATCCGCTGCGTCGTGCTCACCGGCGAGGGCGACGACTTCTGCTCCGGCGCCGACGTCAGCCCGACCGGCCAGGCCCGCGAGGAGCACGCACTGGTGTTCATGCGCTCGGTGGGCCGGGCGGTGGAGGCCCTCCACCAGCTACCCCAACCCGTCATCGCCCGGGTCGCCGGCGTCTGCGTGGGCGCCGCCCTCAACCTCGCCCTGGCCTGCGACCTGATCGTGGCCGCCGACGACGCCCGCTTCTCGGAGATCTTCGCCCGCCGCGGCCTCAGCATCGACGGAGGCGGCTCGTGGATCCTGCCCCGGGTGGTCGGCCTCCACCGCGCCAAGGAGCTGGCCCTCCTGGCCGACATCATCCCCGCCTCCGAAGCCGAGCGCCTCGGCCTGGTCAACCGGGTCGTCCCCCGCCCCGACCTGGACGCCACCGTCGCCTCCCTGGCCGCCCGCCTCGCCGCAGGCCCACCGCTCGCACTCAGCACCACGAAGCGCCTGCTCAACCAGAGCACCCAGATGACCCTCTCCCAAGCCCTGGAAGCCGAAGCCCAAGCCCAAGCCGTCAACCTGGCGTCCCGCGACACAGCCGAGGCGATGATCGCCTTCGCCGAGCGCCGCGACCCAAAGTTCGAAGGCCGTTAGGCCCGCAGCGCCGTCGCCCGGTAGTTGTCCGCGTGTTGCGGCTGGTGGTCCGGTCCGCAGCGCCGTCGCCCGGTCGCCGGGTCGCTTGTTCGTGTTGCGGCTGGTGGTCCGGTCCGCCGCGCCGTCGCTTGTCGCCGGGTGCTTTTTCGTGTTGCGGCTGGTGGTCCGGTCCGCCGCGCCGTGGCCCCGGGTTCGGTCGTTCCGCTGCACCATCCCGCCAGTTGCGACGTCGGTTGTGCCATCCCCGGGCCTGCTTCCGCGCCCATCAGAATATCGGTGAGCACTTTTTATCCCTTTACCGGTGTTTTCCGGGTGAAAAGGTGTGCTAGAGTCCTTTCCACGACAGACCGGTCAGTCGCCGATGTCCCGTGGGGCTTCCGCCTCCGCTGGGCGGACATGGTGCGGTCTGCGGCTCGTGGCCACTGGGCCACCTCACGTCCCCCCGGTGAGGAGGCTGTCCCGTGCTGGCATCCGTGGGGTCCGCGACGCTGTTCGGTGTCGAGGGCCGCCCCGTTCGAGTCGAGGTCCATGTGTCGTCCGGCCTGCCGGGCTTCACGGTGGTCGGGCAACCCGACGCGACCTGCCGTGAGGCCCGCGACCGGGTCCGTGCCGCCCTACTGTCGTCGGGTCTCAAGTGGCCGACCGCCCGAGTCACGGTCAACCTCGCCCCGCCCGGGCTGCGCAAGGTGGGCACGGGCCTGGACCTCGCGATCGCCGTGGCTCTCCTCGCCGCCAGCGAGCAGCTGCCCCTGGCCTGCATCGCCGAGCGGGCGTTCGTGGGCGAGCTCGGCCTCGACGGCTCGGTCCGCCCGGTCGCCGGCGCCCTGCCGCTGATCGACGCCCTGACCGAGCCCGAGGTGGTGGTGCCGGAGTCGTGCACCACCGAGGCCCAGCTCGTGGGCCGCCACCGTGTCCGCCCGGTCTGCACCCTGGGCGCCATGGTGGCGGCCCTCGCGGGACTGGCCGGCTGGCCCGACCCCCCGGCCGCGCCGCCCGCGCCACCGCCGCCACCGGGCCCCGACATGGCCGACGTCCGGGGCCAGCCCGCGGCCCGCTACGCCCTGGAGGTGGCGGCCGCGGGAGGCCACCACCTACTCCTCGTGGGACCGCCGGGCGCGGGCAAGACGATGCTCGCCCGCCGCCTACCGGGCCTGCTGCCGGACCTGACGGGCGAGCGGGCGCTGGAGACGACCTGCATCCATTCGGCCGCCGGCCTCCCGCTGCCGCCGGGCGGCCTCGTTCGCCGCCCCCCGTTCCGCGCTCCCCATCACGGCGCTTCCGCGGTGTCCCTCGTTGGCGGTGGCTCGGGCACAATGCAGCCAGGCGAGGTGAGCCTGGCCCATTGGGGAGTCCTGTTCCTGGACGAGTTGGGCGAGTTCGACCCGGTCGTCCTCGACAACCTTCGCCAACCGTTGGAAGAAGGCGTCATCCGGGTGTCCCGAGCCGCGGCCAAGGTCACGTTCCCCGCCCGTGTCCTCCTGGTCGGCGCCATGAACCCATGCCCATGCGGCGACGGGGGAGCCCCCGGAAGCTGCCGCTGCTCCCCGGCCTCCCGGGCCCGTTACGCCCGCAGGGTCTCCGGTCCCCTGGTCGACCGCTTCGACCTGCGGGTCGAGGTCGGCCGTCCCGAGGCGGACCACCTCCTCTCCGACGAGCGCGCCGAGTCCACCGCCGCGGTAGCTGCCCGAGTAGCTGAAGCCCGAGCCCGAGCCGCGCGTCGCGGCACCCCGGTCAACGCCCATCTGCCACCGTGGTGCCTCGACGAGGTGGCCCCGATGGACCGCCCCGCCCAACGCCTGGTGGAACGCACCCTCCGCTCCGGCCGCCTGACGGGCCGAGGCCTCGATGGCATCCGCCGCGTAGCCCGCACCATCGCCGACCTCGCCAACCACGACGGCCCGCTGGACACCGCCCACATGAGCACCGCCCTGGCACTGCGCGCCGAGCCCACGTTCCTGGACGGCCGAGTCGCATGACCCGGACCCCTGACATCACGCGTCTGTCGGACGCCCCGACAACCTCGTCATCCGCTGGCGTTGCCGTCGAGGGGTCCCGGGCTACTTCGGCCGCCGACCACGCATCTCTGGCGTCGCTGTCCACCGACCTTCCGCCGGAGGCCTACGCCGCCGCCCTGGCCGCCCTCCCGGGCATGGGGCCGGCCCGGCTGACGGCGATCCTCGCCTGCCTGGCGCCGGCCGAAGCCTGGGCCCACGTCGCGGCCGGGCGGCCGTGGCGCCAGACCGAGGTCCTCGTCGCACTGGGGAGGCGGGCCGAGCCGCTCATCGAGCGCTGGTGCGCGGCCGCCCACGCCGTCGATCCCGCCGCCGCCTGGCACGACCTCGTCGCCTCCGACGTCGAGGTCTCGCTACGGGGCGGGCCCGGGTACCCGCCCGTGCTCGTGGGTGACATCGAGCCGCCCGCCGTGCTCTTCCACCGGGGCGACCCGGGTGTCATCGCCGGTCCTCGGGTGGCGATCGTGGGCACGCGCCAGTGCTCGGCCACGGGCTCGGGCGTCGCCTTCGAGCTGGGGCGTGACCTGGCCCGTGCGGGCGTGGTCGTCGTCTCGGGGCTGGCCTCGGGCATCGACGGGGCCGCCCACCGGGGCGTCATCGCCGGGGACGCCGCCCCGCCCGTCGGCATCGTGGGCAGCGGGCTCGACGTCGTCTACCCACGCCACCAGGCGGTCCTGTGGGAGGTGGTCGGCCGGAAGGGCGTGCTGCTGTCCGAAGCGCCCTTGGGAGCCCGTCCCGAGCGGTGGCGGTTCCCCGCCCGCAACCGGATCATCGTGGCGTGCGCGGACCTCGTCGTCGTGGTCGAGTCGCACCACCGGGGCGGCTCGATGCACACGGTGGACGAGGCCGACCGCCGGGGGATCGACGTCATGGCGGTGCCGGGCTCGATCCGCAACCCGGCTGCGGCGGGCACCAACGACCTCCTGGCCGAGGGCCGGACCCCGGTCTGCTCCGCACAGGACGTCCTGGTGGCTCTCGGGCTCGGGACCGCCGGCCGAGCCGCCGACCCGCTCGACCGTCGGGCGGCCCCCAACCTCGTCGACGAGCCCGTGCTCGACGCGCTCGGATGGCAGCCGGCCACCCTCGACCAGCTCGTGCTCCGGGCCGGGCTCGACCTTGCCACCCTGGCCCCCCGCCTCGACCGACTGTGCGAGACGGGATGGGTCGCCCGCCGGGGTGGCTGGTACGAGCGCCTGGCCGCCGGCGACCGACGACCGGTCGAAAGAGGGGGTGGCCCCGATGCTGCTTGACTCCCTCGCCGTGGTGCTGATCGGTACGGTGATCGTCATGGGGTGGCAACTCGACGAGTTCGCACGGTCGCTGACGGCCGTGTCTCCGGCCACCCTCGACGCTTATAGCCGCGACCTCCGGTCGTTCGTGACCTGGGCCGAACGGCTGAGCCTCGATGGGCCCGCCGCGGTCGACCGCCAGACCCTCCGCCGCTACCTCGCCTACCTGGCGACCCGGGGTACGGCGCGTCGCACGATCGCCCGCCGGGCGTCGGCGCTGCGCCGTTACTTCCGTTGGGCCCGCCGGACGGGCCTGGTGCAGGACGACCCGAGCGCCGGGCTCAGCGCCCCCAAGGGCGAGGCCCGCCTGCCCCGGGTGCTGCGTCCGGACGAGCTGCGGCACCTGATCCCCGACGAAGCGGTGCCGGACGGTACGGGCGACACGAACGCCGCCGTGTCACTCCGTGACACCGCGCTGCTCGAGGTCCTCTACGGGAGCGGGCTGCGGATCGCCGAGGCGACCGCCCTCGACGTCGACGAGGTCGACCTGGCCGGGGGCAAGGTCACCGTATGGGGCAAGGGCGGCAAGCAGCGCACCGTGCCGCTCAGCGAGCCCGCGACGGCTGCGCTCAGCCGCTGGCTGGAGGAGGGTCGCCGGACCATGATGACCGAGGCCAGCCCGGCCGCGGCCGTGTTCCTCAATCGGCGAGGCCGGCGTCTCACACCCCGGGATGCCCGCCGCATCGTGGACCGCCGCTCGGCCTCGCCGACGCATCCCCACGCCCTGCGACACACGTTCGCTACCCACCTGCTCGACGGAGGTGCTGATCTACGAGTTGTCCAAGAACTCCTCGGACATGCCGACGTGGGTACTACGCAGCGTTACACTCACGTCTCGAAAGAACGGCTGAGGTCGGTGTTCGACGCGACCCATCCGCGGGCTTAGGGACGCGTGAGTGTGACAGACGTCGACATCAACATACGAAGGCTCTGGTTCGCCCATAGGCAGGCGGGCCAGCAGTCGGCGCGGGATCAACTGATCCTGCACTACGCACCGCTCGTGCACGTGGTGGCGGGCCGGATCGCCGCGAGCGTGCCCCGCTACGTCGACCGGTCCGATCTGGTCGGCTACGGCATCTTCGGGCTCATCGATGCGGTCGAGAGGTTCGAGCCCGATCGGGGCTACCGGTTCGAGACCTACGCCATCGCCCGCATCAAGGGAAACATCCTCGACGAGCTTCGGTCGTATGACTGGGTCCCCCGGTCGGTGCGGGCCAAGGCCCGGGCGATAGACGCCGCTCACAACAGCCTCCAGGCCGAGCTGCACCGGGCGCCCACCGATGGTGAGCTCGCCCGGGTGCTGGACATGACCGACGAGGAGCTCCAGCGGGCCATGGCCCAGGTGTCGCTCGTCAATCTGGTCAACTTCGACACCACGCTCAGCGCGGCGGTCGACGGCGAGTCCACGCTCACCGTCGGCGACGTGCTGGTCGACGGGGGCCCGGCGCCGGGGCACCACGTCGAGCTGGTCGAGACCCGCCGCGCCCTGGCAGACGCCATCGAGCGGCTGTCCCGGCGCGAGCGCGAAGTCGTGAGCCTCTACTACTACGACGGGCTCACCCTGGCAGAGATCGGCGAGGTGCTCGGTGTCACCGAGAGCCGTGTCTGCCAGATCCACGGCAAGGCCGTGGCCCGGCTCAAGCGTCATCTCGACGCCATGGAGCGGGACCCGGCCTGACGGATCGCCCAGGACGCAGGTCCGGGCCGTAACCAATCGCGGGACATCCCCGCCTCTGACCGCCATCGCCCGCATCGCGGGTGAGGCGTGGATCGCGGCGTGACGCCGCCGGCATCGCGGCCACGAGCCGCCCCCCGGTACCCCGGGGACTGCGTGCACCGGCGCGCCTCCCCGGGCGCTATCGCCCGGCCGCCCAGCGGCGGCCGGGCCCACCACGTCCGCGACCCACATGTCACCAAGGGGAACCCCATGCGCCCCCGTCGCCCACCCCTGCCCGCCCGCTCCAGGCTTCGTCTCCGTATCGTCCGTCCCAGGCTCGGCAATCCAGGCCGGCCCGCCCGCTCCAGGCTTCGTCTCCTTCTGGTTCGTCCCGCCCTGGGCCGTACGCGCCGGCCCGCCCGCCTCAGGCTTCGTCTCGGTCTGGTTCGTCCCGCGCTGGGCCGTCCGGGCTGGCCCGCCCGCTCCCGGGTTCGTCCCACGCTGGGCCGTCCGCGCCGTCCCGCCAGCGTCATGTCCTGCCCTCCCACGTGCGGTCAACCTCGCCTGCGTCTGCCCGGCCGCAGCTGGCTCCGGCCCCGGCGTCGACGCCAGGGGCGGCGGTGGTGGCCGCGGCCCCTCGACCTGGCCTGGTGCCTGGGTGAGCTCGGGGTGGTGGCGCTGCTCCTTGCCCTCGTCGCGACCGGCTCCGTCGCGGCCGCCGATCCTCCGCCTGCCTACATCCCGCCGGTCGACGCGCCGGTCTCGGATCCGTTCCGTGCTCCGCCGACGCCCTACGCGGCGGGCAACCGTGGCCTCGAGTACGCGACCGTGCCGGGCACGCCGGTGCGGGCCAGCGGCGACGGGACCGTCGTCTTCGCCGGGGCCGTCGCCGGGACCCTCCACGTCACGCTGAGCCACGCCGATGGCCTCCGGACCAGCTACTCCTTCCTCGCCACCGTCGAGGTGGTCGTGGGCCAGCGGCTCCGCCAGGGTGATCGCCTCGGCACCAGTGGCGACCGTTTCCACTTCGGGGTGCGGTCGGGCGACATATACCTCGACCCTGTGCTGCTGTTCGCCGGCGGTCCCGTGGTCGTCGAGCTGCTCCCGACCGACCCACCGGGCGCCGACCATGCGCCACCCGCCGGCGATGCCGAGGCGCTGGCCGGCGTCGTGCGTGAGCGGCCGACCGGGGCGGGGCGTGCCGAGTCCCGCCTGGACCGCACCCTCCGGTGGCTGCGGGAGCGGGCCTCCGCCACGCTCGCCGGCAGCCGGTTCGACTCGGTGGCGCGCAGCCTCGATCTCGTCGCCGAGCTGCGGTCCCGCGCCGGCCCGCCGGAGCCGTGTTCGACCGGGGCGCCACCGCTACGGCCCGCCGCCGGTGCCCATCGGATCGCGGTGACCGTGGGCGGGCTGGGCTCGACGAGCGAGTCCGCCGCCATCGACGACCTCCGCACCTCTGACCTCGGCTATGCCCCCGACCACGTCGTGCGCTTCAGCTACCGGGGCGGACGCACCCCGTCGGACCAGCCGGGCGGGGCGCTCGCCGGCATCCCCGACCACGCCTATGCGTCGGCCGACACGCAGGGCGACGTCCAGGAGGTAGCCGTGCGCCTCGCGGACTTCGTCGAGGACGTCATGGCCGCCGACCCGCACGCCACCCTCGACATCTACGCCCACTCCCTCGGGGGGCTGGTGACCCGGCTGGCTCTGCTCGAGCTGGCGGATCGCGGCGTCGACCTCGGACGCCTCGGGGTCGTCACGACGCTGGGCACGCCCCATCGCGGCGCCGACCTCGCCACCGCCATCGTGGCGGCGAACACCGGTCCCGGCGCCAACCTCACGCTCGACGCCGCGGACAGTGCGCTCGACCTCGGCCTCGATCCCGATGCCGTGGTCGTCCGCCAGCTCGCCGCCGGTTCCGCCGTCGTGGCCCGGCTGGCGGACGAGGGGGTGCCGCCCGGGGTCCACCTGGTGTCGATCGCCGCCCGGGGCGACCTGGTGGCTGCGGCGCCGCGGACCGTGGTGGGCGGGGCCGTCAACATCACCGTGCGCGTCGTGGGCGGGCAGGCGCACAGTGCGCTGGTCAGCGCCGAGGAGGCGACGGCCGAGATGGCGCGGGCGCTCGCCGGGCAGCCTCCGGGGTGCGAGCCGTGGACCGACGTGGTGGCAGACGTCCTCACCGGACAGGCCATCTCGGCCCTCGAGGGCCACGTCGCGACGGGGGTGATGGCCCCGGGGTGACCACCACGCCGCCGCTCATCGGGCTATGGACATGCAATGCGACCTGCCGCGCCGATAGGCTGTCCCGCCGGTCGGGCCTCCGCCCGGCCGCGCCAAGACATCGCATTCATGCACCAGATCGCAGTCGGCCCAACCCACGGTCGCCTCCGGGCGCCGGGCCGATCACGCCAACCGATGGGAAGGAACACCACGTGGCTGTCGTCACCATGAAGCAGCTCCTCGAAGCCGGCGTCCACTTCGGACACCAGACTCGGCGCTGGAACCCGAAGATGAAGCGCTTCATCTTCGGCGAGCGCAACGGCATCTACATCATCGACCTGCAGCAGACCCTGGCGCGCATCGAGACCGCCTACACCTTCGTGCGCGACATCACCGCCAAGGGCGGCAGCGTGCTGTTCATCGGCACCAAGAAGCAGGCGCAGGACCCGATCGAGCAGTACGCCAACAAGTGCAGCATGCCCTTCATCAACGAGCGCTGGCTCGGCGGCATGCTCACCAACTACCAGACCATGAGCAAGCGGGTCGGCAAGATGCTCGAGCTCGAGCGCCGAGCGCGACACCGGCGAGTTCGCGGCCATGCCCAAGAAGGAAGCGCTGCTCAAGACCCGCGAGCTGGACAAGCTCGAGCGGTACCTCGGCGGCATCCGCGGCATGGACCGCCTGCCCCAGGCCGTCTTCGTGCTCGACACCAAGAAGGAGCACATCGCGGTCACCGAGGCCAACAAGCTCGGCATCCCGGTCGTCGCGGTCGTCGATACCAACTGCGATCCCGATGTCATCGACTACGTGATCCCCGGCAATGACGACGCCATCCGCTCGGGCACGCTGCTGTGCCGGGTCATCGCCGACGCCGTCATCGAGGGCAAGCACATCGCGTCGCTCAAGGCGCCGACCGCGGCCCGGTCGGTCGACGACGAGCAGCGGGTCGCCGCCGCGCAGGCCGAGGCCCGGAGGCAGGCCCTCATCGAGTCGCAGCAGCGCGAGGCCCGCGTGGCCTCCGGCGCCCGCCGTCCGGTCCCGCCGCCGCCCGGCCCCGAGGCCGAGGCGGCCGGAACGGCCGAGGCGGAGAGCCCTGCGCCCGGCGCCGATGCCGACCTGGCCCCCGAGGACCGCGGCCGCTGCCCCGAGGCCGCTACCGCCGAGGCCGCGACGCCTGAGGCCGCTACCGCCGAGGCCGCGCGCCTGAGGCCGCTACCGCCGAGGCCGCGACGCCGAGGCCGCTGCCCCTGAGGCCGCCACGCCTGAGGCCGCTGCCCCTGAGGCCGCCACCCCCGAGGCGGAGGCCACTCCCGAGACCCCCACCGACGAGACCCAGGAGTCCTGAGCCTGATGGCCGACTTCACCGCCAAGGACGTACAAGCCCTGCGCCAGGCGACCGGCGCAGGCATGATGGACGCCAAGAGGGCGCTCACCGACGCCGACGGCGACATGGAGGCTGCCCGCAAGTTGCTGCGCGAACGAGGCCTGTCCAAGATGGACGACCGGGCCGGGCGGGAGAACGCCCAGGGCGCCATCGCGCTCGCCGCCAGCGACGGCACCGTCGGGCTGGTCGAGCTCAAGTGCGAGACCGACTTCGTGGCCAAGTCCGACAACTTCATCAACCTCACCCAGGACCTCGCCGACTCGGTGGCCGCCAAGGGCGAGGCCGCGGTGGGCGACCACAAGGACGCCATCGACGACCTCAAGGTCAGCCTCAAGGAGAACATCGAGGTCGGGCGGGCCATCCAGCTCCACGTCGAGGACGGCCAGACGGTCGACACCTACCTGCACCGCCAGGACGGGCGGGGCGTGAACGGCGTGGTGGTCATCCTCCAGGGGGGATCGAGCGAGCTGGCGCACGACATCGCGGTCCACATCGCCTTCGCCAAGCCCCAGTACCTCACCCGCGACGAGGCCCCGGCCGACACCGTCGAGGAGGAGCGCCAGGCCCTCCTCGGCATCACCAAGGCCGAGGGCAAGCCCGAAGCCGCCTGGCCGAAGATCGTCGACGGCCGGCTCAACGCCTGGTTCAAGGAGCGCGTGCTCCTCGAGCAACCGTTCGTCCGCGACGAGAAGCAGACCGTGGCCCAGTTCGCCGAGGCCGGCGGGGCCGAGATCGTCCGTTTCGCCCAGCTGTTCATCGGCGGCTGAGCGGTGGACCCGGTGAGCACCCCGCCCGCCACCGGGTTCCGGCGCATCCTGCTCAAGCTGTCCGGTGAGGCCTTCGCCGGCGACAGCGGCTACGGCATCGACGGGCATTTCTCCGAGTACGTGGCCAACGAGATCGTCGACGTCCGCGAGACGGGCGTCGACGTCGCGGTGGTGGTCGGGGGCGGCAACATCTGGCGCGGCATGACCGGCGCCGGCGCGGGCATGGACCGCGCCCAGGCCGACTACATGGGCATGCTGGCCACCGTCATCAACGCCTTGGCCCTGCAGGACACGCTGGAGCGGCTGGGCCAGCCCACGCGCGTCCAGACGGCGATCCACATGGCCCAGGTGGCCGAGCCGTACATCCGCCGTCGCGCCATCCGCCATCTGGAGAAGGGACGGGTCGTCATCTTCGCCGGCGGCACCGGCAACCCGTTCTTCACCACCGACACGGCCGCGGCCCTCCGCGCCGTGGAGATCGAGGCCGACGGCATGCTGCGCGGCACCCACTCGGGCGTCGACGGGCTCTACACCGCCGACCCCCGCACCAACCCGGACGCGACCCGGCTCGACGAGGTCAGCTACCTCGACGTGCTCAACCGCGGCCTCAAGGCCATGGACTCCACGGCCATCACCCTCTGCATGGACAACAAGCTGCCCATCGTCGTGTTCGACCTGCTGGGAAAGGGCAACATCAGGTCCATCGTCGAGGGGCAGGCGATCGGTACGCTGATCCACTAGCGGACGGCGTGCGGGCAGGGGTGTCTGTCGACAGCCGGCCCGGCGCCTTCGACCTAGGAGCACCCATGTCCGACGACGACATGATCGCGATGGTCCTCGAGGACGCCCGCGAGCGGATGGGCAAGGCCGTAGCCCACGCCCGGTCCGAGTTCACGGGCGTCCGCACCGGCCGGGCCGCGCCGGCACTCGTCGAGAAGCTTCCGGTCGACTACTACGGCACCGAGGTCCCGCTGCAGCAGATCGCCGGCTTCACGGTCCCCGAGGCGCGCATGCTGGTCATCAGCCCCTACGACAAGGCGGCGATGGGCGCCATCGAGAAGGCGATCCAGCAGTCCAACCTCGGGCTGTCGCCCAGCAACGACGGCCAGGTCATCCGGCTCAACTTCCCGCCGCTGACCGAGGAGCGCCGCAAGGAGCTGGTGCGGGTGGTGAAGGGCATGGCCGAGGAGGGCCGGATCGCCATCCGGCACGCCCGGCGGTCGGCCCGCCACGACCTCGAGGCCCTGGAGAAGGACGGCGACATCTCCGCCGACGACCTGACCTGGGCCGAGAAGGAGCTCGACAAGCTCACCCACCAGCAGGAGGCCGAGGTGGACCAGGCCCTCGAGCACAAGGAACAGGAGCTGCTCGAAACTCTGAGCCCCGGCGGCCGCGGGCAGGGGTGTTCGCGGCCTTTGCCACCAATCGCGCGATCTGCTCGTGCAGGATGGGGGGCGCGACAGTGTGCTGACCGACGAGAAGAGGGCGCGGATCAGGTCCCACGGTGGGCTCGATGAGAGGATGACGACGTGAGCGATTGGGAAGACCGCCGCCAGAAGAGCCACCGCGATCCCACCGAGGGTGTGCGGTTGCTGGGTGCCGACGAGGCCGCCGAGGCCCTCGAACGCGACGACATCCGGCACCGGCTCGGCGACGACCAACCCCGCTTCGGCGACCGTCCCCAGCAGCCCCCGCACGAGGGCCCCCGCCCTGCGCTGCGCTTCCCGCTCGGGTCCTACGACGACCCCAACTCGATCGAGCGTCCCCCGGTCGTCCCGGTGCAGCGCCGGGCCGAGGCCCCGGAGCTGTCGCACTGGGCAGGGTCGGCCGCCGAGGAGGTACCGAACATGAACCGTCGCGATCCCCGCCAGGACGACGACGGCTGGGGCGGGTTCGATGCTGATCCGCGCTGGCAGGATCCCACGCCCGAACCGACGCGGGTCCAGCCCGCCATGCCGCCGCGGCCCGGGGGACCGCCCCCGGGGGCGCCGGCCGGCCAGACCGGTGGCGGCGGCTCCGGCGGGGGTGGCGGCTGGCCCGACCCGCCGCCTCGGCCCCAGCCGCAGCCCGCACCCGGGCCGATCCCGGGCACTCCCATGACCTTCGACGAGGGCATCGACCCGCCCGCGGGCCGGTCGGTCTTCGGCGGCGGTCCTGCGGGAGCCGCGGCCCCGCCCCGCCACGAGGACGCCTACGCCGAGGATGCCTACGCCGATGACTACGAGGCCGGGTACGAAGAGGCGTACGACGACGTCTACGAGGACGAGCTCTACGAGGAGCCGGTCGCCGGCTACGGCGAGCCCCGCCACGGCGGCGCCCCGCCCCGGGGTGGGCCCGGTCGTGCGCCCCGCCGGGCGCCGGATCGCGACCTGCGCACCGCAGTGCTGGTGGCCGTGGTGGTCGGCGCCGTGGCGCTCGGCCTGTTCAAGGCCCTGGGACCTCTCGGGGGCATGATCGTCGCCGTCCCCATCCTGGTGTACGCCGTGTACGAGTACTTCGTGGCGGTCAACACCGCCGGGTTCGAAGCGCCGATGCCGGTGGGTGTGGCCGCCTCCGCCGGGCTGGTGATCGCGGCCTACAACTACGGCGAGGGGGCCATACCCCTCGTGCTCGTGATCTCGGGGGCCGTCTGCTTCCTGTGGTACCTGGTCGGGGCGGGGGGTGACCGGCCGGTGGCCAACATCGGGGTGACCATGCTCGGCATCGGCTGGGTGGGCCTGTTCGGGGCGTTCGCCGGGCTCCTGCTGGCGGGGCCGCACGGCGTGGCACTGCTGCTGGCGGCGGTGCTGCCCACCATCGGCTACGACGTCGGCGCGCTGTTCGTGGGCCGGAGCGCCGGCTCGCGGCCCCTGTCGCCGGCCAGCCCGTCCAAGACGATCGAGGGGCTGGCGGGCGGCATGATCCTCGCCGTCGTCACCGCCGTGCTGTTCTCGATCGTGGCCGGAGGCGTGACGCCGTTCAACGACTGGCAGGAAGGCCTCAAGCTGGGCTTGGTCGTGGCCCTGATCGCCCCCCTCGGCGACCTCGCCGAATCGCTCGTCAAGCGGGATCTCGGCATCAAGGACATGGGCAGCATCCTGCCCGGGCACGGCGGCCTGCTCGACCGGTTCGACGCGCTGCTGTTCGTGCTGCCCGCCGTCTGGTACCTCGCGCTGGTGAGCGACTTCTTCCTCACCTGAGGCGTCCAGCGGACCTCCACTACGGTGGGGGCGTGGCCGTGACGACCGTCGCCATCGCCGGTTCGACCGGGTCGATCGGCACCCAGACGATCGATGTGGTGCGGGCCGAGCCCGACCGCTTCGAAGTGGTGGCGATCGGTGCCTGGTCGTCCGCCGAGGCGCTGGTGGCCCAGGCCCGCGAGCTCGGCCCCAAGCTGGTGGTGGTGGGCGACCCGGCGCGGGCCGCCGAGGTGGCCGACGCTGTGCCGGCCGGAACCGAGGTGCGCTCGGGCGCCGACGCCCTGGCCCAGCTGGGCACCGTGGCCGACGTGTGCGTCAACGGGGTCGTCGGGTTCGCAGGGCTGCGGCTGACCTTGGCGACCCTGGCGGCCGGCAAGCGGCTGGCGCTGGCCAACAAGGAGTCGCTCATCGCCGGCGGGCCCGTCGTCCGGGCGGTGCTCGACCAGCCCGGGGCGGGTCACATCGTGCCGGTCGACTCCGAGCACTGTGCGGTCCACCAGTGCCTGGCGGCCAACGTGAGCGGCAACCCGGACCGGGTAGCGAGGATCGTGCTCACCGCCAGCGGCGGCCCGTTCCGGGGCCGTACCCGCGACGAGCTGGCGGACGTCACCGTGGACGATGCCCTGGCCCATCCGACCTGGTCGATGGGGCCCAAGATCACCGTCGACTCGTCGACGCTCATGAACAAGGGCCTCGAGGTCATCGAGGCCCACGAGCTGTTCGGCGTCGACTACGACCGGATCGAGGTGGTGGTCCACCCGCAGTCGATCGTCCACTCGATGGTCGAGCTGACGGATGGGTCCACGATCGCCCAGCTCAGCCTGCCCGACATGCGGCTGCCGATCGGCTACGCCCTGGCCTGGCCCGACCGCATCGCCACCGCCTTCGGCCGCATCGACTGGGCCGGGTGCGGACCGCTGTCGTTCGAGGCACCCGATCACGAGGCGTTCCCATGCCTGGGCCTGGCCTACGAGGCCGGCCGCCTGGGCGGCACCGCACCCGCGGTGCTCAACGCGGCCAACGAGGAGGCGGTGGCCGCGTTCCTGGCATCACGCATCGGGTGGCGGGAGATACCCGACGTACTCAACGCGGTCCTTTCCCGGCATGATGGGGGGAAGGCCGACGCCGTCGAGGACGTGATCGAGGCCGACCGCCGTGGTCGCGAGGCGGCCCAGAGACAGATCGGTAGAATCGCACGATGACGGACACGCACCGGCACGACGAGGCCCCCTCCGATGTCGCGCCCGCTGCGCCCGAGGCGGAGCCCGAGCCCACGGTCGACGAGGCCCCCTCCGATGTCGCGCCCGCTGCGCCCGAGGCGGAGCCCGAGCCCACAGCCGGCGAGCCCATCTACCAGACCGGCGGCCTGCGGCTGGCGGCCCTGATCCTGGGCCTGGTCGCCGTCGGCGTCGTGTGGGGCATCTGGTACGTGTGGATGATCATCGGGATCGTCTTCATGATCTTCCTCCACGAGCTCGGCCACTTCGTCACCGCCAAGTGGTCGGGGATGAAGGTCACCGACTTCTTCATCGGGTTCGGTCCGCGCATCTGGTCGTTCCAGCGGGGCGAGACGCAGTACGGCATCAAGGCCGTTCCCGCGGGTGCGTTCGTCCGCATCATCGGCATGAACAACCTCGACGAGACCGATCCCGCCGACGAGGCCCGCACCTACCGGCAGCAGTCGTTCCCCAAGCGGCTCCTGGTGGTGTCCGCCGGGTCGATCATGCACTTCCTCCAGGCGTTCGTGCTGCTGGTGATCCTGCTCGCCGTCGTGGGCGTGCCGGGCGGCACGCTGTCCGACAAGGGTCAGCACGACGAGAGCTGGCGCGTCGGCAAGGTCACCGCGGGCAGCGCGGCCGCCGCCGCGGGCCTGCGCACCGACGACGACATCGTGAACTTCGACGGGCAGCCCGTGGCCACCTGGGATGAGGTGACCGACCTGATCAAGTCCCATGAGGTGGGCGACGAGGTCACGTTCGAGGTCGTGCGCGACGGCGAGACCCTGGATCTGGAAGCCGAGCTCGGCGGCCGCCCGGAGGGCATGGGTGGAGAAGTCGGGTCGCCGTTCCTCGGCCTCGGGGCGCAGTACCCGAAGGAGACGGTCGGCCTGGGCACCGCCGTGGTACAGGCGCCGAAGGAGATGGCGCAGTACGTCGGCAACACCCTGGGCACGCTCGCCGGCCTGTTCAGCCCCAGCGGCATCAGCGACATGGCCGACAACGTGTCGCAGGCGAACGATCAGAGCGCAAGCTCGGGCTCGTCCGACTCGGCGGTATCGAACGACGACAGCAACGACAACCGGCTGCTGTCGATCTTCGGCGTCGTGCGCTTGGGCGCGGCGGCCGCCGAGGAAGACCCGGCCAGTCTCCTCGTCATCTTCTTCGCGATGAACGTGTTCATCGGGATCTTCAACATGCTCCCGCTGCCCCCGCTGGACGGCGGGCATGCCGCGGTGGCGATCTACGAGCGAGCCCGGTCGCGCTCGCGGCCAGCGCTACTACGCCGACGCCGCCCGGATCCTGCCCGTCACGTATGCCGTGATCATGGTGCTGGTCGTGATCGGCATCACCGCGATGTATCTGGACGTCGTCTCCCCGGCCAAGCTCTGAGGCGGTAGCCAATGGAGCTCGGACAGTCCTCCTACCCGCGTCGGAAGACCCGCCGGATCATGGTGGGCGACGTCCCCGTGGGCGGCGACACGCCGATCACGGTGCAGTCCATGACCACCACGAAGACGGCGGACGTCGACGGGACCCTGCAGCAGATCTACGACCTGGCCATGGCCGGCTGCGACATCGTGCGCTGCACGTGCAACGAGCTGGAGGCGGCCGAGGGCCTGGCACGCATCGTGCCCCGGTCCCCGGTGCCGATCGTGGCCGACATCCACCACCAGTACCGCATGGCGCTGGCCGCTCTGGAGGCGGGTGTGCACTGCCTCCGCCTGAACCCGGGCAACATCCGCAAGCCCGAGCACATCAAGCTGGTGGCCCAGGAGGCCAAGGACCGGGGCGTCCCCATCCGCATCGGCGTCAACGGCGGGTCGCTGCACCCGGACCTGTACAAGCGCCACGGCGGGAGGGTCACGCCCGAGGCGATGGTGGAGTCGGCGCAGATGGAGCTGGCGTACTTCGAGGAGGTGGGCTTCGAGGACGTCAAGATCTCCGTCAAGGCGTCGTCGGTGACGCTCATGATCGAGGCCTACCGCCAGCTGGCCGACGCCGTCGATCACCCGCTGCACCTCGGGGTGACCGAGGCCGGCCCGCTGCCGGGCGGGGTCATCAAGGCGACGGCCGGGATCGCCACTCTGCTGGCCGAGGGCATCGGCGACACGATCCGCTACAGCCTGACCGCCGACCCGGTGGAGGAGGCCAAGGCGGGCCGGGCACTGCTCGAGTCGATGGGCCTGCGGGAGCGCAAGAACATCGACCTGATCGCCTGCCCGTCGTGCGGTCGGGCCGAGATCGACGTCATCGAGGTGGCCCGCCAGGCCCAGGACGCGTTCGGCGACCGGCAGATCCCCCTGCAGGTGGCGGTCATGGGCTGTGTCGTCAACGGCCCCGGCGAGGCCCGGGACGCCGACCTGGGGATCGCGGCCGGGAAGAACAAGGGGCACCTGTTCGTCCGGGGCCAGAACGTCGCCGTGGTCCCCGAGGCCAGCATGGTGGACGCCCTCGTCGAGTGGGCCGAGTACATCGACGCCCATGGCATCGACGCCGCCCTCGAGCGGGCCCGGTCGACGAGCGACGCAGCCCGCCGCGCGGCCGAGCGCGACCGAGCCGAGCTTCTGAACGAGCAGGGCGACGACGCCAACCGCAGCGAGCAGCGGGTCGAGGTGATCCGCAAGCTGGGCTAGCTGCATCGGGTGTTCCGGTAGCAGATGGCGGCCTCGAGCTCGGCGGCGTGCACGTCGAGGCTGGTGCCTCGGCTCGTGTCGGCCAGGGTGCCGCGGGCCCCGTTGGTGGCGGTCCAGCTGAGCTTCCAGTCGACGTAGCCGGTGACGCTGTACGTGCCTCCGGGTTGGTCGGCGCTGCCCCATTGGTAGATGTGGGAGCAGTCCGTGTGCTGGCCGTGCTCGTCTCGGGCGAAGTCGTAGACGGCCCCGGGTCCGTCGCAGACGATCTCGTCGCTGTCGTCGCCCATGCTCCAGCGGGTCCGCACGGGCGTCGCAGTGACGGTGGCGGACAACCCCGGGACGGCGGCCGTGGCGGTCAGCTCATGCCAGGAGTCGGGGTCGACCCACATCCAAGTGGGGAGCCCGACGATCTGGTTCACCTCGAGGCGGGGCGAGAGGCCGGGGGTGGGATGGGGCAGGACGAGCTCGTCGGCGGCCTGAAGGGCGAGCTCGTGGGCCATGGCGTCGCCGTCGGCGGGGTCCAGATGCGCCAGGCCTCCCGGACCAGGGTGCCGTCCGCGTTGTCGCAGCGCAGGTAGTACCACTGGCCCTCGACCAGGCTGGCAGCGGGCGACCCCGCGGTGGGCTGCCCGAAGTCCACGTTCCCGGCCGGGGGCACCGCGGGCAGAAACCACCGGCAGGTCACCGACCCGGTGGGCCGGCGACCGACGGGCAGCGCAACGCCCAGTTCGGACATCGCGGTCACCACCGCGTTGCCGTGACGTCGACGGTGGCGGTGGCCACCCTGTCGTTGACGATCTCGCCGGTGGCGACCTCGTAGACCACGTCGTCGTTGACCTCACATACCGTGAGTTGCACTGAGCCGTCGGGGAGGCTTCGGCTCGGAGGAAGTCCTGGCTTCGTTGGGTGTTCTCGGAGATGCGGGCTGCTTCACCCCGGGCCTGCATCCCCTCGAGGTTGGCGGTGATCTCAAATTGGAAGTCGCCGGTCATGGCAGCCTGAAGTTCGGGGAGGTGAGGATCGACCGGATCAGCCGTTGCTCGGTCGATCGCCTGGTTGAAGTCGGCCCAACCCGCCTTGGCGGCTTCGATCGTCTGGGCGTCCTCGTCGAGGGTCGTCGAGGTCGTCAGCGGGTCGGTGGTGGTCGCGGTCGGGCGGGGGGTGGACCGGTCTTCGTCGCTGTCGCCGTCTTTGCCGCCGCAGGCCGAGGCGCCGGCCAAGGCGACTGTGAGCAGCGCCGATGCGACGCTTCGTCGCAGGTTGGCCGATCTGATGGACATAATGACAACAAACCCCCGGGTCACCACTTGGTGATACTCAAAAGCCCTCGATATGCGTTCAGAACACCTATAGGGATCACAATAGCACCGGCCTGTGACAGTCTCGGGCGCGGGGCGACGACGCGAGGGTGCTTCGGGGTCTTACGCTGGGGGCATGGCGCAGCCCGTTGGTCCCCGTGGGAGCAGCTTCCTCACCCGGTTGGCGATGGGCGTGCTGGTCCTGGTCGCACTGTGGCTCGTGGTCGGCGCGGTCCTCGGGTTCGTGTTCACGCTCCTGCGGACGCTGCTCTTCGTCGGCCTGATCGCGGTGGTCGCCTGGATCGTGCTCATCGGCCCGCCCGGTGGCCGCCACTCCTAGCGCGCAAGAAACCCCCAGAATTGCTGGCGAAATCGCCCTCCGCGGCCCCTTCTCGCGGACTAGCCTGACCCCCGATCGAGACCGGTGGGGAAGGCTCAGTAGTGCCGCTAGATCTCAACACTGACGCAACGAGTCCGTCATCTGGCGGTCGGTACCGTCCGCCGGTCGTGCGTACCCGCTCCCGTTCCCACAATTCCCGGGTGGCCCTGCTCCTCCTCGGGCTGCTGGCGACCCTGGTCGCGCTCAGCGGGGGTGCTCAGGACGACGGGGCCGCGGCGCGGCGCCGGTGGGCGACCCGGTGCGTCACGTCGACTTCTCCTCCCTGGCCCAGCCGGGGTCGGCCTGTACCGACGGGTTGCGCATCGCGCCTCCTCGGCGCATCTCGGTGGACGAGGGCGAAAGCCGCCTGCTCGACCTCGGGCGGCTGACCCGCCTCCAGGTCGACGACACCGTGGTCTACGGCGACCTGGACGGCGACGGGTCGGACGAAGCCGTCGTCCACGCCGTCTGCAGCTACGGGGCCAACGGCGCGCAGGACACCATCCAGGTGTGGTCGGTCGACGGGGACGACGATCCCGTGCTCGTCGACTCGCTGTCCGAGCCGCCGGTCCGGGTGACCGGTCCGCTGCCTCCCGCGGTGAAGGATGTCGCGGTCGATGACGGCGAGCTGGTCGTGACCTGGACGCACTACCGGGACGACGATCCCAACTGCTGCCCGTCGCAGCAGACCGTGTTGCACTACTCGCTCGACGACGACGCGCTCGACCAGGTGGGCCGCGCCGCCACCAGCGACGCCGACTGACGCCACCCGGCCCGGCGAGCATCGCCGGCAACGGCCCCTGGACGAGCGCTGACCGGGGGTGGGGTGGGGGGCCGGTACCATCCGACCCCTATGGCGAAGGTCCTCACGGCGCAGGCCGACGACTTCCCCCGCTGGTACCAGGACGTGCTGTCCAAGGCCCAGCTCGCGGAGAACGGGCCGGTGCGCGGCACCATGGTCATCCGCCCCTACGGCTACGCCATCTGGGAGCGCATCCAGGCCGAGGTCGACGCCCGCATCAAGGCCGCCGGGGCTGAGAACGCCTACTTCCCCCTGTTCATCCCCGAGTCCTACCTGCGCCGCGAGGCCGAGCACGTGGAGGGCTTCAGCCCCGAGCTGGCCGTCGTCACCCACGGAGGGCGGCAAGGAGCTGGAGGAGCCCATCGTCGTCCGGCCCACCAGCGAGACGGTCGTCGGCGAGTACATGGCCAAGTGGATCCAGAGCTACCGGGACCTGCCGCTCCTGCTCAACAGCTGGAACAACGTGGTGCGCTGGGAGCTCCGCCCCCGCATCTTCCTCCGCACCACCGAGTTCCTCTGGCAGGAAGGCCACACCGCCCACGCCACCCGGGAGGACGCGGCCACCTACGCGTGCGCATCCTCTACGACGTCTACCAGGACTTCATGGTGAACGTCCTCGCCATGCCCGTCCTGGTCGGCCGCAAGACCGCCAGCGAGCGCTTCGCCGGCGCCATCAACACGCTCACCTGCGAGGCCATGATGCGGGACGGCAAGGCCCTGCAGATGGGCACGAGCCACGAGCTGGGCCAGAACTTCGCCAAGGCGTTCGACATCACCTATCTCGACGCCGACGGCGCCACCCAGCACTGCTGGACCACCTCGTGGGGCGTCCTCGACCCGCATGGTGGGCGGGCTGATCATGGCGCACGGGGACGACGACGGCCTCGTGGTGCCGCCGCTCCTGGCGCCGACCCAGGCGGTGGTCCTGCTGGTCAAGGACGACGGCGCGGCGGGGGACCGGGCCCGTGCCCTCCGGGACGAGCTGGCGGCCGCCGGGCTGCGGGTGCGGCTGGACGACCAGGTGGCGCAGAGCTTCGGCCGGCGGGCCACCGACTGGGAGCTGAAGGGCGTGCCCATCCGCATCGAGGTCGGTCCCCGCGACCTGGCCGAAGGCAACGTGACGGTCGTGCGCCGGGACACGGGCGACAAGCGCCAGGTCCCGGTCGACCAGGTGGCGGCCGTGGTCGGGGACCTGGTGAGCACCGTCCAGGCCGACATGCTGGCCGCCGCCCTCGCCCGCCGCGACGACGCCATCGTCGACGTCGACGGCATCGACGAGGCGGTCGACGCCGCCCAGTCCGGCTTCGCCCGCCTGCGCTGGGGGCTGGTCCGGGACGACGGCGAGGCGCAGCTCGCGGGCAAGGGCATCACCGTCCGTTGCCTCATGGCGGCCGACGGCTCGCTGCCCCAGACGCGAGGACGATGACGACCTGGTAGCCGTGGTGGCGCGCGCTTATTGACGTGCGGTAACTGTGACGATGAGTGGGCGGACCGCGCCAGCTATACTTCAGCGTCCGTTCCGTTCGAATTCGTCGAGCGAAGGCGTGGGCTAGTGCCCACGCCTTTCGTATGAGAGAGGAGGCTTTGCCGAGATGACCGTCGTCGAACGCGTCCGCGATCTCGTGCAGCCGCTCCTCACCGAGCGCGACCTCGACCTGTACGACGTCGAGCTGGCCGGCAAGGACCTGTGCATCGTGGTCGACACCGCCGGCCCCGGCGGTTCCCTCGACCTCGACGTGCTCAGCGACGTCAGCCGGGCGGTGTCCCGGGCCCTCGACGAGGCCGACCCGATCAGCAGCGCCTACACGCTCCAGGTCACCAGTCCGGGGCTCGAGCGCAACCTGCGCACGCCCGACCACTTCGCCCGGGCCGTCGGCGAGACCGTGAAGGTCAAGCTCCGGCCGAGTGGCCCGGAGGCCGATGCCGAGCGCCGGATCGCGGGCATCCTCGCCGCGGCCGACGACCACGGCATCACCGTGCGCACCGGAGTCGACGACGAGGGCGCGCCGGTCGAGCGCCGCCTGGCCTACGACGACATCGAGCGGGCCCGCACGACCTTCGAGTGGGGACCGGGGGCCAAGCCGGGCGGGCGCAAACCGAAAGAGAAGAGGGATCACAGGTCATGAGCGAGATGATGGAGGCGCTGCAAGCCCTCGCCGCAGAAAAGGGCATCTCCGTCGACACCCTGATGGCCGCGTTGGCGGACGCACTCGAATCGGCCTACAAGCGCATGCCCGGCGCGCACGAGTACGCGTGGGTGACGATCGACCCCGCCAACTTCGACATCCGCGTCTACGCGCAGGAGATCGACGAGGACGGCGAGCCCTACGGTCCCGAGCTCGACGCCACCCCCAAGGACTTCGGCCGCATCGCCGCCCAGACGGCGCGCCAGGTCATGACCCAGCGCATCCGCGAGGCCGAGCGCGAGCTCCGCTACGAGGAGTACGCCGGCCGCGAGGGCGACATCGTCACCGGCACGGTGCAGCAGGGCGACAGCCGCTACACGCTGCTCAGCCTCGGCCCGGTCGAGGCGCTGCTGCCCCAGGCGGAGCAGGTCCCCCACGAGCGGCCAGAGGCCAACACCCGGCTCAAGGCCTACATCGTGGAGGTGCGCCGCACCTCCAAGGGGCCCCAGATCGTCGTGTCCCGCACCCACCCGGGCCTGGTCCTCGAGCTGTTCAAGCTGGAGGTGCCCGAGATCGCGGACGGGGTGGTGGAGATCAAGGCGTGCGCCCGCGAGCCCGGGCACCGCACCAAGATCGCCGTGTGGTCGAACGACAACAACGTCGACCCGGTGGGCGCGTGCGTGGGCGCCCGGGGTGCCCGCGTCCGGCAGGTGGTCAACGAGCTGCGGGGCGAGAAGATCGACATCGTCCCCTTCAGCGACGACGCCTACGAGTTCGTGGCCAAGGCGCTGTCGCCCGCCAAGGTCAAGGAGGTCCGCATCGACGAGACCGCGGGCGTCGCCGAGGTGATCGTGCCCGACTACCAGCTCAGCCTGGCCATCGGCAAGGAGGGCCAGAACGCCCGCCTGTCGGCCCGGCTCACCGGCTGGAGGGTCGACATCAAGAGCGAGACCCAGCTCGTCGAGGAGGAGGCCTACAGCCAGCAGGACTGGGCCGAAGGCGAGTGGGTGGTCAACCCCGAGACCGGCGAGCAGGTGTGGCAGCCCGCCGAAGGCGGTCCCGCGCTGTCGGTCGAGGACTGGGAGGCGGGCGGTCCCGCCGAGGGCGAGGGCGACGCAGACACCGGAGCCGAGGCTGGGTCCGAGGCCGCGCGGAGAGCGCGGCGGAGGTTGGGTCCGAGGCCGGTGCGGGGAGGCTGCGGCCGAGGCCGGACCCGACGCGGAAGCGGATGGCGCGGCGGAGGCCGAAGCGGACAGCGCAGCGGAGGTTGGACCCGATGCCGAAGCGGAGAGCGCGGCAGAGGTTCGTCGAGGTCCGAGGTCGAGGCCGAGGCTGACGCCGAGGTCGAGGAGAAGCCCGACGGCGAGGCGGCGGGCCCGGCGGTCGACGGGGACGAGGTCGCAGACGACGACGAGGAGTAGCGACCGGGCCGGTCCTGTCCGGACCTGCGTCGGGTGCCGGCGCCGGGCGCCGCAGGCGGAGCTGGTGCGCTTCGTGAAAGGTCCAGATGGATATCCCGTTGAAGGCCGTACACTTCCAGGGCGCGGAGCGTGGCTCTGCAGAGACACCATCGAGGCGTGTCGGGCGCTTGCCGACCGTCGTGGGGGGTTCCTCCGGGCCCTCCGTGACCCGGGGAAGCGCTGAGGCGCCGAGCAGCCGGCGGCCAGCGTTCGTCCCTGGGCGACGGTATGCGCGAGGATAGAGAGCCGCGAATCGCGCCAGTAGGCGCGCGGTCCGCGCCCAAGGAAAGACGAAGGGCTGGTCAGAGAGAGCTTTGGCAGCGAAGATCCGGGTCCACGAGCTCGCACGAGAGCTCGGGCTGACGAACAAAGAGTGCCTCGACCTCTCCCTCAAGTTGGGTATCGGGGTGAAGACGCACTCCTCGGGCATCGAGGAGGCGCAAGCCGACCGCGTCCGCCGCCGCGCCGAGCGCGACGGCATGGTGCGCGCCGTCCAGCCCGAGGAGCCCAAGCCCGCCAAGCCCGCCCGCTCGGGCGGTGGCGCCAAGGCCACAGCGCCGGCCGCCGACGGCGGCGCCGGCGAGGCCCCCGCCAAGACCACGGCTCCGGCCGCCAAGGCCAAGGCGCCCGCCCGCGAGGCCGCGCCGGAGCCGGCCGAGGTCCAGGCCCCGGCCGCCCGCAGCGAGGCGCCGGCCGCGGCTGCGCCCGCGCCGACGGCCCCCACCCCGACCACGCCGCCGCCTGCGCCGCCCCGGCCCGCGCCCGCGACCTCGGGTGGTGCGCCCACCCGGTCCGAGGGCTGGAACCCGCGGCCCTCCTCGCCGCCGGCCGCCCCGCCCCGGCCCACCGACGGGCGGGCGTCCCGCGCCCCCGCCGCCTCCGGGCCGGCTGGTCACGTCGTCGGGCAGCGAGCACCCGCCCCGCCCGCCCCGCCGCGAGGACGAGATCGCCGCGCGGCCCCCGGCCGCCGCGACCGCGGGACCGTCCACCGAGGCCCGCGCCCCGCGTGCCCCCGAACGTCCCCAGGCGCGGCCGCCCCGGCCGCCGCGCCCCTCGGCGCCGCCTCCCGGTCGCCCCAGCGCGCCCGCCGGCGGCCCGCCGCGGCCGACCGCGCCGCCTCCGGGCAGCCCGCCGCGTGCCCAGGCCGGTGCCCCGCCCACCTCCTCCTCGGGCAAGCCCATCCCGCCGCCTCCCGGCCCGCCCACCTCGCACTCCGGCAAGCCCATCCCGCCGCCCCCCGGCCAGGGGGGTCGCGGTCCCGCGCCGTCGCGCACCGGCCGTCCCGGCGGTGGCCCTCCCGGCCGCGGCCGTCCCGGTGGTCCGGGCGGCGGCGGTGGTGGTGGTGGTGGCACCGGCGGTCCCGGCCGTCCCGGTGGCGGCTTCGGCGGTGGCGCCGGCCGTCCCGGCGGTGGTGGTGGCTTCGGTGGCGGTGGCCCCGGTGGCGGTGGTGGCTTCGGTGCCGCGCCCGGCGGCGGTGGCCGCCCCGGTGGCGGTCCCCGTGGCGGCGGTCAGCGCCCGCCGCGGCGGCGGGGCCGTCGGCGTCGCAGCCGCGAGGAGCTCCAGCCCATGGAGGCGCCCTCCTACACGCCGGCGTCCGCGCCGGTGCCCGAGGGCACGATCGTGGTCGAGCGGGCCTCCACGCCCCAGGACCTCGGTCCCAAGGTCAACCGCACTGCGGCCGACGTCGTCCGCTTCCTCATGCAGCAGGGCGAGATGGTCACGGCCACGCAGTCCCTGACCGACGACATGATCGAGCTGTTCGCGGCCGAGATCGGCGCGGACATCCGCCTGGTCGACCCCGGCGAGGAGCAGGAGGTCGAGCTGCAGCGCCAGCTCGGCTTCGACGAGCTGTTCGAGCACGAGGGCGGCGACGGCTACGAGGCCCGGCCCCCGGTGATCACCGTCATGGGCCACGTCGACCACGGCAAGACCAAGCTGCTCGACCGCATCCGCAACGCCAACGTGGTCGCGGACGAGGCCGGCGGCATCACGCAGCACATCGGCGCCTACCAGACCGAGAAGAACGGCCGCCTCATCACCTTCATCGACACCCCGGGCCACGAGGCGTTCACCGCCATGCGCGCCCGGGGCGCCGAGGCCACCGACATCGTGGTCCTGGTGGTGGCGGCCGACGACGGCGTCATGCCCCAGACGGTCGAGGCGCTCAACCACGCCAAGGCGGCCGAGGTGCCGATCGTGGTGGCCATCAACAAGGTCGACCGCGAGCAGGCCAACGTCGACCGGGTCAAGCAGCAGCTGTCCGACCAGGGCCTGATCCCCAGCGACTGGGGCGGCGACACCGAGATGGTCCCGGTCTCCGCCCTGCAGGGCCTGGGCATCGACGAGCTGCTGGAGACCCTGCTGCTGGTGGCGGACCTCCAGGACCCGCCCATCGAGGCCGACCCCGACGGGCGCGCCGCGGGCGTGGTGCTCGAGGCCAACCTCGACGTGGGCCGGGGCCCGGTGGCATCCGTGCTGGTCCAGCGGGGCACGCTGCGGGTCGGCGACCCGCTCGTGGCCGGCGCCGCCTGGGGCCGGGTGCGGGCGCTCATCAACGACCACGGCGCCACCGTCCGGGAGGCGCCGCCCTCGACCCCGGTCCAGGTGCTGGGCCTCAACGAGGTCGCCGACGCCGGCGACCAGTTCGTCATCGCCCCCGACGAGAAGCTGGCCCGCACCGCGGCGCAGACCCGTGAGCATTGGCACCGGGTCGCCAGCCTCGGCCGGGAGGCCGCGGTCACGAGCGGCGGCGGCAAGCTCGAGGACATCTTCGATCAGATCCAGCAGGGCGAGGTCGCCACCCTCAACCTCGTCCTCAAGGCCGACGTGACCGGCTCGCTGGAGGCGCTGACCGAGGCGCTGCGCAAGCTGGAGCGCGAAGACGTGAAGCTGTCCTTCGTCAGCCGCGGCGTCGGCGGCATCACCCGCAGCGACGTGCAGCTGGCGGCGGCGTCCAACGCCACCATCATCGGCTTCAACGTGCGGCCCGACCGCTCGTCCCGGGAGCTGGCGCTGAGCGAGGACGTCGAGATCCGCACCTACGAGATCATCTACCAGGTGCTCGAGGACATCGAGAACGCCCTGCTCGGCCTGCTCCAGCCGGAGTTCGAGGAGATCGTCACGGGTGAGGCCGAGGTGCGGGAGACCTTCTCCGTGCCCCGGGTCGGCCGGGTGGCCGGCTGCTACGTCACCAACGGCACGATCACCCGCGGCTCGAAGGTCCGGTTCCTGCGGGACGGCACGATCATCTGGAAGGGGACGATCACGTCGCTCAAGCGCTTCAAGGACGACGCGCGTGAGGTGCAGTCCGGCTTCGAGTGCGGCATCGGCCTGTCCGACTTCCAGGACCTCAAGCAGGGCGACATCATCGAGACCTTCGAGGATCGCGAGATCCCGCGGACCTGAGCGGTCGAGGTCGGGCGGCCATGGTGGTCGCCGTACGCTAAGAGATGTGCACGCGGCGGCCTTGCGGATCGAGCTGTACCTACGCGAGTGCCGCTCGCTGAAGGCCAAGCGGGCGGCGGTCAAGCCTATGGTCGAGGGGCTCTACAAGCGCCACCGGGTGTCGGTGGCGGAGGTCGATCACCACGACTCGTGGCACCGAGCCACGCTAGGCGTGGCCGCGGTGGCCTCGACCCCATCGCACCTCGGCGAGCTGCTCGACCACGTGGAGCGGTACGTGTGGTCGTTCCCCGAGGTCGAGGTGCTGCGCATCGACCGCCTGTGGATCGAGGAGGAGGAGACATGACGAAGCGCCAGGGGACAGCTCGTGACTTCCCGCGCACGGCGCGGCTCAACCACCTGGTCCAGGAGATCGTCGCCGAGGAGATCGAGCGGCTCGACGACGAGCGCTTCGGCCTCCTCACCGTGGTGGGCGTGGAGGTCGAGCCGGACCTGCGCCGGGCGACCGTGTGGTACACGGCGCTGGACGACGCCGGAGGCGAGCCCGACGGCGAGGCGCTGGCCGAGGCGCTGGAGGACAACCGGGTCCGGCTCCAGGCCGCCATCGCCCGCCAGGCCCGCCTCAAGCGCACGCCTGAGCTGGTGTTCCAGCCCGACACGGTGATCGTGCAGGCCCAGCGGGTCGAGGACATCCTGCGCGACCTCGGGGACGGGGACGGCTAGTGCCGCAGCGGGGCCCCGGCCCCGACGGGGTCGCCGTGGTCGACAAGCCGGCCGCGTGGACCTCCCACGACGTGGTGGCCAAGGCGCGGGGCCTGCTCGGGACGCGCAAGGTCGGGCACTCGGGCACGCTCGACCCGGACGCCACGGGCGTGCTGGTGCTGGGCGTGGGCCGGGCGACGCGCCTGCTCACGTTCCTGTCGGGGCTGGACAAGCGCTACGTGGGCGAGGTCGTGCTGGGCGTGGCCACGTCCACCCTCGACGCCGCGGGCGAGGTGACGGGGACGTGGGACATGGCGTCGGTCGGCCTCGACGACGTGCGGCGCGCGGCGGCCGGGCTGACGGGGGAGATCCTCCAGGTGCCGCCCATGGTGTCGGCCAAGAAGGTGGAGGGGCGCCGGCTCCACGAGCTGGCGCGGGCGGGCGTGGAGGTCGCCCGGGAGCCCGTGCCCGTGCGGGTGGACCGGTTCGCGGTGGGGGAGGCGGTGGCCCCGGGCGTGTACCCGGTGGAGGTCGTGTGCTCGTCGGGGACCTACGTGCGGTCGCTGGCGGCCGACCTGGGTGCGGCGCTGGGCGGCGGGGCGCACCTGCGCGCCCTGCGGCGGCTGGCGGTGGGGGCGTTCACGATCGACGAGGCGGTCCCGCTGGCCGCCCTCAGCCCGGACCGGCTGCTCCCCCCGGTCGAGGCGCTGCGGGGACGGCCGCAGGTGGCGGTGGACGAGGCGACGGCCGCGCTGGTCGGCCATGGCCGGGTGCTGGAGCGCGTGGCCCTGGGCGTCGAGGGCGACGGCCCGTGGGCCGTGGTCGACGCCGACGGACGCCTGCTGGCGGTCTACGAGCCATACCGGGGCGACACCGCCAAGCCCGCGGTCGTGTTGGCCGCGGCGAGGCAATAGCGGTCGGCGGCCGGGGGGCGAGGCAATCGAGGTCGGCCCCCGACCGCTAGTGCCTCGCCCCCCACGCCGCGACCCCTATTGCCTCGCCGTCCCGCATATGTGACGGGGCGTCAGATGCGCAATAGGGTCGGGCGATCGACCCGTTCTCGCCTGCTCGCCTCGGTCCGGTCATGTTGCGCAACCGCTTCGTCAAGGCCGCCACCTTCGAGGGCCTGACCCGGGAGCACGTGGTCAGCGACGCGCTGGTCGAGTTCCACCGGCAGGTGGCGGCCGGCGGCGTCGGGCTGACCACGCTGGCGTACTGCGCGGTGTCGCCCGACGGGTGCGGCACCCCCAACGAGCTGATCCTCACCCCCGAGACCGTGCCCGGGCTGGCCAAGCTGGCCGGCGCCGTGCACGCCGAGGGCGCGGCCGTGTCCGCCCAGATCGGGCACGCGGGGGCGGTGGCGGCGGGGACCGGGCGTCCGGGGCTCTCGCCCTCGCCCATGTTCAGCCCGCTGGCCCTGAAGCGCACCAAGGCGGTCAGCGAGGACCAGATCCTGCGCATCGTGGGTGACTTCGCGGCGGCCGCCCAGGTGGTCGCGGCGGCGGGGTTCGACGCGGTCGAGATCCACCTCGGGCACGGCTACCTGCCGAGCGAGTTCCTCAGCCCGCGGCTCAACCGGCGCACCGACGCCTGGGGCGGCTCGCTGGAGAACCGGGCCCGCTTCCCCCGGGCCATCGCCACCGCGGTCCGCGAGGCGGTGGGGGACAAGCTGGCGGTGATCGCCAAGCTCAACATGGCCGACGGCGTGCGGGGCGGCCTGTGGCTGGACGAGAGCGTGGCCGTCGCCCGCATGTTGGAGGCCGACGGGGCGCTCGACGCCCTGGAGCTCACGGCCGGCAGCTCGCTCCAGAACCCGATGTACCTGTTCCGGGGCGAGGCGCCCGTGGCCGAGATGGCCCGGGCCATGCCCAAGGCCATCCGCCCCGCGTTCCGGCTGGCGGGCCGCGCCTTCCTCCGCGAGTACCCGTTCGAGGAGGCGTACCTGCTGCCCTACGCCCGCCAGTTCCGGGCCGCGCTCGGGATGCCGCTGATCCTGCTGGGCGGGATCAACCGGCTCGACACCGTGGAGCGGGCGCTGGACGAGGGGTTCGAGCTCGTGGCCATGGGCCGGGCCCTGCTGCGCGAGCCCGACCTGGTCGAGCGCTGGCGGCGGGGCGCGACGCACGAGTCCCTGTGCGTGCACTGCAACAAGTGCATGGCGACGATCTACCGGGGGACCCGCTGCGTGCTCGTCGACTGAGGTAGGCCTGCCGGCCACGCGCCGTGGGTACCATCGGCCGTGACATGTCCGGCCAGTCCGAGCCCCAGATCGCCGATTCGCTGATCGATCTGATCGGTGACACCCCGCTCCTACGGCTCAATCGGGTCACCCAGGGCCTGACCTGCACGATCGCCGCCAAGCTGGAGATGCTCAACCCCGGCGGCAGCGTCAAGGACCGGCCCGCCCTGGCCATGATCACCCAGGCCGAGCGGGAGGGACTGCTGCGGCCCGGGGGCACCATCGTCGAGCCGACGTCGGGCAACACCGGCGTGGGGCTGGCCATCGTGGCGGCCGACCGGGGCTACCGCTGCATCTTCGTGGTGACCGACAAGGTGGCGCCCGAGAAGATCCGCCTGCTGGAGGCGTACGGCGCCGAGGTGATCGTGTGCCCGGTGGCGGTCGAGCCGGAGGACCCCCAGTCCTACTACTCGGTGTCGGAGCGGCTGGTGCGGGAGACGCCGGGCGCCTTCCGGCCCAACCAGTACGACAACCGCTGGAACCCGTGGGCCCACGAGCAGACCACCGGGCCCGAGATCTGGCGGCAGACGGCCGGGCGGATCACCCACTTCGTGGCCGGGGTCGGCACCGGCGGCACCATCACCGGCGTGGGCCGCTACCTCAAGGACCAGAACCCGGCGGTGCAGGTCGTCGGGGCCGACCCGGCCGGCTCGGTCTACTCGGGCGGGTCGGGGCGGCCCTACCTGGTCGAGGGCATCGGCGAGGACTTCTGGCCTTCCACCTACGAGCCGGGCCTGGTCGACCGGGTGGTGCCCGTGAGCGACGAGGACAGCTTCCTGATGGCCCGGCGGGTCACCTGCGAGGAGGGCCTGCTCATCGGGGGATCGGGCGGCACCGCGGTGGCCGCCGCGCTGGAGGTGGGCCGGGACCTGGGGCCGGACGACCTGGTGATCGTGCTGATCCCCGACTCGGGGCGCGGCTACCTGTCCCGGGTGTTCGACGACGAGTGGATGGCGGGGTACGGCTTCCTGCGGGGCGGCGAGCACACGGTGGCCGACATCCTCGAGGCCCGGGGGCGGGACATCCCGCCGCTGGTGTACGTCAATCCCGAGGACACGGTGCAGCGGGCGGTGAACGTGATGCGGGGCTACGGCCTGTCCCAGCTCCCGGTGGCCAAGGGCGAGATGCCGCTGGCCGCGGCCGAGATCCTCGGCGCGGTGGACGAGCTGGCGCTCATGGACCGGGCCTTCCACGACCCGGCGGTGCTCGACGAGCCGGTGGAGAAGGTGATGGGGGCGCGGCTGCCCACCATCGGGATCGGCCAGCCGATCGCCCTGGCGGTCGAGCTGCTGGACCGGGCGCCCGCGGTGGTGGTGCTGGCCGGCGGGCGGCCGCGGGCCGTCCTGTCCCGGACCGACGTGCTGGAGCACCTGTCGCAGGCGGCGCCCACCAAGTGAGCGACGACCGGGGGTTCGAGACCCGGGCCGTGCATGCCGGGCAGGATCCCGACCCGCACACCGGAGCCCTGGTGCCGCCCATCAGCCTGTCGACCACGTTCGCCCAGCAGGGCGTGGGCCGGCACCGGGGCTGGGAGTACGCCCGCAGCGCCAACCCCACCCGCGCCGCCCTGGAGACGGCCATCGCTTCGCTGGAGGGCGCCCGCCACGGCCTGGCCTTCGCCTCCGGCCTGGCGGCCGAGGACGCCGTCCTGCGCCAGCTGGCGCCGGGGGCGGGGGTCGTCCTCGGCGGCGATGCCTACGGCGGCACGTTCCGGCTGATCGACAAGGTGTACGGGGCCAGCGGGCATCCCTGGGCGGCCGTGGACCTGACCGACCCCGGGCGCCTGGAGCGGGAGTGGCCGGCGGGCACGGCCATGGTGTGGGCGGAGACCCCCACCAACCCGGCCATGGCCGTGGTCGACATCGCCGCGGTGGCCGAGATCGCCCACGCCCACGGCGCCCTGCTGGTCATCGACAACACCTTCGCCACCCCGTACCTCCAGCAGCCGCTGGCCCTGGGGGCCGACGTGGTGGTCCACTCGTCCACCAAGTACCTGGGCGGGCACTCGGACGTGGTGGGCGGGTGCGCGGCCCTCGACGACGACGACCTGGCCGACCGCCTCGCCTTCACCCAGAACGCGGTGGGGGCGGTCCCGTCGCCGGTCGACTGCTACCTGGTCCAGCGGGGCCTCAAGACCCTGGCCGTCCGCATGGACCGCCACTGCGACAACGCCCGGGCGGTGGTCGAGGTGCTGACCGACCACCCGGCCGTCGCGCGGGTGCTGTGGCCGGGCTTGCCGGGCCATCCCGGCCACGACGTGGCCAAGCGCCAGATGCGGGACTTCGGGGGCATGGTCTCCTTTGTCCTCCGGGGAGGCGAGGAGGCGGCGGTCCGGGTCGCCGAGGCCACCCGCCTGTTCACCCTGGCCGAGTCCCTGGGCGCGGTGGAGTCGCTCATCGAGCACCCGGCGCAGATGACCCACGCCTCGGCGGCCGGTTCGCCCTTGGCGGTCGCCCCCGACCTGGTCCGCCTGTCGGTCGGGATCGAGACGGCCGCCGACCTGGTGGCCGACCTGCGCCAGGCGCTGGACGCGGTGTCCTGACCTGCCGCTCGGGCACACCGTGACATAAGTGTCGCGGGGGTGGGCCCGGGGGGCCGGTACGCTCCCCGCCCGATGGAGGTGCTGCGCGACTTGTCGGCCTGCCCGCGTCCCGGCCAGGGGACCGCGGTCACCATCGGGGCGTACGACGGCGTCCACCTCGGGCACCGGGCCGTGATCGCCGAGGTCAGGCGGCGGGCGGACGAGCGCGGGCTCGCCACCGCGGTGGTGACCTTCGACCGGCACCCGGCCAGCGTGGTGCGGCCGGAGTCGGCGCCCCGGCTGCTCACCGACCTCGACCAGAAGCTGGAGCTGCTGGCCGCCACCGGGATCGACTACTGCCTGGTGGTCACGTTCGACGAGACCCGGCGGCAGGAGTCGGCGGAGGACTTCGTGCGGGAGGTGCTGGTCGACTGCCTGGCGGCCCGCCTCGTGGTCGTGGGCGAGGACTTCCACTTCGGGCACGCGCGCTCCGGCAACGTGAACCTGCTGGGGCGCATGGGCGCCGACCTCGGGTTCGACGTCGACCCGCTCGAGCTGGTCGACGCCGAGGGCCGGCCCGCGGGGGAGGGCGAGCGGGTGTCGTCCACCAGCATCCGCTCCGCCCTGGTGGAGGGACGGCTCGACGAGGCGAACGCGCTGCTCGGACGGCCGCACGAGGTGCGGGGCGTCGTGGCCCGGGGCGACAAGCGCGGCCGCGAGCTCGGGTTCCCGACCGCCAACGTGTCGGTGCCAGGCGACATCCTGCTGCCGGCCGACGGCATCTACGCCGGGTGGTTCGCCCGCGCCGACGGGTCCGTCCACCCCGCGGCCATCTCGCTGGGGCGCCGGCCCACCTTCTACGTGCAGGCCCATGCCAGCCTGCTGGAGGCGCACCTGCTCGACTTCGAGGGCGACCTCTATGACGAGCACGCCAAGGTCCGGTTCGTGGCCTGGCTGCGGGGAGAAGAACGCTTCGAGAGCGTGGACGCACTCGTCGAGCAGATCGGGCGGGACTGTGACGAAGCCCGCCGCTTGTTGTCACCTAACTGACGACGATCTGATGCAATGACGTTCAGGTGACGTCGCGTATCATCTGATGCCACAGAGGACTGATGGTGAAGCGCGACGAGGAGCACGGCGGGGATCACTCCGGTGATGAGCCCGGGGACGTAGCCGACGTCATCGCGCTCGTCCGGAGCGACGGTGACGGTCCCCAGGTCGGCCCACCCAGCCGGCTGTTCGACGACTCCATCATCGGCGCTCCCGCCGACCCCATCGAGGGACCGGCCGGCGACGCGCCCGAGACGCGCCAGCTCGTGGCCGTGCCCCGGCTCGCCCGCCACGAGATCGTGCTCGACGACGACCACCGGGTGGGCGTGGCCGTCTGCGGGCGGGGCCTGCCGCTGGTGCTGGTGCACGGGTTCACGGCCGAGGGCATCCTCTACGCCCAGACGCTGGCCCGGCTGGTGCGTATGGGGTTCAAGGTGGTCGCCATCGACGTGGCCGGCCACGGCGCCACCCAGGGCCTGCCCACCGGCGGCGAGGACCTCGCCTCCTACACCCGACTGCTGGCCCGGGTGCTGGACGAGCTGGGCATCCGCAGGGCCGTGTTCGCCGGCCACTCCATGGGCGGCCGCCTGGTGGCCCAGCTGGCCGCCGAGCGGCCCGAGCGGGCCATCGCGGTCGTGCTCATCGACGCAGTGGTGGGCGAGTGCTGGGACCGGCTGATGCGCCTGTCGCGCCTCGCCCCGCCGGTGATGGTGGGCGTGGCGGTGATGCTGGTGGCCGACACGCTGTCCACGATCGCCGTGCTCAGCAACCCCGCCCAGGCCGCCAAGCTCGGCCGGCTGGTGGCGCCGACGCTGCTGGGCCACGCCCGCCGGCCCTGGCGCATGCTGGGCCCCGCGGTCTCGCTGGTCCGCTCCCGGCCCAGCGCCGAGCTGCTGGAGGCGCTGGCCGAGGCCCGCATCCCCGTGGTGGTCATCCACGGCGACCGGGACATGCCCGTGCCCTACCGGACCGCGGTGGACGCGGCCCGGCGGTCCTCGGGCACGCTGGTCACGGTCAAGGGCGGCACCCACTCGTGGGTGCTCAAGGACCCCGAGACGCTGCCCGCCATCATCGCCGAGCTGCTGGACGGGCCCCTGGCCCGGGTGCGGGCCGCGGCCCTCGGCGCGGCCGGGCTGCTGGAGGACGCCTCGCCCGACCACGTCGAGTCGGCCTTCCTCGGGCCCCACGCCTGGGTCCGGCGGCTCACCCCGCCGCTGGAGTTCCGCACCGGCGAGGCCCATCACCACCAGGCCCGCTACCGCTGGACCGTCTCGCAGCCGGCCTGAGGACGACGGTTCTGTCAGACGTGACGTGCCATGGTGCGGCTGACGTCTGACAGAACGGATCGCGCAGGGGTTCGCCGTTCCGGTCCGCCGCTGGTAGCCTTGAACGACGCTCTGTACCAGGCGTAGGGCCGACAGGGGCGCACCGCGCCACAGTCCGCCCTCGGCACTCCCACGCCGAGCGGGTCACGGGGCCGGGTAACCAGTCACCCACAGACAAGGAATACGCGTGTCCGACAAGTTCGACGCGGCGAAGTCCGCGATCATCACCGACAACAAGCTCCATGACTCCGACACCGGGTCACCCGAGGTGCAGATCGCGCTGCTGACCGCACGCATCAACCACCTCAACGACCACCTGTCGAAGCACAAGAAAGACCATCACAGCCGGCGTGGCCTGCTGATGCTGGTGGGGCGCCGGCGCAGGTTGCTGGACTACGTCCGTTCGAACGACGTCGAACGCTACCGGGCGATCATCGCCGCCAACGGTCTCCGCCGTTAGGCGGGTACCCAAGACGAGCGGCCCTGAGGGGCCGCTCTTTCGCATACAACAGAAACCAATGGCAGCGTGAAGGTCAGCTGCCAGTCGCCTGCTCCGGTCCGGTCCCGGGGCTGCCGACTGGGAACTGGCCCCGCTGCCCGATCCGGCGGAGGACCCGCCGGAAAGGAGAGCAACGATGGCTGATCCCATCGTCGTGTCGACGCCGGTATCCGGCAGCGACGCCACCATCAGCTTCGAGACCGGGAAGCTGGCCTTCCAGAGCCAGGGCGCCATAGTCGCCCGCCTGGGCCGCACCGAGGTGCTGGTCACGGCCAACGCCGACCGCAAGATCCGCGAGGGCATCGACTTCTTCCCGCTCACCGTGGACGTGGAAGAGCGCATGTACGCCGCCGGGCGCATCCCCGGCAGCTTCTTCCGCCGGGAGGGCCGGCCCACCGACCTGGCCGTCCTCACCTGCCGGCTCATCGACCGGCCGCTGCGGCCGAGCTTCGCCGACGGCTACCGCAACGAGACCCAGGTCGTCGTGACCGTGGTCGGCGTCGACGGCGAGAACCCCTACGACGTGCTGGCCATCAACGCCGCCTCGGCTGCGCTGATGGTGTCGGGCATCCCCTTCGAGGGCCCGATCGGCGCGGTGCGCATCGCCTGGTCCTCCGAGGGCCGCTGGGTGCCGCACCCCACCTACGCCCAGGGCGACGACTCCACCTTCGAGCTCGTGGTGGCCGGCCGCCAGCTCGACGACGGCGACATCGCCATCATGATGGTCGAGGCCGGCGGCACCGAGGCCGCCTGGCAGCTCTACCAGGACGGCACCCCGTTCGTGACCGAAGAGGTCATCGCCGGGGGCCTGGAGGCCGCCAAGACCTGGATCCGCGAGTCGATCGAGGCCCAGCGCGAGCTGGTCGAGGCCGCGGCCAAGGCCGACATGATCGTCCCGCTCGAGTGGGAGCCCCAGGTCGACTACGGCGACGACGTGTACGCCCGGGTCGAGGCCGTCGGCACCGACCGGCTGGCCGAGGTGGGCCGCATCACCGCCAAGGCCGAGCGCGAGGCCGCCCAGGGCGAGGCCGCCCGGGCCATCGTCGACGAGCTGCTGCCCGAGTTCCCCGAGCGCCAGGCCGAGATCTCCAACGCGGCCAAGGCGCTGCTCAAGAAGGTCATCCGCCGCCGCGTCGTGGACGAGGGCGTTCGCATCGACGGCCGCGGCCCCAGCGACATCCGGCCGCTGTCGGCCGAGGTGGCCGTGCTGCCCACCGCTCACGGCTCGGGCCTGTTCCAGCGGGGCGAGACCCAGGTGCTCAACGCGGTCACCCTGGGCATGCCCAAGACGGACCAGATCCTCGACAACCTGGGCAACCGGGACCGCAAGCGCTACATGCACCACTACAACATGCCGCCCCACGCCAACGGCGAGACCGGCCGGGTGGGCAGCCCCAAGCGCCGCGAGATCGGCCACGGGCTGCTGGCCGAGCGGGCGCTGCTGCCCGTCGTGCCCGGCCAGGACGAGTTCCCCTACGTGCTGCGGCTGGTGTCCGAGGTGCTGGCGTCCAACGGCTCGACGTCGATGGCCTCGGTGTGCTCGTCGACCCTGTCCCTCATGGACGCGGGCGTGCCCATCAAGGCCCCCGTGGCGGGCATCGCCATGGGCCTGATCTTCGCCGAGGGCAAGTACACGACGCTGACCGACATCCTCGGCGCCGAGGACGCGTTCGGCGACATGGACTTCAAGGTCGCCGGCACGTCCGACTTCGTGACCGCCCTCCAGCTCGACACCAAGATCGACGGCCTGCCCGCCGACGTGCTGGCCCAGGCGCTGGCGCAGGCCTACGAGGCCCGCACCCAGATCCTGGCGGTCATGGCCGAGACCATCGCCGCGCCACGCGAGGAGGTGGGCGAGACCGCCCCGAAGATCGTCAGCTTCGAGATCCCCATGGACAAGATCGGCGAGGTCATCGGGCCCAAGGGCAAGGTGATCAACGCCATCACCACCGAGACCGGCGCCGACGTGTCCGTCGACGACGACGGCATGGTCGGCCGGGTGTCGATCGGCTCGACCGACAAGGGTGCGGTGGAAGAGGCCAAGCGCCAGATCCAGCTCATCCTCAACCCGCCGACGGCCGGGGTGGGCGAGGTGTACCCGGGCCGGGTGGTGAACATCACCAAGTTCGGCGCCTTCGTCAACATCCTCCCCGGCCGCGACGGCCTGCTGCACATCTCCAAGATCGGTGGCGGCAAGCGCATCGACCGGGTCGAGGACGTGCTCGACCTGGGCGACGAGGTCGAGGTGCGGGTGGACGACGTCGACCCCAGCGGCAAGGTGTCGCTGTCCCTGGCCTCGTCGCCGCCGCCCGAGGGCCGGGAGCGTGCGCCCCGCGGCCGCGACGGTGGTGACGGTGGCGGGTCGCCCTCCGGCTCGGCCAGCGAGTCGGTCAGCTTCGAGGACGCGTTCGACGCCGAGCTGCGCGGCGACCTGGGCGACCTGGGCCCGGCCACCGTGCCCCAGGGCGGCGACCGGGGCGACCGCGGCGGACGCGGCGACCGCGGCGACCGCGGCGATCGCGGGCGCCGGCGCCAGCGGCGGTGACGTCCGAATCCACCACCGAGGACATCCGGGAGAGCCGGCTGGCCAACGGCCTGCGCATCGTCACCGAGCGCATGCCCGAGGCCCGGTCGGTCTCCCTCGGGGTCTGGGTGGGTGTCGGCGGCCGGGACGAGCCGGACGCCCTGGCCGGCGCCAGCCACTTCCTCGAGCACCTGGTGTTCAAGGGGACGTCCAGCCGCACGGCCCGCCAGATCGCCGAGGCGATCGACGCCGTGGGCGGCGAGATGAACGCCTTCACCAACCGCGAGCACACGGCGTACTACACGCGCCTGCCCGCGGACCGGGCCGATCTCGGCTTCGAGATCATGGGCGACGTGCTCACCGACCCGGCCTTCCGGCCGTCCGAGGTCGACGCCGAGCGCCACGTGATCCTCGAAGAGATCCTCATGAACCTCGACATGCCCGAGGACCACGTGCACACGCTGCTGGCCGAGGCGCTGTTCCCCGGCCATCCGCTCGGGCGCGAGGTGCTCGGCACCAGGGAGACGGTCGAGGCCGCCACCCGCGACCAGATCGCGGAGTTCTTCGCCCACTGGTACCTGCCCGGCAACCTGGTGGTGGTGGCGGCCGGCGACCTGGACCACGACCGGGTGGTCGACGCCTTCGGCCGGTCGCTGGGCCGGCTGTCCGGCGGCGAACGGCCGCAGCGCACCGCCCCGGGCCCGGCGGTCGAGCCCCGCACGGTGCTCGACGATCCCACCGAGCAGGCGCACGTGGCCATGGGCTGGCGGGCGATCGACCACTTCGACGACGACCGCTACGCCCTCACGGTCGCCAACCAGGTGCTGGGCGGCGGCATGTCCAGCCGGCTGTTCCAGGAGGTCCGCGAGCAGCGGGGCCTCTGCTACTCGGTCTACTCGTGGGCCTCCACCTACGTGGACGCCGGGTGCGCGGGCATCTACGCCGGCACTGCGCCCAGCCGGGTCGGCGAGCTGTTGAGCGTGATCGACGACGAGCTCGCCAAGCTGGTGGCCTCGGGCGTGACCGAGGGCGAGCTGGCGGTGGCCAAGGGCTACATCGAGGGCTCGCTGGTGCTGGGCCTGGAGGACTCGGGCTCGCGCATGGGCCGGCTGGGCCGCAGCCTCATGGCCCGCGACGAGATCGTCACCGTCGACGAGCAGCTCGCCCGCATCCGGGCCGTCACCGCAGACGACGTGGCGGCGGTGGCCAAGCGGGTGTTCGGCACCGAGCGGTCGCTGGCCGTCGTGGGCCACGTCGACCCCGGCGGTGCTCGACTGAGGCGTGGTCATCCGTAACTCGCGCTGACACCCGGCAGGACACCGGCGAGCCCTTCCCGCTGGACTAGGGCTGCTCGCGCACCGTGCCGGCATCGACCACCACCACGCGGTCGATGCCCACGGTGTCGAGCATGCGGCGGTCGTGGGTGACGAGGACCAGCGTGCCCTCGAAGCCCTCGACCGCCTGCTCCAGCTGCTCGACGGCCTCGAGGTCGAGGTGGTTGGTGGGCTCGTCCAGCACCAGGACGTTGACGCCCCGCACGGCCAGGACCGCCAGGGTGGCGCGGGTGCGCTCCCCGGGCGACAGCGACTCCGGCGGCCGGGACACGTGGTCCGCGGCCAGGCCGAACTTGGCCAGCGCCGAGCGGGCCGCGGCCCGGTCGTCCACGCCCGTGGCGGCGTGGAAGCCGGCCAGCAGGCTCGGCGCGCCCGCGAACAGGTCGCGGCCCTGGCTGATCTCGCCCACCACCACGCTCGGCCCCAGCCAGCGGGTGCCCGACGCCAGGGGCAACCGCCCGAGCAGGGCGTTCAGCAGCGTCGTCTTGCCCGAGCCGTTGCGCCCGACCACCGCCAGGCGCTCACCCCAGCGCAGCTCGAACGTGACCGGGCCCAGGGTGAAGCCGGGACGCTCGACCACCGCGTGGTCCAGGCGGGCCACGACATCGCCGGCGCGGCCGGCGGTGGCGAAGCGCAGGCGCAGGTCCCAGCCCTCGAACGGCTTGTCCACCTGCTCCAGCCGGGCCAGGGCCCGGTCGGAGGCGCTGGCCTTGGCCGCGGTGTGCTCGGATCCGGCGACGGCCCAGCGGCGGACGTTCTTGTCGGGCTCGTCCGAGCGCTTGGCCGTGCGGACGCCGCGGGTGGACCACTGGCGCTGGGTCCGGGCCCGCTCCCGCAGGGCGTCGCGGCGCTCCACGTAGACCCGGTAGTCGGTCTCGGAGTGCATCCGGGCCCGGGCCCGCTCGTCCAGGTAGGAGTGCCAGCCGCCCTCGTAGCGGGTGAGCGTGTGCAGGTGGGCGTCGATCTCGGCCACCGCGGTGACGGTGCGCTCCAGGAAGGCGCGGTCGTGGGACACGACCATGACCGGCGCCTCCAGCCCCAGCACGAAGCGCTCCAGGCGGTCGAGGCCGTCGAGGTCGAGGTCGTTGGTGGGCTCGTCGAGCAGGAACACGTCGAAGCGGGCCAGCAGCAGCGCGGCGAGCTGGGCGCGGGCGGCCTGGCCGCCCGACAGGCCGGCCACCGGACGGTCGAGCAGGGCGCCGGGCAGGCCCAGGTCGTCCAGCACCGCGGCGGCCCGGGCGTCGAGGTCGGCACCGCCCAGCGCCATCCAGCGGTCGAGGGCGGTGGCGTGGCGGTCCGTGGCCCCGGGGGCGCCGCCGGCCAGGTCGTCGGTGGCGGCGTCCAGGGCGCGGGAGGCCTCGCCTACGCCGGTCCGCCGGGCGAGCAGGGCGGCCACGGTCTCGCCCGGGCGGGGCGCAGGCTCCTGGGGCAGGTAGCCGACCGAGGCGGTGGGCGGGGCCAGCCGCAGCCGGCCGCCGTCGGGCGGGCGCAGCCCGGCCAGCACCCGCAGCAGCGTGGTCTTGCCCGAGCCGTTGGGCCCGACCAGGCCGACGCGGGCGCCGGGCGCCAGCACGAGGTCGACGCCGGCGACCAGCGGTTGGGGACCGGCGGCGACCGCGAGGTCGCGGGTGGTGAGGGTGGCGAGCGGGGTGGACACGGCACTCCAGGGGGTCGAGGGGAGGGACTCACGCTGGGACGGGCCGGTGTCGCTACATCGGCGTCCACGCTAGCGCCGCGCGCCCGCGCCGGTAACGTGCGTTTCCTATGGCGATACGCGTGGGTGTGTTCGGGGCGGGCGGGCGCATGGGCCGTACGGTGTGCCGGGCCGTGGCCGGCGACCCCGAGCTGGAGCTGGTGGGCGCCATCGACCCCCACCACGCGGGCCTGGACCTCCGCCACGCCACCGGCGTGGACGTGCCCGACCTGCACATCGACCCCGATCCCTCGCTGCTGGCAGACAGCGGCGTGGAGGTGGTGGTCGACTTCACCGTCCCCGACGCCACCCGCGGCAACCTGGCGTGGGCCGCGGCCAACGGCGTCCACGCGGTGGTGGGCACGACCGGGCTGACCGAGGCCGACTACGACGAGCAGCGGGCCGCCTTCACCCGCTCCCACTGCGTGATCGCCCCCAACTTCGCCATCGGCGCGGTGCTGATGATGCGCTTCGCGGAGCTGGCGGCGCCGTGGTTCGAGACCGCCGAGGTCATCGAGCTGCACCACGACGCCAAGGTCGACGCGCCGTCGGGCACCGCCATGCTCACGGTGAACCGCATGGCCCGGGCCTCGGCCGACTGGGCCGAGGACCCGACCCGCAAGGAGACGCTCCCCGGCGCCCGGGGCGCCACCGGCCCGGCCGGGATCAGGGTCCACTCGGTGCGGCTGCGGGGGCTGGTCGCCCACCAGGAGGTGCTGCTGGGCACGACCGGGCAGTCGCTCTCCATCCGCCACGACAGCTACGACCGGGAGAGCTTCATGCCCGGCGTGCTGCTGGCCATCAAGCGGGTGGCCGACGTCCCGGGCGTCACCGTGGGCCTCGACAGCCTCCTCGGGCTGTAGCCGTGCCCGGCATCCAGCCCGAGCTGTGGGTCGAGCGCGCGGGCGACGCCGTCAGGTTCTACGCCGAGGCGTTCGGCGCGGTCGTCCTCCACCGGGTGGGCGAGGGCGACGACATCGTGGCGCAGCTGGCCGTCGGGGACGCGTCGTTCTGGGTCGCGTCCGCGGGGCCGGAGCTGGGGCGGTTCAGCCCTCGGGCGATCGGGGGCACGACGAGCCGCACGCTGCTGGTGGTGGACGACCCCGACGCCGTGTGGCACCGGGCCACCGAGGCGGGCGCGGAGGCCAGGTCGCCCGTGGGGGAGGAGCACGGCTGGCGGGTCGGGCGCATCGTCGACCCCTTCGGGCACGAATGGGAGATCGGGCGACCGACCGGGGCGTGGCCGCCTAACATCTGACGCATCGTCAGATAGCGGAGGGAGGGGCGCGCCGTGCTGGAGGCTCGCAACATCTGGGATCTCGTGGTGCGCCGGGCGGAGGAGACCCCCGACCGGGAGATGGCGGTCGACGAGCGCGGCCGGCGCCTCACGTTCGGGGAGTACCGCGAGCGCGCCGAGCGGGCCGCGGCCGGCCTCGCCGCCCGCGGGGTGGGCGACGGGACCGTCGTGTCCTGGGTCCAGCCCACCACCCTGGAGGCGATGGTGCTCTTCGGGGCGTTGCGCCGGCTGGGCGCGGTGCAGAACCCGATCCTGCCCATCTACCGCGAGCGCGAGGTGGGCTTCATCGTGCGCCAGGCCGGGTCCCGGCTGCTGGTCGTGCCCTCGGCGTGGCGGGGCTTCGACTACGAGGCCATGGCCCGGGGCGTGACCGAGGGGACCGGCACCGAGGTGGTGGTGGTCGACGACGCGCTGCCCGAGGGCGATCCCGCCACCCTGCCACCGGCGCCGGACGACGACGCTGCGGCCGACGGCGACGTGCCCGTCCGGTTCATCTACTACACCTCGGGCACCACGGCCGAGCCCAAGGGCGCCCGCCACGGCGACCGCACCCTGCGCACCGCCTCGATCGGCATGTCGGAGCGGCTGGGGCTGGCCGAGGACGACCGCTTCGCCTTCGTGTTCCCCATCACCCACGTGGCCGGGGGCGTCTACACCTACGCGGCGCTGGCCTACGGGCTCACGTTCGTGCTCGACCAGGCGTTCGACCCCGCCACCACCATCGACCTGCTGCGGCGGGAGGACGTCACCCAGGCCGGCGCGGGCACGTTCTTCCACCAGACCTACCTGGCCGCCCAGCGGGCCCTGCCGGAGGGCGAGCGCCTGTTCCCCCACGTGCGGACGTTCCCGGGCGGCGGGGCGCCCAAGCCGCCGAGCCTCCACCACGAGCTCAAGCAGGCCTTCGGCGCCGGGGTGGTGTCGGGCTACGGCCTGACCGAGGCGCCCATCCTCACCATGAACCACCACGACGCGCCGGACGGCGTCCTGGCCGCCACCGAGGGCCCGGCGGTGGCCGGGACGCGGCTGCGGCTGGTCACCATGGACGGCAAGGAGGCCGGCGTGGGGGAGGAGGGCGAGGTTCGGGCCAAGGGCCCCCAGGTGACCCTCGGCTACCTCGACGCCTCGCTGGACCAGGCGGCATTCGACGAGGACGGCTGGTTCCGCACCGGCGACCTCGGCACGCTCGACCCCGACGGGAACCTCACCATCACCGGCCGGCTCAAGGACGTCATCATCCGCAAGGGCGAGAACATCTCGGCGAAGGAGGTCGAGGACCTGCTGTTCACCCACCCCCGGGTGGCGGACGTCGCCGTGATCGGCCTGCCCGACGCCGAGAGCGGCGAGCGGGCGTGCGCGGTGGTGGTGGCCCCGCCGGGCGAGGACCCGATCGGCTTCGACGAGATGAAGCAGCACCTGCTGGACGCGGGCCTCATCACCCGCAAGCTGCCCGAGCAGCTCGAGGTGGTGGACGCCCTGCCCCGCAACCCGTCGGGCAAGATCGTCAAGTTCGAGCTCCAGGCCCGCTTCCGGGACTGAGGGGTCAACGACTAGGGCAGGCGGGTGGCGATCGACGTGCCGTGGAGGCCGGCGATCGCCCGCTTGAGCCCGGCGATGCCCGACAGCGCCCCGCCCCGGTGGCCGTTGACCAGCTCGCGCTGGCAGGCGCCGTCGCCGTCCCACGCCCGGATGCAGCCCTCGGGGTCGACGTTGGCCAGGGCCAGGATGGCGCCCGTCGCCTCCATGGCCCGGGCCTGGAGCAGCAGGGCGGCGCTCCCGGTGTAGACGCCGGTGCCCACCTGGTCGATCTCCACCGCCAGGCGGGTGGGGTCGCCGGTCGAGTCCTTGACGCCCGCCACCGGCAGCTGGCACAGCAGGTCGACGGGGATCCCGGGGGCCGACGCGGTGGGGAAGTGGTAGGCGAGGACGGGCACGTCGACGGCCCGGGACACGGCGTCGTAGTACGGCCGGGGGTCGTCGGTGCCGGGCGGGGACAGGACCAGCAGCGCGTCGGCGCCGTCGGCTGCCGCTCGCCGGGACAGGGCCACCGCCTGGCGGGCCGAGGGCGCCCCGGTGCCGGCCAGGACGGGCGCCCGGCCGTCCACCGCCTCGCGCACGGCGGCGAGCAGGCGGCTGCGCTCCTCCGGCGTCGAGCGAGGACGCCTCGCCCGTCGAGCCGGCCACCACCACGCCCCGCACCCCGGCGTCCACCAGCCGGAGGGCATGCTCGGCGGTGGCGGCGGCATCGAGCTCGCCGGCCCGGTCGAACAGCGTGACCAGGGCGACGCCGATGCCCGTGAACGGCGGTGAGGCGCGCATCGGCGCGGACGTTATCTCCGGCGCATAGCGGCACACGCATCGTGAGACGGTCAGAGCCGCGGCCCGTGGAGGTAGACGTCGGCGCGGAGTCGTGCCATGGCCGGAACGTAGGAAGCCGAGGTGGCGACCACGTGGCCGGCGCTTGACCCTGGTGACCCGGACGGGAACCCTCGCCTGAGCCCGCTCGGCTACCCGGAGCGCGCCGGACGCTGGTGGCGGACGTGCCGGTCATTGACGATGACGGCAATGTGGTGGGCGTGTGCATCCGCCATGACCTGGTCTCGGCCCGTGACTGACGCCGGCGGCGATCCCGCCTGCTGGGCCGGCCGGGTCTGCCCCGCGTGCGGCATGCTCGACGAGCGCGAGCGGCGCGACGGGCGCTGCCCCCACTGCCACGCGCTGGCGGACGACGACTACGAGCGGCTGCTCGACGTGCGGGACGGGCTGCGCCGCTTCCTGCACTGGAGCGAGGAGCAGGCCCGGGCGGCGGGCGTGACCCCGGCGCAGCACCAGCTGCTGCTGGCCGTGCGGGGCCACCGCGGCGGGGCGCCGACCGTGGGGGAGGTGGCCGACCACCTGCTGTTGCGCCACCACCAGCGCGGTGGGGCTGGTGGACCGGGCCGAGGCGCTGGGCCTGGTGGCCCGGCACGGCGACGGCGAGGACCACCGCGTGGTGCGGGTGGCGCTGACCGGCCGGGGCGAGGCCATCCTGGCCGCCCTGGCGGCCGAGCACCTGGAGGAGCTGCGCCGCCTCGGCCTGGTCTACCGCGACCTCGGGGGAGACCTGCCGGGCGCCCCGTAGGCTGGCTCGTCCCCCTTTTCGTCCTTTTTGAAGAAGGCAGTGCCGTGCAGACCAGGGCCGATCTCCGCAACGTCGCCATCGTGGCGCACGTCGACCACGGCAAGACCACGCTCGTCGACCAGATGCTGTGGCAGTCGGGCGCCTTCCGCGAGCACCAGGACGTCGCCGAGCGGGTCATGGACTCGATGGACCTGGAGCGGGAGAAGGGCATCACGATCCTGGCCAAGAACACGGCCGTCCGCTACGGCGACGTGAAGGTCAACATCGTGGACACGCCGGGCCACGCCGACTTCGGCGGCGAGGTCGAGCGGGGCCTGTCGATGGTCGACGGCGTGCTGCTGCTGGTCGACGCCAGCGAGGGCCCGTTGCCCCAGACCCGCTTCGTGCTGCGCAAGGCGCTGGAGTCCCGCCTGCCGGTCGATGCTCGTGGTCAACAAGGTCGACCGGCCCGACGCCCGCATCGCCGAGGTGGTGCACGAGGTCGAGGAGCTGTTCCTGGACCTCGACGCCGACCTCGAGCAGCTCGACTTCCCCATCGTGTACTGCGTCGCCCGGGAGGGGCGGGCCTCGCTCGACCGGCCCGAGGACGGTGCCGGCCTGCCCGAGGGATCGTCGCTCAAGCCGCTGTTCGACCTGCTGGTGTCCCACATCCCCGCGCCCACCTACGACCCCGAGGTCCCGCTCCAGGCGCTGGTCACCAACCTGGACGCCTCGCCCTACGTGGGGCGGCTGGCGCTGTGCCGCATCCGCAGCGGCGTGCTGCGCAAGGGCACCAACGTCGCCTGGTGCCGGGCCGACGGCAGCATCGAGCGGGCCAAGCTCACCGAGCTGTACGTCACCGACGCGCTCGACCGGGTCCCGGCCGCCGAGGCCGGGCCGGGCGAGATCGTGGCCATCGCCGGCATCCCCGACATCACCATCGGCGAGACGCTGGCCGACCCCGACGATCCCCGGCCGCTGCCGGTCATCACCATCGACGAGCCCAGCCTGGCCATGTCCATCGGCATCAACACCGCGCCGCTCTCGGGCCGCGAGGGCTCCTCGCTGACCGCCCGGCTGGTCAAGAGCCGGCTCGACCAGGAGCTGGTGGGCAACGTCAGCATCCGGGTGCTGCCCACCGAGCGGCCCGACACCTGGGAGGTGCAGGGCCGGGGCGAGCTCCAGCTGGCGGTGCTGGTGGAGATGATGCGCCGCGAGGGGTTCGAGCTGACCGTGGGCAAGCCCCAGGTGCTGACCCGCGAGATCGACGGCCGGGTGCACGAGCCGGTCGACCGGGTGACGGTCGACGTCCCCGAGGAGTACCTGGGCGTGGTCACCCAGCTGCTGGCGCTGCGCAAGGGGCGCATGGTGCAGATCACCAACCACGGGACCGGCTGGGTGCGGCTGGAGCACCTGGTCCCGGCGCGGGGCCTGGTCGGCTTCCGCACCGAGCTGATGACCGAGACCCGGGGCACCGGCCTCCTGCACCACGTCTTCGAGGGCATGGAGCCGTGGGCGGGCGACATCCGCCCCCGGCGCAACGGCTCGCTGGTGGCGGACCGCAGCGGCATGACCACCGGCTACTCGCTGCTCAACCTGCAGGACCGGGGCCAGCTGTTCGTGGGGCCCGGCACCGAGGTGTACGAGGGCATGGTCATCGGCGAGAACGCCCGGTCCGACGACATGGACGTCAACCCCACCCGGCCGAAGAAGCAGACCAACGTCCGGGCGGCGGCCGCCGACAGCTTCGAGAAGCTGATCCCGCCCCGCACCCTGTCGCTGGAGCAGGCCCTGGAGCACATCTCCGACGACGAGTGCGTCGAGGTGACGCCCCGCTCGGTCCGTCTCCGCAAGGCGGTCCTCGACCAGACGGTGCGGGCCCGCGCCGCCAAGCGCGCCAAGGCCTGAGGCTGCCGTCGGCGGCGGCGGGCCGACTCACCAGCGGGCCCGCGCCGGTTACCGACGCGTACTGCGCTGACCAGCGTGCTATCAGTGCGACGCCGGACGCTCGCGGTCACTAGTGTCAGGGTCGGGAAAGCTGCTGGGCGATGGGGGTATCGCTATGAGGGGGAAGCGGCGACGGCTGCACGGCGCCGAGAACCGGGCGCTCAAGGGCTACGCCCCCCTGGTCGTGCTCGTGGCCGCCCTCATCGCCATGGTCGCGGTGGTGCCCTCCCGGGTGCCCGCGGAGGTGATCACCTCCGACGGTGGTGATGCCGTCGAGGTCAGCGAGGCGCAGCCGGCCTCCGGCTGGAACGCCTCGGTGACGGCGTGTCCCGACCAGCAGCTGCAGGTACCCGAGATGCCCTACTCGCCGCCCTGCTACGCGTTCGAAGGCGACAACGGCGGCGAGACCACCAACGGCGTCACCGCCGACACCATCCGGGTCGCCTACCGCCTGACCGGCGACCAGAACCTGCTCAAGCTCCTGGCCGACCTGGGCGGCATCCCCCTCGACGAGTCGAACGAGGAGATGGCCCGCACCACGGAGGGCCTGGTCGACTACTTCAACCAGAACTTCCAGTTCTACGGGCGCAAGATCGAGCTGGTGCCCTACGACGGCCGGGGCCTGCTGCTCTCCGAGTTCCTGGGCGCCGGGCAGGACTCGGCCAGCAACGACGCCCTGCGGGTGGCCGACGAGCTGCACGCCTTCGCCGACGTGACCGGCGTGACCCAGCCCTACGCCGACGCCCTCGCCCGCCAGCAGGTCGTGTCGGTGGGCGCGCCGTACATGTCCCGCCAGTGGTTCGACGAGCGCCGGCCCTACGCCTGGAGCAACTTCTCCGACTGCACCGTCACCAGCGAGCTGGCCGCCGAGTACACCAACAAGCGGCTGCTGGGGCGGGACGCCCTGTTCGCGGGCCCCGGGCTGCAGGGCGAGCCCCGCACCATGGCGATCATCGCCCCCAACAACCGCGAGTACCAGCAGTGCGTGGAGTCCTTCGAGGACGGGCTGGCCGAACAGGGCAACCAGGTCTCGCTGAAGCTGGAGTACACGCTGGACGTGCCCACGCTGCGCGCCCAGGCGTCCACCCTGCTGGCCCGGATCAAGTCCGAGGGCGTGACCTCGGTGTCCTGCGCCTGCGACCCGATCATGCAGATGTACCTGGCCCAGGAGGCCACCGCCCAGGACTACAACCCCGAGTGGCTGATCGCCGGCGTCGGCTTCATCGACCTCGACCTCGGCGGCCAGATCATCGCCCACAACGCGGGCGACCAGTGGAACCGGGCGTTCGGCGGCAGCCGCTGGGCCGTCGCCCAGTCGCCCGAGACCAGCGACGCCTACGCGGCCTACCGCTCGGTGCGCACGGACGAGCCGTCCGAGCTGGTGGACCTGCTCTACGACCAGCTGCTCATCATCGCCCTGGGCATCCAGATGGCCGGGCCCAACCTCACGCCCGAGACGTTCGAGACCGGGCTGTTCGCCTACCCGCCCACGCTGGGGCAGGCGGGGCTGTGGGACTTCAGCCCGAACCACTACACGCCGGTGATCGACTCCCGCGAGATCTGGTGGGATCCCGACCGCATCTCGCCGTTCAACGGCAAGCCCGGGACCTGGGTGGACAACGGCACCCGCACCCCTGACGGCCAGATCCCCGAGGGCGACCCGGAGGTGTTCCCGTGAAGCGCAGCTACGCCTTCGTCCTCGCGGTCGCCGTCCTCCTCGCCATCGGCACCCAGGTGGCGCCGGACGACATCCCCGCGGGCATCGTGCTCAAGGGCGTCGTGTTCGGCTCGGCCACCGGGCTCCTGGCCGTCGGGCTCGTCCTCACCTACCGCACGACCCGGGTCATCAACTTCGCCTACGGCGCCATGGGCATCCTGGGCGGGGCCCTGGCCACCACGCTGGCCGACGGCCAGCACTGGAACTGGGCCCAGGCGGCCGCCGCGGGCGTGGCCGCGGGCGTGGCGGTGGGGGCGCTGGTCGAGCGGCTCATCATCCGCCGCTTCACCCGCTCGCCCCGCCTGGTGCTGACCGTCGCCACCATCGGCCTGGCCCAGCTGCTGGCCGGCCTCGCCATCTACCTGCCGGGCTGGCTGGGCTCGGGCGACGTGCTCCCCAAGGTCACGACGCCCCTCAGCCGCCACACCTTCACCGTCGAGCCCCAGACGTTCACGGGCGACGACCTGCTGCTGGTGGCGGTCGTGCCCGTGGTGCTGCTGGCGCTGACCTGGTTCCTCCAGCGGTCGGACGCGGGCATGGCGGTCCGGGGCATGGCCGAGAACCTCGACCGGGCCCGCCTGGTCGGCATCCCGGTCAACCAGCTCTCGCTGCTGCTGTGGTCGGTGGTCGGCGGGCTGGCGGCCCTCACCGTCGTGCTGCGCGCCCCCACCAGCGAGGGTGTCCCGCTCACCGCGGGCGCCGGCTCGACCGTGCTGCTCCCGGCGCTGGCCGCCGCGGTGATCGTGGGGATGCGCTCGATGACCGGCGCGTTCGTCGCCGGGGTGGGGATCAGCGTGCTCGACCAGCTCGTGCAGTGGCGCTACCTGGAGAGCGCGCCGCCCACCTCGCTGGTGCTGCTGATCGTGATCGTGGTGGCCCTGATGCTCCAGCCCCGCTCGGAGCACCGGGCCGACGCCGCCGAAGCCTCGTGGACGATCGTGGGCGTGGGCCACCAGCTGCCCCGCGCCATCGCGGCGCTGAGCGAGGTGCGGGCGGCCAAGGTCGTGCTGGGCACGCTGGTGGCGGTGGCGGTCCTGGCCCTGCCGGTGCTGGGCTCGACCTCGCAGATCAACTTCGGCACCCTCACGCTGGCCTACGCGCTGGTGGCCCTGTCGCTGGTGGTCCTCACCGGGTGGGGCGGCGTCGTCTCACTGGGCCAGGTGGCGCTCATGGGCGTGGGCGGGGTGGTCACCGCCAACCTCATCGCCGACCACAACAGCGACCTGTTCGTGTGCTTCGCGCTGTCCGCGCTGGCCGGCGGCGCGGTGGCGCTCATCCTCGGCCTGCCCGCGCTGCGGGTGTCCGGCCAGTTCCTGGCGGTCACCACGCTGGCGTTCGCGGTGGCCATGGAGCTCTACATCCTCAACCCCGCCAACTTCGAGTCGCTCACCCCGCCGGACTTCCACCGGCCCAAGCTGTGGGGCGCGCTCGAGCTGACCGACGAGCGCTGGCTCTACGGGCTGGCGCTCGGGGTCCTGGCCGCCGGGGTGTACGTGGTGCGCAACCTGCGGGCGGCCCGGGCCGGGCGCAGCATCTCCGCCACCCGCGACAACGAGCGGGGCGCGTCGGCGGCCGGCATCAACGTGGTCGAGACCCGGCTGGCGGCCTTCGTGTTCGCGGGCGTCCTGGCCGGCGTGGCCGGGACGCTGCACGCGGTGGCGCTGGGCGGCATCGGCCAGTCGACCTACCCGGCCACCACCAGCCTGCTGGTGTTCTCCATGGCCGTGATCGGCGGCGTGTCCTCCATCGCGGGCACGCTGGCGGGCGTGGCCCTGGTCCAGTGGGCCGGCTACCTGTTCCCCAAGGCCCAGCTGGCCCTGACCGGCGTCGGGTTGCTGGCCATCCTGCTGGTCATCCCGGGCGGCCTGGCCCAGGCCTTCGAGCGCCTGCGGGACCGGTGGGTGCGCCGGGTGGCGGCCCGCCACGGCCTCGAGGTGGTCGAGACCGTCGTGACCGTCGAGCAGGCGGTCGAGCCGGCGCCGCCCACCCACATCCACCGCGACGCCGCGGGCGCCGGGCTGATGGTGGGCAGCGTGCGGCGGGAGCGGCTCGGCGCCCAGCTGCTCGACTGCGAGGGCCTGGAGGCGGCCTACGGATCGCTCCAGGTGCTGTTCGGCGTGGACATGTCGGTCGAGCGCAACGAGCTGCTGGCGCTGCTCGGCACCAACGGGGCCGGGAAGTCCACCGTGCTCAAGTCGCTGGCCGGGCTGCTGCCGCCCAGCGAGGGCCGCGTCGTCTTCGACGGGCGCGACATCACCGGCATGCCCGCCGAGGAGATCGCCCGGCTGGGGCTGTCGCTGGTGCCGGGCGGCCACGGCGTGTTCCCCACCCTCACGGTGGCCGAGAACCTGCGCCTGGCGTGCTGGATGCTGCGCCACGACCCCCGCGGCGCGGAGGAGGCCCGCCGCGACGTGGTCGCCATGTTCCCGGTGCTCGGCCAGCGCCAGGCGCAGCTGGCCGGCGACCTCTCGGGCGGCGAGCAGCAGCAGCTCTCGCTGGCCATGGCCTTCGTGTCCAGGCCCAAGCTGCTCTGCATCGACGAGCTGTCGATCGGCCTCGCGCCCACGGTGGTCGACCGCCTGATCGAGAAGGTGCGGGACATCCACGCCCGGGGCACGACGGTGGTGGTGGTCGAGCAGTCGGTGAACGTGGCGCTGCTGCTGTGCCACCGGGCGCTGTTCCTGGAGAAGGGCCAGGTGCGGTTCCGGGGGCCGACCGCGGGGCTGCTGGACCGGCCCGACATCCTGCGGGCCGTCTTCATCGGCGGCGACCGCGGGCCCCAGGACGCCCGGCCGGGCGCGCTGCCGGCCGGCCCGCCGCCGTGGGAGCGTGCCTCGCGGGGCGTGACCCTGGAGGCCCGGGGGATCTCCAAGCGCTTCGGGGGCATCCGGGCGCTCGACGACGTCTACCTCACCATCCACCCGGCCACCATCGTGGGCCTCATCGGCCACAACGGCGCGGGCAAGACCACGCTGTTCGACGTGCTCACCGGCTTCCTGCGGGCGGACGGGGGCCAGATCCTGCTCAACGGGGTCGACATCACCCACTGGCCGCCGCACCGGCGGGCCATCGCGGAGGTGGGGCGCACGTTCCAGGAGGCGCTCACCTTCCCGTCGCTCACGGTGGAGGACGCCATCGCGGTGTCGCTGGAGCAGCACCTGGCCAACCGCGACCCCCTGGCGGCGGCGCTGCGCCTGCCCGCCTCGGTGGCCTCGGAGGCCTCGGCCGCCGAGCGGGTCGACCAGCTCATCGAGCTGCTGGGCCTGGGGCCCTACGCCGACCGGCCCACCGGCGAGCTGTCCACCGGCACCAGCCGCATCGTGGAGCTGGCCTGCATCCTGGCCCAGGACCCGGCGGTGGTGCTGTTCGACGAGCCGTCCTCGGGCGTGGCCCAGCGCGAGACCGAGGCCCTGGGGCCGCTGCTGCGCCAGGTCCAGGCCGAGACGGGCTGCTCGATGGTCATCATCGAGCACGACATGGCGCTGCTGGCCTCGCTGTGCGACGGCTTCGTGGCCCTGGAGCAGGGCGCGGTGATCGCCGGGGGCACGCCCTCGCAGGTGCTGTCCGACCCGCGCGTCATCACGTCGTACCTGGGCACCAACGAGGACGTCGTGCACCGCTCGGGCCTGCGGCGGGGCTCGTCCTACAGCGCCAACTCGCCGCCGCGCTGGTAGCCCAGCGCCGGTAGCTCAGTCGGGGTCCTCGACCGTGTCCTCGGCGCTCCTCGGCGCGCCTCGGCGGCCTCGACGGCGCCCTCGTCCGTCCGGGGCGTCCTGCCCCTCGGGCTCGGCCTCGCGCTCGGCCTCCAGCTCCTCGAGCTCGTCGTCCAGGTGGGCCAGCGACGACACCTCGGTCTCGCCCTTGCGGGCCTCCAGGGCGATCGACACCACCACCAGCGTCACGCTCAGCGCCAGCAGCGGGAGCCGGTGGTCGCCGATCCAGCCCACCAGGTCGTCGATGGGGCGCTCGAAGGCGTCGCCGAACGTGCGGACCAGCCACAGCCGGAAGATGGTCCCGGCGATGTTCACCGCGAAGAACGCCCGCAGCGGCATGCCGGCCGCCCCGGCGAACAGGCACACGTAGTTGTTGGGGGCGATGAAGATGATCGGGTACGCGGCCTTGCTGAACCACCGCTCGACCTGGCGCAGCATCTGGCCCCAGGTCCGGGTGCGGCGCTCCATCCACTCGACCGCGGCGTCCCCGTACCACATGCCCAGCAGGAAGAAGAGCGGGTCGCTGATCAGCAGCCGGGCCAGCCCGACCGCGTAGAAGGTGACGGGGTCGACCTCGTTGGTCACCAGCACCAGGTTGCGGGTGCGCGAGTTGAGCACCATGAGGAACACCGGGTGGGTGTCGAACAGGGTGGGCGCCAGCGCGTCGCCCACGTAGCTCATGATCACCAGGCAGATCAGCGGGACGCTGACCAGCGTGACCGCCCGGCGGGAGGGGCGGCGGCGCCCCGGCGAGCGAGATGTGCTCAGATCCTCCGCCATGACGGATAGAGCCTAGGCTGGCAGGGCACAGGTCGCGACACAGGGGGGACAGTCGATGGACGGGCTCATGCAGGACTTTCCGCTGACGCTGCCGCACCTGCACATGCGGGCCGAACGGCTGTTCGCCGACAAGCAGGTCGTCACCGTGACCGCGGCGGGCAAGGTGCGCGAGACCTACGGCGAGTGGGCGGAGCGCACCCGCCGGCTGGGCGGGGTGCTCGACACGCTCGGCATCAGCCCCGACGGCCGGGTGGCGACCTTCGGCTGGAACAGCGCCCGCCACCTGGAGCTGTACTTCGCGGCCCCGTGCACCGGCCGGGTGCTGCACGCCCTCAACATCCGGCTGTTCCCCGAGCAGCTCGTCTACGTGGCCAACCACGCCGAGGACGAGGTCGTCTTCATCGACAAGTCGCTCGCCAAGCTGGTGTGGCCGCTGCTCGACCAGTTCAAGACCGTGCGCCACATCGTGGTCATGGACGACGGCACGGGCGAGGTGCCCGAGGCGCCCGGGGGCAAGGAGGTGCACGACTACGAGGCGCTGCTGGCCGAGGCGCAGCCGGTGGCGTTCCGGGTGGACGACGAGAACCGGGCCGCGTCCATGTGCTACACGAGCGGCACCACCGGCAACCCCAAGGGCGTCGTCTACACGCACCGGTCGACCTTCCTGCACACCTACGGCGTGCTCACCTCGGGCGGGCTCGGCCCCACCGAGGAGGACCGGGTGCTGCCGGTCGTGCCCATGTTCCACGCCAACGCCTGGGGCCTGGCCCACGCCGCGGTGGCGTGCGGCGCCGACCTCATCATGCCCGGGCCCGACCTGTCGCCCGTGGGCCTGGCCTCCCTCATCGAGTCCGAGCGGGTGACCCTGGCCGCGGGCGTGCCCACCATCTGGATGGGCGTGCTGCCGGAGCTCAAGGGCCGCGACACCTCGGCCCTGCGGGCCATCCCCTGCGGCGGCTCGGCGGTCCCCAGGGCGCTGTCGGAGGCCTACCGCACCCAGGTGGGCCTGCCCATCACGCAGGCGTGGGGCATGACCGAGACGTCGCCCGTGGCGTCCGCCGGCCACATCAAGACCACGCTGGCCGCGGTGCTCGACGACGAGGGCAAGGCCGACCTGCGCACCACCGTGGGCCAGCCCCTGTTCGGGGTCGAGGCCCGCATCGTGGTTCCCGGCCTGCTGGACGAGCTGCCCTGGGACGGCGAGTCGTCGGGCGAGCTCCAGGTGCGGGGCCCGTGGGTGGTGGCCAGCTACTACGACGACCCCCGCTCGCCGGAGTCGTTCACCGACGACGGCTGGCTCAAGACCGGCGACGTGGCCACCATCGACGCCCACGGGTACATCCAGCTGCGCGACCGCACCAAGGACGTGATCAAGTCCGGCGGCGAGTGGATCAGCTCGGTGGAGCTGGAGAACGAGATCATGGCCCACCCCGCGGTGGCGGAGGCCGCCGTGATCGGCCTCCCGCATCCCAAGTGGAGCGAACGCCCGCTGGCGTGCGTCGTCCTGCGCGAGGGCGAGACCGCCACCAAGGAGGACATCCTCGCCTTCCTCGACGGCCGCGTGGCCAAGTGGTGGCTGCCCGACGACGTGGTGTTCGTCGCCGAGATCCCCAAGACCTCGGTGGGCAAGTTCTCCAAGAAGGACCTGCGCACCCAGTTCGCGGACTACACCCTCCCGACCGCCTGAGCCTCCTCGCGCCGAGGCAATAGGGGTCAGCGGCTTGGTCTGGAGGCCATAGCGGTCGGGGGCCGACCGCTATTGCCTCCGGCCGACGTCGACGACCCCTATTGCCTCGGGTTGGACTGCGGACAGAACCACGACATCCTGCATTCACGCACGCATCGTCGCGCGGGAAACAGGCGGTTCGTACCGTCGGGGCATGGCTCTGGTGGGCGAGGAGGTCCGGGCGAACGGGGACGCGGAGGCGCCCGTCGCCGTGCCGCCGGCGGGCGGGTCGGAGCTGGCCTTCGAGGGCGTGTCCATGGTGTTCCCCGACGGGACCCACGCGCTGGAGGACGTGTCGTTCACGGTGCGGCCCGGCGAGTTCGTGTCGGTGGTGGGGCCGTCGGGCTGCGGCAAGTCGACGCTGCTGCGCATCGCCTCGGGGCTGGAGACGGCCACCGGCGGGCCGGGTCGAGGTCGACCGCAGCCGCATCGGCTACGTGTTCCAGGACGCCACGCTGCTGCCGTGGCGGACCGTGCAGGGCAACGTCGAGCTGCTCGGCCTGCTCCACAAGCTGCCCGCGGCCGAGCGCCGGCGCCGGGCGGCCGAGGCCATCGCCACCGTCGGGCTCACCGGGTTCGAGAACCACCATCCCAAGCGGCTGTCGGGGGGCATGAAGATGCGGGCCTCGCTGGCCCGGGCGCTCACCATGGACCCGACGGTGTTCCTGTTCGACGAGCCCTTCGGGGCGCTCGACGAGATCACACGGGCCCGGCTCAACGACGAGCTGTCCCGGCTGTTCGCCGACCGGGGCTTCGCCGGGCTGTTCATCACCCACTCGATCGTCGAGGCGGCCTACCTGTCCACCCGGGTGCTCGTCATGTCCGGGCGCCCCGGCCGCATCGTGGGCGACTTCGCCGTCCCCTTCGCCCAGCCCCGCCGGCCCGACCTGCGCTACGACACCGACTTCGCCCGGCTCACCGGCGAGATCTCGGCCGCGCTGCGTGCCGCCCACGCATGACCGCGCTCACCGACGTGGAGCCGCCGGTCGCCGAGCCGGTCGCGCTGGGGCCGACCGGCTCGGCCCCGGCCGGCGGGGCGCCCCGCCGCGGGCGCCTGCGCGGCCTGGCGTCGCAGGTGCTGCCGCCCATCCTCGTGCTCGTCGGGCTCATCGGGCTGTGGTACTTCCTGTCCTACCGCCTGCCCGAGCACCGGCGCTTCCTGCTGCCGTACCCGCACGAGGTCGTCAAGGTCGGCGTGCTCGACGGCGAGACCTTCTCCGAGATCATGGCCAGCATGTGGCTGACCACCCGGCTGGCCCTGACCGGCCTGGCGCTGGCCATCTTGCTCGGCATGGCGCTCGGCATCCTCATGCACCGCTTCAGGCCGGTGGAGCGGGCCGCCTACCCCTACCTGGTGGCGCTCCAGGCCGTGCCCATCCTGGCCATCACGCCGCTCATGATCATCGCCTTCGGCTCCGGGGCCACGTCCAAGACGATCGTGTGCGTGATCATCGCCTTCTTCCCCATCCCCACCAACCTGCTGCTGGGCATGAAGTCGGTGGACCGGGGGATGCTCGACCTGTTCAGCCTGCACGGCGCCACCTGGCGGACCCAGCTCCGCCGCCTGTCGCTCCCGGCGTCCATGCCCGCCCTGTTCACCGGCTTCCGCATCTCCGCGGGCCTGGCGGTGATCGGCGCCATCGTGGGCGAGCTGTTCTTCCAGCAGGGCGAGCCCGGGCTGGGGCTGCGCCTGGTGCAGTACCGCCAGCGGCTCATGTACGAGCAGCTCTACAGCTGCCTGATCTGGTCGTCGCTGCTCGGGATCGCGGTGTTCCTGTTCTTCGGCTGGCTGGGGCACCGGGTCGTGCGGTCCTGGCACGAGTCGGCCGCCTGAGGCGCGCGGCGCGCCGTGCTGGACCACGTCGCCATCGGGGTGCCGTCGGTGGACGCCGCCCTGGCCGTGCTGTGCGGCCGCCTCGGCCTGCGGGAGGGGCGCCGGGGGGCGCGGGTGGGCACCGGCCGGCCCATCGCGTTCGCCCACGACGACGCCACCGGCGTGAAGGTCGAGCTGCTGGAGACCGACGGGGAGGAGCGCGGCCTGCTCCACCTGGCCTTCGCCCTGCCCGAGGCCGAGAAGTCGACGTGCTCCACGACAAGGCCTGGCCGACCGGGGCTACCCGCCGCTCAGTGCGGGCCCCGGTCTCCGCCTCGACCCGCGCCCGGGCCCGCCAGCCGAGCTGCTCGCTGGCCCCGGGCGCGGCGGGGGACCTGGTGTGCTGGCCGGTGGACGACCTGTCCCCGCGGGCGCCCACACCGACCTGGTGGAGGCGTGGCTGCGCTGCGGGCCCCTGGCCGCCCGCCACACGGTCGTGGCGGGCCGGGTGCTCGTGGAGGACGGCGCCCTGGTGCATGCGGGCGTGGCCGCCGCCCGGCGCACCCACGACCGGGTGTCGCGGCGCCTCCAGGGCGTCGCCGAGTCTCCCCTATTGACTTTTGATGCCAGACGTGCGGCACTATTGACCCGTAGACGGTAGCCACCGCGCTCTGCTGTCTCGGGAGGGGATCCATGCACCGTGCACCCGCACGTCCTCGGCGCGCGCGCCTGCGCGCCATCGTCTGCCTCGCGCTCGTCGCCGCCGTGGGACTGACGGCCTGCGACCCGCCGTTCCCCAGCGACGACGGCTTCTACCGGCCGCCTGTCTCCGCTGCCGTCGGGCCAACCGGGCGACGTCATCTCGTCGCGGGCGAGCCGGTTCACGCTCGACCCGTTGAACAAGGCGCCGGTGGCCGGCGTCACCTCCCGCCAGATCCTCTACCGGTCGACCGACGCGCTGGGACAGCCCATGGCCGTCACCGGCACCGTGCTCGTCCCCACCGCGCCGTGGACCGGCCCCGGCCCGCGCCCGCTCGTGGCCTACGCGGTCGGCACCCGCGGGGTGGGCGACGACTGCGCGCCCTCCTACACGCTGTCGCAGGGCGCCGACTACGAGGGCTTCTTCGTCAAGTCGCTGCTGGACCGGGGCTGGGCCGTGGCGGTGAGCGACTACCAGGGCCTCGGCACCCCGGGCCTGCACACCTACATGGTCGGCCCCGCCCAGGGCCACGCGGTGCTCGACGTGGCCCGCGCCGCCCAGCGGCTCCCGGGGACCGGCCTCTCGACGTCCACGCCGGTGGGGCTCATGGGCTACTCGCAGGGCGGCGGCGCCGCCGGCTGGGCCGCCGAGATGGCCGCCGGCTACGCGCCCGAGCTCCGGGTCAAGGGCTCGGCCATCGGGGGCGTGCCCGGGGACCTGACCGCCACCGCCGACTTCCTCGACGGCTCGCCGTTCGTGGCGTTCGCGCTCATGGCCGCGCTGGGCCTCGACGCGGCCTACCCCGAGCTCGACCTCGAGACCTACCTCAACCCCCGCGGCCAGGAGCTGGTCGCCGGCAGCCAGGAGCTGTGCCTGGTCTCGGTGGACGGGTTCGGCACGCTGATCGACGTCGCCTTCACCCACATCGACGACTACGTCACGACCAACCCGCTGGAGACGCCGGCCTGGCAGGCCCGGCTCGACGGGACCCGGCTGGGGCGGGTCCGGCCCTCGGCCCCGGTGCTCCAGTACCACGGCCTGGTGGACGAGATCGTGCCCTTCGGCCAGGCCGCCGAGCTGCGCCGCACGTGGTGCAACCGGGGCGCCACCGTGGCGTGGACGGCGCTGCCGGCCGAGCACGCGCTGGGCCTGGTGCAGGGCCAGCCCCTGGCGGTCTCCTGGATGGGGGACCGGTTCGCGGGCGTCCCGGCGCTCGGCAACTGCCTGGCGCCCTAGCGGGGCGGCTCGTTCAGCTCGACCAGGTTGCCCTCGGGGTCGCGGACGAAGGCCTGACGGCCGTAGTCCGCGACCACCTGGGGCTCGGACAGCTCGTGGCCGTGGGCGGCCAGGGCCGCGGCGGCCGCCTCCAGGTCGGGGCAGGTCAGGGCGAAGTGCTGGAACGACGTGGGCGGCGCCTCGCCGGTCACCATGAGGTGGACCATCTGGTCGCCCCGGCCGGGGACCAGCAGCCACGCGCCCGGCTGGGGCAGCGGCGGCCGGTGGACCTCGACCAGGCCGAGCACGTCCGCGTAGAACGCCCGGGCCCGGTCGAGGTCGTGCACGCACAGGGCCACGTGGTGCAGCCCGGCCACCGCCACCGGCGGGCCGGCGCTCACCGGGGACCGCCCTCGGGCAGCTCGAAGGCGGCGATCTCGCCCAGGGCGGCGCCCAGGAACGCCACGGCCGCCTCGAACAGGGCCTTGCCCCGCTCGGCGGTGGCGCCGGTGGGGTCGCCGATGACGCCGCCGGGGCTGAGGTCGCGGGACGACCAGCCGAAGGTCACCGGCCCCCCGAAGCGGACGTGGCGGTGGGCGGCCAGGGCCTCGGGGACCGCCCGGGCGGCGCGGTCCATGTCCACGAGGTCGGGATGGAGGTGGAGCAGCAGCGAGGTCTCGTCCAGGCCGCCGTGGATGCCCATGCCCAGCTCCTCGGCCGGGGAGGGCCCGCCCTGGTCGGCGGCCACGTAGGGGTGGGCCAGGAAGGTGAGCAACCCGTGGTCGAGGTGGGCCTCGCGGCACGCCACCGCCAGCAGGGCGGAGTTCCCGCCGTGACCGTTGAGGAAGACCAGCTTGCGGGCCCGCAGCGTGGACACCGAGCGGGCCACGTCGTCCAGCACCGCCCGCATGGTGCCGTCGGACAGCCAGACCGTCCCCGGCGCCCAGGCGTGCTCGTTGGACTTGGTGTAGACGAGCGGCGGCAGCAGCCACAGGTCGTGGGCGTCGCCGAACTCGTCCATCACCGCGCCGGCGACCGCCTCCGCCACCAGCTGGTCGGTGGCGAGGGGCAGGTGGGCGCCGTGCTGCTCGATCGAGCCCAGCGGCTGGACCAGGATCGACCGCTCGGTGATGCGCTCGGCCGCCTGGTTCCAGGACAGGGCGGCGAGCGCCCGGGCGCCGGTCAGCGGGCTCACGCCGGCTCCGTGGCGAAGCGGGCGTAGAGGTCGGCGAGGGCGGCGTCGCGGCGCTCGTCCTCGCCGGCGGCCAGGGCGGCGCCGAGCTGCTCCAGGTAGGCGAGGGAGGGCGACGGGTCGTACAGCGCGAGGACCAGCGCGTCGCCGGGCCCCGGGTTGCGGAAGCCGTGCGCCGTCCCGCGGGGCGCCCGGGCCAGCCCGCCCGGGCCGAGGCACGCGGCGGGTGCCGTCCACGTCGACCTCCAGCGTGCCCGCCAGCACGTAGAACGTCTCGTCGTGGTCGTGGTGGCGATGGCGGGGCGCGCCGGCCTTGGGCGGCAGCCGGGTCTCGACCACCGCGGGGCCGCCCTCGCCCTCGGCCTTCACCCGGGCCACCTGGGGGCCGATGGTGAAGGTGCGGCCCTCGCCCGGTCCCACGATCACGGGGCCATCGTCGCCCCCGTGCGTGCGACCGGTGTTCCGGCACCATGAACGTCGCGTTTCGTCCCGGCCCGGGCCCGGCCGGCGGTGCCAGCCTCGGCGGTCATGCTCGACGTGCGGGGTGCGCTGGCGGTCTGGACGGGTCGGCGGACGCTGGCCGGCGTCGACGTGCGGCTCGACGCGGGCCGGGTGGTGGCCGTCGACCCGCCGTCGCCGCCGGACCCGGGCACCGGGCGGCTGGACGCGACCGATTGTGCCGAGCGGCTGGACGCGACCGACTGCGTCCTCACGCCGGGGCTGGTGAACGCCCACCACCATCTGCTCCAGTCGGCGTTCCGCACCCGGCCCGGGACCCGCCACGTGCCCATGGCGGACTGGCTGGCGGCCATGGCGGCGGCCTACCGCGACGCGCCGGTCGACGCCGCGCTGGTGGCGGCGGCCGCCCGGGTGGGCCTGGCCGAGTCGCTGCTGTGCGGGGTGACCACGGTGGCCGACCACCACCTGACCTGGCCCCCGGGCGTCGATCCGGTGGAGCTGGCCACGGCCACCGCGGGGGCGGCGGCCGAGCTGGGCGCCCGGCTGGTGTTCGTGCGGGGCACGGCCGGCGACGACGCCGCGGCCGCGGCGGCCTCGGTGGAGGCCATCGCCGCCGCCCTGGCGCCGGACGGCGACCGGCTGGGCCTGGCCGTGGGCCCGGCCGGGGTGCACAGCGACGGGCGGGACACCTTCGACGCCCTGGCCGAGGTGGCGGCCCGCCTCGGCCTGCGGCGGCGCACCCAGTGCGGCGAGCAGGTCGACGTCGAGCGGGCCGCGGCCCGCTACGGGCGCCGGCCGCTCGACCTGCTGGAGGAGTGGGGCTGGCTGGCGCCCGACGTCACCCTGGCCCACCTGTGCGGCCTGGAGCCGGGCGAGCTGGCCCGGGTGGCCGCCTCGGGGGCCTCGGCCACCCACGCCCCGGGCTGCGACCTGCCCATGGGCTGGGGCGTCGCCCCCGCGGGCGCCCTGCTCGACGCGGGCGTGGCCGTGGGCCTGGGCACCAGCGGGGGCGGGTCCAACGACGCCGGGCACCTGCTGGCCGACGCCCGCCTGGCGCTCCAGGTCGCCCCGCTCGCCGGGCGCCCCCTGACCGCCGAGGACGTCCTCACCATGGCCACCGCCGGCTCGGCCGCGGGCCTCGGCCGCCCCGACCTGGGCTCGCTGGAGCCGGGCGCGGCCGCCGACCTGTGCTGCTGGGACGTGGGCGACGTGTTCGACGCGGGCGTGGCCGACCCGGTGGCGGGCCTGGTGTGGGCCGCCCCCGGCCGCCGCCCCCGCCACGTGGTGGTGGCGGGCGAGGTGGTGGTGCGCGACGGCGTGCTGGTCCGGGCCGACCCGCGGGACCTGGCCGCGGCGCTGAGGGGCTAGTCGCCGGCCGGGAACGTGCCGGTGGCGATGTCGGACAGCAGCCGGCGGTACTCGATCGAGCCCCGGTCCACCTTGAGGTGGACGTTGGCGGTCACGTCCAGGTGGAAGTCCGGGTAGCAGACCTCCAGGATGGCCTTGTCCTCGACCCAGGTGCGCTGGTCGAAGGCGATGATGTCGGCCGCGGGCCGGTCCGCCTCGGTGTCGTTGCGCACGACCAGCTGGAGCTGGCGGGTGGCCCGGTCGTCCTCGGGGGTGGTGGCCTTGACCATCACGTGGACCACGCCGTCCGGGTAGCGGATGCGGCTGATCATGAGGGCCGGGCCCCAGACGTCGGTCGCCGTGCTGCGCACCGTCGGGGCGTCGTCCTCGCCGGGGCGGCCGCCGACGGGCAGGTCCAGGGCGGTGCGCATGCCGGTGGCGGTGCGGGCCACGTCGGCCACCGGCACCCGCTTGGGCGTGCCCGCCCCGAAGGTGGCGGCGTGCACGAAGGCCACGTGGGCCGGGTCGAGGTTGTTGTCCAGCAGGTGGAGCGACGAGCACGCCCACTCGCTCTCGGGGTCGTGCACCACCCGCCAACCCGGCTGGTCGAGCTCCGGGAGGTCGGGCAGGCCGAGGACCGGCTCGTCGAGCGCCACCCACGCCCACCCCCAGTGGGCCGCGGCCCGCACCGGGGCCAGGCGGGCCCGGGGCGGGATGGGGGCGTCGTCGTCCAGCTGCGGGATGTGCACGGCCCGGCCGTCGACCCCGAACTCCCACCCGTGGTAGGGGCAGACCAGGCAGCCCTCGGCCACGTGGCCGCCCGACAGGCGGGCGTCACGGTGCGGGCAGCGGTCGGGGGCGGCCCGCACCTCGCCCGGTCCCGGGGACCACACCACCAGGTCGACGCCCAGCAGCCGCCGGTGGACGGGACCGGCGTCGAGTGCGTCGAGCCGCGCCACCGGGTACCAGAACGCCCGCAGGCCGGCCAGCTCGGTGACCAGCACCCCGCGGCGGGGTGCGGCTACGGGAACGGCCAGGGGCGGATCGTCGAGCAGTGCCATCGGGTCAGCCTCTGAAAAGCCATCCCTGCCATGGGAGCCCGGGCCTGTTGCCGGCCCGGATCCGGCCTGTGAAGAGCGCGGTTACGTGTGCCTTGCATCGCTTGATCCCGGCCTGTTGCCCGCCGATCCGCCGTGGCGGGTTATCCTGGCGGCCACTACCGGGAGGCCGTGCCCGTCAGCCCTCGAGCCGGGCCCTCACGTGGGACAGGCGCTCGCCGAAGTGCCAGCGGTGCCCCTCCAGGTCGAGGGCCTCGTAGCGCCGGTCGCCCCAGAACATGTCCTCCAGCGGCATGACGATGCGGGCGCCCTCGGCCGCGGCCCGGGCGTAGTGGGCGTCGATGTTGTCGACGTAGACGTTGACCATGCAGGTCACGGCCCCGACGTCCGCCGGGCTGGAGATGTCGTGGTGCTCGGGCCCGGCGCGGCCGATCATGACCACGCCGTCGCCCACCTCCAGCCACGCCAGCATGCCGGTGGGGTTCTCCATCCGGGACTCGCGCCACTCGCGGAAGCCGAACACCCGGATGAGGTACTCCAGGGCCGCCACCTCGTCCCGGTAGGCGAGGCGGGGGTAGATCGACGGCGTGCGCCGCTCGGTGTCCGGGCCGGTGGCGGTCTGGTCGATGGTGGACATGAGTCGCTCCCTCTCGTCGGAGAGGACCACGGGGTCGATGGGATCGTCCGGCTGCAGGCGGTCGGGCCGTGCCCGGCGCAGCGGGTCGAGGTCGTCGCTCACGGCCCGATCCTCCCGCGGTCCTGGCTGTGCGTCGACCGTTGTTCCCCGCCGGCGCCCTCGGGTTCGCGCAGCTCGCGCAGGCGGCGGCGGGCCCGGTTGAGCCGGGAGCGCACGGTCCCCACCGGGATGCCGAGCGCGGCGGCGATGTCGTCGTAGCCCAGGTCCTCCCAGGCGTAGAGCAGCAGCGCGTCCCGCTCGCCGGGGGGCAGGGCGGCGATGGTGGCCGCCACCCGGGGCAGCAGCTCGCGGGCGTCGATCTGCTCGACGACCTGGTCATCCAGCGCGTCCGCGGGCGGGCGGGGCAGCCGGTCCAGCGCCGCCAGCCGCCGCGCCTCGGCCCGGCGGTGCCGTGCCAGCACGTTGGTGGCGATGCCGTAGAGCCAGGGCCGGGCGCTGGGCCGCGTGCAGTCGTAGCCGGCGCGGCGCTCGAAGGCGATGCGGAACGACTCGCCCACCAGCCCCTCGGCCGCGTCCGGGCCCACGCGGCGCACCAGGAACCGCAGCAGCACCGCGGCGTGGCGGTCGAAGATCGCCGCGAACGCCGCGGGGTCGTCGAACGACGCGCCGATGACCTCGGCGTCGGTGGGCTCCACGATGGTTTGTTCCCCGCTCGTCCCTTCAGGTTCGCGCCCGCCGGCTGCGCGATGATGGCGCGGGCGGTTCCGACCAGGAGGTGCCCACATGGACGTCAAGCCGGCTCGACCGATCGATCCGACGCTCGACCACGCCCGGGGCCCGGCGGCACCCCCCGCCCGGACGCACCTGCTTGCCGAGGGGTGGTCCGCCGCCCTCGGCCTGGGCTGGCCGCTCACGCTGCTGGCGATGGAGGCGCTCGCGCCGCCGCCCGACAACCCCGCAGCGGCCCCGCCGGTGCTCGACACCGTCGTGTGGGGGGCGTTCATCCTGGGGCTGGTGGCCACGTCGATCCTGGCCGGGGCCCGCCACAAGGCCGCCGCGCCCGTGGCGGTCCTCACCGGGCTGGTCGCCGTCACCATGGTGGTGTCGTGCCCGGTGTCGGGCCACCACCACCTGGCCCTGTGGTGGTTCGCCGAGCTGGCGGTGGTGGTCGCCATGCTCGCCGTGAGCGTGGTCGGCCTCCGCCGGGTGTCAGGCCACTAGCAGGCGGGCCACGTGCCGCGGACCGAGGTGCGCAGGCCCGGACCTCACCGCTGCCGCGAGGGCCAGCGGGCCGGCCAGGCCGTGGGCCAGGCGCGGCTCGGCGTCGCCCAGCACCGGCTCCGTCCGCCAGGCCAGGCGCACCGCCGGCGAGGTCAGCGCCGCACTCGTGGCGCTCGGCGTCCAGCCGCAGGTAGCGGCCCATCCTCGATGGGCCCCTGCGTCGACGTCGAGGCAGGCCCCAGCACCCGCCTCGACCACGCCGTCCAGCGCCAGGGTGCGGGCGCTCTGCCCGGGGACCATCGGACCAGCGGGCGGCGGCCCACCCTCCCGGGACGGCCCGGCCGAAGGTGGCCTCCTCCTGCACCCATCGGGACCAGCGTGGCGCCGGCCCGCGGGCCATCGGGCCCACGAAGGTGGCCTCTTTCGGGTGCCGCCCACCGACGCCGCGGACACCTCGCGGTGCCCGCGGCGCATGACGCGCCGGGCCGGCCCTTCCCTCCCGCGTGATGGCCGGCGGGTTCCGGCTGCGGCCCGGTTGGTGAAGATCGGGGCTTGCACCTGACGCGACGTGAGGTCTTACGGTCAGCCGTATGGCGACCCGAAGCGACAGCGAGACCGGCCACCGGGTGGGCGAGCTGGCCAAGGCGACCGGCCTGACCGTCCGCACGCTCCACTACTACGAGGAGATCGGCCTCCTCGTGGCGTCGGAGCGCAGCGCCGCCGGCCATCGCCGCTACGGAGAGGCCGACGTGGCCCGGCTCTACCGGATCTGCCTGCTGCGCCGCCTGGGCCTGTCCCTCGACGACATCGCCCGTGCCCTCGACGACCCCAAGTGGAGCCTGCGGGCCGCCATGACCGCGCACGTCGTGGAGCTCGACCGGCGCATCGAGGCCGGCACCCGGCTGCGGGGCCGGCTCTCCCGCCTGGTGGGGCCCGAGGGTGCCGCCGGAGACCATCTGACCGACGACCTGCTGGAAGTACTGGAGGACATGACCATGCTCGACTCGACCGTCCAACGCCGCATCTCGATCCTCGTCTACGCCGACCTGGAGGCCGCCTACGAGTTCCTCGTCCGGGTGTTCGGCCTCGGCCCCGGCCAGCTCACCCGCAGACGACGACGGCACCGTCGTCCACGGCGAGCTCCAGGCCGGAGACGGGGTGGTGTGGCTGCACCCCGAGTCGGAAGCGTTCGGCCTGTCCTCGCCCCGCAAGGTCGGCGCGGTCACCGGCACCATGGCCGTGATGGTCGACGACGTCGACGCCCACTACCGCCACGCCCAGTCCGAGGGCGCGCAGATCGACTACGAGCCCGTCGACCAGCCCTACGGCTACCGGGAGTACAGCGCCCGCGACAGCGAGGGCCAGATGTGGTCGTTCATGAAGCCCCTCGACTGAGAAGGTTCTGTCAGCGCTCACGCGCAATGGAGCGCGGCTGAGCGCTGACAGAACGGGTTTTCGCCCGGGGCGGGCGGCGCCCTTAGCCTTGGCCCGTGGCGAACGCCCGTTTCCTGCTGCGGCCCCGCTGGCTGCTGTCCCACCTGCTGGTCGCCCTGCTCATCGTGGCCATGATCAGCCTCGGGCTGTGGCAGCTGCGGCGGCTGGACGAGCGGCGGGCGCGCAACGACCTGATCGAGTCCCGCCAGGAGCAGCCGGTGACGCCGGTGGACGAGGTGCTGTCGTCCGGCGACACCTCCGTGGACGAGGCCCGCTACCGGCGGGTGAGCGCCACGGGCACCTACGACGACGACGCCACCGTGGTGGTCCGCAACCGCACGCAGGACGGGGTGGCGGGGGCCTGGCTGGTCACCCCGCTGGAGCTGCCCTCGGGCTCGCAGGTGGGCGTCGTCCGGGGTTTCGTGGGCCTGGAGTCCGACGGCAGCCGCGGTCGACGCTCCGCCGCCCGCGGGCGAGGTCACGGTGGAGGGCATCGTGGTCGATCCCGGCCGCCTCGACGGGACCGCGCCCCACGACCTGGAGCCGCTGCTGGCGACGGACGGCGTCCTGCCGGGCCTGGTGCTGGCGTCCGCCTCGACGCCCGCGGAGCCGAGCGAGGGCCAGGAGGGCGGCGCCCGCAGGGACAGCATCCTGCCGGTGCCCCCGCCGGAGCTGGGGGAGGGGCCCCACTTCAGCTACGCGGTCCAGTGGTTCATCTTCACCGCCATCGCCATCGTCGGCTACCCGCTGGTGCTGCGCCGGGTGGTGGCCCGCCGGGGCAAGGAGGTCGACGACGCCGACGACCTCGACCGCGAGCTCGACGAGCTCACCCGTCACGGGGGCTGAGCGTCACGGGCGCCACCGACGACGGGGGGAGCACGCGCCGGCGCATCGTGGAGGCCGCCTACGCCTGCGTGGCCCGGGACGGGATCGGCCGGCTGACGGTCGAGGGCGTGGCCCGGGAGGCGGCCGTGGCCCGCGCCACCGTCTACCGGACCTTCCCGGGTGGCCGCGACGAGCTGGTCGAGGCCGTGGTCCTGTGGGCGGTCGGCGAGTTCTTCACCGGCCTCGCCCAGGACATCGGCCCGGTCGACGGCGTCGCCACCCTGCTGGAGCGGGGCCTGGTGGCCGGCCGGCGCCGCCTCGGCCGAGCACGAGGTGCTCCAGCACGCGCTCCAGGTCGAGGCCGACGCGGTGATGCCCGCCCTGGCCCCGGTCATGCCGGTGGTGGTGGACCAGCTCCAGGCCCGCCTGGCCGACCGCCTCCGCCACGAGCGCCTCCGCCCCGGCGTCGACCCCGACGAGGCCGCCGACCTCCTCGCCCGCCTGGTCCTCTCGCTCCTCGGCACCCCCGGCTGCTGGGACATGGACGACCCCGCGGCCGTCCACACCCTGGTCCGGGACCACCTCCTGGCCGGCATCCTCGCCGCCCCGGTTCCCGAGCCCGGATCGCTGCGCCAGACCCTGGACAGTGAGACGGATCCGTGCTTAGTGTCTCACCATGTCGGGCGTGGCCGAGGCGCTCACCGAAGCGCTGGGGGAGGGGTGGGCCGCGGGGCACCGGGGCGTCGACGAGCTGGAGCCGCGGCTGCTGGAGGCCGCCCAGCGCTGCTCGTCTCCGCTGGGGGCTGCGCAAGACCACGCTCGAGGACATCGCCCGGGAGGCCGGGGTCGGGCGGGCCACCGTGTACCGGGCCTTCCCCGGGGGCAAGGAGCGGCTGGCCGAGGCCATGCTGTGCCACGAGGCCGCCCGCCTGTTCGAGCTGTGCGATGCGGCGCTGGCCGCGGCGGACACGCTCGACGACCTGGTCGTCACGGGCATCAGCGCGGCCCTGGCGGTCATGACCGAGGACGAGGTCATCCGCTCGATCCTCACCCACGAGCCCGAGCTGGTGCTGCCCCGCTTCGCCTTCCACCAGCTCGACCGCTTCCTCGACGTCGCCGCCGCGCTGTGCCGTCCCCACCTGTCCCGCTTCCTGCCCGCCGGCGCGGTGCGCCCGGCCGCCGACCTGCTGGCCCGCCTGGTGCTCAGCTTCGGCTTCCGCCCGCCGCCCTGGTTCGACGCCGCCGATCCCGCCGCCGTTCGCCGCCTGGTCCACACCTACGTGCTCCCGGCCATCACACCCCCCACCGGCCCCCGCCCCGGGGGGCCCAGCAGCGAGGTGACCCCGTCATGACCACCAACGAAGAGCTCATCGGCCGAGCCGACGTCAACGACCTGGAGGCCATCCTGTCGGTCACCAACACCGACGTGAGCGAGGCGATCCACGCGGTGACCGACAACGCCGACGCCATCTTCACCTGGGACTACGAGAAGGGGGAGCGCCCGGCCCTCAACCGCCTGTACGAGAAGGCCAAGACGTCCCAGTGGAACGGCGAGACCGACCTCCCGTGGGACACCGACGTCGACCAGGAGGCGGTGGTCGTCAACAACGCCATGACCAACATGGGCGGGCTCATGATGGGCATCGACGAGAGCGTGATCGAGGGCACGCCGTTCGAGCGCTGGGGCCCCGACGAGTGGATCAAGGTGGGGGTCGAGACCCAGAACTGGACGCTCAGCCAGTTCATGCACGGCGAGCAGGGCGCCCTGCTGTGCACGGCCAAGATCGTCGAGACGGTGCCGTGGATCGACGCCAAGTACTACGCGTCCACGCAGGTCATGGACGAGGCCCGCCACGTCGAGGTGTTCGCCCGCTACCTGGACACCAAGCTGTCGGGCCACTACCCGATCAACGCCCACCTCAAGATGCTGCTGGACGACATCGTCGCCGACAGCCGCTGGGACATGACCTACCTGGGCATGCAGATCATGGTGGAGGGCCTGGCGCTGGCCGCCTTCGGCTTCATCCACCAGCTCACGACCGAGCCCCTGCTCAAGCAGCTGCTGCGCATGGTCATGTCGGACGAGGCCCGCCACGTGGCCTTCGGGGTCCTGTCGCTCAAGGAGTACTACGCCGAGCTGAGCGACGCCGAGCTGCGCGACCGCCAGGAGTTCGCCTTCGAGGCCGCCGTGCGCATGCGGGACCGCTTCCTCCAGCAGGAGGTCTGGGAGCGCATGGGCCTCGACGCCAAGACCATGCTGCCCCTGGTCATCGCGGCCCCGCAGCGCCGGCTGTTCCAGACGATGCTGTTCTCCAAGATCGTGCCCAACTGCAAGAAGCTGGGCCTGCTCGACGCCAACGGCGGCTGGCTGCGCACCAGGTTCACCGAGCTGGGCGTCATCGGCTTCGAGGACAACCCCGACACGGGCGAGGAGTACGAGATGTTCCAGATCGCCCGGGGCGAGGCCGCCGGCTAGACCACGACGTCGAAGCTGGTCACGAACCCGCCCTCGACCCTCGCCAGGAGCGGCTGGGTCGGCGGCGTGGCCATGAGCCCAGCTCAGGTTGTAGCCCGTCGCCACGAACATCAGGTGGTTGGGGCCGTCCGGTACGTCCAGCTCGACCATGTCGGGGTCGAAGTGGAGGCCGGCCAGGAACACGGAGTGGACACCGTCCGGCAGGGGCTCGAACACGGGGTCCACGGCGGGCCCGGGAGCATCGTCGCCCGCGTCGCCGTAGGACTGATCGCCGGCGTCGCCGGTGTCTCGCCGTACTCGCAGCCGTATTCGCCGTATTCGCTCGTATTCGCCGTACTCGTCGTCCTCGCCCGGCTCGCCGTGGTCGACGGTGTCGGTGCCGGTGTTCGTGGCGATCGGCGGTCGGGCCGAGGTCGTCGGGGATGCCGTCGTCGGGGGGCTCGTGGCCGGAGGGAGGCTCGTCGTCGGCGCCGGTGCCGGCGCAGCCGCGACCTCCGCGCTCGGTGCCGCCGGGTGGTCCCGGTCGTCGTCGCCGGACGAGGGCAGCGCCGCCACCCCCGCGACGAGGACCGCCGCTCCCGCCACCGCACCGGCCACCGCCACACGCCACCGCGTGGTCAGACCTGTCATCAACCGCATGGTTCCGCCTTTCGGACCGCAGCCACGATGGTGCGATCACGCTGGATGAGACGTTCCCGAGGCCCGAAAGGTTGACACGCCAGTCTAGGCTCCGGGCGTGGACGGCATCCATGACATGGGTGGGATGCACGGGTTCGGCCCCGTCGAGCCCGAGGCGGACGAGCCGGTGTTCCACGAGCCGTGGGAGGGCCGCGCGTTCGGCCTCAGCCTGGTGGCCGAGGCCTTCGGGCTGGGGCGCGGGCCGGGACGGGCCCACACCGAGGCGATCCCGCCCGAGACGTACCTGGCGTCGAGCTACTACGAACGCTGGGCGCTGACCCTGGAGGCCAGGCTCATGGCCAAGGGCACCCTCACGGCCGCCGAGATCGACGCCCGCGCCGCCACCGGGGAGGTCGAGCCGGTCCGGTCCGAGGACAGCCGCCCGGATCTGGTGGCGATGGTGGCGGGCTTCCTCAACAGCCCCCAGCCCACCTCCGGCGTGCCGGTCGAGTCTCGCTTCGCGGTGGGCGACCGGGTGACGGTGCGGCGCATGGCTCCGGCCCGCCACCACCGCTGCCCCCGCTACGTGCGGGGCGTCACCGGGACCGTCACCCGGGCGGCGGGCGGCTGGCCCGCGGCGGGGGAGGACCGGCCCGAGGCCGTCTACACGGTGCGCTTCGCCAACGCCGACCTGTGGGGCGACGACGCCGAGCCGGGCACCCTGTCGATCGACCTGTGGGAGCGCTACCTGGCATGAGCGACGAGCACGAGCACGGGCACCACCCGGCCGAGCCCAGCGCCGCCGAGCGGCGGGTGGCGGCCATCGAGTCGCTGCTGGTGGAGAAGGGCCTCGTCACCAGCGACGTGGTGGACGCCATCGTCGAGACCTACGAGAACGACGTCGGCCCGCTCAACGGGGCCAAGGTCGTCGCCCACGCCTGGGTGGACGGTGACTACCGGGCCCGGCTGCTGGCGGACGGCACCGCCGCCATCGGCGAGCTGGGCTTCGGCGGCGCCGAGGGCGAGCACCTCACGGTCCTCGAGAACACGCCCACGCTCCACAACGTGGTCGTGTGCACGCTGTGCTCGTGCTACCCGTGGCCGGTCCTGGGCCTGCCGCCCCGCTGGTACAAGAGCTTCGCCTACCGGGCCCGCATGGTGCGCGAGCCCCGCGCGGTGCTGGCCGAGCTGGGCACCACCCTGCCCGACGACGTCGAGCTGGCGGTGTGGGATTCCAGCGCCGAGATCCGCTACCTGGTCCTGCCGCTGCGCCCGCCGGGGACCGAGGCCCTGTCGGAGGACGAGCTGGTCCCCCTCGTCACCCGGGACCACATGATCGGCACGGCCAGGTGACTGGCCCAGTGTCTGGTGCGGTGACGGGCCCAATGTCGGTGGGACTGGCCAATGCCCGGTGACGTGACGGCCGCCCTGCCCGAGGGCATCCCGCGCAGCAACGGCGAGCTGGCGTTCGACTCCCCGTGGGAGAGCCGCGCCTTCGGCCTGGCCGCCGCCTACCTCGACAGCGCGGGGCGAGGACTGGTCGCGGTTCCGCCACCAGCTCATGGACGCCATCGCCGAGCTGGGCCCCGAGACCCCGTACTACGAGGCCTGGGTCACGGCCCTGGAGCGGCTGCTGGCGGCGGACGGCGTCCGGTAAGGGGACATGGGGGCGCGGATCGCGCTGGTACCCTTCGCGCCGATGCCGCCGGACCCGCATCCCTCCGACCCGCGCCTGCTGGTGCTGCATGCCCTGCGGCTCAAGGGCATCGCCGACGCGGCCACGGTGGCGGGCGCCGCCGGGCTGCCGGAGGACGAGGCGGCCGCCCAGTTGGAGAAGCTGGCGGGCGAGGGCCTGGCGGCCGAGCGGACGGGCGCGCTGGCCGGCTGGTCGCTGACCCCCGCGGGCCGGGCCGAGCACCTGCGGGAGCTGCGGGCCGAGGTCGACACCACCGGCGCCCGGGCCACGGTCACCGGCGCCTACGAGCGCTTCCGGGCGCTGAACGCCGGGGTGCTCGACGCGTGCAGCCGGTGGCAGGTGCGATCGATCGGCGGCCAGCTGGTGCGCAACGACCACCGCGACCCGGCCTACGACGCCCGGGTCGTGGCCGACCTGGCCCGGCTGGGCGAGCGGGCGGCCCCGCTGTGCGACGACCTGGCGGGCGCGCTGGCCCGCTACCGCGGCTACGGGCCCCAGCTGCGGGAGGCGGTCGCCCGGGTCGAGGCGGGCGAGGGCGACTGGTTCGCCAAGCCGCTCGTGCCCAGCTTCCACACCGTGTGGTTCGAGCTGCACGAGGACCTGCTGACCACCCTGGGCCTGGAGCGCAGCGACGAGAGGGACGAGGCGGCATCGTGACGCCAGAGGAAGGAGTGTCGTAGATGGGCATCGCTCGCTTCGGCAAGGTCCTGACCGCCATGGTGACGCCGTTCCACGAGGACGGCGCGCTCGACCTCGAGGGCGCGGCCGCGCTGGCCCGATGGCTGGTGGCCCAGGGCAACGACGGCCTGGTGCTGACCGGCACCACCGGCGAGGCCCCCACCCTCAGCGACGACGAGGCGGAGGCGCTGTGGCGCGCCGTCCGGGCCGCGGTCGACGTCCCGCTGCTGGCGGGCACCGGCAGCAACGACACCCGCCACGCCGTCGAGCTCTCGCAGCGGGCCGCGGCCACCGGCGTCGACGGCCTGCTGGTGGTGTCGCCGTACTACAACCGGCCACCCCAGGCCGGGATCGACGCCCACTTCCGGGCCGTGGCCGCCGCCACCGACCTGCCGGTCGTGATGTACGACGTGCCGGCCCGCACCGGCCGGGCCATGGCGGTCGACACCATCGTGCGGCTGGCCCACGAGGTCCCCACCATCGCCGGGCTCAAGGACGCCCGCGGCAACCCGGCCGACGCCACCGAGATCGTGGCCGGGGCGCCCGACGACTTCGACGTCTACTCGGGCGACACCGCGTTCACGCTCTCGCTGCTGGCGGTGGGGGCCGTGGGCGTCATCGGCGTGTGCAGCCACTGGACCGCCGGCCTCCACGCCGAGATGATCGCCGCCTTCGAGAAGGGCGACATGCAGACCGCCCGCCAGATCAACGCCCGCCTGGCGCCCTCGTTCGCGGTGGAGAGCAGCGACACCTGGGTCCACACCGGCGCGGCCAAGGCGGCCCTGCAGGCGCTGGGCCAGCCGGCCGGTCCCTGCCGCCTGCCGCTGCCCCCGCTGGGCGACGACCTGCGTGAGGCGATCCGCAAGGTCCTCGACGACCTCGGGCTCGATGCCCGTGGCTGATCCCGTCCTCGTCACCTTCCTGGGCGGGCTGGGGGAGATCGGTCGCAACTGCGCCTGCATCGAGGTGGGCGGCCGCATCCTCCTTCTCGACGTCGGGCTCATGTTCCCCGAGCTGGACATGCTCGGCGTCGACCTGGTCCTGCCCGACTTCACCTACCTGCGCCAGAACGCCGACCGCGTGGACGGGGCCATCATCACCCATGGCCACGAGGACCACATGGGCGGCCTCAACTACCTGCTGCGGGAGCTGTCGTTCCCGATCTACGGCTCGGCGCTCACCCTGGGCCTGGCCCGCAACCGCATCGAGGAGGCCGGGGTCCTCGACCGCACCGAGCTGATCCCCGTCTCCGACGGCGAGCGGCGGCGCATCGGCCCGTGCGACGTCGAGTTCATCCCCGTCACCCACTCCGTGCCCCACGGCTTCGCCACCGCCTTCCACACCCCGCAGGGCACGATCCTGCACACCGGCGACTTCAAGCTCGACCTCACGCCGGTGGACGGCCGCCTCACCGACCTGGCCCGCATCGGGGCCCTGGCCTCGGGCGACGGCATCCGCCTGCTGCTCAGCGACTCGACCAACGCGGACGAGCCCGGGTACGCCCGCAGCGAGACCTCGGTGGGCAAGGTGCTCTACGACCTGTTCCACGAGCACGAGGGCCGGCGCATCGTCATCGCCTGCTTCGCCAGCCACATCCACCGGGTCCAGCAGATCGCCGACGCGGCGATGGCCTTCGGCCGCAAGGTGGCCACGCTCGGCCTGTCGATGAAGAAGAACGTGCGCCTGGCCCGGGAGATGGGGCTGCTGCGCATCCCCGACCACGCGCTGGTCGACATCGACGACGTCCGCGACCTGCCCCCCGGCCAGGTGTGCGTGATCTCGACCGGCAGCCAGGGCGAGCCCATGTCGGCCCTCTCGCTCATGGCCCAGCGCAACAACCGCTGGCTGGAGCTCAACGCCGACGACACCGTGATCCTGTCCTCGCACCCCATCCCGGGCAACGAGATGAACGTGTCCAAGGTGATCGACGGCCTGGTGCGCCTGGGCGCCGAGGTCGTCCACTCGGGCATCGCCGACGTGCACGCCTCGGGCCACGCCAAGCAGGAGGAGCTCAAGACGCTGCTCTCGATCGTGCGGCCCGACTGGTTCGTGCCGGTGCACGGCGAGTACCGCCACATGGTGGCCCACGCCAAGCTGGCCCGCAGCATGGGCGTGCTGCCGCGGGATCACGTGCTGGTGTGCACCGACGGCGACCAGCTGGTGCTGGACGACGCCGGGCTGCGGGTGGGCGCCAACGTGCCCGCCGGCTTCCTCTACGTCGACGGGATCATCGGCGACGTGGGCCACGGCGTGCTGCGCGACCGGCGGGTCCTGGCCGAGGAGGGCGTGGTGGTCGTGGTGGTGACCGTGGACGTCGCCACCGGCGCCATCCTGGTGGGGCCCGAGGTGATCACCCGGGGCTGGGTGTACGCCCCGGAGGCCGAGCCGCTGCTGAACGAGTGCGCCGAGGAGGTGCGCCAGGCGGTCAAGGAGGCCTTCGCCACCGGCGCCACCGACATCGAGGCGCTCCAGAAGACGGTGCGCCGGGCCGCGGGCAAGTTCGTGAACGAGTCGACCAAGCGCCGGCCCATGATCGTCCCCGTGGTCATGGAGGCCTGACGGTGATCGTCCCCGTGGTCATGGAGGCTAGGCCGGCGCCGTGCCGGAGCTGCCCGAGGTCGAGACCATCCGCCGCCAGCTGGAGCCGCTGGTGGTCGGGCGCCGCTTCGGGGAGGCCTGGGCCTTCGCCCACCCGAAGTTCTCGCCCGCGCTCGACGCCCAGGGCGCGGGGGTCGAGTCCGTGGGTCGCCGGGGCAAGTACCTGCTGCTCGGCCTGGACGACGACCGCGAGCTGATCGTCCACCTGGGCATGACCGGCTCGCTGCGGGTGCGGCCCGCGGGCGACACCGGCGACGCCTACGTGCGGGCGTGGTGGGCGCTCGACGGCCCCGGGGCCGAGGCGCTGGAGTACCGGGACGTGCGCCGCTTCGGGCGCCTGGCCGTGGCCACCGGCGGCGTGTACGCAGGCACCCTCGCCGTCCAGGGCCCGGACGCCCTCGACCCCACCCTCGACGCCGACACCTTCTGGCGCTCGCTGCGGGCCAGCCGGCGGGCGGTCAAGACCCAGCTCCTCAGCCAGCGCCCCATCGCGGGGGTGGGCAACATCTACGCGGACGAGGCGCTGTGGCGGGCCCGCATCCACCCGGCGCGGCGCACGGTGACCCGGGCCCAGGCCGCGGCGCTGCTCGACGCCCTGCGCGACGTGCTGTCCTCCAGCATCCGCTACGGCGGCACCACCCTGTCCGACTACCGCACGGTGGAGGGCCGGTCGGGCCGCAACCAGCAGCGCCTCGACGTGTACGGCCAGGCGGGGCTGCCGTGCCCCCGGTGCGGGACCGAGCTGCGCTCCCGCACCCTCGACGCCCGCACCGCCACCTGGTGCCCCACCTGCCAGCGGCGCTAGCCCTGCGGGCTGCGGCGGTGGATCTTCTGGGCGCCCGCCTGGTCGCGGGCCAGCACGATCAGCTGGTCCACGTTGACGTGGCTGGGACGGGAGGCGACCCAGCGGACGCACTCGGCCACGTCCTCCGGCCGCAGCGGGGTCACGCCCTCGTAGACCTGGGCCGCCCGGTCCGCGTCCCCGCCGAAGCGCACCAGGCTGAACTCGGTCTCCACCATGCCCGGGTCGATCTCGCTGACCCGCACGGGCCGGCCCAGCAGCTCCTGGCGCAGCACCGAGCTGACCGCCCGGATCGCGAACTTGGCCGCGTTGTAGCCGGCGCCGAAGGGATAGGGCTCGTGGCCCGCGATCGACCCGATGGTCACGATCTGGCCGTCGCCGCTGGCCTCCAGCGCGGGCAGCATGCCCCGGACCATGCGCACGGCGCCCAGCACGTTGGTCTCGTACATGGTGCGCCACTGGTCGTCGTCCGCCTCCGCCACCGGCGCCCACCCGAGCGCCCCGCCCGCGTTGTTGACCAGCAGCCGGCACTCCGGCACGCCGGCCACGAAGGCGTCGACGGACCCCGGATCGGTGACGTCGAGCGGGTGGCCGCGGCCACCGATCTCGGCCGCCAGCGCCTCGATGCGGTCGGCACGCCGGGCCCCGACGACCACCTCCCACCCGTCGCCGGCCAGCGCCCGGGCGGTGGCCGCGCCGATGCCGGAGCTGGCCCCGGTCACCACCGCGACGGGGCGTGTCCTACGCTCGTCCATGGCGGTCACCGTACCGAGGGGCGGGGTCGATGATGGTCCTGTGGCCGATGGGGCTGCTGGTAGCGTTGTGGCCATTGTGACGACGCGTCAGAGTTCCTCGCGGTCCTCGTCGCGGTCCTCCAGCCGCGGCCGCTCCGCTCCGGCGCGCAAGAAGACGACCAGGCGTGACACCGTCGCCCGCAAGCCGGCCAAGCCGTCGCTGACCTCCCGGGCGGCCCAGGCCTGTGGCCGGGTGCTGCGCCGCCACGCCGACGAGCTGGTCGGCCTGCTGCTGGTTGCGGTCGGAGTGGTGTCCGCCCTCGGCATCTACGCCGCGGGCGGCGGACCGGCCGGGCGCGGCCTGGCCGACGGCGCCGCGGTCGGCCTGGGCCTGCTGCGCTACGCCCTGCCCGTCGCCCTCCTGGTGGGGGGCGGCATGCTCATCCTGGTCCGGTCGCCGGCACCCGGAGAGGACGGCGAGGCCGCCGACGCGCCCTCCATCGCGGCCCACGTGGGCGTGGGCACCACGCTCCTCGTCCTCGCCTCGGCGGGCCTGGCCCACCTCGTCGGCGACAGCCCGGCCTTCGACGCACCGAGCCACGACCTGCGCGAGGCCGGGGGCTGGCTGGGCGCGGGCGTGGGCACGCCGCTGGAGAACGCGCTCGGCACCGGCGGGTCGGCCGCGGTGCTGGGCCTGCTGGCGGTGGCCGGGCTGGTTGTGCTCACCCGCACGCCGCTGCGCGACGCGGCCGACCGCACCGTGGCCGGCGTGCGCCCGCTCACCAGCGGGGCCAACCGGCGCCTGGCCACGCTGTTCCGCCTGCCGTACGAGGACAAGGAGGCCCCCGCCACCGAGGTCCTCGAACCGCCCGAAGCGCCGGAATCGCCCGACGACGACACGCTGGTCGAGTCGCCCGAGGAGGAGGCCAAGGCCAAGCGGAGCCGGCGCCGCAAGCCCCGCTTCGTCATCCCCGAGGACGACGCGGTCGAGGTCGAGCAGCTCCAGATCGCCCTCGGCCCCGCGGCCAAGAGCTCGCCCTGGAAGCTGCCGCCGATCACGCTGCTGGATCGGGCGGGCTCGCAGCAGGTCGACCGCCGCTCCATCGAGGAGACCGGCCGCACCCTGGAGAAGGCGCTGGCCGACCACGGGGTCGAGACCCGACTGGTGGGCATGGTGGTCGGCCCCACGGTCACCCGCTACGAGCTGGAGCTGGGCCCGGGGGTCAAGGTCAACCGGGTCACGAGCCTGCACAAGGACATCGCCTACGCCATGGCCACGCCGGACGTGCGCATCCTGGCGCCCATCCCCGGCAAGCAGGCCATCGGCATCGAAGTCCCCAACGCCCGCCGCCAGATCGTGTCGCTCGGCGACATCCTGGTCAGCGAGGAGGCCCGCCGGGCGACCCACCCGCTGGAGGTGGCCGTCGGCCGCGACATCAACGGCCGGGCCGTCATGATGAACCTGGCCGCCATGCCCCACGTGCTCATCGCCGGGGCCACGGGCGCGGGCAAGTCGAGCTGCCTCAACTCGATCATCACCTCGATCCTCATGCGCTCCACGCCCGACCAGGTGCGCCTCATCCTGGTCGACCCCAAGCGGGTCGAGATGGGCCAGTACGACCGGCTGCCCCACCTGCTCACCAACGTCGTCACCAACCCGAAGAAGGCGGCCAATGCGCTGGCGTGGGCGGTCAAGGAGATGGAGCGCCGTTACGACCTGCTGGCCGAGGTCGGGTTCCGCGACATCACCGGCTACAACGCCGCGGTCGACCGCGGCGACCTCGACGGCGACGGCTACGGCACGATCAAGGGCGGCTACGTCGACGACGACGGCGACGGCCGGGGCGACGCCGAGGAGTCCGGCCGCCAGTTCCCCCGCCTGCCCTTCGTCCTGGTGGTGATCGACGAGCTGGCCGACCTGATGATGGTGGCCGCCCGCGACGTGGAGGAGTCCATCGCCCGGCTGGCCCAGATGGCCCGGGCCGTGGGCATCCACCTGGTCATCGCCACCCAGCGGCCCTCGGTCAACGTGATCACCGGCCTGATCAAGGCCAACGTGCCCGCCCGCATCGCCTTCGCGGTGTCGTCGGTGACCGACAGCCGGGTCATCCTCGACCAGGGCGGCGCCGAGCGGCTCATCGGCAAGGGCGACATGCTGGTCCTCGACGGCGGGTCGTCGGTGGCGCGGCGCATCCAGGGCGCCTGGGTCACCGAGGACGAGGTTCGCAAGGTGGGCTCGGTGTGGAAGCGCCAGGCCCCCGACGTCGCCTTCGACGAGTCGGTCCAGGGCAGCGACGACGACGGCATGGGCGGCCTGTCCGGCTCGGCCGGCGGGGGCGATGACGACGACGACCTGCTGTGGCAGGCCATGGAGCTGGTGGTGCGCAGCCAGCTCGGGTCGACCTCGATGCTCCAGCGCAAGCTGCGGGTCGGCTTCGCCCGCGCCGGGCGGCTGATGGACCTGCTGGAGCAGCGGGGCGTGGTGGGACCGTCCGAGGGCTCCAAGGCCCGGGCCGTGCTCATGACGGTCGAGGAGCTGGAGGACCTGCTGGAGGGGCGCAGCTAGCACGGTCCGGCCGCCCCTCCGAAAGGTGTGTCGTGACCCCCCCGGCGCTGCGCGTAGGTTGGGCCGCATGGAAACGACCGCGGACTCCCCCCAGCCCGAGGACGCCGCCGTGGGCCTCGCCCCTCCGCCCGCCGCCCGGGCGGTCGAGGCCACCAAGGTCTACGGCTCCGGCGACACGTCGGTGGTGGCCCTGGCGGGCGTCACCATCGAGATCCCCACGCGGCCGCTACACGGCCGTCATGGGCCCGTCCGGCTCGGGCAAGTCGACCCTCATGCACTGCATGGCCGGGCTCGACTCGCTCACGTCGGGCCAGGTGTTCATCGGCGACCAGGACCTGGGCGCGCTGTCGGAGGACGACCTCACCCTGCTGCGCCGCGACCGCATCGGCTTCGTGTTCCAGGCGTACAACCTGGTCCCCACGCTGAACGCCCAGGAGAACATCGTCCTGCCGATGTCGCTCGCCGGGCGCAAGCCGGACCGCGAGTGGCTCGACCAGGTGGTGACGACCACCGGCCTCGGCGACCGGCTCACCCACCGGCCGAGCGAGCTGTCCGGCGGCCAGCAGCAGCGCGTGGCGGTGGCCCGGGCGCTGGCCAGCCGGCCCGAGATCATCTTCGCCGACGAGCCGACCGGCAACCTGGACTCGCGGGCCGGGGCCGAGATCCTCGACTTCATGCGCCGCGCGGTGCGGGAGATGGGCCAGACGATCGTGATGGTCACGCACGACCCGGTGGCCGCCTCCTACGCGGACACCGCGGTGTTCCTGGCCGACGGCCAGATCGTCGACACCATGGAGGACCCGACCGCGGAGCGGGTGCTCGACCGCCTGAAGCGATTCGGGGAGTAGGCCCGTGCTCAAGGTCGCCCTCCGGGGCCTCATGGCGCACAAGTCGCGCCTCGTCACGACGTTCCTGGCCGTGGCGCTGGGCGTGGCCTTCGTGGGCGGGGTGCTGGTCCTCACCGACACCGTCAACCGCACGTTCAACGACCTGTTCTCCGACGTGTTCAAGGACACCGACGCGGTGGTGCGGTCGGACCAGGAGATCGATCAGGGCTTCGGCGGCGGTGAGGTGCGGGGGAACATCGACGAGGACCTGCTCGCGGAGGTGCAGGACGTCGACGGCGTGGCCGAGGCCGACGTGTCGGTCGACGGCTTCGCCCGCATCATCGACAAGGACGGCGACCCCATCGGCAACCCGGCCATGGGGGCGCCCACGTTCGGCACCAACTGGGGCGAGTCGGACACCCTCAACCCGTTCGACATCTCCGAAGGCGGGCCGCCGGAGAGCGACGACGAGCTGGTCATCGACCAGCGGTCCGCCGACAACACCGGCTACGAGGTGGGCGACACCGTGCCGGTCCAGACCCAGGCCGGCACGACCGACTACACGCTGTCGGGCATCGCCAAGTTCGGCAGCGCCGACAGCCCCGGCGGCGCCTCGTTCGCCATGTTCACGGTGGAGGAGGCCCAGCGGGTGCTGGGCGAGCCGGGCAAGGTCAGCTCCATCGCGGCTGCGGCCGACGGCGGCGTCTCCCAGGCCGAGCTGGTGTCCCGCATCGAGGACGCGCTGGGCCCCGACGCCGGCGTCGAGGTCATCACCGGCGCCCAGATCACCCAGGAGAACGAGGACGACATCCAGCAGGCGCTGGGGTTCCTGACCATCTTCCTCGGCTTCTTCGGGCTCATCGCCGTGGTGGTGGGCGCCTTCGTCATCTACAACGCCTTCGCCATCATCGTGGCCCAGCGCACGCGGGAGATGGCGCTGCTCCGCGCCGTCGGGGCCCGGCGCCGGCAGGTGCGGCGGGCGGTGCTGGTGGAGGCGATCGTCGTGGGCGTGAGCGGCTCGGTTGTTCGGCTACATCCTCGGCATCGGGGTGGCGTTCGCTGCTGTCCGGCTTCCTCGGGCTGCCGGACTCGTCGCTGGCGATCCTGCCCCGCTCGGTGATCATCGCCCTGGCCGTGGGCATCGTCGTGACCCTGGTCTCGGCGCTCATCCCCGCGTGGCGGGCCTCCCGGGTCCCGCCCCTGGCGGCCATGCGGGACGTGGCCGTCGACACCAGCGCCCGGTCCCGGGTGCGCCTCGTCCTCGGGGTCGTGATCCTGGCCCTGGCCGTGTTCCTCGTGGTCGTGGGGGCGCTGGGCTCGACCCCCCGGAACGTCGGCATCGGCGTGTTCTTCGTGCTCGTGGGCCTCTTGCTGGTCGGCCCCGTGCTGGCCCGGCCGGTGACGCAGCGTCCTCGGGGCCCCGGTGGCCCGGCTCCGGGGCGTGTCCGGCGAGCTGGCCCGCGACAACGCCGTCCGCAACCCGCGCCGCTCGGCGAACACCGCCTTCGCCCTCGTGATCGGGGTGGGCCTGGTCGCCTTCTTCCTGGTGCTGAACTCGTCGGTGCGGCAGTCGATCAGCAAGGCGCTCGACACCGGCTTCCGGGGCGACTTCATCATCATGACCGACGACTTCGGCCTGGTGGGCCTGCCCCCGACGATGGCCCAGGAAGTGGCCGCGGTGCCCGGCGTGGCCCGCGTGGTCCCCATCCGCTTCGCGCCTGCGTTCGTGGGCGACGACACCAGCGCGGTGACGGGCACCAACGACGACGTCTTCGACCTGTTCGAGCTGGACATCGTGGACGGCTCGCCCAGCCTCGAGGCGGGCGACGTGATCATCGACCGCGACACGGCCACCAGCGACCATCTGGAGGTCGGCTCGCCGGTCCCGATCCGCTTCCTGGACGACGAGCGCGGGCCCGAGCCGCCGCCCGCCACGGTGTCGGGGATCTACGACGCCGGCCCGGCGGAGAACATCGGGTCCTACGTCATCGGGCTCGCCGACTACGACGCCGCGGTGCCCAACGCCAGCGACGTGCAGGTCTATGTGCAGCTGGACGAGGGAGTGTCCGTGGAGGAGGCCCAGCCCGCCATCCGCGACATCGTCAAGCAGTTCCCGACGGCCGACGTGGAGAGCGTCGACGAGTTCAAGGACACGATCGGCGCCCAGTTCGACCCGATCCTGTACCTCATCGTCGTGCTGCTGATGCTGGCCGTGATCATCGCCTTCCTGGGCATCGCCAACACCATCGCCCTGTCGGTGCTGGAGCGCACCCGCGAGCTCGGGCTGCTGCGGGCGGTCGGGATGCGGCGCAAGCAGGTGCGCTCGGCGGTGCGGTGGGAGTCGGCCATCATCTCGCTGTTCGGCACGGTGGTGGGCCTGGCGGTGGGCCTGCTCGGCGGGTGGGCCATCACCCGCTCGCTGCGGGACGAGGGCTTCGAGGCGTTCGCGGTGCCCGTGAGCGCTCTGGTCGTGATCGCCGTGATCGCCGGCTTCCTCGGCCTGCTGGCGGCGCTGCTCCCGGCGTGGCGGGCGTCCCGCATGAACGTGCTGGAGGCCATCAACACGGAGTGAGGCGGCGCGGTCCCGCGGCGACGCGCCCGACGCCATGCGTAGGATCGGCGCGTGGATACGGGCGCGGTGGCCGAGCTCGTGACCCGCGCCCGCGAGGGCGACGAGCGGGCATGGGCGGACCTGGTGCAGCGGTACCTCGGCATGGTGCATGCCATCTGCCGGGGCTACCGGCTGTCGGGTGCCGACGCGGCCGGCGTCAACCAGGTCGTGTGGCTGCGGCTGGCCGAGCACCTCGACCGCATCCGCAGCCCCGAGGCGGTGGGCGGCTGGATCGCGGCCACGGCCCGCAACGAGTGCCTGCGCGTGCTGCGGGCCCCCGACCGCAGCCTGGCGGTCGACGAGCGGGGCGGGCTCGACGGTCCCGACACCGGCATCGACGCCGGCCTGCTGGTCTACGAGCGGGACCGGGCGCTGCTGGGCGCCTTCGCCCGCCTCGACCACCGCTGCCAGCGCATCCTCCGCCTGCTCATGGCCGAGCCGCGGCCCAGCGACGACGAGATCGCCGCCGCCCTGGACATGCCGGTCGGTGCGGTCCGCTCGGCCCAGGGCCGCTGCCTGGACGACCTGCGCCGCGGGCTGGCGTGAGCTTCTCCTAAGCTCGGGGCCAGCTGGGACCACCCCGGAGGGATGACGCGATGACCCACACGTCGGCGCCTCTGCCGACGGACGACGCCCTCGTCGACGAGTTGCGTCGCGTCCGCGCCGTCGCCGATCCGGTGCCCGACGCCTGGCTGCGGGCGGCCATGGACAGCCTGGGCTGGCGGGGCATCGACGCCGAGCCCGCGGCGCTGGCCTACGACTCGCTGTCGGGGCGGGACCCGCGCCTGGGCGGCGGCTCGCCCGGCACCCAGGTCGTGCGCGAGCTGCGCTACGCGGCGGGGGCCGCCGGGCTGAGCCTGGAGCTGGACCTGAACGACGACCGGCTGCGGGTGGTGGGCGAGGTGTCGCCGCCGGCCGCGGTGGAGGTGGTGGCGGTGTGGCCCGAGGGCCGGCTGGCCACGACCGCCGACGAACGGGGCGCCTTCCGCATCGACGACCTGCCGCGCCGGCCGCTCTGCTTCGTGGTGGCGGGCGAGAGCCCGGTCAAGACCGGCTGGATCCTGACCTGATCTGCGGTCGCGCGACCGCGCTCGGATGCCGGGGTTCCGCCCGGTGACAAGTACCCTGCCTGCGATGTCCCGCTCCTTCTGGGTCGAGACGCTGGGCTGCCCCAAGAACCAGGTCGACACGGACAAGCTCACGGGGACGATGCTCGCCGGCGGGCTCGTCCCGGCCGGCGCGCCCGAGGACGCCGACCTGGTGGTGGTCAACACCTGCGCCTTCATCGAGGACGCGCGCCGCGAGTCGGTCGAGGTCATCCTCGACCTGGCGGACCGCAAGGGCGCGGGCGCCGAGCTGGTGGTGACGGGCTGCATGGCCGAGCGCTACGGCGACGAGCTGGCCGCCGCCCTGCCCGAGGCCGACGCGGTCGTCGGCTTCGGCGTCCCGGTCACCCTCGGCCCGACCCGGGTCTCGGCGGCGGCAGACGGTCCCCGCCTTCGACCTGCTCAACCTGGCGCGGCCGCCGGCGTCGGCTCCCTGGGCCTACGTGAAGGTGGCGGAGGGCTGCGACCGGGCGTGCGGCTTCTGCGCCATCCCCTCGTTCCGGGGCCGCCAGCGCAGCCGAGCCTTCGACGCGGTGCTGGCCGAGGTGGACGGCCTGGCCGCGGGCGGGGTGCGCGAGATCGTGCTGGTGGCCCAGGACCTGGCCGCCTACGGCCGTGACCAGGGCAGAGGCACCCGCTCGATCGTGCCGCTGGTGGGCGCGGTCGCCGAGCGGGTCGACCGGGTGCGCCTGCTCTACCTGTACCCCTCCGACCTGACCGACGGGCTGATCGAGGCCATCTGCGCCACGGGCGTGCCCTACTTCGACCTGTCGCTCCAGCACGCCTCGGGGCCGCTCCTGCGCCGCATGCGCCGGTGGGGCGACGGCGAGCGCTTCCTGCGCCGCATCGAGCGGATCCGCTCCGCCGAGCCCGACGCCGCCTTCCGTTCCAGCTTCATCGTGGGCTACCCGGGCGAGACCGAGGCCGACCACGACGAGCTGCTGGCCTTCGTGGCCGAGGCCGACCTCGACTGGGCCGGCTTCTTCGCCTACAGCGCCGAGGAGGGCACCTACGCGGCCGGCCTCGACGGCGCCGTCGATCCCGGCCTGGTCGACGAGCGGCTGGCCGAGCTGCGCGAGATGCAGGACGCCATCACCGCCCGCCACCGCGACCGGCTGATCGGCACGGTGGCCGAGGTGCTGGTGGACGCGCCGGGCGTGGCCCGCAGCCACCGGGAGGCGCCCGAGATCGACGGCATCGTGGCCGTCCCCGACGACCTCCCGGTGGGCGAGCTGGCCAAGGTGATGGTGCACGGCGCAGCCGGCCCCGACCTCGAAGCGTCGCCCGGTGTAGGCGGCGCGGTGGAGACCTCGTCCTTCGGACCCTCGGCCCTGGCCACCCCGGCCAACGCCGTCACCATCGCTCGCCTGGTGCTGGCCCCGCTCCTGTGCCTGCTCATCCTGGAGATAGGCCCGTCGTACGGCGTGCTGGCCCTGTGGATCGTGCTGGCCTCCACCGACGGGCTCGACGGCTGGCTGGCCCGGCGCATGGGCACGACGCGCTCGGGCGCCTTCCTCGACCCGCTGGCCGACAAGGCGCTGGTCCTGGGGGCCATGTGGGCGATCGTGGCCGACGGTGGGTTCTGGTGGCTGCCGGTGGGGCTGATCACCGTGCGCGAGTTGGCCATCTCGGCCTTCCGGTCCTACTGGGGGCGCCAGGGCCTGGCCGTGCCCGCCCGCTTCTGGGCCAAGGTGAAGACGGTGGTCCAGGCGGTGGCGGTGGGCATGGCGCTGGCCCCGCCCATCGCCGAGCACCAGTCGTGGCTGGCGAGCACGGCGCTCTGGCTGGCGACGGGGCTGACCCTGGTCACGGGGGCGCAGTACCTGATGGAGGGCAGCCGGGCGACCGCCACGGCGGGCGTCCGGGTCAAGCCGTCGTAGGTCGTAGGAACGGGAGAGCGGGCAGCTATGCGTTGCGAGATCGTGGCCGTCGGCACCGAGCTGTTGCTCGGCCAGATCGTCGACACCAACTCGGCCTGGCTGGGCGAGCAGCTGGCCCTGGCGGGCATCGACGTCACCCACGGCCAGACGGTGGGCGACAACCTCGACCGCATCGTCGACGCGCTGGCCCTGGCGCTGAGCCGGGCCGACGCGGTCATCGTGTGCGGCGGGCTCGGTCCCACCCAGGACGACATCACCCGGGACGCCATCGCCAAGGTGATGGGGGTGGCGCTGGTCCCCGACGACGACGTGGCCGACCGCATCCTGGAGCGCTTCGCCGCCCGGGGCCGCCGCATGCCGGCCAACAACATGCGCCAGGCGCTGGTCCCCGAGGGCGCGACCGCCATCGCCGACCCGCAGCCCGGCACCGCCCCCGGCCTGATCTGCCCGGTGGGCGACAAGGTGATCTACGCCCTGCCGGGCGTCCCCTACGAGCTGCACGAGATCGTGGCCGGCGCCGTGCTGCCCGACCTGGCCCGCCGGGCCGGGCACGGTCGCCGTGATCCGCTCCCGCACGCTGCGGACCTGGGGCGACAGCGAGTCGGGGCTGGCCGAGAAGCTGGCCGACCACATGGAGGCGCTCGACTCGGCCGGGCCCGGAGCCCCCACGCTCGCCTTCCTGGCCAGCGGCATCGAGGGGCTGAAGGTGCGCATCACGGTCAAGGCCCCGGACGAGGAGGCCGCGGCCCGCCTGATCGAGTCCGAGGACCGGATCGTGCGCGACCTGATCGGCGACATCGTGTTCGGCGTGGACGAGGAGACGATGGAGCACGCCGTCGCCGGCCTGCTGCGGGCCCGCGGCCTCACCCTGGCGGTCGCCGAGTCGCTGACCGGCGGCCTGGTGGCGTCCCGCCTGGTCGACGTCCCCGGCGCCAGCGACTGGTTCCGGGGCGGTGTCGTCTCCTACGCCTCCGACGTGAAGTACCGGGTCCTGGACGTCCCCGCGGGCCCGGTCGTCTCGGCCGAAGCCGCCGCCGCCATGGCCACGGGCGTCCGCGCCCTGCTGGGCGCAGACGTCGGCCTGGCGGTCACCGGCGTGGCCGGCCCCGACAGCCAGGAGGGCCAGCCCCCGGGCACGGTCTTCATGGCCGTGGCCCTCCCGGACCGGGATCCCGTCACGGTCATGGCCGGCCTCCCCGGCGACCGCGCCCGGGTCCGCCAGTTCGCCTGCATCTCCCTCCTCGACCTGTTCCGCCGCGCCCTCTCCCGCTGCGGCTGGGCCGCTCGGGGCCGGCGGTCAGCGCCAGACGGTGGTGGTGCCCGGCTCGGCCAGGGCCACCCAGGTGCGCCCGGGCGTGAGCCGCACCGGCTGGCCCGCGGCATCCAGGTACTGCGTCGGCGCCTCCAGCGACGGCTTCGACCAGCGGGCGTCGATGATCTGCCCGCCGGTCAGCACCCAGGCGTCGCCCTGGCCCACCGTCTGCGCCTCCCGGATGGGCACGCCGAACTGGTCCGTGACGTCGCTGCTGGCGTAGGGCGTGAACGACACGATCACGTTCTCGGGCGCCACCTGCTCGCCGAGGGCGTCGACGTGGGGCGTGCCCGACTGGCTGCGGGCCCACCCGGCCCCGTTCCAGAGTGTAGTCGACCGGCGCCGAGCCCGCCCCGAGCGCGAACACGATGTTGACGCCGGTGATGGGCGTGCCCCCGACCGGCGCCTCGCCCGGCGCCCGGTAGTCGAACAGCTGGGGCGGGGTGGTGCCCCCGTAGCCGGCGGCCCAACATCTCCATGGTCGAGTTGAGCATCAGGTTGTGGGGCGCCCGGCGGCCTCGCTCCCGGTGGTACTGCGAGGTGGCCGCGTCGTAGCCGACGTCGATCATGCCCGCGTCCCGCACCCGGGAGGCGAACGTCGGGTTGGCCCCCGACCAGGCGAACATCGGCTGCCCCAGCGGCTTGAACAACCCGATGTCCGAGGTCCGCGCCGACCGCACGGGCCCCACGGGCACGGCCTCGGCCGAGTGGAACACGGCCATGAACCGGGTGACGGCCCCCTCGACCCGCTCCTCGTACACGACGTCGGCCTGGTTGAGGCCGATCTGGGGCCGGGAGTCGGGCTCGACGTTGTCGATCTTCACGGCCAGCGCCGGCCGGGCCGCCACCGCGGGGTCGACGACCGGCAGCCCGGTCAGCGGGTACACCGGCGGCGGAGGAGGCGGGGGAGTGGTGGGCGGCGCCGTGGTCGTCGTGGTCGTCGTGGTGGTGGTCGTGGTGGTGGTCGGCGTCGACCCCGACGACGTCACCTGGGTGGTGATCAGCGCCGCGGAGGCGATGACCACCACCGCCACCCCGCCCGCGATCGCGCGGCCCCGAGGGGTCGCCAGGAAGGTCTTCACTCGTTCCAGGACGCCGCCCGAGGGCGGCGGGCCATCGCCCCAGCTAGTGCTCGCCACCCCACGAGCGTGACGCACGCACGCCCCGTGACGCAACTCGCCTGCCTCGCGCGGGAGCGCGGTCGTATGTCGCGCATCGTCGCCTACGCCGATGGTCCTGCGCACACACTCGCTCCCGCGGGTCGGTCGCCCTGGCCGGGCGTCGCTCTCGGCCGCCTGGCGTTCCGTCGTGGAGTCCGCTCCCTGGCTGCCGTCGCGCCGGTTCGCGCCGCTTTCCCGTCGGCGCCCCCCATCGTGCGAGTCCACTCTGCGGTGGGCTCGCCTTCGTCGGGTCCGCTTTCTTCCGCCCTGTCGGCGTCCTCACGTGGGCCCGATCGTTCCCCGGGTGCCGGATCGCTCGTCGGGCCTCGCTCTCTGCCGCCGGCGGCCCGTGGGAATCCGCCCCACGTGCCCGTCGCCCCGGGTGCCTCGGGTGCCTCGTCGTCGCCGCGGGTCCGCGCCCCGGGTGCCTCATCGCCGCCCTACACCGGTGGCAGGCTGTGCGGATGCGGCTGTTCGTCGCGATCCTGCCGCCGAGCGCCGTGCTGGACGACGTGGCCGCCCTGCGCCGGCCGGAGCGCCCCGGGGTCCGCTGGACCACCCGCGACCAGTGGCACGTCACCCTGCGCTTCCTCGGCGAGGTGCCCGATCCCGCCCCGGTGGCCGAGGCCCTCGACGCCGCGCCCCTGGCCCGGGCCACGGCCGTGCTCGGCCCCGAGGCCACCCCGCTCGGCCGCCGGGTGGTGTGCGTGCCGGTGGCGGGCCTCGACGACCTGGCGGCCGGGGTGGTGGCCGCCACCGCCGGCTTCGGCCGGCCGCCGGAGCCCCGGCCGTTCCACGGCCACCTCACCCTGGCCCGGGTCACCCGGGGGCCGCTCCGCGACCTGCTGGGCGAGCCGATCTCCGCCCGCTTCGCCGTCCGGGCCGTGCGCCTGGTCCGCAGCCGGCTGGGCCCCCAGGGCGCCCGCTACGACGACGTCCACGTGCGCCGCCTGCGCTGAATCCCCGGGGTCCTTGAACGAACAGTTGTTCGAAACTACAGTCGTGTCATCCCGACGAGGCACGGCCTGTGGCCGAAGGTGTCACAGGCCGAAAAGTGTCACAGCCCCCGAAAGTGTCACACCCCCTCCTTATCGTTCTGCTCGTCGCACAGTTCGCACCCACCGCAGAAAGGACCGCACCGGTGGACCGTCAGAAGACCCTCGAGATGGCCCTCAGCCAGATCGAGAAGCAGTTCGGCAAGGGCTCGGTCATGAAGATGGGCGAGAAGGGCACCATGGCGATCGAGTCGATCTCGACCGGCGCCCTGGCCCTCGACCTGGCGCTCGGCATCGGGGGCCTGCCCCGGGGCCGGGTCACCGAGATCTACGGCCCCGAGTCGTCGGGCAAGTCCACGCTGGCCCTGCACGTGGTGGCCGAGGCGCAGCGCAACGGCGGCATCTGCGCCTACATCGACGCCGAGCACGCGCTCGACCCGGTCTACGCCCGCGCCATCGGGGTCGACGTCGACGAGCTGCTGATCTCCCAGCCCGACACGGGTGAGCAGGCGCTCGAGATCACCGACATGCTGGTCCGCTCCGGGGCCATCGACGTGGTGGTCATCGACTCGGTGGCGGCCCTCACGCCCCGGGCCGAGATCGAGGGCGAGATGGGCGACACCCACGTCGGCCTGCAGGCCCGGCTCATGTCCCAGGCCCTGCGCAAGCTCACCGCCAACCTCAACCGCTCCCGCACCATCGCCGTCTTCATCAACCAGCTCCGCGAGAAGATCGGCGTGATGTTCGGCTCGCCCGAGACCACGCCGGGCGGCCGGGCGCTCAAGTTCTACTCGTCGGTCCGGCTCGACATCCGCCGCATCGAGTCGATCAAGGACGGCGTCGAGGTGGTGGGCAACCGCACCCGGGTCAAGGTCGTCAAGAACAAGTGCGCCCCGCCCTTCCGCCAGAGCCGAGTTCGACATCATGTACGGCAAGGGCATCAGCCGCGAGGGCTCGCTGCTCGACGTGGGCGTCGACATGGGCCTCGTGAAGAAGTCGGGTGCCTGGTACACCTACGACGGCGAGCAGCTCGGCCAGGGCCGCGAGAACGCCAAGCTGTTCCTGGCCGAGCACCCCGAGATCATGGTCGAGATCTCCGAGCGCATCCGCTCCCAGCTCGGCGTCGGCACGCCGTCCACCCCGGCCCTCGACCCCGGCGCGGGCGACGGTGCCGGAGGCGGCGACGTCATGTCCGCCCTCGACGACGAACCGATCTCGATCGACTGATCCCGCCCGGCTGATGCCGCCGCGGCTGATCCCGCCCGGCCGATCTCGCTCGACTGATCCCGGCCCCGCTCGCCTAGCCTGGCTGGCTGCGATGGCCGACAAGACCTACGTGGTGCGCACCTTCGGGTGCCAGATGAACGAGCACGACTCCGAACGCATCGCCGGCCTGCTGGAGGCCGACGGGCTGCGCCCGGCCGCGAGCGTGGACGATGCCGACGTGGTCGTGCTCAACACCTGCTGCATCCGCGAGAACGCCGACAACAAGCTGTACGGCAACCTCGGCCAGCTCAAGGCGCTCAAGCAGCGCCGGCCGGACATGCAGATCGTGGTCGGCGGCTGCCTCGCCCAGAAGGACCGCGACCTCATCGTCGAGCGGGCACCCCACGTCGACGTCGTGTTCGGCACCCACAACGTGCACCGGGCCGCGGAGCTGGTGGGCGAGCAGCGCGGGGCCGGCCGCTCGCTGGTCGAGATCCTGGAGGAGACGGCGGCCGAGGACCACGAGAGCTTCCCCAGCGCCCTGCCCGCTCGCCGGGAGGTGCCCTATGCGGGCTGGGTCACCATCCAGATCGGGTGCGACAACTCGTGCGCGTTCTGCATCGTGCCCGCGGTGCGGGGCCGGGAGATCAGCCGGCCGTTCGACGACATCGTGGGCGAGGTCCGGGCGCTGGCCGCCGACGGGGTCACCGAGGTGACGCTGCTGGGCCAGAACGTGAACAGCTACGGCCGCGACCTCACACTGGCCCGCCGGCAGGCCGGCGAGGCGGTGCGGGTCCGGCCGCTGTTCGCCGACCTGCTCCGCGCAGTGGGGGCCGTCGAGGGCATCCGCCGGGTCCGCTACACCAGCCCCCACCCCAAGGACCTGCGCCCCGAGACCATCGCGGCCATGGCCGAGGTCCCGGAGGTGTGCGAGCACCTCCACCTGCCGCTCCAGGCGGGCAGCGACCGCGTGCTGGCCGCCATGCACCGGGGCTACACCGCCGAGCGCTACCTCGAGCGGCTGGCCGCGGCCCGGGCCGCCATGCCGGGCCTGGCGGTGACCACCGACATCATCGTCGGCTTCCCGGGCGAGACCGACGACGACTTCGAGCAGACCCTGGCCGTGGTGGCCGAGGCCCGCTACGACAGCGCCTACACCTTCATCTTCAGCCCCCGGCCCGGCACCGAGGCGGCGGCCCGGGTCGACGAGTTCGTGGCGCCCGCAGGTGTGCGCCGAGCGCTTCGAGCGCCTGCGGGTCGTGGTCGAGCGCTCGGCCCTGGCCCGCCACCGCGCCCGGATCGGCCAGGTGGAGGAGGTCCTCGTCGAAGGCCCGTCCCGCAAGCACGCAGAGATCACGACCGGCCGCACCGAGCAGAACAAGCTGGTCCACTTCCCGGCACCCGAGCCGCTGCGCCCCGGCACCTACGCCCGGGTGCGGGTCACCGGCGCCGCGCCCACCACCTGACCGGCGAGCTGCTCGGCGTCACCGCCACGGCCCGCCACAAGACCCGCATCCCGCTCACGGTCGCATGACCAGCGAGCACACGGTGGGCGCGCCGGTCGCCCCGGGCGTCGTCGTGGTTACCCCCGAGCCGTACGAAGGCCCCGCGGCCGCCGACCTGGTGGCGGGCCTGGCCGCCGACATCGACGTCCGCTACGGCGACGTCGGCGGTGCGGACGGCGACGATCCCGAGGAGGCGGCCGTCTGGACCGTCCGTCCCGAGCAGGTCACGCCGCCGGCCGGGACATTCCTGGTGGCCCGCATCGACGGCGATCCGGTGGGCTGCGGCGCGCTTCGGGCGGCGCTCGACGGCACCCCCGGGCTCGCGGAGATCAAGCGGATGTACACGCGTCCCGAGGCCCGCCGCCGCGGCGTGAGCCGTGCCCTGCTCGCCCGGCTGGAGGACGCGGCCCGCGCGCTCGGCTACCGACGGGTCCAGCTGGAGACCGGCACCCGCCAGCCCGAGGCCATCGCGCTCTACGAGACGGCCGGGTACCACTTGATCCCGCCCTACGGCGAGTTCAAGGACGACCCGCTCTCGCTCTGCTACGCGAAGGACCTTCACCCCTAGCCCGGCGGGCCGCGGGCACGGGGAACCGCGGCCGGAGAACACGGTCGCCCGGCCAACGCTTGCCGGCACCACATGGGTGCTACGGCTGCCGGTCAGGGCTTGAGCGGAGCCGGGCGACCGCGATCTTCGGTGTGGCGCTCAGACGTGCAGCGCCACCGGGCGGCCGAGCGCCGACTCGAGCGAGTCGGCCGCAGCCACGACGAGCTGGTGTGACACTTCGGACAGGGCGCGGGCGACTGCGAGCTCCTCGCCCACGACGGGCATCTCGGGATCGGACGGGTTGCGCCGGGCGCGGCCCCAGCCGGAGAACTCGCGGTCGCGCACGCGGATGCGGGCCACCGCCTCGCAATGGTCGGCGTCCTCGGTCATGGTGACCTCGATGCGCAGCGATGACCGGTCGACGCCCGCGCCGTCGCCGGCCTCGACGCGCAGGTCCGGGCCGGGCACGATCACGCTCTCGTGCTGGTCGCCGTCCCACCGCACCCGCAGGCGGGCGCCGCCGGTGCCGTGCAGGATCTCGAGTACCTCGCCCCGTCGCCGAGCCTGGCCGACCTTGGCCCCCTCGACGACCACGTGGTCACCGATGTGCGCCTCCATCGCCACCTCCTCCCGTGCCGGGTGGTGGGTCTCCTACCTGGTCACGACCCTAGGCGCGCCGCGGCCGCGCGGAAAGGGCCAAAGGTCCGGCCCGGGCCGGACCGCGGGTAGCGTCGGACGCCAGTGACGGAGCGCCCCCGCCATCTCGCGCTGGTGGGCACCACCGCGTCGGGCAAGTCGGCGCTGGCGCTGGCGCTCGCCCGCGAGGACCCGGGCCTGGAGATCGTCTCGGTCGACTCGATGCAGGTCTATCGGGGCATGGACGTAGGAACGGCCAAGCCCAGCCCCGAGGAGCGGGCCGAGGTGGTCCATCACCTGCTCGACGTGGCCGACGCGTGGGAGGACTACACGCTGGGCCGCTATGCAGCCGCGGCCCGGGCCGCCCTGTCCGACATCGAGGCCCGGGGGAGGCGCGCCCTGCTGGTGGGGGGCACGGGCCTCTACCTGCGGGCGGTGGTGGACGACCTCGACGTGCCCGGGCGCTTCCCCGAGGTCAGGGCCGAGGTGGAGGCCGACCCCGACACGCCCGCCCTCCATCGCCGGCTGGCCGAGCTCGACCCGCGGGCGGCCGCCCGCATGGAGCCCACCAACCGCCGGCGGGTGGTCCGGGCCCTGGAGGTGACGCTGGGCAGCGGCCGCCCGTTCTCGTCCTACGGGCCGGGCCTCGACGTCTACCCGCCGACCCGGTTCCACCAGGTGGGTGTGGCGCTGCCCCACGAAGTGGTGGCTCGTCGGGTCGAGGCGCGCTACCACCAGCAGATGGAAGACGGGTTCCTGGAGGAGACCCGGGCCCTTCTGGCCGCGCCGGAGGGCATGTCCCGCACCGCGCGCCAGGCGCTGGGCTACGCCGAGCTGATCGAACATCTCACCACGGGCGTGTCGCTGGACGAGGCGCTGGACGTCGCCGTCCGCCGCACGCGCCGCTTCGCCCGGCGCCAGCACTCCTGGTTCCGGCGCGATCCCCGGATCCGCTGGCTCCATGCGCTCGACGATCCGCTGGCGCTGCTCCCCGGCCTGCGGGCCGAGCGGGCGGAGCTCGGGCCCGGGCAGGGGTAATCGGCGCCGGGTCCGTGCCGTGGTGGGGCAGACTGGTCGCCGACATGCGTTTGACGAAGCACCACGGGTTGGGCAACGACTTCCTGGTCGTGCTCGATCCCGACGCCTCCCATCCCCTCGACCCGGAGGTGGCGCGCGCCCTGTGCGCCCGCCGCACCGGCATCGGCGCCGACGGCGTGATCCGGGCGACGCCGGCCACCGGCGAGGGGCCGGCGCGCGTCCGCATGGAGCTGCGCAACGCCGACGGCTCGCCGGCGGAGATGAGCGGCAACGGCATCCGCTGCCTGGTTCAGGCGCTGGTGCTGGGCTGGCCGGGCGTGGAGGAGCGTGACGACGTGGTCGTCGCCACCGACGCGGGCCTGCGCACGGTGAGCGTGGGCGAGCCCCTGGGGCCGGTGACCCTCGACCTGTCCGTGGCCATGGGCCCGGCCACCGTCCAAGGCGACGCCGCCGAGTGGACCGGCGGCCCGCTCACGCGAGGCCTGCGGGTCGACACGGGCAACCCCCACATCGTGCTGGAGGTGGGCCCGGGCGGTCCCGGTCCGCTGCCCGAGGAGATCGACCTGGTGGCGCTGGGCGAGGCGGTCAACGCCAAGGTGCCGGGCGGCGCCAACGTCCACCTCCTCACCGCGGCCGCGCCCGGCATCGCCATACGCAGCTACGAGCGGGGCGTGGGCCTGACGCAGGCGTGCGGGACCGGGGCCTGCGCGTCGGCCGCGGCGGCCCGCGTCTGGGGCCTGGTCGACGACCCCGTCCCGGTGGCCATGCCCGGGGGCGACGCCGTCGTGACGCTGGGGCCCGACGCCCGGGACGTGGTCCTGCGCGGGCCCGCCACCTACGTCGGCGCGGTGGAGCTGGGGGAGTGGCCGTGGCGCTGATCGAACGGTCCTTCCGGGAGAAGATCGTCCTGGTGGGCGTGACCGTGCATCCCGGCACCGTCGAGGAGACCGAGATCTCGCTCGACGAGCTGGCCCTGCTCATCGACACCGCCGGTGCCGACGAGGTCGGTCGGGTGACCCAGCGCCGGGACTCGCCGGACCCGCCCACCTACGTGGGCAAGGGCAAGGCCGAGGAGCTGCGGGAGATCGCCGAGGCCACCGACTGCGACACGGTCGTGTTCGACAACGAGCTCACCCCGGCCCAGCAGTACAACCTGGAGCGGCTGCTGGGGCGCACCGCGATCGACCGCACCGCGGTGATCCTCGACATCTTCGCCCAGAACGCCCACAGCCAGGAGGGCAAGGCCCAGGTCGAGCTGGCCCAGCTGCGCTACCGCCTGCCCCGGCTGCGGCGCCAGGCGGGCGCGCTGTCACAGCAGGCGGGCGGCATGTCGGCCGCGGGCGGGGCCCGCATCGGCACCCGCGGCCCGGGCGAGACCCAGCTCGAGGTCGACCGGCGGCGGATCGTGCGCCGCATCCACAAGCTCGAGGGCGACCTGCGCGACATCGAGCGCCACCGGACCACCCAGCGCAAGGCGTCACGGCGGAGCCACCTCCACCGGATCGTCATCGTCGGGTACACGAACGCCGGGAAGTCGACGCTGCTCAACCGGCTGACCGATGCCGGCGTGCTGGTGGAGGACCGCCTGTTCGCCACGCTCGACGCCACCACCCGCCGGCTGGCGCTGCCGGGCGGGGAGCGGGTGCTGGTCACCGACACGGTCGGATTCATCCGCAAGCTGCCCCACCAGCTGGTGGAGGCGTTCAAGTCCACCCTGGACGTGGCCGTCGACGCCGACCTGCTGGTCCACGTGGTCGACGCCAGCGCGCCCGACGTGTCCGGCAACATCCGCGCGGTGCGGGAGGTGCTGGGCGACATCGGCGCCGGCCAGGTGCCCGAGCTGCTCGCCTTCAACAAGTCCGACCTGGCCCCCGGGCCGGCCGAGCGCCTGGTCCAGGCGTACGAGGGGTCGGTCGCCCTCAGCGCCACCACCGGCGACGGGGTAGAGCGGCTGCTGGCGACGGTCGGCGACCGGCTGCGCTCGCTGACCCCGGTGGTGGAGCTGGTGATCCCCTACGAGCGGGGCGACGTGCTGGCCGCCGCACACCGGGCGGGCGAGGTGCTGGGCGAGTCCCCCGGTGAGGGGGGCATGCACATCCGCGGGCGCTTCGACGACATTACGGTCGGGCGGTTCCGCGAGTTCGTCGTGCCCTGAGCGAGGTGTCCGTGAGCGAACCCGAAGGCTTCGTGCCGCCGCCCTATCCCTACGACCGCCTCGCCGAGCTGGTGGGGATGGCCGAGGCGCTGCCGGGCGGCGCCGTCGACCTGTCGATCGGCACGCCGTGCGACCCGCCGCCCCCCGCCGTGATCGAGGCGCTCGCCGGATCGGGCGCCGAGCGGGGCTATCCCGCCTCGGTGGGCACGCCCGACTTCCGCGCTGCGGCGACCGGCTGGCTGGCCCGCCGCTTCGGCGTCACGGTCGATCCCGCGCACGTGGCAGCCTGCGTGGGGACCAAGGAGTTCGTCGCCGGCGTGCCCCACTGGCTGCGGCTGCGCACGCCGAGCCGGGACACGGTCCTGTTCCCGGAGATCAGCTACCCGTCCTATGCCATGGGCGCCACCCTGGCGGGCTGCCGGGCGGTGCCGTGCGGCTCGCTCGACGCCATCGACCCGGCCGACGCAGCCCGCGCCCTGTGCCTGTGGGTGAACTGCCCGGGCAACCCCACGGGCGAGCTGGTGGACCTGCCGGCCGCGGCCGCCTGGGGCCGTGCCCACGGCGTCCCGGTGCTGTCCGACGAGTGCTACATCGAGTTCACCTGGCAGGGCCCGCCGCGCACCATCGTCTCCGAGGGGCTGGAGGGCGTGGTCGCCGTCCACTCGCTCTCCAAGCGCTCCAACCTGGCGGGCGTCCGAGCGGGCTTCTACACCGGCGACCCGGACCTGGTGCGCTACCTGTCCGAGGTCCGCAAGCACGCGGGGTTCATGGTGCCCGGCCCGGTCCAGGCCGCCGCGGTCGCCGCCTTCGCCGACGACGCCCACGTCGACGAGCAGCGTGAGGTCTACCGGCGGCGCCTGTCCCTCCTGGCCGGCATGCTGGCCGCCCTGGACGTGGTGTGCCCGCAGCCCGCCGGTGCGTTCTACCTCTGGGCGCCGGCCCCGGGTGGCGACGCGTGGGGCTGGCCAAGCGCCTGGCGGCGGAGGCCGGCGTGGTGACCTCGCCCGGAGAGTTCTACGGCCCCGCCGGCTCGGGCCATGTGCGCATCGCCGCCGTCCAGCCCGACGACCGCTTGGAGCTGGCAGCACAGCGGCTGGGGGTCAGCGCAGGGGATGTCCCCCATGCGCGCCCCGCTCCGAGCTGATCACACTGATCCCGGTGGCAGGAACCGTGTACGACCGGAAGGTGCGGCCGTCGGGCTGGTGGTACGCGGCCGCGGCCGCGCTCGCGCTGGGTGGCATCCTCGCCGGGCTGGCGGTAGCCGCCAAGGGCGTCGACGACGCCCTGGCCGCGGTGCGCTCGTTCGACCGCACCGCCGTCCCCGGGGTGGTGGAGGTGGCGATCGAGGACCCGGGCGGCTACTCGATCTACCAGGAGTTCCCCGGAGCGTCGGACCCGGGCGGCGCCATCCAGCCGCCCGAGGTGGTGGTGACGGACCCGGCGGGCCAGCCCGTCGAGGCCTCGCCATACGACAGCTTCGTCTCCTACGACCAGGGCACCCTGGAGGGACGCGGGATCTACACGTTCCGTGCCGACCAGCCGGGCACCTTCCGGGTCACGGTCGCCGGCGCCCCCGACTCGACGATCGCAGTGGGCCGCGGCATGGGCGACGTGAGCGCCCAGGCGGTCACCGGACTCTTCGGCGGAGTGGTGGGAGGCATCATCCTGCTGCTGGCCGGGATCGCCGCCGGCATCGTGGTGGCGATCACGGTAGGCGTGGCCCGAGGCCGCAGTCGCCGGCGCCTGGCCACCGTCCAGGTCCCGGTCGGATGGCCCCCCACCCCGATCGCCCCGGGCTGGCACAGCCCCACCCCGGCAGCCACGCCCGGATCCCTCGTCGCGGGCTACCAACCCACCCCCGCGACGTGGCCCACCGCCCCCGGATGGCCAGTCGCCGACCCCCGCTCCCCAACGACAACTCCGCTCCGCACCGCGACACCCACCCCGGCGGCCGGCCTCAGACCTCAGGTCGGCCAGCCCACCTCGCCAATGCCCGCCCCATCGGCAAGCCCGCGCCCGTCGACGGCCTCCGGCGTCACGCCCGTGCCTGTCGCACCCGCGGCCGCGTCCTCGTCGACGCCTCCTGGCGCCACGCCGGTGCCTGTCGGGTCCACTGCCGCGTGCTCGTCGACGCCTCCCGGCGTCACGCCGGTGCCTGTCGGGTCCACTGCCGCGTTCGCGTCGACCCCCTGGGGCGTCACGCAGGTGCCCGTTCCTTCCGCGGCCGTGTCCTCGTCGAGGCCCCCTGGCGTCACGCCAGTGAGTGTCGGGTCCGCGACCGTGTCCTCGTCGACGCCCCGGGGTGTCAGGCGGTGCCCGTCGCGTCCGCTGGCGTGCCCTCGTCGACGGCCGCCGGGGTCACGCCCGTACCGGTCCCGTCCACCGGTCCCGCGGTGCCGGCGGGGCCGGAGGCGGCGACCGTGCCCGTTCAGCCCCCAACGCTGGTGGCCGGGGCGGGCGCCGCTACCTCGCACGCCGGATGGGGGAGCCCCGGCGCGGTGCGACCGGTCGCCCCGGGGTCCGGAGCGTCGCCGCCCGCTGCGGGCACCCGCGCCGTGGCATCGACCGGAGCGGCCGCCGAGACGCGGCCAGGAGCGCAAGAAGCGACGCTGCTCGGCCCTGCGCCCACGCGGGTTCAGGCGGGAACGCCCGACGGGTCGGCCCCCACCGAGCCACTGTCCCGGCCGGGCGATCCGCAGTCGTTGCGCTCGCCCGTGGACTGGTCCCGCAGCGACCTCGAGCTGCCGTGGGACGAGCGCGGTTAGTCGTTGCTGTGCAGGGCGTCGTTCAAGCCGCCCGCATCGCCACGACGGGGCAGCACCTCGACCGCGCCTGACGTGCTGTTGCGCCGGAACAGCAGACCGCTCCGGCCGCTCAGCTCGAGCGCCTTCGTGACCGTGCCATCGGGCAGGCTCACCCGCGTGCCGGCCGTGACGTAGAGGCCCGCCTCGACCGTGCAGTCATCCCCCAGCGAGATGCCGATGCCGGCGTTGGCGCCGATGAGGCACCGCTCGCCCACGCGGATCACCTCCTTGCCTCCCCCGGACAGCGTGCCCTGATCGACGAGCCGCCCCCAGGTCGGAGCCAGGGCCCACGACGACGCCCTGGCTGATGCGCCCCTCGACCATCGACGGTCCCAGCGTGCCGGCGTTGAAGTTGACGAAGCCCTCGTGCATGACGGTGGTCCCGCTCGCGAGGTGGGCACCGAGCCGGACACGGTCGGCGTCCGCGATGCGGACACCCTCGGGGACGACGTAGTCGGTCATGCGGGGAAACTTGTCCACCCCCAGCACCTGCACCTGGCGGCCGGCCGCCCGGATCGCCGCCCGCCGGCGCTCGAAATCCTCCACCGGGCAAGGGCCGACCGTGGTCCAGACGACGTTCGTCAACAGGCCGAACACGTTGGTCAGGTCGGCCCCGTGCGGCGCCACCAGCCGGTGGGGAGAGCAACTGGAGGCGCAAGTAGACGTCGTGCGCATCCACCGGCGGGTCGCCCAAGCCTTCGACGAAGGTGACGACCGCCACGGTCTCGACCCCACGCACGGCGTCGGTCCCGCACGCAGCGGTGATGTCGACGTCCGTGAGCCGGCCGACGTCGGCCCCAGCGAGCCGCACGGTGC